>OZ243933.1:0-1017379 GCA_965214105.1 Phototrophicaceae bacterium
AAGGGAACCACCAGCCGAGCGATTGCGCCAGCTCACTGCGGCCCCAGCGCAGCGCAACGATATTGATTAAGAACAAGCCAGTGACGAATTCAGGCAAGCTGACGACGGAGAGCGTCAGCAGCGAGATGAGAATGTCTGGCAATTTGTTTTCAAACAAGCCCGCGATAACGCCCAGGGCCAGCGAAAGCGGCACCGACAGCAGCAGAGCGACAGCGGTGAGCCGCGCTGAATTGATGCTGCGCTCCGTGATCAAGTCTCGATTATCCGCCCCGCGGAAGGCGATGGTGTCGCCCCATTCGCCGCGAAGGAAATCCGCGGCCCAGGACAGATACTGTTGTGGGAGCGAGGCGTTTAAGCCCAGCTCTTCCCGTATTTCAGCGACTTGCTCCTTGCTGGCTTCCCGCCCGCCAGCGATGACGCGCGCCGGATCGCCGGGCAAGATGCGCAGCAGGAAAAAGATCGTCAGCGAGCTGATGAGATAAGTGAAGAAGAAGAACAGAAATCGGCGGCGCAGGAATTGTATCATGATTTCAGCCCACCTCGTCCAGCGGGACTAGGCCGCTTTGCGAGGTCTGCAAATCTGCCAGCGGAATGTGGCAGCGAATTTGATGGCCAGCGCTGCCTTGGCGCCAGGGCGGCTCGTCGGTTTCGCAGATGTCGCCGATTTTGCGTGGGCAGCGCGTATGGAAGCGGCAGCCGCTGGGCAGGTTCTGCGCGCTGGGCAAGTCATCGCTTAGCAGGATCCGCTCGGTCGCATGAAGCGGGTCTGGCACTGGTATCGCCGACACCAGCGCCTCAGTGTAGGGGTGGTAGGGCGGTTGAAAGAGCTCGCGCGCAGCGCCAACTTCAAAGAGCTGCCCCAGATACATGACGGCGATGGTATCAGCCAGGTAACCAACGACGGACAAGTTGTGCGAAATGAACAAATAGGCGCTGCCATGATCGTGCTGCAATTCGGCCAGCAGGTTGAGCACAGCCGACTGAACGGAGACATCCAAGGCTGATACGGGTTCATCGCAGATGATGAGATCGGGCTCGGAGGCGAAGGCGCGCGCGATCGCAACCCGCTGCTTCTCCCCGCCGCTCAGTTCGTCGGGGTAGCGTTCGGCATATTCGGCGCGCAGGTTGACGCGTTCCAGCAGGGAGAGCACCTCGGCATCCGCTTCAACCGCCGAGAAACCGCGCAGTTTAATCAGCGGGCGGCGAATCGCCTGGCGCACGGACAGGTAGGGATTTAATGAGTTCTGTGGATTCTGGAATACCATCTGTAGCTTCGAGAGGACATCGTGGCTGCGCTCGCGGACGCGATTTCGCACATCTATGCCGAGCAATTCCAGCGTTCCGCCGCTCCGCTCTTCCAAGCCGATGATAAGCCGCGCGAGCGTCGTCTTGCCGCTGCCGCTTTCGCCGACGAGGCCCAGGGTCTGCCCGGCGCGCAGCCGCAGGTCGAGGCCATCGACGGCGCGAATCGGCGATGGCTCAAAGCGCCCGAGGATTTCGCGCAGGCTGCGCTCTACCGGGAAGTGCTTGGTCAGGTTTGATACCTTTAACAGGGTGTTATCGTTATCATCGCCCGCCGCGCCATGAACTGGGAGGGGTGTTTTAATCCCCTGGCCGCCCTGTGGGGGAAGGGCTTGGGGGCTGGGGGAGAGGGTCGAAATCTCAGCCCAGCGATGGCAGCGAACTGCGCGCCCATCCCCCACTGCTTCCAGCGGCGGATTCTGCTGGCGGCAAATGTCGATTACAAAGGGGCAGCGCTCGGCGAAGACGCAGCCGCTTGGCCTCCGCGTCAACGAGGGCGGATTGCCGGCAATCGATTGCAGCTGGGTGGCGCGTTTGCTCTGCCCGGGCTTTGGCAGGCTGCTGATTAGCCCCAGCGTATAGGGATGTCGCGGCTGCTGAAACAAGTCCAGCACAGCCGCTTCTTCCATGATTTCGCCCGCGTACAAGACCACAACCCGTTCGCAGAGCTGCGCGACAACACCAAGATTATGGGTGATGTAGACCACGCTGGTATCGCGATCGGTGATCAGATTGCGCACCAGATC
This sequence comes from Phototrophicaceae bacterium, assembly GCA_965214105.1. Classification (GTDB taxonomy): domain Bacteria; phylum Chloroflexota; class Anaerolineae; order Aggregatilineales; family Phototrophicaceae; genus UBA6055. The sequence goes on from OZ243933.1 coordinate 2,049, forward strand.
GAGGATGACCGCTTCTGTCGTGACATCCAGCCCGGTAGTCGGCTCGTCCATGATTAGCAGTTCGGGATTGCTGATGAGCGCCATGGCAATCGTGACGCGCTGCTGCATGCCGCCGCTCAACTCATGTGGGTAGCGCTGCGCCACCCGCTCCGGGTCGACCAGATTGACATCGTGGAACATGCTCATCATGCGGTCCTTCGCCTCAGGACCGTCGAGGCTCTCAGCCGCTTTGAGCGCTTCGGTGACTTGTCGCCCGATTTTGATCGACGGGTTGAGCGCGGCGGCGGCGTTTTGCGGCACGAATTTGATGCGCTTCGCCCAAAGACGGCGCATCTCGTCATTCGATTTGCTCAGCAAATCTTCACCGTCGAAGCGCAGCGTCCCGCCGTCTTCCACCCGCCCATTTCTGCTGAGATAGCGCATCAGCGCCAGGGCGACGGTCGACTTGCCTGAGCCCGATTCGCCGACTAGCCCGACGATATGACCGGGCTGAAGCTGCAGGCAGAAATCCCGCACCGCCGGGATCCACCGATTCTCCACCTGGTAGCTGATGGTGAGCTTGTCTACGTGCAGCAGGTTTTGCTGAGATGCGCTCATGCTCAAGAGCCCTTCTGCACGGTGCGGCGGATGCCGTCCGACATCAAGTTGACAGCGATGACCAGAATGGCGATGGCGAGCGCGGGGAACTCAAGCGCCCAGGGCGTGAGCTGGTAAAAGCCGCCGCGGTTTTCGTTGACCATCAAGCCCCAATCCGGCGAGGGCGGGCGGGCGCCAAAGCCAAGAAACCCAAGTGACGCGACCAGGAAAATGGCATAGGAAAAACGCAGCGATGCCTCCACAACCAGTGATGGAATTACCGACGGCAAGATCTCGCGAAAGATGATATAGAATTGGTTTTCGCCGCGGATTTCGGCGGCTTCGACAAACTCGCGCGTTTTTATATCGAGCGTTGTGCTGCGGGCGACGCGCGCCACGATCGGGATGTAGAGCACCGAAATCACCAGCAGAATGACATTGTCTGCCAGCGCCGCCTGCCAACTGCCGACCTCGAAATCTAGGTTTCGAATGATGCCAATCAACACCAGCGCCAGCAAGAGCGCCGGTATCGCCAGCAGCGCGTCGATGAAGCGCCCAATCAATTCATCGACCCAGCCGCCCTGATACCCCATGAATAAACCCAGCGCTGACCCGAAAATGACGCTGATGAGCGTTCCCAGCCCAGCAATGCGGAAGATGCTGCCGGCGCCAAGGATGACGCGGCTGTAAACATCGCGCCCCAGCCTGTCGGTGCCGAAGGGATGCTCGCCCATTTGAAGCGCGCCAAGATCGAGCGTCGGCGGCAGACGTACATCGTGGCTCTGGTCGTTTGGATTGCTGTATGGCGCCAGTTGGGGACCAAATAAAGCCAGAATCAAAAAGAAGGCGACCAGCAGCGTGCCCACCGCCGATTGTGGATGCCGCAGCTGAGACTTTGCCGTCCGCAAGCTGGCGGCAAACAGCCGGCTAAGCGCGCCTGCGCTTGGGGTTCTGCCATCGGTCATTTTATTGCCCAGCGCATGTGCCCTTGCCCCTCCCGCTTTATCGCAGCGCTAGGGCGCGCTAGGCAAATCTCTGGCACTGCGCGCCGACGAAAATGGCGGGGAGGGGGCAAGGGCTGAGCGGCTTGTTCCTAAGCCACCACGGCGGAGTTGAAGTTGGTGCGGCCCGCAAAGGGATGCAAGCTCACGCCGGCGATATTGCCCGCCAGCACCATGAAGGCGGCGAAGAAGTAAGGCACGATGATGGGACCTTCGTCCAGCAGGATTTGCTGAATTTCCTTGTATGCGGCTGTGCGCTCAGCTTGATCGAGTGAAGAGCGGCCGATTTCAATCAGCTCATCGACGCGCGGGTTGCTGTAGTGAGACTCGTTCCAAGTGCCCTCGGAATGATAGGCGAAATCGAGATAAAGCTGAGGCACGGGACGAGGTCCCCAACCGGTGATGCCGAGATCGACATCCATCCAGAGATCAGCCCAGTAGACATTCTCTTCTTCCAACTGGACCTCGACGCGGATGCCAGCTTCTTCCCATTGGGCGGCCAGTATCTGCGCCAGATCCGGGAAGTTGCCGCTGTTGGGCAGGTGCAAGGTCATATCCAAGCCATCGGGATAACCGGCTTCAGCCAGCAGCGCCGCCGCCGCGGCCGGGTCACGCGCGGGCACGTCAGCCTCAGCCAGGAAGTATTTTCCGAAGGCTGGTCCTATGGGCGAATCTTTGCCAACTGCGCCAAAGCCAAGCTGTACCCGCTCCCAAATTGCCTCGCGGTCGGTTGCCAGTTTGAATGCTTTTCGTACGCGCGCATCGGAGCCAGGTTCACGGTCGGCGCGCAGCCGCGCCAAGTGGTGCCCGCTGGTGGCGATATCGGTGGTGTTGAAATTGATATCGCTGGTGAAGCTGAGGAAGCTGGAATTATCCAAGCGCGAAATGCCATCCACGCTGCCGCCCTGCACGGCGGCGATGCCAGCCTGCTGGTCCGTGAAGTAGATGAACTCGAGGCGATCGATACTGGGGGCGCCGCGCCAGTAGGCTGGGTTGGCGCGCAGAATGGCGCGATCCCCCGCGATCATCTCCTCCAATATGAATGGGCCGGAGCCGTTAAACTCGACGCCGATATTCTCGGCATCGGCTTTTAGAATGACAAGTTTATTGTCAGTGAGGTTGTAGAGGAAATCCGGGTTTGGCGCGCTCAAGTTGAGGGCGATTGTGTGGCTGTCCACCGCTTCGACGGATTCCACAGTGCTAAGGAGATTGGCGACGCTAAGCTCGGCTTCCCGCTGCCAGTTGATCGTCCAAAGCACGTCATCGGCGCTTACCGGGCTGCCGTCATGCCAGGTCGCATTTTCCTGAAGCTGGAGGGTATAGCGCAAGCCATCGTCGCTGACCTGCCAAGACGAAGCCAGGCGCGGCACGAGATTAGACTCCGCGTCGGTCTCAATCAGATAATCGTAGACGGCGTTCAAGAGGGCGATTTCGCTGTCGCCGGCTGCATTTCGCGGGTCTAAAATCGCCGGTGTCAGCCAGGCAAATCGCAGGGTAGTGCTATCCTGCGCGCTGGCGACGCCGCTCAGCCGCGAGAGCGCAACCGTGCCAACAGCAGCGGCGCTGCCAGCGGCAAAGACATTCAGAAATTCGCGGCGGGACAGTTCATTTGCGGGGGCTGCTGTCTTGTTCGTCACCATGTGCTACTCCTTCGTGATTGATGGCAAAACTCCAGCCCGGCGGCGTCGGAAGGACCGATCATTTCACGATCGTCTGCTGGAAGCTGCCCCGTATTATCGCACAGCTTGCGCGCGCTTGACAATTGGCTTCCGTTTTGGGGAGTGTCTAATTTTTTGGATATGTCCATTTTAAACCCCACCCCCAGCCCCTCCCCGATGAATCAGGGAGGGGAGTATTGCTAGCAAATCCTGAGTCGGAGCGGCACTCCTATATCCACCAAAATCGCAACTCCCTCCGTTTTGGGGGAGTGGTGAATTAATGATATACGGCTTACTTGTGCTGAGTCGTAGGGGCGATCCTTGGATCGTCCAAAATCTGCTTCTGCAACTGTGGGCGACACAAGTGTCGCCCCTACATCTAGGTTAGCTATATACAGAATCTCGGCCTGCATATTCTCGAAATTCACCACTGCCCCGCTTCGTCTCCATCAAGGCGGCTTAGCTAAGCAGGGCAGTATGGAAGTGCGTGCGCCCCGCGAAGGGATGCAACTCCAAGCCCGAGACATGGCTCGCCATAACCATGAAAGAGGCGTAGAAATAGGGCACGATGATCGGTCCTTCGTCGAGGAACATCCGCTGGATTTCTTTGAAGGCGGCCGTCCGCTCGTCTTGATCGAGGGCGGAGCGGGTGAAATCAATTAGCTCGTCCAGGCGCTCATCCTGCCAGTGCGATTCGTTCCAGGTTGCGTCGGATCGATAGGCGAGGTCGAGGTAAATCTGCGGCGAGACGCGATCGCCCCACCAGGTCACGCCCAGATCGACTTCGAGCCACTTTTGCACCCAGTACTCGTTTTCTTCTTCCAGTTGGATCTCGCAGCGGATGCCGGCTTCCTGCCATTGCGCCGCCAGCGCCTGGGCGAAATCTGGCATGGCGCCACTGTTAGGCACATGCAGGGTCATATCCAGCCCGTCGGGATAACCGGCTTCTGCCAGCAAAGCGGCGGCGGCGGCGGCATCACGCGGCGGGACTTCGGCATCAGTGAGGAAATACTGGGCGAAGGAGGGACCGATAGGTGAATCTTTACCAACCGCGCCGAAGCCCAGCTGCACCCGCTCCCAGACCGCTTGCCGATCAGTCGCCAGCTTGAAGGCTTGCCGCACCCGTATATCATTTCCTGGCGGACGGTCGGCGCGGATGCGCGTCAGGTGATGGGCGTTGGTGGGCAGGTCTATTGTGTTGAACCGCGCGTCCCCGCTGAAGTTGAGAAAGCTGAAGTTATCGAGGCGCAGGATGCCATCGGCGATACCGCCTTGCACCGCGGCGAGGGCGGCTTGCTGGTCATCGAAGAAGAGAAACTCCAACGTCTCGATGCTTGGCGCGCCCCGCCAATAATTGGGATTGGCTTTCATCACCGCGCGGTCGCCCGGGATCATCTCGTCCAAGATGAAGGGACCAGTGCCGTTGAATTCAATGCCAGTATTCTCTGCCCCTGCTTTGAGCATCACGACTTTGTACTCGGTCAAGCGAAAGAGGAAATCGGGGTCGGGCGCTTTGAGATTGAATATCACGGTATGATCGCCAGCAGCCTCGAAGGAATCGATCCCCGCCAGCAAATCGGCAATCGTTCCGCCATGGTCGAACTGCCACTGAATGGTCCACAGGACATCTTTGGCGGTTAGCGGGCTGCCGTCATGAAAAACAGCGTTCTCCACCAGTTGAAGCGTGTAGCGCGCGCCATCATCACTCCGCTCATAGGATGCAGCCAGAGCCGGCACCAGATTCGAACTGGCATCGGTTTCAAACAGGTAGTCGTATAGGGCGTTTAGAATAGCGACTTCGCTCATGCCGGAGACAGAGCGCGGGTCAAGCTGGGCTGGCGTCAACCAGGCGATGCGCAGCGTTCCCTCGCTGGCGCGGGCAATGTTCATCTGTGCTGCGCGGTCAAGCGCAATGGTGCCGACGGCGCTGGTCATGCCGGCTGCGAATATCTTTAAAACATCGCGGCGGGACGGGGCGATTGTTCCGTTCTTGTTCAGCGAAGTCATAATGTTTTCCTCTCTATTTTGGTGGATGATATGTAGTGGTCTCGAAAAACTGGACACCTAGCAAAGAGAGTATACTAGATGCACAGTGACGGAGACAGGCACATGGGGAAATATCGCAAATACACACCGGAAACAAAGGTCAGGATCGTGCTGGAAATCCTTCGAGGCGAGAAATCCGTGGCGCAAGCCAGTCGGGAGTATCAGATTAAGGACAGCCTGCTTTACCGCTGGAAAGACGACTTTCTGACAGGTGCCAAGCAGGCATTCGCCTATGGGCAAGCCGCTGAGCAGAAGCGCCGAGCCGACAAGGTGGCTGAGCTGGAGCGCATCGTGGGGAAGCTGACGATGCAACTGGAAATTGCAAAAAAAGCCTCGCATTATGTGAAATCCCTACCGCCCGAAAGCGGGAGCTAGCGCAGATGCTCAGCCAGCAGTATCCGGTATCGACCTGCTGCGCCGTTCTCGGCTTGGCGCGCAGCAGCTACTATCATCAAAGCAAACTGCGCGACCAGCAGCGCTTGCGCGAGGCGATAGTGGAAGTTGCCGGACGCCATCCCGCCTATGGCAGCCGGCGTGTCGCGGCGGAGTTGAGGCGCGCGCCTTATAAGATGGGCTTGGGGCGTCCGCTGGCGCGGCGGCTGATGCGAGAGCTGGGCTTGACCATCAAGCCGAAGCAGCGCCGGGGCCGGGGCAGGGACAGCCGACAGGCTTATCAGCCTTTCCCGAATCTCCTCAAAGGTCTGCCGGTCGCGCGTCCGAACCAGGTCTGGGTCGCCGATATCACCTACCTGCGGCTGCATTCGGATTTCATCTATCTGGCTATCGTTATGGACCGGTTCACGCGGGCGATACGGGGCTGGCATCTGAGTTGGTCATCGGGGAAGGACTTGACGCTGGCGGCGCTGCATAAAGCCTTGCAGCAGCAACCGGCGCCAGACATTCATCACTCCGACCAGGGGCGCCAATACGCCGCCAAAGAGTATGTCAAGCGCTTGCAGGATGCCGGTACGCAGATCAGCATGACCGCTGCTGGCGAGCCGAGCGAGAACGGCTATGCCGAAAGGGTGATCCGCACCATTAAGGAGGAGGAAGTGTACCCAAGCGATTACCAAAGCATGGCTGAAGCACGCGAGCAACTTGGGCGCTTCATCGAGGTGGTCTATCCTACACAGCGCGTTCACAGCGCCTTAGGCTACCAGACACCGGCAGAATTTGAGGCACAATGGCTACAGCGCAACTCCCTCAAAGTTTCTGAGATTTTGTGTCCAATAAAGTAGGACCACTACATACCCCATCCCCCGGCCCCTTGCCCCAGCAAGCTAGGGAAGGGGAGCTAGGATATTGCAAACTCTATAAAATATGCCAATTCTGCTTGAATCCAAGTTCACATTAGCGATAATCACGACAAATCAGTGGTCATCCCCCCATTGCAATGGGGGGACCGAGGGGGGTAAACCAAAGGGCGATCGCGAATCCTAAAGTACCGGACAAGCCTTACATCTAGGTTAGCCAAATTCCTGTTTCTGGATAACTTGGAACTCGGTGCGAGAAGATTTTCTACGGGCGGAGCCAGCGAGTTCTGTGGGGAGCTCAGGCATAGGTTTCGTACCAGAATTCTGTGGACCGCGGCGCGCTGTAAAAGTCGCTCCAGGGGCGGGCGGCGGCGCTGGCGATATCCAGCAGCTGACGCAGGCGATCCCGCGCAGTGTTCTGCAGAAAATCGGCGCGATCGACGGGGGACATCGCCGCCGCTTCTTTCCAGATGGCGCGTCCCGCGAGGAAGCCGCTGGCGCCATGCTCGCAGGCGATCTGCGCCTGTGGTTTGAACTGCTCAAAATCGACGCCGGCGCTTAGCAGCACCCAGGGCGCCGTTGAAGCCTCGCTGAGCGCCGCGCAGGCGCTTTGCCACTGTGCCCTATCTTGGTTGAACTTGATATCATGGGGGAACTCCAGCTTCAGCACATCGGCGCCAGTGCCCGAGAGGCGGCGGGCGGTCTCGATCACGATTGATGGGCGCTCGGCGGCGAATTCCGCGCTGTCTTTGGAAATGCTGGCGTCCAGGCTGTAGGACATCGGCTCGAGGAAGACGGGCAGATCCCATTGATGGCAGTCGGCCACGACGCGGCGAGTGAGGCTTTCCAGCTCGTCGGCGAGCGCGCCGCTGTCGGGGTGATAATACACCATAAACTTGACTGCGCTGGCGCCAGTTTTGCGGATCTTTTCTGGCGTCCAACTTGGGATGAGTTCGGTTTTGCGGAAGCTCGCATCGCCGCTGTATCCGCTCTTCTCTAGCGCCAGCAGCAAGCCCGCTTTTGGGCTCATTCGCATGGCGGCGTTGAGGCCATAGCTCGGGTCGGTGAGAATGGCGCTGGCGTCGCGCGAGAGGGCACCGATAATCTCGCTTTTGACCTGCGCCAGCGTTTCGTAGCTGGCGGCGGGCGGCATCATTTTTCGGTAGCTGCCGCGCTGATCGAAGGCGATGATGCCGAAGACATCGCCCTCGGCGAGGCTGGTCGATTTCAAGCCGCGATAACGGCCGGGCGTCAGTTGAATGGGCATGGTTTTCCTTTGTTGGCAAGTTTCTTCGATTGTGGCGATTGGGCGATCCCAGCATCGCCCTGCATCCGGGGGCGCGCAAGGAGGGAGCCGGCAGCTTTTACACTCAAATCATCACCGCGTTTTCGCCGTTTTCAGCGCTGCCGACGATGTGGCGAACGATGATCTCTTCGGTGGCATCGGCGCGCAGGATATTGGCGGCCACCCGCCCGCGGCGCATGATGACCATACGGTCGGCGACCGCCATCACATCGTGCATGGTGTGGCTGATCAGGATAACTGGGATATTCCCCTCGCGCAGGGAGCGAATCAGAGCGAGCACTTTTCGCTGCTCCGGCACGCCGAGCGCGGCGGTTGGCTCATCCATGATCACCAGTTGCGCGTTCCAATACATGGCGCGGGCGATGGCGACCGCCTGCCGCTGCCCGCCGGAGAGATTGACCAGCTTCTGCGTGAGCGAAGGGATGTGAATGTCCAGCTCGTCGAGAACGCCTGCGGCTTCCTGCCGCATGTAGCGGTCGTCGGTCACCGGCAGCAGCCCGAAGAGCCGGCGGGTCACTTCCTTGCCGAGGAAGACATTGGCGCCGACATCTAGGTTCTCGGCTAATGCGAGGTCTTGGTAGATGGTTTCGATGCCTCGGCTGCGAATATCGGCCGGCGGCTCGTGGGTGATATCGGCACCATTGAAGGTGACGGCGCCGCTATCGGGGCGGTAAACACCAGAGATGCACTTGATTAAGGTCGATTTGCCGGCGCCATTATCACCCAAGAGGGCGACGACTTCGCCCGGATTGACTTCGAAATCGACATTGTCGACCGCGGTCAAGCCACCGAAATGCTTGCTGACGCCCCTTGCGGTGAGAATCGCCTCAGACATTGGATTGCAGCCTTTCCAGCGCCGACTGCAGTTGATTAACCAGCACGGCGATGATGATGACGACGCCAACGACGATGAATTGCCAGATGGATTCGATATTGAGGATGACGAGCCCGGTCTGCAAAACGGCGATGATCAGCGAGCCGACAACCGCGCCCATGATATCGCCTTCGCCCCCGAAGAGATTGGTGCCGCCGATGACGACCGCGGCTACCGAAGATAAGAGCGCTGCTTCGCCTGCTTGTGGCGCGCCGGCTGTGAAGCGGAAGAGATGCAATACGCCGGCGATGCCCGCGGTGAAGCCACAGATTACATAGATGGTAATCAAGTGGCGGTCCACATTGATGCCGGCGCGCCGCGCCGCTTCTTCGCTGCCGCCGATGACATAGGTGTGGCGGCCGAATTTAGTGCGCGCCAGGATGAAGGCGAAGACGATGACGACCAGTGCCGTGATCAGCACCGGATATGGCAGCAGCTGCGAAACTTGCCGAATCTGGGTTGGCTCAAGATCGGGCGGCTGCCGGAACCAGACGAATCCATAATCGGGGATGTGGTAGAGCAGGCTGCCATTGCCGATGCTCCGCAACGCTCCGCGCAATTCGGCCGATAAGCCGCTCACGACTTGCTGCCCATCGGTGAGCAGGAAGGCGGCGCCGCGCACAATGCCAAACATGCCGAGCGTGGCGATGAAGGGCGGCACCTTCACCCGCGCCACCAGCAAGCCGTTGACCAAGCCCGGTACCAGGGCGACCAGCAAGCCAGCGAAAACGCCAGCGAGCATCGCGTATTCGATATCGGCGCCGCCGGCCGCCAGGTCACGCATGACGCGAGCGGTCGTGACTGACGACAAGCCCACGGTCCAGCCGATGGATAGATCGATGCCGGCGGTGATGACAACGTAGGTCTGCCCGATTGCCATCAGCATGATTAAGGTGCTGGTGGTCAAAATAGAAGAAAAATTCCGAACGGAAAAGAAGCCCGTGCCGGTCACGGAGAAGAAAACAACTAAAGCCAGCAAGAAAAGATAAGACCAGCTCTTGGTCAAGAATTCTACAAAACGCGCATTAACCAGGGGCTGGCGTTTTGGCTTATCGGCTGACGTGCTTAATGCCATTCGGGCATCCTTTCACGTTTGCATTCCGCTTAGGCGGGGGCAGGCTTGGGCTGCGCATCTCTCAAATAGTCGCGATTTGTCTATTATACCTAAGAGCTTGTGAAATGCATGGTGCCCGCTGGCATCAGCCAGCTTATGCCAGCGCGCCGCCCGCCCGCAGCTGCGCGATTTCAGCCCGGCTGTAGCCCAGCTCGGCGGCTACTTCGTCGCTATGCTCGCCCAGGCGGGGTGGATGGCGGCGATAAACCAGCGGGGTATCCGCCAGATGAACGGGCGTCGCCAGCGATTTTATCAGCCCGAGCGCCGGGTGCTCCAGCTCGATGATGAAGCCGCGCTCAATCAGCTGTGGGTCAGCCAGCGCTTCCGCCACTGTGTTGATGCGCCCGCAAGGAACGCCGGCCGCGCGCAGCTCCGTCAGCCATGTGTCGCAGGGTTTGCCGCTTATGATGTTTCGGACGATGGGGAGCAGCGCGTCGTAATTGGCGATGCGGTCGGCATTGGTGGCGAAGCGGGCCTCCGCTGCCAAGTCTTCTCGGTTGACCTGCCGGCAGAAGGCACCCCAAACATTGTCTGAGGCGACGCCCAGCATAAACCAGTCGCCATCGCTCGCTTGCACCGCCTCATAGGGTACAACCTGCGGATGTCGATTGCCCCGCCGCGGCGGATCATTGCCTTGGGCGAAATACTCGCCCGCGAGATTGGCCAGCCAAGTCAGCTGCCCCTCTTGCAGTGACATATCGATGAATTGCCCGACTCCACTTTGATCGCGGGTTCGCAGCGCCGCCAAGATCCCGATGACGCTGAACAAGCCACAGGCCATATCGGCGATGGGCGTGGGGAAACGCATGGGCGCGCCATCGACTTCGCCTGTCAGCGCCACGGTGCCCGATTCCGCCTGCGACACCAGATCATAACCCGGCTGCCCCGCTCTTGGTCCGCTGCGCCCGTAGCCGCTGATTGAGACGTAGACCAATCGCGGATTGATGGCGCTTAGTGTTTCGTAGTCGATTCCGTGACGCTGCAGCGCTTCGGTTGTTCGCAGATTGCTGAGGAATATGTCGGCGTCGCTCACCAGCTTATGCAGGAATTCGCGGCCCCGGTCGGCGCTGATGTTGAGGGCGATGCCGCGTTTATTGCGGTTGACCGCCAGGTAATAGCAGCTCTGGTCGCCGATGAAAGGCGGCGCCCATTGACGCGAGTTGTCGCCGCTGCCGGGCTTCTCAATCTTGATGACATCGGCACCGAGATCGCCCAGAATCATCGTCGTGTAAGGGCCGGCCAGGGCTTGCGTCTGGTCCACCACTTTGATGCCAGCCAGCGGCGCGTTCTCGCTCATGAATTCTCCTAATATTGACGAGCCGGCGTCGATTCAAGGGCAGAGATTACAATACATCGCCTGTTTGCGGCAATCAATTGGCGCCGTCCCGCTTGTATTCCTGATGACGATGGCGCCAAATCACCGCGGAAGTTAGCAGCAGCAGGCTGCCCCACAAACCGAATACCGCGCTCCAGCCGTTGAGTTCTACCAAGCCGCCAATGCTGAAACCAGCCATGCCACCAAAAAAGGTCGACATCATATTGACGGCGCCGGTCGTCGATGAGGCGCGCCCGAGCGGCGCCAGCAGCAAGGGCATCGAACTTACCGTCAAGCCGAAGGCGCCATTCAATACCAACAAGGCAAAGGCGACCACCGCGATTGCCCAGACGCCGCTCGTTATGGCTAGCAGCAGAAAGGCAAGTGCCGCGGCGACGAACAAGATAAGGGCAGTGATGAAGACCTGGTTGCTGCGCAGCGCCAGGTAACGCGCCAGAAACAGACCAACGATGGCGAGCCCTTGCGTCAGCGCCGCGACCGCGCCCACCATATTTTCGGCGATGAAGCCACTATCGAGAATATAAGACGGCAGCCAGATGATCGCGCCATTAAAGACGAAGCCGGACAGGGCGGCCGCCAACATGACAAAGGCGATTTCGCGCGCCTCGGCGATGATGACGCTAAGGCGAATGCCGCTCGACCGCGAGGGTGGCGCGTCAATCCCTGCCGAACGCCAAAATGCCAGCACTATAAGCAGCAAGAGCCCAGGCAGCCAGAAGGCGACCCGCCAATTGTCGCCGGTAGCCACTGCCCCAATCAGCAGCCAGGTTAGCGCCGTGCCGAAGACATAGCTGAATGGCATGACGGTTGATACCCGTTTGAGGTGAGCGCGGTCGAGCCGCTCAGCCAAGATGCGGAACATGGGCGACCAGCCGCCCGACTGGGCTACGCCGTTGAGCCCCCACAGAATAAGCATAATGAACAGTGATGATTGGAAGGCGAAGACCAGATTCACGATGGCGCTGGCGAGCAAGCCAAGGCTTACCAGGCGAAACGGGCTGATGTGGCTGCCGATTTCGCCGCTGATAAAATGAAAGATGCCGTAAACCCAGAAGAAGATCGTGCCCAGCGCCCCGACCTCGGCGCGGCTGACGCCCAGATCAAGCGCGAGCGCCGGCAAAACCAGGCTGATGTTCACCCGCCCGAGATAATACAAGGCATAGGTGGCCAGCAAGACGCCGACCATCCGGTTCTGCTCTTTGCTCAGCGATGTCTTCAAATGTCGCCTCAATCGGTCATGCGGCGGCGGCTTCGGTTTAATTGTCTTCCTTGAAACGGTGGCGCCAGGTCAAGGCGGAGGCGCACAGCAGCATGATGCCCCACAAGGCGAATGCGGCGCCCCAGCCACTTTGCTCCACCAAGCCGCCGATGCTGAAACCGGCTAGCCCCCCGGCGAAAGTCGCCATCATATTGAGGCTGCCGGCGATGGCTGATGCGCGGCCCGGCGGCGCCAAGATCAAAGGCATGGAAGACGTCACCAAGCCAAATGCCCCACCCAGCAGCAGCATCGCCAGGCATAAGATCACAAGCGACAATGCTTGGCCCATTGAGGCTAGCAGCAGAAATGCGAGCCCAGCTGCCCCGAGCAGGAGCACGGCAGTTGTTAAGACTTGGTTAGTTCGCCTGACGCGACGATGAGCCAGTACAAGCCCTGGGATGGCGACCAATTGCGTGATTGCTGCCACTGCGCCGACCAGGTTGTCGCCGATCAAATCGCTATCGAGGATGTAAGTGGGCAGCCAAATAATCGAGCCATTGCGCACGAAGCCGGCTAAGGCTGAGACCGCGAGGGCGAATGCGACGCCGCGCGCCTCCGGGATGATTGCTGAAAGGCGGATTTTGCTCGAAGGCGACCTGGGCGCGTCGATGCCAGCTTTCCACCATAGCGTCGCAGTCAGCAGCAGAACCAGCCCCGGGAGCCAAAAGGCAAAGCGCCAGTTCTCGCCTGTCGCCACCGCCCCGATCGCCGCCCAAGTGACGACCGTGCCTACAACATAGCTGAAGGGCATCATGGTCGATACCCGTTTGATTTGGCGCGGATCGAGGCGCTCAGCCAAGATGCGAATCATCGGCGGCCAGCCGGCGGATTGCGCGAAGCCGTTGACGCCCCAGAGTATCAGCATCATCAGCAAAGATGTTTGAAAGCCAAAGGCGAGGTTTACTATGGCAGTCGCCAGCAAGCCCAAGCCAATCAAACGAAAGGGTCTGACTTGGCTGCCAAGCTCGCCATTGATCAAGTTGCCGAGACCATAAATCCAAAAGAATACCGTGCCCAAGCTGCCGATTTCAGCGCGGCTGACATCCAGCTCGATGGCGAGCAGAGGCAAGACCACGCTGATGTTCACCCGGCCCAGATAGAACAGGCCATAAGTGGCGCACAAGGCGCCGACCATCAGGCTATGACGCGTCGAGAGAGCTGTGCCTTTTGGGGTCATTTGCTTTGCGGCGGAGAATGTCGCCGATCTATTGGCGCGGCTGGCGCGGCGTCAGCCATGACAAAACGGGCGACTCACAGAGCCGCCCCTACAATGTTACGATGGCTTACGCTTGGCAGGAGGGCGAGCACCTCGGTTCCACTCCTGCCATGCTCGTCTGCCTGGTTCTTTAGCCCGTGTAAATGAAGCGGGCTACGTCTGGGTCGTCCACATTGTCGATGTTGATGACCGCGTAGCCGGTGCCGACGCGCGCGGGCATGGAGGTAACGCCACGCAAGTTGGCGACTTGGGCGATCACGCCCAGGTAACCCATATCGGCCGGCTTCTGCGCGATAACCAGCGAGACGATGCCGTCGCGCAGGAACTGGATATTCTCTTCGCCAGCGTCAAAGAGCGCGACTTCGATAGCGCCTTGCAAGCCAGCGTTTTGAATGGCGTTGCCGGCGCCAACCGCGCCAAAGAGATTGGTGGCGAACATGCCGACGATGTCGGGATTGGCTTGCAAGACAGCCGCCGTCTGCTGCTGCGCCATGTCGGCGCTGTTCTCGTTGTAATCGACGCGGGCGACGACCAAACCGCGATCTTCAGCCGCCAGCAGACAGCCTTCCTCGCGCTGATCGGTGGTGCTGATGCCCGGGCGGGTATTGGTGACGTAGATCTTTGATCCCTCTGGCAGGGCGTCAGCCAAGGCGGTACAGGCAATATACCCGCCATTGACGTTATCCGAGCCGATATAGCTGAGCGGGAAGGTGACTTCGCCATCGGCGTAGTTGCCATCGCCGATGAAGGTATCGACGGTCAAGACCGGGATGCCAGCCTCATGCGCCTCTTGCAGCACTGGGATCGACTGTTCTTTGTCGTTTGGCGCGGTTACCAGCGAGCTGATGTCGCCACGCGCGATCAAGGCTTCTATGATCGGCGCCGAGACGGTGACATCGAAACGCTCCGGATCTTGCTGGATGACATTGATGCCCAGGCGCCCAGCGGCTCCGTAGACGCCGCGCGACATGGTGATGTAGAAAGGATCGGGATTGACGCCGGGCACGAAGGCGAGGTTGTAGCTGTCATCGAGCGCTGGCGCTGGGTCGCTGGTGTTGCTGGTGTAGATGAAGCGGGCGACAGCCGGGTCGTCCACATTGTCGGCGGTGATGACGGCGTAACCGGTGCCGATGCGAGCGGGGATGCTGCCAACGCCATCGAGATAAGCGGTGGCCAGGGCGACGCCGAGATAGCCCATATCGGCCGGCTTCTGCGCGATGACCAGCGAGACGATGCCATCTTTGAGGAAGCCGATGTTCTCTTCGCTGGCGTCAAAGAGCGCCACTTCGACCGCGCCTTGCAAGCCGGCGTTTTGGATCGCCGTGCCAGCGCCGAGCGCGCCGAAGGTATTGGTGGCGAACATGCCGACGATATCCGGGTTTGCCTGCAGAACGGCCGCCGTCTGCGCTTGTGCGGTATCGGCGCTGTTCTCGTTGTAATCGACGCGGGCGACGACCAAACCGGTATCCTCAGCCGCGGCCAGGCAGCCTTCTTCCCGCTGGTCGGTGGTGCTGATGCCGGGGCGCGTGTTGGTGACATAGATCTTGGCGCCTTCGCCTAGTTTGTCTGCCAGCGCCGAGCAGGCGATGTAACCGCCCTGCGTATTATCGGAGCCGATGTACGAGATGGGGAAGGTGACTTCGCCGTCGGCGTAGTTGCCATCGCCGATGAAGGTGTCGACCGTGAGCACAACGATGCCAGCGTCATGCGCCGCTTGCAGTACGGGTATCGATTGCTCTTTGTCGTTTGGCGCGGTGACCAGGGCGTCAATATCGCCGCGCGCGATCAGCGCTTCAATGATTGGGGCGGAGACCGTGACATCGAAGCGCTCTGGGTCTTGCTGTATGACCGTCAAGCCGAGGTCTGTAGCTGCCTGGTTAACGCCGGTCGACATGGTGATGTAAAACGGGTCCGGATTGACACCCGGAACGAAGGCGATGGTATAGCCATCGTCTTGCGCGATTGCGCCGGGCACGAGGCTGAGCGCGAAAAGCACAATGGTTGTGAGCACGAGAAGCTTCTTCACAATAGATCTCCTTATGGAATACGGACAAGAACACATCACTGGTTCCCACTACGGGGCACCAACGCGACCCCAATACGTTATCGCATAAGCAGTGCTAGCGCAAACGGCGCGCTCCAGGATTCGTCATTTAGTAGAATCGGCAATTAACGATAACTTGCTAATCAAGTAATCTTCGTAGGCTGAAATCGGGGCTCGGGGGCGGTCGCATGATTAAGCTAGAGCAACTCAAGCGCAAGATGCGCCTGTCCGGCATTGTATACAATCAAACGGTCGAACTAATCGAAGTTGAACGCCATGATCCCAATTCGGTATCGGTAGTCTATCGCCGCGCTGATGGCAAGTTGTATGAAAGACTCCTTTATCGAAGGGATGAGGCGTCTTTGTCCATGTCGCCGGCGCGGAGCTTATGGCGCTTTGATGGGGACGGACGATTGTTCAGGCTGGCATCCGAAGCC
The DNA here is from genome assembly GCA_965214105.1 of Phototrophicaceae bacterium. Lineage (GTDB taxonomy): Bacteria > Chloroflexota > Anaerolineae > Aggregatilineales > Phototrophicaceae > UBA6055. The sequence goes on from OZ243933.1 coordinate 18,168, forward strand.
TACCGAATACAGTTGGGGCATCTGTTCGACCCGCGGCTGGCGGTGCACACATCGCTGATTGAACCGCTGCCGCACCAAATCACTGCGGTTTATGAAGAGATGCTTTCGCGCCAGCCCTTGCGATACTTGCTTGCGGATGACCCGGGCGCGGGCAAGACTATCATGGCTGGGTTGCTGATACGCGAGTTGATCCTGCGCGGCGACCTGCGGCGCTGCTTGATCTGCGCGCCAGGCAATTTGACCGAACAATGGCAGGCTGAACTGGATAGCAAGTTCCAGCTTGAATTCCGAATCGTCTCACGCGAGATGATCGCGACAGCGCGCGGCGGCAACCCATTCGCCGAAAACGATCGCCTGATCCTGCGCTTGGACCAAATCAGCCGAAATGATGAGATGCGGGGGCGTTTGGCGCAGACCGACTGGGACCTGATCGTCTGTGACGAAGCGCACAAGATGTCGGCTACCTATTTCGGTAAGAAACTGGAAGAGACCAAGCGCTATAAACTTGGCAAGCTGCTGGGAAAGATTACGCGCCATCTGCTGCTGTTGACTGCCACGCCGCACAATGGCAAGGACGACGACTTCGACTTATTTATGAAATTGCTGGATCCGGACCGCTTTGAGGGGCGCGCCCAAGCCGGCGCTCGTCGCAGCGACGTGGGCGACTTAATGCGGCGCATGATTAAGGAAGGGCTCTTGACCTTTGAAGGCAAGCGCCTATTCCCTGAGCGCCGGGCGATATCGGTCAATTATCATCTGTCGCCAGAAGAACTGAAATTGTACGAGAGCGTGACCGACTATGTCCGAAATGAGTTCAATCGAATTGATGAGCTTGAACACGGGGGGCGCAAGAGCGCGGTCGGTTTCGCGCTGACAATCTTGCAGCGCCGCCTAGCGTCATCGCCGTCTGCAATCTATCACTCGCTGCGGCGTCGGCGGGAAAAACTAGAAACGCGCCGGCAAGAAGAAGAACGAGCCGGCACCCAAGCGTACTTGCCGGCAGCGGAGTTTAGCTATGATATCGATCTCGAAGAAGACTTCGATGACATGCCGGACCACGAAGTGGAGGCAATCGAGGCTGAGCTGGTGGACCATGCCACCGCCGCCACTAGCTTAGCCCAGTTGATTGACGAGATCGCGATTTTGCGCAAGCTGGAGCAGCGGGCGCAGCGTGTATTAACCAGCGGCACGGACAGCAAATGGCTGCAATTGCTGAGCCTATTGCAAGATAGCCCGGAAATGAAAAATGCGGCTGGCAGCGCGCGCAAGCTCGTCATCTTCACCGAGCACCGCGATACCTTGGATTATTTGACTAACAGGCTAAAAACCCTGGTGGGAAGACCAGAGGCGGTCGTCACCATTCATGGCGGTACCCCGCGCGAGCAGCGGCGGAAAACCGAAGACTCTTTCCGGCACGACCCCGATGCGCAGATCCTGGTCGCCACCGACGCCGCTGGTGAAGGCATCAATTTGCAAAGCGCCCATCTGATGGTCAATTATGACTTGCCCTGGAACCCAAACCGCTTGGAGCAGCGCTTCGGCAGGATTCATCGCATCGGGCAAAAAGAGGTCTGCCATCTATGGAACCTGGTCGCCGGGGAGACGCGTGAAGGCGCCGTTTATCAACGCCTGCTGGAGAAATTAGCGAGAGCGCGCGACCGGCTGGACGGCCAAATATTTGATGTCATCGGCGAGCTGTTTCGCGAAAAGCCCCTGCGCGAGTTAATGATCGAAGCGCTGCGCTACGGCGACAGCCCAGAGGTGCGCGCTGAGCTGGAGCGGCAAATTGACAATAGCACCGACCGGGAGCGCGTTAAGAAAATCGTCCGCGAGGACTTGCTCGTCACTGGACTTATGGACACGCGCAAGCTGGAAGATCTGCGCGCCGAGATGGAACGCGCCAACATGCGCAAGCTGCAGCCGCATTTCATCAGCGCTTTCTTCCTAGAGGCTTTTAAAGAGCTGGGCGGCAGCGCGCATAAACGTGAAGGCGGGCGTTACGCTATAAACAATGTGCCAGCCATCATTCGCCAGCACGCGGCCGAGCGCGGGCTGGGTCCGGTTTCAAGAAAATACAGGCGCATCTGTTTTGATAAAGACCAGATCCACCAGGAACAGAAGCCAGAAGCGGCTTTCATCTGCCCGGGGCAGCCCCTGCTTGATGCCACCATCAGCCTGATTCGCAAGCAGCTGCATGATACGATGGCCAGCGGCGCGATGCTGGTGGACCCGGCCGACCCGGGCGATACGCTGCGCGTCTTGTTCTACCTCGAAGGTGCCATCCAAGATGCGCTGCCCCGCCCTGGCGCTGAGGGAACAACAATCTCGCGCGAGGTACACTTCGTCGAGATCGATCGCGCTGGCGCGATTCAAGAAGCGGGCGCCGCCCCTTACCTTGATTACCGCCCCGCTGATGAGCAGGAAGCGGCAAAGATCATGCCGCTGCTCGCGCAAGACTGGCTGCAAAGCGAAGTGCTGGAGAAGCGGGCGCTGAGCTATGCCATCGAATACCTGGTACCGCGGCATCTGGAGCGGATCAGCGGGCCGCAGGGCGAGCGCTTGGACAAGACCGAACGAGCCGTGCAGGAGCGGCTCAGCCAAGCGATCCATTATCATGACCGGCGAGCGGCACACTTCCGCGCGCAGGAAGCGGCTGGCAAGCCGAACGCGGGGCTCAATCGCAAGCAAGAAGACCAGAAGGCGAATGAATTACACGCGCGTTTGCAGCAGCGTCTGGAGCAAATCGCGCAGGCGCGGCAGCTGAGCGCAACCCGCCCGACGGTGGCTGGCGGCGCTTTGATCATCCCCAGCGGCATGTTCCTCGACCAGGGCGCGCGACAAGAACTCATCGACACCCGCCGAAGCGAAGCCATCGCCATGCGCGCCGTGATGGAGGCGGAGCGGGAGTTGGGCAACAGTCCGCTGGATGTCGGCCGCGAAAAGCGCGGCTACGACATTGAAAGCGTGCCGAAGCAAGGAAGACGGCGCTTCATCGAGGTGAAAGGGCGGAAGAAAGGCGCCCGCGATGTAACCTTGACCAAGAACGAATTGCATTGTGCGCTCAACAGCCGCGAGCAATTCATCCTGGCACTGGTCGAGATCGACGGAGAGAGCGCCAGCCCGCCGCGTTATGTGCGGGGCTTCCCCTTCCGGGCGCTGGAAAGCTATGAAGTGAGTGTTAAGGTGGAGCTGCAAACACTCTTGGACGCGAGCGAGCCAGCCAGCTGAATCGCGCGTCTAGTCGGGGAAGATGCGCCGCAGCGGCAGGCTGAAACCAGGCAGCGCAGCGCCCGCGCGCAATTCGCCGTCGAGGGCAATCGCTTCGCGCTGGGTATCGCCGTCCGCCAGCGCCGTCCAAACTTCGGCTGTTTTGGCTTGCGGATTAATCAGCCATACCAGCGCTGAGCCGTAACGCAGGTAAGTCTCGGCTTTGCGGCGGACCTGCGCCAGCGATTGCGATGGCGAAATAATCTCCACCGCCAGATCAGGCATGTAGGGCGCGTAGGTCCTGAGGGGCGGCTGCGCAGCCCGAGCGCGGCTTTCGAATGATACGTCTGGAAGCAGCAGCGTCGGGCGCTCGCCAGGATTTAGATAGCCGCATTCCACCAGAACGCGGCCCAAGCCACGCGGCAAAACATAGGACTGCAGGTAATACGATATCAATGAAGCAATGGCAGCATGGCTTTGATTCGGCGACATCTTGACACAGAACTCCCCGTCGATCAGGTAATATTTCTCCAGCGGATTCTCGTTCGCCGCCTCAAGCCGCCAGACATCATCCACTGTATAAACGCGCTCTTGGGTCACCATCGGGCATCACCTTCACGGACCAGCTACAAAGCCAAGTATAGCACGGGGAGCGCCGCAATCCCCATTCTCCGCGCCATCGGGAGTGGTGAATTATGAGATATGCGGGCCGATATTCTGTATTTGCATAACCTAGATGTAGGGGCGACACTTGTGTCGCCCACAGTTGCAGAATTAAGTTTTGGGCGATCCAAGGATCGCCCCTACATTTTGTAATTTTTAAGTGGCAAAAAAATTTTGAGGCGATTGCCCCAATTCTAGGAGGGCAGTCACGCTTGCGATGTGCTAGTATCCAGCTTATTTGAGCATAAGATTGGACTCTCCCATGCTCGCCGCCAAAAAGCTGATTGAAGTCGCCCTGCCCTTAGACGCCATCAACACCGCCAGCGCCCGCGAGAAATCCATCCGCCATGGCCACCCGTCGACCCTGCATCTGTGGTGGGCGCGCCGACCATTAGCCGCCGCCCGCGCTGTCATCTTCACTTCGCTGGTCGAGGATCCGGCTGACGAACAGGCAAAGCCCGCTTTCGTCGAGGCTTGCCGCGCCTTGCCCGGCGATGGAGACAATGTCAAAGCCAAAGGCGACAGCCCGCGCATGAGGCTCTTCGATTTCATTGAGCGGCTGGTAACCTGGGAAGCGACCACCGACGAGGCCATCATGGGGCAGGCGCGCCAACTCATCCAGATCGCCACGGGCGGGGCGCCGCCAGCCCTTTTGGACCCCTTCGCCGGCGGTGGCAGCATCCCGCTGGAGGCGCAGCGCCTCGGCTTGGAAGCCCATGCCAGCGATTTGAACCCAGTGGCGGTCATGATTAACAAGGCGATGATCGAGATTCCGCCGCGCTTCGCTGGCTTGCCGCCGGTGAACCCCGACGCCCCCACCCTAAAGCCCGCCCCGGGCGCGCGGGGCGATAGCACCTGGAAAGGCGCGGCTGGGCTGGCGGCCGACCTGCGTTATTATGGCGAGTGGATGCGGGCGCGGGCTTTTGAGCGCATCGGGCATTTGTACCCGGCGCACAAGGGCGAAACCGTCATCGCTTGGCTCTGGGCGCGGACGGTAACTTGTCCGAATCCGGCCTGTACGGCGACTGCGCCGCTGGTGAGTTCTTTCGCGCTGAGCAAGAAAAAGGGGCGTGAATACTGGGCGAGACCCGTCATTGAAGGGATTGCCGTGCGCTTCGAGGTGACGAAGGGGCGGCCGCCTAAAGACCAGCAAGGCACAATGATTCGACGCCGAGGCTCTCGATGTATCGTCTGTGATACGCCGCTCACATTCGACTACATGAAATCCGAGGGTAGGGCTGGCCGCATGGGCGCGCAACTGATGGCAATCGTGACCGAAGGCAAACGTGGTCGCAATTATCATAGTGCAGATGAAGAACAGGTGCGTATTGCAGAAAGCGCAACGGCTGCCTGGGAGCCGATTGGTTCTTTGGAAGCGCGGTATACGCAAGCGCTCCTAGTCCCCGCCTATGGACTTACGGAATGGTCAGACCTCTTCACCCCACGCCAGTTGACCGCGCTGACGACCTTCAGCGACCTCGTCCGCGACGCGCGTGAGCTGGCGGCACGGGATGCGCTGGCGGCGGGGCTGGCTGATGACGGCGTCCCGCTGCGCGAGGGCGGGGCTGGCGCGCGCGCTTATGGCGAGGCGGTCAGTGTGTACTTGGCGTTTGCGGTGGATCGCGCGGCGGATTACGGTTCATCCCTGTGCATTTGGGACAGTCGAGGTCATGTCCAGAAGACATTCGGACGGCAGGCACTACCGATGGTGTGGGATTTCGCAGAATCCAATCCTTTCGGTACTAAAGGAATCCCTTGGGTTGGACACCTCTTTTGGATTTGCAAAAACATGATGACTTTTCCTTCAGGCTTAATACAAGCCACCGCAATACAAGCAAACGCGCAATCACTAGACGTGAATGATTTAGTTCCCTACCCCCCCCCCCCCCCCGAAAATCAACGCTTCCTCAAGACTCGCCGCCTAGCCGCGTAACGCTCTCTACTGACCCACCTTATTACGACAACATTGGTTACGCTGACCTTTCAGATTATCTGTATGTTTGGCTGCGGCGTAATCTGCGTGATGTCTATCCCGAGCTGTTTTCCACTCTGCTTGTGCCTAAAGCTGAAGAACTCATTGCTTCGCGACACCGACATGGCGGCAAAGCCGAAGCCAAAGCTTTCTTCGAGAGCGGCATGTTGGAGACTTTTCGAAACCTGCGCAATGTCGTCACCGACGAGTATCCGCAGACGGTTTATTATGCTTTCAAACAGCAAGATGCTGGCTTCATCAAAGGCGACAGCAAAGGGCAAACCACCAGCACTGGCTGGGAAACGATGCTGACCAGTTTGATTGATGCTGGTTTCAGCATCACTGGCACCTGGCCCATGCGTACAGAGCAGAACAAAGCACTCAAGACAAATACAAACGCCCTCTCCTCGTCGATCATCCTGGTCTGTCGCCCGCGCCCAGCCGACGCGCCGGCCAGCACCCGCCGCCGCTTCTTGGATGCCCTGCGCGCCGAGCTGCCAGCCGCCATCGCCGAGATGAAGACCGGCAGCATCGCCCCCGTCGATATGGCGCAGGCGACGATTGGACCGGGCATGGCGATTTATTCGCGTTATCGCGCGGTGCTGGAAGCCGATGGCGCGCCCCTCACGGTGCGGGCGGCGCTGGGCTTGATCAACGCGGCGCTTGATGAAGCGCTGGAAGAGCAAGATGCCCAGCTTGACCTAGAGACGCGTTTCGCCATTGGCTGGTTCGAGCAGGGCGGCTTTCGCGAGGGGGATTTTGGGCAAGCCGATGTGCTGGCGCGGGGCAAGAATACCAGCGTCGAGAGTGTTGCGCTGGCGGGCTTGGTCGAGGCGCAGGGCGGCAAAGTGCGGCTGATTCACTGGCGGGAATACGACCCGGGCGCTTATGACCCGGGGCAGGATAAACGTCCCACCGTCTGGGAGGGCAGTCATCATTTGATCGAGCGCTTGAATCATCATGGCGAGGCTGGCGCGGCTGCGCTCTACAGCAAGCTGCCGGCTGAGGTCGCCGAGTCGGCGCGTGATTTGGCCTATCGGCTCTACCACATCTGCGACCGCAAAGGCTGGGCGGAGGACGCGCTGGATTACAACGGGCTGGTCAGCTCTTGGTCGGAGATTACGCGGCTGGCAGCCAGGGAGCGGAGCCGGGCGGCGCAGCCCGAGCTCTTTGATGAGTAGCAAAGCGACGGGGCGGGCTAGGCGCTTGCCCGCGAGTGAAGGGGATAAGTGATGGCGAAGAATCCACGGGAATATGTCAGCGACGCCATGGATGCCTTAAAGGACGGTCTTGGTCCGTTTGTCTTGCGTCAATACAAGATGCGCTACAGTGCCAAGAAATATCTGCAAGAGATGGAATTGGCGCTGCTGACAAATACGTACTCGGTGCATCTGCCCGATGAGGCGACGGCGCTGGCAGAAATCGACGCTTCTGGTTGGTTTAATCTGATGATTCGCCGCTGGGATGATGCCTTCTACAAACGTCTGGGGCATCCGGGGCGCAATTGGGTGGGCGAATTGCTGACCGCGCGCATCGACTGGGCACACCAAAAGAAGAAATTCACCAATGAAGAAGCGCGGCGCGTTTGCGATACCGCCAAGCTGCTCTTGCAGGCAGTCAATGCCACCAGCGAGGCGGCGGTGATAGCGAGGCACAGCAACGACTTGCTGCGCATTCGCTTCGAGCGGCAAGCGGAAAAATCAACGAGGCGAGCAGCAAAAATTATTGATGCGCCGCGCACGACGGATGCGGCGTTGAAGCCCTGGCGGCAAATCATCGAGCCGCGCCCCGATGTGCGTGGCGGGAAGTTTATGCAGGCGGAGTTCGCGGCGGATTTGGCGGCGGTCTTGCGTGGGGAAGCGGAAACCGAATACCAAGAGGCGCGTGAATTCTTCGACCGCACGTATATGACCGAGGGCTTGCGCGATTTATTGGCAAATGGCCTCAAACGGCTGACTGGCGCCGGCGGCGACCCAGTCGTGCAGCTGCAAACGAATTTCGGCGGCGGCAAGACGCATAGCATGCTGGCTCTGTATCACGCTTTTGGCGCTGACTTCAAGCTCAGCAACTTGCGTGATTTCGATGAGATCCAGAAGCTGGTTGGCGCTATCGATGAAGACTTGCAAGCCAGCCGCGCGGTGATTGTCGGCACCGATTTCAACGTCTCCCAGCCGAGGCAGCATCCCGATTGCAGCACCCGCACGATCTGGGGTGAAATCGCCTATCAGCTTGGCGGCTTGCCGGCTTATGAGCTGGTGGAGCAGAATGACCTGGAGGGCACGAACCCGGGCGCGGATACGCTGGTGAAGCTGCTGGAAGCGCATGGTCCAGCGCTGGTTATCCTCGATGAGTTGGTGCGCATGACGCAGCAGCTCTATGGCGTGGCGCCGGCGCCGGCGGCTGGCAGCTTTGATGCGGTGCTGGCTTTTATGCAATCGCTGACGGAGGCGGTCAAGCGAGCCAGCGATGCCCTGCTCTTGGTGTCGATCCCGGCGAGTGAAATCGAAATCGGTGGCGAGGGCGGCTATCGGACCTTGGATCAATTGCGGCAGACGCTGGGCCGGCTGGAAGCGGTGTGGAAACCGGTCAGCGCCCATGAAAGTTACGAAATAGTGCGGCGGCGTCTCTTCACTGATGTCAGCGATTTTCCCGCTCGGGATGCCGTATTAAAAGCCTTCCACCAGATGTATCTTGATAACAAGACGGATTTCCCGCGCGCTGCTTCCGAAGGCGATTATCGCAGGGAGATGCGGCAAGCCTATCCCATTCATCCGGAGTTTTTTAAGCGACTGTATGAGGACTGGGCGACGCTGGAACGCTTCCAACGGACGCGCGGCGTGCTGCGGATGATGGCTTCAATTATCCATCAGCTGTGGATCGACGGCGATCAATCGCTGATGATCATGCCGGGATCAGTCCCTATGTGGAACAAGACAGTAGAAGGCGAAATCACCAAATATTTGCTGCCGCAGAATTACAGCCCAGTGGTCGAAGCCGATATCGACGGCGAGCGCTCCAAGCCATACCAGATCGATCAGGAGGTGAAGCGGCTGGGAAAACACAGCGCCAGCCGGCGGGTGGCGCGCGCGATATTCATCGGCAGCTCGCCAGCCAAACAAGCCCGCGGGATCGAGGAAGTCCGCATCAACTTGGCGACTGTGCAGCCGGGCGAACGAGCCGTTGTATTTGGCGACGCCTTGCGCCGCATGAGCAACCAACTGACCTATCTATACAATGATGGCAGGAATTACTGGTATGAAACGCGTGCCACCGTCAACCGCACCGCCGAGGACCGCGCGCAGAGCATGGAAAAATATCAGGTACTGGAAGAAGCCGGCAAGCGCTTGCGCAAGCAGCCATGGGACCGCGGCGCCCTGGGCCGCGTGCACTTCCTGCCGGAGAGCAGCGCCGAAGTCCCCGACGAACAGAGCGCCCGCGTCGTTGTGCTAGGACCAGATTTCAGCCACAAGAGCAAGGACAGCAACTCGGCCGCGATGCAAGAATGCGGCACAATCATGAATACCCGCGGCAACTCGCCCCGCCACCATCGCAATATGCTGGTCTTCATCGCGCCGGACCAGACGCGCAAAGCTGAATGGGAAGAAAGCATTCGGAAATACCTCGCTTGGACGTCCATAAGAAGCGACGCCGAGGCTCTGAATCTCGATCACCAGCAGAACAAGCAAGTCGAGGAAGCGATAAAGCGCGAGAGCGAAACGGTAGACAAGCAGCTTCAAGAGACTTATTGCTGGCTCATCGTCCCGCAGCAGTTGGAAATCAGCCAGCCCGTCTCTCTGGCCTCGCAGCGGCTTTTGGGCGGCGCCCCCTTCTTGGAACGGGCGGCGAACAAGCTTGAGAGCAACGAGTGGCTCATTCACAAATTGTCGCCGGACAGGCTGATGATGGAGTTGGAGCCGCTCGCAATCTGGCAAGATGCGCCACACTTGAGCATTAAGAAGCTCTGGGAGTGGCTGACGAACTACTGCTATCTACCGCGTCTGGCAGATAAAAATGTGCTCGAAGCGACCATCAAAGACGGCGTCAGCAGCATGTTCCCGGCATTCGCTTTTGCCACCGGGATCGATGAAACAAACAAATACACTGGCTTAACGATGAAGAAGCCTTTTACGCTTTACTTTGATGACCAGGCCCTCATCGTCGAGAAAGAAACCGCGAGCGAGCAGCTCAAGCCGGAGCTTGTCCCACCCGACTGCACGGGCAATGGAGGTGGTTGCATAATCGACCCGCCGCCCCCGCCCCCGCCTTTACGCAAGACGCGCTACCATGGCTCGGTCCAGGTCGACCCGCAGCGCGCCACGCGCGACTTCAGTCAAATCGCCAACGAGATCATCCTGCGGCTGGCATCGATTCCCGGCGCTGATGTTCGCATCACGGTCGAAATCGAGAGCAGGCACGACGCGGGCTTTGACGACGCCACCGTCCGCACCATCAGCGAAAACAGCGGAACACTCAAATTCGATTCGCATGAGTTTGAAACCTAAGTCCCTCAGTTGGACCCATGCCCGGCATAAGCTCTTCGGCGCTCGCGTCAAAGGCGATAAAGCGCCCGCGCATTATCGGAGAGGATCATCTTTGCCGCTTCCTGCGCGTCTGCCTCAGACAGGAAACCATCATCAATGAGGCGCTGCAGCGCCTGAGCCAGCGCCTGTTTGCCTAGCAATGCGCTCGTATAGAATGGTTCAGGGCTGCCGTAGGTATCGGAACCGTAACAGACGCGAGAAAGCGGCGCCATTTCCAGCACTTCGGCGATTATCCGCGCGCCCGCATTACCGGCGAAGGGCAAGCCTTCGGAAAGATCACACCAGATGTTGGGCAGCACATTGGCGATGTAGCCGGCTTCGGCATGATATGGATAACCCGTATGTACCAACAGGACTTTGCAGGCGCGATAAGCCGGGTAGCGCAGCAGTTCCAGCAGCAGGGCTGGGCGGCAGGCTTCCAAATGCACTTCCCAATCGCCCATGCCGGTATGCACCTGCAAGGGCACATCAAAGTCGATGCAGCGCTCGATGGCGCGGCAGAATAGATGATCGCGCAGCTGCTTGATGGCGTCGCCGCTTCGCCCGCGGGCACGGCGGATTTGCTCCAGCGCGACCAAGCCCTGGTCCGCTGAGCGGCTGCGCGGGTCAATATCAAGCCCGGTCCGGTAAGCGATGATTGACTTCAGCCCTTTGTAACCGCCGCTGCTCAATGCGGCTGCGATGCCATCATCGTAAGCGCGCTGAAACTCGAGCCAGCCGCTGTCTTCGTCAAGGAGCTGCTGAATCAGCACTTCGATGCGGAAGATTGGCGCCACTTCGACGCCAACTTGCTGGCGAAAGCGCCCGAGATCGACCGCTGGCAATGGATGCCCATCGTCCACAATCAAGGTGTCGATTCGTCCCGCTTGATGCAGGCTGTGAGCGTAAACAGGGTAGCCATCGTCCGCGATTGCACGGTTGCGCGCATCAACCACCGCAGCCACCGTCGCTTCCACCCCAAAGTATTCCGCCAAGCGCCGCAGCATATAGCGAAAGTAAAGCGTATCGCGCTTGACCCGCTGCAGCAGAGCCAACTCAGCATCACCCACCTCGATACCGCCCGCTCGCAGATATGCCGCCGAGCCGCCGCCAAAGGAAACCGTATCAACCCAGTCGTCGGTGCTGAGCCTGTCCTGGCGCCGGTATGGGTGGCAATGCACATCAACCACAGGCAGGTCCTTGAAATCGAGCATTAGGTGGCCTCCAGGTACATCTGCCGTTCCCAGGGATGCACGGTCAGATTGTAGGTCTGCAATTCCTGGCGCTTAACTTTGAGAAATTCTTGCCCGATGACTGGCGCCAAAGCCGACATTAGAATCTCATCGCTTTCCAGGGCAGCCAAGGCCTCGGGCAAGCTGCGCGGCAGATAATCGATGCCATGCTGCTGGCGCTGCTCTTCGCTGAAATGGCCAACGTCATCGTCATTGAAGGGTTTGCCCGCGTCCATACGCTGCTCTATGCCATCCCAACCAGCGGCGAGCAAGGCGGTCAGAAAGAAATAGGGATTGCTGGTATTGTCTCCGGCGCGGTATTCGACGCGGCAGCGCTGGTTGACATCAGGCACGCGTAGCAGGACGCCACGATTGCCGACGCCCCAGGCGATGTGAGCCGGCGCCCAGGACGCAGGCTGCAGGCGCTTGTAAGAGTTGACAGTGGGCGCCCCCAAGCCGCAGATGCCCGGGGCATGCGCCATCAAACCGCCGGCGAATTGCCTGCCCAGCTCGCTTAGCGGGTTTTCAAGCCCGCTGCCGGCTAGCAGATTGTTGCCCGATTCACGATCCCAAAGCGCCAGATGAACATGCAAGCCGTTGCCGGCCAGGTCGGTGAAGGGTTTGGGCATATAAGACGCGATTAGCCCGCGCCGAAGGGCAAGCGCCCGCGTAACCTCTTTGCTGATGAGATAGTGGTCCGCCGCTTGCAATGGGTTGCTGAAGCGCAGGGTAAATTCAAATTGCGATGGACCGTACTCCTTGCCCAATTGTTCGACTGGCAAGCCCATCGCTTCTAAGGTAGCGACGATTTCATGCAGCAGCTCGGCAAATTGATTCAGCCCAGCGACGCTGAACATGCCGCCTGCCCGGCAGGGCGCATAATCGCCATCGTCAGTCTTGCTGAACAGGCTGAATTCAGCTTCCAGACCCGCGGTGATGTCGATGCCACGTTCCGTATAGCTCGCAACGCTGCTCGCCAGGCGCTGGCGCGGGCAGCCGTCGAAGGGCTGATGCGCTTCGGTCAGCATATTGCAGAAGACGATGGCGGTCTTTTCATGATAGGGCAGCCTCCAATAGGCGGCTGGGTCGGGCAGGGCGAGGAAATCGCCGGTCTGCGCCTGCCAGATGCCATCAGCCGCATTGTGGTCGTCGACGCCGAAATTGAGGTTGGCGCGGGCGAATACCAAGCCATCGGTTACGGCGCTTTCGAATTTGCCCGGTGGCACAGTTTTGGCGCAGGCGCGCCCATTGTAATCGTGATAAGCCAGCCAAAGATGTTCGATGTTGTCCTCGCTCAGGACTTGCAGCAGATCTTGCTTATCCATCTTGTACTCCACAAATCAAGCGAATCAATTCAGCGAGCAGCGCTGCCCGCGGGACTATGCTGCTCTTTAGGATATATTCATGGGGTCCGTGATCCAAACCGCCGATCGGACCCAAGCCATCGAGAACAGGCACACCGGCTTGGGCCGCGAAGGCGCTATCGGCTGCGCCGCCAGTAGCGACCCCGCGCAGCCCGAAACCGAGCTTCTTCGCCGCTTGCAGCGCCAGCTGCTCCAGGCTTGCCACCTCGTCTGTGCGCGGCATGGGCGGCGAAGCCTGACGGTGGTTTAGGCTGAAGCTGACATCATCATCTTCCCCGGCGCGCGCGAATATATCAGCGATTGCCGCATGCGCGCGCTCAAGCTCCTCCTGATTATAGGCGCGGATATCGATGCTGGCTTCTGCCTGATCCGGCACGACATTGGGCATCGTGCCGCCAGCGATCGTGCCGATATTGATAGTGATGCCGCGCTTGGGCTGCGCCAGCGCTTCAACCTGAATTAGGCGGCGCATGAGAGCAGTGATGGCGTTGCGTCCCTTTTCTGGTTCGACGCCGGCGTGGGCGCTTCGTCCCTGGGCGCGCGCGCGAATGACATCATTGCCCTTGCGCGCAGTCACGATATCGCCATTTTCGCGCGCTGCCTCCAGCGTCAGCACGGCGTCGCAGCGGCGAATCGACTCAAGGATGAGCGGGATGGAACTGCGTTCATCGACCTCTTCATCAGCCACGCAGAGGAAAACCAGCCGCGCGAATGCATCGAAGCCCTGCGCTTGCAGCGCTTCAATGGCGTAGATGCCGCTGAGCAAGCCCGCTTTCATATCGCAGGCGCCCGGTCCCAGCAGCCGATCGCCAACCAAGCGCAGGGGGCGCTGCGCTGCTGTGCCGCGCGGGTAGACCGTATCGCAGTGGCTCAGAAGCAGAATTTCCTCCCGTCCGCTGCCACGCAATTGAGCCAGTAGGTGGTCGGCGGTATCTATTTGTGGGAAGCGCTGAATGCTGAAACCGGCGCGGCTTAAACGGCCAGCCAGCCAATCGATGACGCGATTGCCGCCTTCTTTGTCGTAGCTGCCGGAATCGATGGCGACTAAGCGCTGCAAGTCGGCCAGGTAGTTTTCCAGCTGCGATTCGAGATAATTGCTTAGCGGCACTTATTGCGCGGTCCCGCACCAGCGCAGGATGACGCCGGCGAACACTTTGGCTGTTTCGAGCAAGGAGTCCAGTTCGACGTATTCGTTATCGCCATGCAAGCCCTGGCCCTTAGGACCGATGACAAGGGGAGTCATGCCGGCGCCAGCATAGAAAGCGGCATCGGTCACGGCGCGTTTGCCGGTCAAGACGGTTTCGATGCCCAAGGCTTGATGCGCCCCGCGGACGGCTTCGATCAGCGGATGGTCGGCTGGTGTAGAGAAGGGTGGGAAATCGATATTGGCAAGATGCCACTGGACCGTCGGCGGGTGCTCGCGCAGCCATGGGTCTGTCTTGGCGAAAGCGGATACGAAAGCCTCGAATTCCGCCTGTACCGCTTCAAAGGTCTCGTTAGGCAGATACTTGAAGTCGAAGTCTACGACGCAGACATCGGGGATCATGGCCGGGTTAGTTGTGATTTGGGGCTTGCCATCTTCCGCTACGCCAACACCGCCCATGATCACGCCGGGATTGATGGTGGCGATGCCGGGCGGCATCAGCGGGTGATGGCGGGAGTGCGCCCACTCGCGCTCGAATTCGCGCAATGCCTGGATGAACTTAACCGCTTTTTCGATGGCATTGATGCCGTCGGCATTTTGAGCCTTGGGGTTTGCTTGGGGGTATATCTGGGCGAAGCGCCAACCCGCGTGCGCCGCCCGGCCGCGTATGGTAACGCGCACCCAGCTCAGCCCGCCTTCCGCGGCATCGATCCGTCCGTCGGTCGGCTCGGCGACGATGACGCCATCGGCCTGAAAACCCCGCGCGATAAGGTCGCGTGTGCCAGCGAAGCCACCCGCTTCTTCATCGACTACGATATGCAGCTGCAAATCGCCTTTCAGTTTGATGTCGCCCGCGATAATGGCTTCGGCAGCGGCAATGAATGCAGCTACGCCCGCTTTCATATCGACCGT
Source organism: Phototrophicaceae bacterium (assembly GCA_965214105.1). Lineage (GTDB taxonomy): Bacteria > Chloroflexota > Anaerolineae > Aggregatilineales > Phototrophicaceae > UBA6055. Next base: position 33,182 of record OZ243933.1, read on the forward strand.
GCCACGCCCGAAGAGCTTGCCATCGACGATGTCACTGCCCCAGGGCTCGTAATCCCAGCCGCCCCGATCGCCAATGGGAACGACATCGATATGACCGTTGAAAGCCAGGCTCCTGCCGCCGCCGCTGCCGGGCAAGCGCGCCACCAGATTCGGGCGCCGCGGCTCCTTTTCCCAGCGCGTCAATTCCAAGCCCAGGGACTGCAATTTCTTCTCGACATAATCTTGTACGGCTGCTTCTTGGCTGGTTTCAGGCGCAGCCATAAAGTGTGGATTAACGCTCTTGAAGGCGACCATCTCTTGCGTGAGCCGGATAATATCTTCGCGCATGGCGTCCAGGCGCTGGTAGATCTGCCTCTCGGTGCTTTCCATGGGTTCTGCAATCCTATCCGCTGAGAGGTAGATTTTGACCGGCCGCGGCGCCGCCATCCACCAGCATGACCGCGCCGGTGATGAAGTCGGCTTCGTCAGACGCTAGATAGCGCACCATCGCTGAGACATCGGCCGGCTGCCCTATGCGCCCGCGCGGCGTGATGCCAACGAGGGCATCAATATATTCTGGCGTCAAATCCCAATCCGGCACTTCAATTAAGCCAGGCGCCACCGCATTCACTTGTATATTGTGTTCCGCCGCTTCCAGCGCCAGGACCTGCGTAAACATTGAAATGGCTGCTTTTGACGAACAATAATGAGAGGCGCCGACACGCGCCCGCAGAGCCGCACCGGAAGACATATTGATGATCTTGCCGCCAGCTTTCTCCCCAATCATAGTCCGCAGCGCCGCCCGACAGACCAGAAATAGCCCTTTGACATTGATGTCCCAGACGCTGTCCCACTCTTCTTCGCTCATGTCAACTATGAGGCTGTTGGGGTAGATGCCAGCGTTGTTGACCAGGATGTCGGGGACCGCGAAATGGGCGGCCAGCGTCTCTACCATGCTCTCGACTTGATCCGCCGAGCGAACATCGGCGACCAATGCCAGCGACTCGCCGCGGGCGCCGGCAATTTCAGCGGCGACCGCATGGGCGCGCTTGCTCGAAATATCGTTGACCCCGACACGCGCGCCAGCTGCCGCAAAATCCAGCGCGATCTGCCGGCCAATTCCATGCCCGGCTCCAGTAAGCAATACCGTCTTGCCGTCGAAGCGCTTAGTCATATTCATTTGATCCACTTCGCCGCGGGGATTTCGGTGGTGGCGCGGGGCAGGGCGGGCGCGACGTCGCTGCGCTGGCAATAGGCGGCGATCTCGCTAAGCTTTGCCCACCAGACGCGAGGGAAGCCACGGAGATGGCGGATGAGCCGCTCGAGCACGATTAAGCCCGATGGCCGCCCAGCCAGGAAAGGGTGCATGGTCATGTTAAATAGACCACCCCGCGCGAACAAGCCCTCAAACTCGGCGGTGAAGACTTCGAGGCCCATCGATGGCGGGTTGATGCCATTGCCGACCGCTGGCACAGAGACGAATCCAAACTGGGGCCAGTCATCATTTCGCCAGCTTACCGGCAGCTCCAGCAAGTCGCCTTGGTCCGTTTCCACCCAATAGGGAATATCATATCCCATCAAGCTGCTATCAAATTGAAAGCCGTAACGCTTGAGCAAGGCGGGCGACGACGGCTTGAGTTCCCAGGCGGGCGAGCGATAGCCGATGGGGCGGCGGCCGGTGAGGTTTTCGATTACCTCGATGCCCGCTTTCAGCACCCGTTCTTCGTTTTCGTCGCTCAAGCCATCGGGGCGCTCGTGCATGAAACCGTGATGACCTAAGTCGTGCCCACGCGCCACGATCTCGCGCGCCAGATCGGGATGCAATTCTAAGGTTCGCGCTGGAGAAAAGAAGCTCGCCTTAATCTCGTACAGATCGAGCAAATCGAGGATATAAGGCATGCTGACATTGGGACCGTAGCTAAATTCTGACATGAGCGCCAGGCGTTTGGTCGCCTGAGGCGGGTCCAACATATAGGGAATCGTCTCGCCATCAAGGTCAAAGGTGAGCGCTACCGCGCAGATGCGATCATCGAGCCATTTGAATTCGCCCATGTATCCTGCTCCTATTTGAGGTCTTAGCGAAAGTTCGGCATCACTTCAGCGGCGAATAGCCTTAGCCTGCTTTCCAGCTCTGCCCAGTTTTCATGGAAAAGCCATAAGACGGCATGTTCGAGGCCCGCCTCCTGGTAGGCGCGCAGTTCGCTGGTGATGTCGGCGGCGGAACCGCGTGGCACGTGGCCGGGCGCGTGGTAGCCGCGGGACGTCTCGCCCGGTGCCAGCAGCTCGATATTGCTGCGCAGTGAGACGCAAACCTCGCGGTCCTGCCCTTGGGCGCGCAGCTCGGCCAGTCCCGCTGCCAGCTCGGACGGTGTCAAGCCCACCGGGTGCCAGCCATCGGCGATGGTGGCGGCGCGGCGGATCGCCCGCGAACTGTTGCCGCCGATCCAGAGCGGCAGATCGCGCCCTTTGACTGGATAAGGCGAGAAGAGCGCGTTGTTGATGGAAGTGTATTGGCCCCGGAAGCTGCCTTCGCCGCCCCAAAAGGCGCGTGCCAGCGCCAGCCCCTCGTCGAAACGGGCGCCGCGATTTTCATAATCCGCATTGAGATAGTTGAATTCCTGCTCCAGCCAGCCCACGCCAGCGCCCAATATCAAGCGCCCACCGGAGATTGCGTCAATGGAGGCGAGCTGTTTTGCCAGCAGCACCGGCTCGCGCTGCGGCGTTACGATGATGGACGTGCCTAGCTGGACGCGTTGCGTAACCGCTGCGGCGACGCTCAGCGCAATCAGCGATTCAATCAGATTGCCGTATGGATCGGGCATGCTGGCGGGCATCAGCACATGATCGGTCGTCCAGACTGAATCGAAGCCCAAATCCTCCGCCAGCGCCGCGCTCTGGCGAATGGCCTCTCCGCTAGCGATGGCGCCGAAATTCGGCAGGATCAAACCAAGCTTCATGTCATCTCGCTCCTCAATCGCTTATCGATCGCTATCAATCGTAGACATGCGGGGGCGGCCGCTCGTGCCAGTCCTGCGTTTGTTCATAAGCCCAGGCGATGCGGTAGAGCGTCGCCTCGTCAAAGGGCCGCCCCATCAATTGGTATCCGATTGGCAAGCCAGCACGGGTGAAGCCGCAGGGCGCGCTCAATGCCGGCTGCCCGCCCAGGTTGGCGGAAAAGGTATGGTGGATATAGGAAATCATTGGCGTTTCCCCAATGTCCATATCCTTGCGCGGCTGATGCAATTCGGTCAGTAGCGCGGTTGGCAGCGGCATCGTGGGCGAAATTAGCGCGTCCAGCTTCTCGCGCTGGAACAAGTTCTTCATCGCCGAACGATAGCGTTCACGAGCGCGCAAGCCAGTGACGTAGTGCGTCCCCGGCACCAGCTCACCCATTTGCAGGGCCGCGCGGGTGGCTGGGTCATAGAGCGCGCCTTTTTCGCGCAATTGCTGCCGATGGTAGGTGCTGGCTTCCACCATCATGACGGTGAAAAGCGTCTCGGGCGTCAACTCAAATTCGGGTAAGCTGACCTCGACGATTTCCGCGCCCATAGCAGCTAGCTCGCTGATGACCGATTCGGTCGCGGCGCGCACATCGTCAATCACGCCGGGATACAAAACATAGTCACGGTCGATGCCGATGCGGGTCCCGCTTACGCCGTCTTGGATGGCAGCCCGGTAATCTGGCACGTCACGGCGCGCGGATGTCGCGTCATTGGGGTCCTGCCCGGCGATTGCCCCCAACATCAGCGCATTATCGAGCACCGTGCGCGTCATTGGACCCACGTGATCGAGTGTCCAGGACAGGGGCACCACGCCATAGGCGCTGACGCGGCCGTATGTCGGTTTCAAGCCGACGATGTTGTTGATGGATGCTGGGATGCGGATGGACCCGCCGGTATCGGTGCCGATGGTGCCAAAAGCCGAGCGGGCGGCCAGAGCGACGCCCGAGCCGGTGCTGCTGCCGCCGGGATAGCTGTTCAACTCCCAGGGGCTGCGCGTCGGCGGTTCGTTAAGGCCGTAAGCGAATTCATGGCAGCGCGTTTTGCCGATCATGATGGCGCCGGCTTCGGATAGCTTCCGCGCGACCGTTGAATCGAAACTCGGGATGAAGCCGGCCAAGACTTTGGACCCCGCCTCGGTCAAGACGCCTTTGGTATAACAGATGTCTTTGATGCCGACTGGGATGCCATGCAGTGGGCCGCGGTCTTTCCCCGCCGCGAGCTCGGCATCAGCCTGCTTGGCGGTCTCAAGTGCCAATTCTTCGGGGACGGTGGCATAGGCATTGACCGTTGGCTCGGTCTGCTTAATGCGGGCTAGCGTCGCTTCAGTTAAGGCGACTGCGCTGGTTTCGCCTTTTCGCAGGGCGGCGGCGGCTTCGCTGATGGATAGATTGATTAGTTGCTTTGAATTAGTCATACCATTCAGCATCCACTCTAAGTATCGGCGGGTAATCGTTAAGGTCGAATCGCTCCAAGACATGGATCGAAGGCAGTTGGTTGGATAGAGCCGCGGCGAGCGCCTCCAATTCCTCCGACTTCACAGCCAGCCCCAGAACCTGCGCCAGCCAAGCCACTTGATCGGCTTCGATTTTCAGGTCAGATTTACTTCGCCCATAGCTCATAAAAGCCTCCCATATTAGGCAGATGCTCCCAATCTAAGTGCTGGAATAGACGCCGTAATCCCAGACTTTCTCGGCGATGCGCGCGACAGTGTCTTCCAAGTTTTCCCATATGCCGCGATGCCCCGCCATCATCACGCAGATGATGATGGGCGCCCTGCCGCGCGCTTCGAGGACACCCACATCATTGGCGATAAAGGGGCTGAAATCGCCCGTCTTGTGGGCGACTTTCGCTTCGGGCAGGTACTTCGGCAAGCGTGTGCGCGAAACTTGCTTGTGCAATATGCCCCGCATCGTGGCGCAGGCGGCCTCGCTGGCGCAGCTGTCGTTCCAGATCATCTCCAGCAGATTGCCCAGGGCGCGGGCGCTCGCTAGGCTGAAGGGCTTGCCGGCTTCAAAGTGAAAGCGGTCCCGCGCGCTGATCCAGTCTTCCGGCGCCAAATCGGGATAACCAGCCTCAAATAATTCAGCGGGACCAAGATCGCCTAGCGCTGGGTCGATCACGCCGGCGAGGGCGGAAAACCAATCGAAGCAGTCGCCCAGGACCTGGATGCCCCGTAATCCCAGTTCACGCATGGTCGCGTTCACCGCATCGGGTCCGCCGATTGCCTGGTAACAGTAATCAGTCGCGGTATTGTCACTCTCGATGATCATCAAGGTCGCCGCATCGCGCAAGGTGAAGATCATGCCATCGTCCATGTATTGCAGGACGCCAGTGCCGAAGCGCTTGAAGCGTGTCTCCAGCGAGAATGTCTGCGCCAGATCGAGCTCGCCGGCATCAACCAGGCGAAATAGCGTGACGAGAATCGGGATCTTGATGGTGCTCATCGAGTCCATCAGCTTGTCTGCTTTGACGCGAATTTCTTCGCCAGAGGCGGTGAATTTTACATAGAGCGCCCAATCGGCGCGAAGGCCATCCATCAGCCGATTAAGCGCGCGTTCCAGTTCTCCGCTCATGCTTTCTGCCTCCTAGCGGCGCACCACACCACCGGCAAGCCCCATGGTTACGCCGGTGATATAAGCGGCTTCGTCGGAAGCCAGGAAAGCCACCAGCGCGCCCATCTCTTCGGGCTGGCCGTGCCTGCCCAGTGGCACCAAGTCCCAGACGCGCTGCCGTTCCGCCTCAAAGCTTATGCCGGCATGGGCCGCCCGCTGCCGCAAGCCCTCCCATTGCATTTCGGTCGCCATGTAGCCGGGGGCGATTGTATTGACGCGGACCTTATATGGCGCCATCTCCAGCGCGAAAGCCAAGGTCAGGGCGATCACGCCGGCTTTGCTGCCGGAATAGGCGGCGACGCGCGGATACGGTTCCTGGCCAAATATTGAACTAACGGTGATGATGTTGCCGCTGCGCTGCTGCCGCATGATCGTGCCCGCGTATTTGCAGGTGAGAAAGACGCCGCGATAATTGACGTCGACGATATGCTCGAAATCTTCGACCGCCAAGTCAACTAAATCGACCTCGACACCGCCGGTGCCCGCATTGGCGACCGCCAGATCCAAGCCTCCGAAGCGCTGGACAGCCGCATCAACCAGCTCCGCAGTCCGTTCAGCGCTGGCGACATCGTGTTCTTCCGCGATGAGTTTGTCTGGCGAAATACCGGTGTCCGCGATGATTTTCCGCGCGGTTTCGTGCACAGACGGGCTGATATCGCTCATCAGCAGGGACCAGCCATCCTGAGCCAGGCGGCGGACGATGCCTTCGCCTAAGCCTCGGGCGGCGCCGGTTACAAAGGCGCGTTTTGGTTTTGCATTATCAGCCGACATGGTGTGGATCGCTTTCGAGAATGCTGGCGCTTAGGCTTGTTCATCGGCGGCGCTTTGGCGCGGCTCTATGGAGCGGGCGCTGTACTGCTTAATCAAGCCCCAGACGCCTTGCGGGAAGAAGCGCATGGTCAAAACGATGATTACCGCCACGAACATAAAGCGCACTGGACCGCGCGACACGCCGAATAGCTCTGACATCCAGGCGCTCGAGGCCATCAGCTCGCTCACGTAGGTCATCACCACGCCGATTAGCACCGAGCCATATATCGTGGCCACACCGCCGACCAGCACCATGCTCAAGAGCAAGATCGCCAGCGAGAAGCCGAAGATATCCGGCGAGGCGACTATCAGAAAATGAGCGTACACACCGCCAGCTAAACCCGGGAAAATAGAGCTGAACAGAAAAGCCAGCAGGCGCTGCCTGGCGAGGGGTATGCCACGGGCGACGGCATATTCTTCAAAGTCGCGCAATGCAATCAAGCTCAAGCCAAAATCCGACGTCACCAGCCGGCGCAGGAATACTGTCGAGCAAAGCAGCAGCAAGCCCACCAGGTAAAAATGCGCGAACCTGCTTTCACGAAAGCGGAAATCCCCGATTTGCAATTGCGGTACGCCCGTCAGCCCCTGTTGGCCGCCAGTAATGAGCGGTTGACTCAGCAGCAGCAGCAGTACCAGTTGGCTGCAAGCGAAGGTCAGCAGTGCCACATATATGCCGCGCAGGCGAATGGCTGGGATAGAGACGATGATGCTGGCTACCGCCGCTGTGACCGCGCCACAGGGGATGCCAAGCCAAGGCGAGATGCCGAGCTTGACTGTCAAGATGCCGCTGGTATAAGCGCCGATGCCAAAAAAGGCCAGATGCGCGAAGTTGAATACGCCGGCATAACCGAGCGTCAAATCCCAATTGGAGGCGACAATGGCATAAAGCATGCCGAGAATGGCTAGATGAATCAGCAGCTTGTTTTCAACAACTAAGGGTATTGCCAGAAAGACGACGAGGCCCAAGAGCGCCAGCGGTTTTCTGTACGCGTTGATGAAATGCATCATGAGTCTTCACCGCCCATCAAGCCCCGCGGGCGAAAAATAAGTACGAGGATTAAAGTAGCGAATAGAACAACCGGCGCCCAATATAATGAGAATACATAGGCGCTCGTTTGCTCGATCAAGCCAATCGCATAAGCGCCGATGATCGTGCCGGGCAAACTGCCAAGCCCGCCAAAGACGACCACAACGAAGGCGCGCAGCAATGGCTCTGCCCCCATTGTGGGCAGGATGAAGAATAAACCGCCCAGCATCAGCCCCGCCAGCCCCGCCAGCATGGAACTTACAACAAAGGTCAGCGTGTAGATCTGGTTGACATTGATGCCGACCAGACGGGCGAAATCATCGTTTTGGGCGACGGCGCGAATGGCGAGACCTAGTTTGGAATGTTTCAAGAACAAATTGAGCAGCACTAGCGTAACCGGCGTCAGTACGATTATGAGGACTTCTTGCAAACCAATGGCGGTATCGATTATCTCCAGCGGCGGACCTTTCAAGATGCGATCGAGCTGCTTGTATCGGGGACCGAAGAGGACTTGTACACCGTTTTGCAGGAAGCTGGCGCCGGCGATAGTGGTGATGATGACGATCAGATCGGCGCCTGGTTTGCCGACGAAAGGCTTAATCAGCAAGACATATATGACATATCCCGCCAAGCCGCAGAAGATGACGGCTACTGGCACGCCGACCAGCAGACCGAAACCGCCTTTTACTGATAGCATCCACTCGCCTAAGGGGTAGAGCAGGTCGCCCAAAATACCCCATTCCTCGCTGTTCTGGGTGATGTTTTTGCCAATTGGCTGCAAGACTTTCGCCAAGCCGCCACGGTTGGAGATATACCAGCCGGAGTAAGCGCCGATCATCACTAGCGCGCCGTGGGCAAAATTAAACATGCGCACTGTGCCCCAGACCAGCGACAAGCCACTGGCCATCAGGGCATATAAGGACCCCGAAACCAAGCCACTTGCGATGATGGCGACAATCGCTTCCAAGGTCATCCGGTTACCTTTCCGAAGTACATCTCGAGGATCTCAGCCTGATCGACCTGCGAGACATCGGCCGTCTCGAGCGAGACGGCGCCCTTTTCGATGAGATAGAGGCGCTCGCAGATGCCCAGCAGCAGCTCGACGTCTTGATCGACTACGATCATAGTGACGCCGCTCACGGCGATTTCGCTGATGGCGCGCGCCAGCTCTTCTTTGATTAGTGGCGCCAGCCCAACGCTCGGTTCATCGAGTATCAGCAGCGCCGGCATGCCCATCAAGCCGACGCCGATCGATAGCATCTGTCGCTCGCCGCCGCTCAGGGTTTGCGCGCGTTGTTTGCGCCGCTCCTTCAAGCGCGGGAAGAGCGTGAACACTTTCTCAAAATTGCTCTGCTTGCCTTTTGCGGTGCGGGCGACATAGGCGCCAAGCGTGAGATTCTCTTGCACTGACATTTCTGGGAATAGCTGATTCCCCTGCGGCACGTGAATCAAGCCCCGTTCGACGATTTTGCGCGGGGCAAGCCCGGTGATGTCCTCGCCGCGGAATATTACCTTGCCCGCTTTGGCGGGGATCAAGCCAGAAATAGTCCGCAGCAGCGTGGTCTTCCCGTGTCCATTGGGTCCAAAAAGCCCGACGTGCTCGCCTTCGTCAACATAGAGCGACAGCGAGCGCAGGACATCGATCTTGCCATAGCCGGCGCTTAGTTTCTCAACTTGAAATAGCATGGAAGGCGTCCTTCCCACGTTCGCCGAGGTAAGCCTCGATAACCGTATCGTCACGGGCTAAGGCTTCCGGCGAGCCTTCTGCCAGGCGCTTTCCAAAGTCCATCACCATGACACGATTCGATACGCCAAATAGCAGTGGCAGGACATGCTCAATAATGATGATAGTCATTTCGCCATCGCTAAGGCGCAGGATAAGAGATTCTAGCTCATTTAATTCTGCCATGTTCAAGCCGCCGGCCGGCTCATCGAGCATCAGCAGATTGGGTTTGCTGACGATTGCCGAAGCGATCATGAGGCGCTTCTTGCCATAAAGCGAAAGCTCCCCCGCCAATCGATGGCGATCGTCTATGAGGTCGAGGTTTTCCAGCGCTTGAGCAACGGCTGATTCGTATTCCTGGGGCGCTAGATCCGTCCCGAAGACGGCGCCTATGCGCACATTTTCCTGCACTGTTAGGGTGTCGAAGGCGGTTTCTTTCTGGAATGTGCGGGCGATGCCGAGTTCGTAAATCTTATGTGGCGAGAGCTGGGTTATATCTTCGCCGCGATATAGGATCTTGCCCGCATCGGCATGATAGGGGATTCCCGTGATGAGGTTGAAGAGCGTGGTCTTGCCGGCGCCATTTGGTCCGGCTATGCCATAGATTTCACCCGCGTTGACCTCGAAGCTGACGTCATCAACGGCGACCAACTCGCCGAATTTCTTGGTCGCATCGCTTACCGAGAGCATCGCGGTCATCTTCATTAGCCCGTCCCTCTGGCCCCTTCCCGCCGGTCAATGTCTAACCTGAGCACACAGAGCGGGAAGGGCAGTGTCTTCACAGTAAGTGCAAGTAAGTAATGCAAATAAAGAAATGTCGCTTTTCTAGCCCATCCCCGACCGCCAGTGTCCACACGGCGCAATCCCTCTCCCACCATCTCTATGGTGGGCACCCTGCAAGCCAAGGAAGGGGCGTTTTCTTGCGAGAATGTTTTTTGCATGACTAACTTGGTTTTACTGCTGCGCTTGCTTTGTTAAAGCCCTCTCTATGGACGATGCACGGGCGGGGTTGCGCAAACGCTGACCCGCCAGAGAGGGCTTCGGGGCGGGGACGCTTATTCCATGTCCATCCAAGGCGGTACTTGGAAGGCGCCAGTGGCAAAGCGCTCTGGCTCAAGCTGGATGCGCTCGCCTTCCCAAATCTGGTAGAACTGAATTGGGTAGTATTCCGGACCTTGAATCGCCAAATGGGTCTCTTGGTCGAAGGTCAAGAAACCGGCAAGCGTTTCCATTTCCAAGCTGCCAATGCACTCGCCGATAGCGACTCGATCGCTCGGGTCGCCGACCTCTTCAAGGCAGGTGGCGTATATCATCACTTGATCGTAGGCGATGACCGTGAAATAGCCGCCGCGGTGCCCATGTATTTCTTCATAGCGATCACGAATTTCGATCACTTCCGGCTTGGAGTCGATGGCGGCGCCCAGGTTGTTGTAGATCAGGCCGGTGGAGTTGTCGCCCGTCAGCTCAAGAAACTCTTGGACCGAAGGACCATATTGCAAGAAGAGCAGCGAATTGGGCGGGTTCTCCATGAACTGGTTCATGAAGGCTGCATTGTTGGGTGGCGCGGAATCGGTGACGACAACGATATCCGGGTCATCCTCGCGTATCTTCGCTAGCAGGCCACGCCAGTCTGTTACCGAGGCGAAGGGCACGGTTTCGTAACCGGTAACTGTCCAGCCCAGGCTCTCGAAATGAGCGCTCATGCCAGTGGCGATAGTGGTGCCATAGGGGTCATCCGAGCTGATGATGAAGGCTTCGCGGTCGCGCAGGGAGAGCAATCCCGCTTCATCGTAGGCTTCCAGTAACTCCGGCAGCGCCGTTTCATAGGCGTCGTAAGATGGCACGCGTGACCAGACGGTGTGATATGTTTCGGGCTCGGCCGAGACAATCTCGCGGGTTTGCGCCGCGTTGGCTGAGATCAAATAGGGCATGTCGATTTCCGCCATCAGATCAATCTCGAAGTTGGAAGTGCTGGCGTAGGCGGTCATGATGAAGTTGAGATCTTCCGTGTTGCTGAGCTGGTTGAAGGCGGTGGTCACCGCGTCAGCGCGTTGGTCGACCGTATCTGCTATGACCAGCTCCAGCATGTAGCCGGCGACTCCGCCCGCTTCATTCAGGTCATCAACCGCGATTTCCGCCGCTTGAACGACGTCTTGGGCATCGGCGCCAAATGCGCCGGTCAATGGCACCATAATGCCGATTTTTGCCACCGGCATATCTTGCGCGCCGACGAGAGCGCCCCCTAAGACTGCGAACACCAACAGAAGCAGAAAAACACTGCGTTTAACTAAAGACATGCGAACCCTCACTTTCCTTATGTTGATAGAACTGTCAACTAACAGGACAAGGCGAATTCGATAAACGGCTGCCATTGACTGGATCGGGGGACGCTGATCGCCGCGCCAGCCTGGGGTCTATCGATTGCCTAGGCTGAAACTGGATAAGATTCTCGATGTCGATCAAGAACAATAGCAACCATCCATTATCGAAAACGCTGAAGGGACTATAACCAGTTTTATGAGACGCGTCAAAAAATGGCGCCACAAAATGCCAGCCAAGTCGCTTGGCGGCTTGGAGCGAATAGGCCCGCTGCTGTTACAATATCGGCTTGGAGACCAATAGCGCGGGAGAACTGCGATGAATGACCTGCTTTTGATCAATGCGACGGTATTAGATGTTCGCCAAGGCGAATTGCGGCCGAATCGGCAAGTGTTAATCCAGGATGGCAAGATCGCGAAAGTAAGCGAAGTGGAGCCGCCAGCCACTGCCGATACGGCCGATACGATTGATGTGGCTGGTCGTATAGTCATGCCGGGCTTATGCGACGCCCATGTTCATGTTACCGCCGCCACCGCAAACTTGTCCGCCATTCGCCACTGGTCGCCAGCTTATGTCACCGCCCATGCCGCGGTCATACTAGAGGGCATGCTGATGCGCGGCTTTACAACCGTGCGCGACGGCGGCGGTGCCGACTGGGGCTTGGCCAAGGCGGTGGATGAAGGCTTGATCACGGGACCGCGAATTTTCTTTTGCGGCCATGCCTTGTCTCAGACGGGCGGGCACGGCGATATGCGCAGCTCGGGTGACGACGGTATTGGCTACAGTTGGTTGACGCCGGGGCTGGGCTGGGTCTGCGATGGCCTCAGCGAGCTGCGGCGCGCTTGCCGCGAGGAAGTCCGGCGTGGCGCTCATCACATCAAGTTGATGGTTTCTGGTGGCGTCGCCTCGCCCACCGATCGCATCGACAGCACGCAATTCTCTGAGGCGGAAATCCGCGCGGCGGTTGAAGAAGCGGAAGCTGCCAATCTCTACGTGATGGTGCATGCCTATACAGCGCGCGCCATCAATCGAGCGCTGCGCTGTGGCGCGAAGAGCGTCGAGCATGGCAATCTGCTTGACGAAGACAGCATTGATCTCTTCCGTGAAAATGAGGCATTTCTGGTGCCAACGCTTTCGATATATCAGGCATTGGCTGATGAGGGCATTGAAGCGGGCTTGCCAGAGGCGCTCTATCAGAAAGTATTTGATGTCTTGGACGCCGGCAAGCGCGCGCTGGATATGGCTAATAGCGGTGGCGTCAAGATGGCATACGGCACCGATTTGTTAGGGAAGATGCACCGCCGCCAACTTGACGAATTCGCCATTCGCGGCGAGGTTATCCCAGCCATCAATGTGCTGCAGGCTGCCACCTGCAATGGCGCGGACTTACTGGGCCGGGCCGGCGAGCTGCACGAAGTGACGCCTGGCGCGATTGCCGATCTGCTGGTGCTGGATGGCAATCCGCTGGAAGATATCACCGTCATGACTGAGCCAGAAACAAACCTGCGCCTCATCATGAAAGAGGGGCAAGTTTACAAGAATACACTGTAAGACCTCATTACATGCTTGGCGCATTTGGGCTTGCCCGCTGCTGCCAGCTTGCCCGCTGCTGCCAGCTTGGCTCGCGTCCCTTGGCGCTGGTAGATAGGCTGGCGCCGCGGTCCTCAATCGGATTGAGCGGCGGGGCATGCCAGGCGACAATCATCCGAGCCAAGCTGCACAGCGCTTCAGAACGTGAAGCATGATCTAGCCCTGGTCACTATTGGAGCGGCTTTAGCGCTCGCAAAGGACAGACTGTGCCAAGAATCTTCGACAACATTTCAGATAAGCTGATCAGCGCGCTGCAGGATACGATGCAAAGCGCTGACCGGGTCGATTTCTGCGTCGGGTATTTCAACCTGCGTGGCTGGCGGCTCTTGCAGGCGGACATTGAAAAGCTAGCGGGCGGCGAGGACGGCTGCTGCCGTATTTTGATTGGGATGAACCCCAGCCCGCGCGAGGAATTGCGTGAATACTTGAGCCTGAAAGCGCGTAAGCCCCTGGACCAACAGCAGGTGATGCGGCGCAAACGTCAGATCGTAAAGGACTTTCGGCGTCAACTCACTTTTGGCGCGCCCAACAACGAAGATGAGCAAGGGCTTCGCGGGCTCGTCCGGCAACTGCGGCTGGGCAAAGCGCGGGTGAAGTTATTCCTGCGCTACCCCCTGCACGCCAAGCTTTACCTCATTCACCGGCAAGACAGCTTCGCGCCCATCGCCGCCTTCCTCGGCAGCAGCAATCTCACTTTGGCCGGCTTATCCAAACAAGGCGAACTGAATATCGATGTCAGCGATTTCCAAGCCTGTGAAAGGCTTGCGGAATGGTTTGAAGAACGTTGGGATGACAAGTGGTGTCTCGATATCACTGAGGAGTTGATTGACGTCATCGACAGCAGTTGGGCGAGGCAAGATATGCTCAGCCCTTATGAGCTGTATTTGAAGATCGCCTATCACCTGGCGCAAGAGGCCCGCGCCGGGCTAAACGAATACAAGCTGCCAGGGGAATTTGCCGACGCCCTGCTGGATTTCCAAGCGAACGCCGTTCGGATTGCGGCTCGTCATCTCAACAAGCGCGCTGGCGTCTTGCTCGCCGATGTGGTTGGGCTGGGCAAAACGCTGATGGCGACTGCCTTGGCGAAGATCTTTCTGGACGATCACGGCTGGGACGCGCTGATCATCTGCCCCAAGAATCTTCAACAGATGTGGCAGAACTATGTGGACGAATATCGTCTTATTGCCAAGGTTGTTCCCCTAAGCATGGTGGCTGCCATTCTGCCAGAATTGCGCTTGTACAAAATTGTCATCATTGACGAGAGCCACAACCTGCGCAACCGCAATACGCAGCGTTACCGGGCGGTCTTCGACTATATCGCGCGCAACGAAAGCCGCTGCATCTTGCTTTCGGCGACGCCATACAACAAGAATTACCTGGACCTGTCGGCGCAGCTGCGGCTCTTCATTGACGAAGGCGCCCGGCTCGAAGCGCGGCCCGAGAACTACCTAAAGACAATTGGCGAGGCGCAATTCCAACAGCAGTATCAGGCTGACCCGCGCTCAATCACCGCTTTCGAAAAAAGCGAAAACGCCGATGACTGGCGCGGATTGTTAAGCAAGTACATGGTGCGGCGCACGCGCAGCTTCATCGAACGCAATTATGCCGAGACGGACCCGCTGTCCGGGCGTTCGTTTATGAAATTGCCGAACGGCGATTGCTATTATTTGCCGCGCCGCGTCCCGAAAACGGTCTCGCTGGCAGCAAGCCCACAGTATCAGCGGCTTTTTTCTGAGCAAGTGCTTGACCTGGTGAACGACTTGAGCCTGCCGCGCTATGGCTTGGGGCAATATGTGAATGAGGCGGAAGCAAGATCCGCCACCAGCGGCGAAGAGCAGCAGATCAAAGACCTGTCCCGCGCTGGCAAACGGCTGATGGGCTTCTGCCGCACCAATCTCTTTAAGCGCTTGGAGAGCAGCGGCAAATCCTTCCTGCTATCGGTCGACCGCCATATCGCGCGCAATTATGTTTTTCTCCACGCGATTGAGAATGGCTTGGAGCTGCCAATCGGCTCGCTGGACGCCCACCTGCTCGACCCCGATACCCAAGATGAAGACAGCGATTCACATCATATCATCTTGCAATTGGATGAGGACAAGGATGCCGCCGCCGACCAGGCAGAGGCGCTGGCACAGAATTATCTCCAGCGCGCGCAAGCAGCCTACGCCATGTTCAGCGGGCGCTATCGAGGGCGCTTCAAATGGCTGCGCGCGTCTTTATTCACCGAGAGCCTGGGGCGGGAATTGCAAGAAGACATCAATCGCTTGACCAAGGTGATAGCGCTCTGTGGCGATTGGGACGCCGAGGGCGATACCAAGCTGGCGGCGCTGCACCAGCTCATCAGCCGCGACCATGCGCAGGAAAAAGTACTGGTCTTTTCCCAGTTTGCTGACACGATCCGCTACTTGCAGGCTGAACTGAGCCGCTTGGGACTAGCAGACTTGGAAGCAGCCACGGGGCAGCATGATAATCCAACCGATTTGGCGCAGCGCTTCAGCCCTATCAGCAACGATTTGAAGCGCAAGCCAGCCAAGGAAATCCGCGTTCTCTTATCGACCGATGTCCTCAGCGAAGGGCAGAACTTGCAAGACAGCGCCATCGTCATGAATTATGACTTGCCCTGGGCGATTATCCGGCTGTCGCAGCGGGCGGGACGCGTCGACCGCATCGGGCAGAGAGCGGAGGAAATCCTCTGTTACTCCTTCCTGCCGGCCGATGGCGTGGAGGCGATCATCAACCTGCGCTCGCGGGTGCGGCAGCGGCTGGAAGAAAACGGCGAAGTAGTCGGCTCGGATGAGCGATTCTTCGAGGGCGATAGGCAGGCGCAGCAACTGCGGGATTTATACACCGAGAATTCCAGCATCTTGGACCTGGAAGCGGATGGCGAAGTCGATCTGTCGTCGCAAGCCTACGAGATATGGAATAAGGCAACTAAAGACGACCCGCTGCTGCAGAAAAAGATCGAAGAATTGCCCGATGGCGTGTATTCGTCGCGGCGCTACCTGGGGGCGGTGGAGCGCGCCCAGGGGCTTATCACCTATGTGAGAGCGGGCAACGACAGCGATGATCTCGTCTGGCTGGATAAGGACGGCGAAATCGTCACCGAGTCGCAGGAGACCATACTCAAAGTGGCGGCTTGCGAGCCGGATACCGCGGCGACTGCGCTCCACCCGCTGCATCACGAGCTGGCGCGCCAAGCGGTTGAGAAAACGCAAGAAGAAGATTATATCGCCTTGACGGGGGGCCAACTGGGAAGAGCCAACAGCACGCGGCGCAAAACCTATCAAAAGCTTAGCGCCTACGTCGACGGGCTAAAAGCGGATATGCCGCTCTTTGATTTGCCGCCCGGGCTCGAAGCGGCAATTGACGACATTTATCGCTATCGCCTGTTAGAATCGGCTCGGGAACGGCTGAACCGCCAGCTGCGCTCCGAGGTTACCAACGAAGACTTAGCCGATTTGGTGATTGGCATGTGGCAGGATGACCGCCTGAGCCAAAAGCAAGAAAGCAGCGAAGAAGGCGAACCGCGCATACTTTGTTCGCTGGGCTTGTTTGATTTAGCTGAGGAGTAAAGATGATGACGCTGGACCGCAATCGAGCGCGCAAACTGCTAAGCGAATTTGACTTCCAAAGGCTCTTCATCGAAGAGATGAACTGGAACAGCGTACCCCAAGGGCAAGCCGTCCCCATTGGCGACACCGGTTATAAGCGCCGCCTCATCGCGGAAATGTCTGGTGTGGCGGCGCTGGAAATCTTCCCGCTGGAGCCCGACGGCCGCCTGCCCGACAGGCAAAGCAGCGACCGCATCCACCGCCTGATTGAGCAGGCGGCTTACGAAAATGTCATCATCTTCCTCGATGATGACCGCCGCCGCGCCAAGAGCATGATGTACTGGGTCAAGCGCGACGGCAGCAAGCGCCGCCCCCGCCGCCACAATTATTTCAGGGGCCAGCCGGGCGATCTGTTCATGAGCAAGATTGACGGCATGGTCATCGAAATGGATGAGCTGCGCGACGATGGCAGCTTGCCCATCAGCGCCGTCACGGGCAAGCTGGCCGCCTCGCTGGATATCGAGCGTGTTACCAAGAAATTCTACAGCGAATTCAGCCGGCTGCGCGTCGACTTCATCCAGCTCATCGATGGCATCGCGGGCGACGAGCGCAACTGGTACGCCTCCGTCTTGCTCAACCGGCTGATGTTCATCTACTTCTTGCAGAAGCGCGGCTTCATCCAAGGCGACAACCGCTACCTCGATGCCAAGCTGGAAGCCAGCAAAACCCGCGGCGCCGACCGGTATTACAGCGAGTTCCTCGATGCGCTCTTCTTCGAGGGCTTCGCCAAGCCAGCCAAAGAGCGCAGCGCGGGCGCGCGGCAATTGCTGGGCGCCATCCCCTATTTGAACGGCGGGCTTTTCATCCGCCATCGCCTGGAATTGCAGTACCCCAATATCCGCATCCCCGACCGCGCTTTCGAGAATGTCTTGCGGCTCTTCGGGCAATATTCCTGGCATTTAGACGATACGCCGGGTGCGCGCGACAACGAGATCAACCCCGATGTGCTGGGGTACATCTTCGAGAAATACATCAACCAGAAAGCCTTCGGCGCTTATTATACGCGGGGCGAAATCACCGAATATCTCTGCGAGCGCAGCATCCACCGCGTCATCCTGGCTAAGGTCCAGCAATATACGAGCCGCCGCTTCGATACCCTAGGCGAGCTGTTGATGCGCCTGGACGCCAAGCTGTGCCGCCTGCTGCTCAATGAGATTTTGCCCAAGCTGTCGATCTTGGACCCAGCCTGCGGCTCGGGCGCTTTCCTGGTGGCGGCGATGAAGAACCTGCTCAATATCTATGGTGCCGTCTACGGGCAGATTGACATTTCCAACGATGCCTACCTGCTGAAGCACAAAGCGGAGATTGCGAAGGCGCATCCGTCGCTCGATTATTACATCCGCAAGCGCATCATCACCGATAATCTCTACGGCGTCGACATCATGGACGAAGCGACCGAGATCGCCCGCCTGCGCCTCTTCCTGGCGCTGGTCAGCGTGGCGCAGACCCTCAATGACCTGGAGCCCCTGCCCAATATCGATTTCAACATCATGGCGGGCAATTCTCTGGTTGGCTTGCTGAGCGTCGATGACCAGCGCTTTGATGACAAGAAACAAATGCAATATATGTTCCAGGACGAAATCGCCGAGAGCTACCGCCGCCTGCTCGCCGAGAAGAACCGGCTGGTCGCGCTGTATCGGGCTAGCGGGAGCTTAGCCTACCCCCCTCGGTCCCCCCATAGTGATGGCGGGAAGCATAAGCCGCCAGTAGACACCCCCGCCCAAGATAGTGGCGCCGGGGCAAGCCTGCAAACCCTGCGCGATACGATACAAGAACAGCGCCAGCAGGCTCAGGCTGTGCTGGACGAAATCTTGCTTGATGACTTCCGCGCCCTCAAGATCCAGTACGAGCAGGCGCAAATCAAAGGACGAGCCAAGAAGCGCCCGCTGATGACCAGCGACATGCAGGCGCTGACCCCCTTCCACTGGGGTTATGAATTTGACGAGATCATCGAGACCCGCGGCGGCTTTGATGTCATCATCACCAACCCGCCTTGGGAAGTTTTTCAAACTGACGAAAAGGAATTCTTCCAGCGATTTGACCCGAGCATCCAAAAGAAGAAACTGAAAATCACTGACTGGAAGAAGCAGCGCGCGCGAATGCTGGAAGACCCCGAAATCGAGCGCGCCTGGTTGGATTATGCCAGTGGCTTCCCGCATGTCAGCCGCTATATCAAGTTGTCGCCGCAATACAAAAATCAGATTTCGCGCATGGACGGCCGAATTGTCTCGCGGAAAATCAACTTGTATTCGGTCTTCACCGAGCAGTGCTTTCATTTGCTGCGCCCGGGCGGCGCTTGCGGCATCGTCATCCCATCGGGCATCTATACCGATTTGGGTACCAAGCAATTGCGGCAAATGCTCTTCGATAAAACCGAAATCAGCGGCTTATATGGCTTCGAGAACCGTCAGGCGATTTTCGAAGGCGTTGACAGCCGCTTCAAATTTGTCGTGCTGTCCTTTATTAAGAAACAATTGAGAAGCGGGGGGGGGGGGGGGGCAGCTTCCCCGCAAGGTTTATGCGGCATGATGTTGCCGAGCTTGCTGATTTTCCAAACGAAGACAGCGTCATGATTGATGTCGATCTGATTAAACGCTCGTCGCCCTCATCGCTTTCGATTACCGAATTCAAGAGCGACATCGACATAGGCATCGTCGAGAAGATGCTGCGCTTCCCGTTACTCGGTGAGGAACTCGACGATACTTGGAATGTCAAATTGTACACTGGATTTAATATGACAACCGACAGCGACCTCTTCCATGACGCGCCGGGTCGCGGGCGGCTGCCGCTCTACCAAGGCAGAATGATTTGGCAATTTGAGCATGGATACTCATCACCAATTTATTGGATTGATGAAGAAGCTGGCCGAGAACGCTTGATAGGAAAGAGGGGGATTGACCGGGGACAGACGCTTGATTATCAGTTGTATAGGTTTGGATTTCGAGCAATTGCAAGCGGTACTAACACTCGAACATTCATCTCAAGTATGTTAATTCCTAATGTCTTTCAGAACTACAAAATCCACTCATTCAGATTAAATGAGGATGGATTTGAACTTGATAATGCAACGCAACTGTGTGCATGTGGCCTATGCAATAGCTTTGTGCTAGATTACTTGCTTCGACAAAGAGTCACCACTGACCTTACATTTCCCATTATTCGGCAACTCCCCGTCCCGCGCCTGCAAGAAGGCGACCCCTACGTCGACGCCATCGTCGAGCGGGCCGCTCGCCTCATCTGCACCGCGCCTGAATACGATGACTTGGCGCGCGAAGTGGGGCTGGGCGGGCATCACAATGGGGCGACTGCGCCGGCGGAGCGCGCTCAACTCCGCGCCGAGCTGGATGGCATGATCGCCCATATCTATGGCTTGTCCGACGCCGAGTTCGCCCATGTGCTGGCGACTTTCCCGCTGGTGGCTGGCTCGGTCAAGGCGGCGGCGCTGGCGGCTTATCGGGCGCTGTAGGGGGCGGGGCAATCGCTTCAAATTTTTTTCGCCACAGAGACACAGAGGGCACAGAGTTTAGTATCTTTTATAGGCGATTATCACATCAATCTTGAAGATGTAGGGGCGATCCTTGGATCGCCCAAAACCCGCTTCTGCAACTGTGGGCGACACAAGTGTCGCCCCTACATCTAGGTTATGCAAATACAGAATATCAGCCTGTATATCTCATAATTCAGCACTCCCAATTTGCAAACTGCTTTATGATGATTAAGCAGCCCTTGGTTCAAAACGCCGTTCGCGACTTGCTCACAGCGCCGATTCCATTTGTCGTCGTTTGACCCGATTAAAGAGGAGATTGTGGAATGGATACCGCCACTTTACGACAGATAATGTTGGCAGAGATGCAATGCTATACGGGTGAGGGCTTGAACGATTTTGCCTATTTGACCGCCAACGAGGCGCAAGGGATTTACACAATCGTTGACATCGCGACGGTACAGGGCAGAAGATTGGTTGGGACGGTGTTGGTGGCGCGCCTGGATAAGGATCGCATTGTCATTGAGCTGGACCGGCATGACAAGCCGCTGGTCGATGCGCTGATGGCGCGTGGCGTACCGCAATCGCAGATCGTTCTCGCCTATCACCGCGATGCTCTGCCCGCCTTTTGAGTCGGTCAAGGCGGCGGCCTATCGGGCGCGCTATGTGGCAAGGGGCGGCCCGCTTTGTTATAGTCTCTGGCAATCTTTCTCTGCGCTCTCTGCGGCTTGGTGTTAAGAAAACATAGGAGGCGAGCCTATGCCCGATTCGTGGCGCTCTTCGTTCTAATCTAGGCTTATCGCATTAAGACAGAAAGGAAAAAGGAAATGCCCCGCTTTACCAGAATGCTCCTGTTGGCTGTTATTGCAATCTTCGTGAGTTCCGGGTTTGGAATGGCGGCTGCGCAAGACGATGTAACGCTTGATTTGTGGATGTTTTTGGATGGCAGCGGTTTCTTGCCGTCGGTGGTCGAGGCTTTCGAGGCGGAGTACCCGCATATCACGGTGCAGATTACCGATGTGCCCGAGGGCGAATATGTAACCAAGGTGGATACCGCCTTCTTGGCCGGGCAGCCGCCGGATATCGCCTTCCCCTATGTAATTCGTTGGATTAGAGCGGGTTTGGTCGCGCCGATTGACGAAGCCTTGGAATCGGCGGGGGTTGATATCGAAGACTACAACGCCGGCGCCGTCTCGCGGAATTGCACGTTGGATGGCAGGGTCTACTGCCTGGGCACTTTCACAGCGGGCTACAATATATTCTACAACAAGGATGTCTTTGATGCCGCTGGCTTGCCGCATCTGTCGCCGACGGAGCCGATCACGATTGACGAATATGCCGATCTCGTGGACCAGCTTTCGGTCTACAGTGAGGATATGTCGGAGCGGGTCTGGGGCGGGACGCTGCCCATGCCCTGGTGGACGGACGCCGCTAATTACTTCAGCGAAGATGGCCGCAGCGTCATCGGCTATGTCAATGACGAGGCGACCGTGCACTTCTATCAGGTCGTGGCGGATATGGCGGCCACGGATGCTATCTTGACTGCGGCGGACCTGAGCCTGGTCGGCAACTCTGCCGATGACATGTTGGCGTCGGGGCAGCTGGCGCTGGCGATGTCTGATAGCCCGATCGCCCAGCCCTTGCTAGAAGCGTCTGGCGTGAATTGGGGCGCTGCGCCGCCGCCGGTAGAAGCGGAAGGCGACCCAGCCTGGGTCTACACTGGCTCGGATGAATTGATGGCGCTCAGCGGTAGCGACAACCTGGAAGAGGCGCTGCAATTTATTGTCTTCTGGGCGACGGAAGGCAACCGTATGCGCCTCGAGGCTGGCGGGCTGCCGATGAATATGCGCCTGGCGGAGGAAGCAAATTGGGCTGAGGGCAGCGAAGGGCGCGCCGAATTGCTGCAAGCCATTAGTTTGGGCCGCTCGACCGTTTTCGTTCCGACTGTCTGGGGCGCTTATGGGGAGATAGCCGAGGCGATCAACAGCTTGATGATCGAAGACGGCCTCTCGGCGCAAGAGGCGCTGGATGAAATCGCGCCGGTCATCCAAGAAGACCTGGACCAACTCTGGGAAACTTGGGATACCTTCCAAGCCGAATAACCGCCTTGAAGAATTGAAGCGCTGGCGCTGCGGGGCGGGTTGCCATGCTCTGCGGCGCCATGTTTGGGCAATAAAGAATGCAAGTGTTACAACGGTCTCGCTTTAGCGGTCCGACGCAAGGTAGGCGGACGCTGGGCACAATGGAGCGGCGCGAAGAACGCGTGGCTTATCTCTTTTTGCTGCCTTGGCTGGTTGGCTTGGTCGTCTTCATCATCGGTCCCATCATCGCCTCCGTGCTCATCAGCATGACGGATTGGAATCTGCTCACGCCGCCGAACTGGGTTGGCTTGAAGAATTTTGAAAAGATGTTTTCCGATCGCGATTTTTACAACTCGCTTCGGGTTACATTCCGCTATGTCATTCTATCGCTGCCCATCTATACGGTCCTAAGTCTTTCGCTGGCGCTGCTGCTCAACCAGCGCATCCGCGGCATGTACGTCTTCCGCACGGTGCTCTTCATGCCGTCGGTCATCGCTGGCACCGCGGTCGCTGTCTTGTGGTCGATTCTGCTAAACCCGGATGTTGGCGTGGTCAATCAAGTATTGCAGGCGCTTGGCGTCGCGCAGCCGCCTCGCTGGCTGGCCAGCCGCGATTGGGCGGTCCCGGCGGTAATCGTGATGGGCTTGTGGGGTGTTGGCGGCGGGGTCATCATCTACCTGGCTGGCTTGCAGAATATTCCGCCTCATCTCTATGAAGCGGCGACCATCGACGGCGCCAACCCGGCGCAGAAGTTTCGCTTCGTTACGATCCCCATGCTGACGCCGAGCATCTTCTTCCAGCTTATCACTGGCTTGGTGGCGGCTTTCCAGGTCTTCGATGTGGCTTATGTGCTGGCTGGGCGCGGCGGCACGCGGGCGAGCGCGCTGCAATTCTATCTGCTGAATGTCTATGAAGAAGGCTTCCAGAACGGGCGCTTTGGTTATGCCTCGGCGCTGTCCTGGGTCTTGGTTGTGATTGCGACCATTGTCATATTGATCACCTTTCGCATGTCCGAGCGCTGGGTCTATTACGAGAGCGAGGAGGGCAAGGCTTAATTTTGCGCGACAATCCAAGGCTGAATCAATCTCATAGGTCTGCCCAGCGCCACCTGCAGGATGACATCATCCCGCGCGGGCGCAGGCTGCTGCGCTTGCTGGCGCTCTATGCGGTTCTTATCGCCTTGTGCGGCTTTGTGCTGCTGCCGGTTTCCTGGATGTTGACGGCGGCGCTCAAGCCGGACAATGTTCCCTTCTACAGCATTCCGCCGCAGTGGTTCCCCACCGAGCACTTCGAATGGCGCAACTTCGAGACGGCCTTGCTGGACCCGGTGCGCCCCTTCCTGCGCTTCACCATCAATACGCTGATAATTTTCGGCGGCAATGTAATCGGCACGATTTTCTCCTGCACCTTGGTGGCATACGCTTTCGCCAGGCTGCGCTTTCGTGGCAGCGGCTTTCTCTTTAATATCTTGATTCTCACCATGCTCATCCCCTGGCAATCGCAGATGATTCCCCAGTTTTTGCTTTTCCTTGAATTAGGCTGGTACGGCACCTATCTGCCTTTGATTGTGCCGTCATTTGCTGGCAACGCCTTCTTTATCTTTCTCATCCGTCAATACATGCGCACCTTCCCGCGCGATTTGGACGAAGCGGCGAAGATCGATGGCTGCAGTTATTTTGGCATCTTCCGCTTCATCATCTTGCCCTTGTGCCGGCCGGTGCTGGCGGTGGTGGTGGTCTTTATGTTCCTCAGCTCTTGGGGCGATTTGCTGGGACCGCTTATCTACTTGAAAAATACCGATCAATTCACCATCGCAATCGGCTTGGCGAACTTCGCCACGCGGTACAACCCCAATACCAATCTGCTGATGGCAGCCAATCTCGTCATGATGATTCCACCGATCCTGGTCTTCTTCTTCGCCCAGGAGCAGCTCATCGGCGGCATTGCCTCAGTGGGCTTGAAAGGGTAGGGGCTTGTCTGTTACTGCGGCGCAGATGCTTGTTACACTTGGAGGCGGCTATGCGCAGCCTCAAGACCAAAATCTAAACATGGATGACCGTTATGACAATACGCACCCGCGATTTTGCCGAGCAGCGCCGTAAGCTAGCGGGCGATTTCCATCGCCCCAGCTATCATTTTATTGCGCCCTCAAGCTGGATGAACGACCCCAACGGCGTCATCCATTGGGGCGGGAAATATCATCTCTTCTATCAATATCACCCCGATAGCCCCCGCTTTGGTCTCGCTCACTGGGGGCATGCCCTTAGCGAGGACGCGGTTCACTGGCAGGATCTGCCGGTCGCCTTCTCGCCAAGCGCGGGCGGTCCCGATGAGACTGGCTGCTGGTCTGGCTGTGTGGTGGATAATGATGGCTTGCCGACGGCAGTCTATACCGGCGTAGGACCGCAGGGTTATGGCCAGCAATCGCAGTGCATCGCCACCAGCCAGGACGGCTTGCTCAGTTGGGAAAAATACAGCGGCAACCCGATTTTGAGTGAAATCCCGGCGCTATCAAATCAAGAATACGATTTGCGCGACCCGATGATATGGCGTGAAGACGATAGCTGGTATATGCTGCTTGCCTCGCGCATCAAAGCCATCGGCGGGTCAGTATTTCTTTATCGATCGTCTGACCTGATCCAGTGGGAGTTTCTGCATCCGCTATTGACCGGCAGCTATGCCATTGATGGCTGCGTCTGGGAATGCCCCAGCTTTTTCCCGCTAGCTGATAAGTGGGTGCTGATCGTGGCGGGCAAGGGCCGCAGAATCCCTTTCACCGTTTTCTACTTCATCGGCGACTATGTTGAGCAGCAATTTAAGCCAGAGGCCAGCGGAATCCTGGATCACGCTTATTTTTATGCGCCCTTCACGATGGAAGATGCGCGGGGCCGGCGCCTGCTCTGGGGCTGGCTGCGCGAGGGCCGCAGCGAAGAGGCGCATGTCGCCGCTGGCTGGGCGGGCTGCCACTCTATCCCGCGCGAACTGAGCCTGCGCAATGGGCAGCTCCACATGGCGCCCGTGCCGGAGCTCAATCAACTTCGCGGTCGCCGTACTGTCATCAGCGATCTACGGCTGGCGGGCGGCGAGCGAAAACTTGAGATTCAGAGCCTGGCTTTGGATATAGAAGTGACATTCGATGCGGCCGGCACAGTCGGTCTGGCTGTCGCCTGCGCCCCTGATGGCAGCGAAGAGACGCGCGTCAGCTACAATCCGGATTCAAAATTGCTTAGCGTGAACCGCGAGCGGTCGAGCCAGGGGCCGGAACTGGAAACCTTTGCCCACGAAGCGCCGCACGAACTCAGGCACGGCGAGAGTTTGCAGCTGCGCATCTTGCTTGACGGCTCGGTGCTGGAGATCATCGCGAATGGTCGGACAAGCATATGCAGCCGCATCTACCCGTCCCGAGCCGACAGCCGGGGTCTGCGCCTTTTTGGGAATGGCATCGTCAAAAAAATGTCAGCCTGGGAAATGCGCTCCATTTGGAGGCAATGATGCCCATCAGGCTGGCTTGACAGCAACCTTATCAAAGTAGATTAAGCCCCCCTGCGCAATCAAGGCAATAGCGCCGCCAGCCAAAGCATGGTCCTTATCTTCTGCTTCTAGCGCCTGCTTGCCATTGACGAAGGCAGTCAGCCGATTGCCTTCGACTTTCAGTCTGAGATCGTAACTCTGCTCGACGGACCAGCCGGTGTCGGTTTGCGCCAGTACGGTTTCACCATCTAGGACGCGAACGATGCGCGTCTTTTCATGATCTAGCAGCAGCGCATAATAGCGTTGCAGCCCCTGCACCCGCACGGCGATGCCCCCGCTTTCACAGACTCGCGGCCTGGCAGTGGCTTCAAATTGATAGTCGAGCCAGTCGCGTGTCCCCTGAATCAGCAAGCCTCTTCCTTCATTCTGTATCAGCCGGTAAGCCTGCGTCCAATAATCCCATGAATCGAAACGTTCACTGGAATCCAGCGCATAAATCCAGGCTTTCTTCCAGAACTTGGGTCGCTTGCGTTTTTCCCGCCCTGCTTGGCTGATGGCGGGCCGGTTCAGTTGCATGTTGGGCGCGCCGCCCCAGGTGAGCCAATCGAGGTAGACCGTGCCGCTGGCGCCATGCTCCCCCGTAATCTCGAGCCCGACGCAAGCAATAGGTTGGTTGCCGGTCTCTGGTGCCTGCCAGGACAGCATGACCTCGGCGCCGGGCGCAAGCTGGGCTGGTTCGCCGCCGATGATCGCTAGCGCATCATCTTCGTTGTAGTGCCGCGCGTAGAGCCGCAGCCTTACCGTATCCGCATTGGCATCATCAGCCAGGAGTCTGGCGTGGACCACTTGCCCCGGATACAAGGTTGGCGAGGCGAGCAAGCGGTAACCGCGCTCGTCAAAATAATCGGCGATTTCCTTGGAGGGGATAAAGGTCAACGTGGCGGCTCGGGCAATGCGCCCCGTCGCCAGTTGCTGAAAGTGCAGCGCCAGGGACCGGTCGCCGTCTTTGCTGTGCCCCGGCACATTCTCGATGGTCAGAGCATTGTTGGATTCAAGCCCAGTTTCCGATTCGAAGCCTTGAACCGACCCGGGCAAGCTGAAGTGGTAGCGTGCCCCGTTTTTGGGCGCAAGCGGCGCCAAGCGCTGCAGCCCCCGCCCAATGTTGACGAGTTTGTAAGTTTCGCCGACCGCATCGCTAATAGCGCTGCCACCATCCGCCGATGGCAGATAAAGGCGATCCGCGACTGGTCCTCGCCAGTCTGGTCCCTTGTCTATCCCCGCAAGGCCATTCTTGACCCCCATAATGCAGCCAACATTGCCGGAGTTGCAGTCCGTGTCAAAACCAGAGGTGTTGACGACCATCATGGATTTCTGAAAATCGTCATCGCCATAGAGCAGGGCGAGTATTATCCGAGCGTGATTCGGTACGATATGGCAATTACCGGGGAATCGCTCACGGTTATATTCCCTGTCGATCTGCCTCAGTGTTTGAGTCCAGTCCGGCTGCTGCGCGTGCCAGTTGCGCACCTTTTCAATCATGCGGTAGGTGAGCGAATCGGCAGGTATCAAGGACACAGCGCTGTCGATCAGCTTATTAATGTCCGCTTCGAGAAAAGCCTGCGCGACTAAAGCGGCGACCACCTGCGCGCCATAGATTGCTTCGCCGTCGTGGCTGACACAAGCCGCCCGCCGCGCTAGCTCAGCCGCCAGCCCGGGCTTGCCGGGGGCGATCATGCCCCAACTATCAATGAATATCTGCGAACCAATCTGCTCTGCCATGATTGGACCGTTGAGTTCAATCGAGCCGCTGCGCGGAGGCAAGATGCCATGCTTCAGCCGAAGATAAGCGGTATGCTCGGTTACATCGCCGATACCGCCCCACCACAATATGGTCTTGCCTTCGACGATATAATTGAGCCAGGTCTGGCCGATCTGCTGTGGGCTTAGATCCGGGCTGTTGCCGTAGTCTGGCATGGCGCGCACAAAGGTAAAAGTGCCAGAGAGATCGTCATCGGTAACGATCAGCGGCAGGTCCAGCGCCTCATGCACATAATAATTGATCTCGCCAAACCGCTCTGAAATCATCTCATAGGACCAGCCTTCAATCGGGCGTCCCAGGTAGACGGCAATCATCTTGCCGAGGACCCCGGCATAAACGCGTTCGACATAATCGGACGGCAATGTCATGGTTGATACCCCCAAGAACTAAGTCTCAATTGCTAAGCATAATAGCGCGGGGCTAGTGGGCGCTAGGAAAAACGACTTGAGGTCTCAAAGCCTACTGCTCTATCAAATTTTTCCATAGAAAGAAGCTCAAGCTCAGCCTTAGCCTGCCGCAGTTGAGCCAGTTGGCCTCAGCCAAAATTACCGATTTGCCTCGCTGCGCGCAACTGAATTATACTCATCGGATTGTCGCAAGCCACTGTCCACAGCGAGTTAAGCCCTATGAAGATCAAGCGTATTGAAGTCGTCAAGGTCAAGATCCCCCGGCGGGGCTACAGTGTCAAGCCTCGGCGTCAAAGCTGGAATGAAATCGACGAAGTCGCCAACCCGATGTCTTGGTACCCTCACGTCAAGCGCCATCGCAGCCGGTGGACGAATATCGGCTGGGGGCAAGTCTGGGTCAAGGTCACGCTCGAAGATGGCACTTGGGGGCTGGGCTCTTCTATTCATGGCCGCCCAGTCGCGGCAATTATCGAAGACCACCTCGCGCCCCAGCTTGTCGGCCAAGACGGCTTTGCCAGCGAGCGGCTCGCTGATATGATGTTCCGCCTGACCAAGTTCTACGGCTCTACTGGCTTGGCTTCATACGCCATCAGCGCGGTCGATCTGGCGCTTTGGGATGCCAAGGGCAAGGCCCTCGGTCAGCCTGTTTACAGTCTCATCGGCGGGAAGCAAAAAGACCGCGTCAACTGCTATTCAACTGGCAACGACATTGATTGGTATCAAGAGATTGGCTTCCGCGCCCACAAGCTCGCTTGCCCCTACGGGCCGGCCGATGGCTTGGACGGTTTGCGCAAGAACGTTGAATTGATAGCCAAAACGCGCGAGCAAGTCGGCGATAGCTGCGAAATCATGCTGGATTGTTGGATGGCGCACGATGTTGATTACACCGTTCGCCTCGCCGAAGCGCTGCGCCCTTACCGCGTCAAGTGGCTTGAAGAATGTCTGATTCCTGAGGATTTCGACGCGCATGCCGAGCTGCGGGCGCGCCTCCCTTGGCAGACGCTGGCGACCGGCGAACACTGGTACAGCCATGTTCCATTTCAGTACGCCCTCCGGCATAACCTGGTAGACATCCTGCAGCCGGATATCGAGTGGGTCGGTGGCTTGACCACCTGCATAAAGATCGCCCACGCTGCCGAAGCGGCCGGCAAGAAAGTTATCTTGCATGCTGGCGCGCGTACCGCCTATGGTCAGCATTTCTCTTTCGCGATGGCGGCGGTGCCCTGGATTGAATATTTCATTGGCGCTCCGCCAGGCATCCCCTTAAGCGAGTCGACGGCGCTGCCCGGCATGGCTTACGCCGTTGATGGCTGGCTGGAAATCTCGGACGCGCCGGGTTTTGGTCTTCCGATTTTGGAACGCTGGATTGAAGCGAGCTAGCGTCGCTAATTTGGCTGGCGCCCCACATCCAGCCCCAGCCGCTCGTACTGCTCGGGCGGGGCGTCATTGGCACGCATCAAGCCGACCAGCTTGTCTATCATCTCCGCTTCAATGCGGGCATCGTCGATTGGGGTCAACTGCCCTGGGTCCGCTTCGGTATCGAAGAGCAAGGTCTCGAAGAATGGTATCCAAAGCGGGGCGCGCGCGGCCGGGATCTTCATCGTTGGGCAGCCTTTGGTGAAGGGGAAAGGCGCCGCCAATTCGATGTCGCGCAATTCGTCCACCTGGAAGCGTTGGCGCATATGCGTCGTCATCAGGGTGTAATTGTAGAGTGGCAGGTTGCCTTCATTTGCCGAGGCGCGCATATAAACATACCGCCCGTCTGTCACGTTGACGTGGCCCCCATGCGCGCCATAGAGCGCCGCTTCACGCACTGGCGAATCGTCGGCGATAGCATTACGCAGCGGAAGGCCTTGCATATCGGCTGGCTGCTCAACATCAAAGAAATCCAACAGCGTCGCCGGCACATCAATATTTTGCACCAGGCTCCGCCGCCGCTCTCCTGCGACTTTGACCCGCGGGTCCCAGACGAAGAAGGGGATATTCGCCAATTCGTTGTACCAAGGCATGCGCATCTTGCCCCACCAGTCGTGCTCGCCAAGGTGAAAGCCATGGTCTGTCGTGACAATCAGCAGCGTGTCGTCCCAGAGCTTCAACTCGTCCATCACATCAAGCACCGAGCCCAGGTAATGATCACACATGCTCATCAGCGCGGCGTATTCGTAGCGCATATGCTGGACTTTCTCCGGCGGCTCGGTGATGCGCGAGTAGGGGGGCCAATCAAAGAGCGGTCCATCGTACTCATGCGGATACAGCTCTTTCCAGCCGGGCTGCGTGAAGAATGGCTCATGCGGGTCGAAGGTCTCCAGCTGCAGATACCAATTATCGGCGTCGGCATTCCGGCGGATGAATTCCAAACCGCGGGCAAATGTTTTCGCCTGCGGCATCAAGCTTTCTTCGGTGATGTAGCTGCGGTTGACTTCATCTTGCCGGCGCGTGCGGTAGCGCCGATCGGCATCTTTGCTGGCGACGCCGGCTTCAACGACGCCTTTCCAGGGGTCGCCCTCTTGCCCCCGACTGAATTCATGGGTGGTGAAACGCGTGTGATAGGTGGCGCCCCCGTCTTCCCAATAGTGCTGATGATCGGTGACTTTGTGGCTATGAACGCCATTTTCATCGAGGATCTGGGGCATGGAGTCGTCAAATGGCTCCAGCGGACCCCAGCTGCGATGCAAGAAATTATAACGGCCCGTGTGCAGCTCGCGTCGGGCTGGCATACAGGGCATACTGCCGATGAAGGCATTCTCAAAGGTGACGCTTCGTTCGGCTAAGCGCGTGAAATTCGGCGTATGCACCCAATCGCAACCGTAGGGTTCCAGCAGACGGCGATTCAGTGAATCGAACATGACCATGATTGCTTTCATAATCTGGAGCTCCTATCTGTGTCTGGTGGGCTGTTATCCCTTCAAGCCGCTGGTCAAGCCGCCGCTTACCAAGAAGCGCTGCAGAAAAATATACAAGAAGATGACCGGCACCACCGCCATGACCGACGCCGCCATCAGCTCGGCCCAGGCGGTGCCCTGCTCTTGATCAAAGACGCTTAAGCCTAGTTGAATCGTTTTTAAGCTGTCCTCTTTCACCACCACCAGGGGCCAGAGGAAATCATTCCAGGACCACAAAAAGGCGAAGAGCGCCATCGTGCCCATGACCGGCTTGGAATTGGGAATCAAGATGCGCCAATAGACGCCAATCCGCGAGCAGCCATCGACGATAGCCGCTTCTTCGATTTCTTTAGGGAAGCCCAGATAAAATTGACGGAACAAGAAGACGCCGAATACGGACACGAAATTGGGAAACATAACGCCGCCCAAGGTATTGATGAGACCGGTGCCGCCTTGGCCCAGTATGTTGTTGCCGCCCGCCAGCGGGAAAGCGCGAATGAGCAAGAACACCGGGATGATCAGCACCTCGAAAGGCACCATCATCGTCGTCAAGAGCGCGAAGAACAGCGCCATCTTGCCCCTGAATTGCAAGCGAGCGAAGACATAACCCGCCATCGAACCGAGCACAACTTGCGAGGCGACTGCGACCGCTGTCACCAGGACGGTATTGGCGAAGATCCGCGGCATATTCGTCTGTTCAAAGGCGTCGGTGTAATTCTGCAAGTCGAGTTCTTTGGGAATCCAGCGAATCGTATCGCCGAAAATTTCACGGTCCGGCTTCACCGATGTCGATACCATCCAGACGAAAGGCAAGATCATCACGACCGCGCCAATGGACAGCAGGAGATAAGTCAGCACGAGTGGCAAGCGCGCCTCCCGCATGGTAAAGCTGCCTTGCCCAGCGCTCTGCTTTGCTGTTTGCGCTACCATGTTCAGGCTCCTTGCCGGTCGCGCAGGACGCGGAAGCTGATCATCGTAAGCACGAGCACGATCAGCAGCATCACCACCGAGATAGCCGCGCCGCGCCCGAAACGCAGGTAGCCAAATACATTCTGATACACTTCCCAGACCATCGTATTCGTGCGATTAAAAGGACCGCCCTGCGTCAGCATGAAGATGAGGCCAAAGTTGCGGAATATGCTGATGGTGAAGGTGACGACAACAAAAAGTATAACAGGACGCAGCAGCGGCACCGTAATGAACAAGAAGTTCTGCAGCGAATTAGCGCCATCGACCCGCGCCGCCTCGATTATATCGCGCGGGATATCTTGCAAGCCGGCGAGGAAAATGATCATGTTGCTGCCGATGCTGCCCCAGATCGTCACGATTACCAGGCTGATCAAGGCCAGATTGGGGTCGTTCAGCCAATTCTGCGGCGGGATGCCCACCGTGCCCAGCAAGTGATTCAGCAGACCGTGCTGGGGGCTGTAAATCCAGCGCCAGATCATAGCCGAGACGACCACCGAGCTGACCACCGGCAAGTAATACAAAGTACGCAGGAAGACCCGCCCGCGAATGGATTGGTTGAGAAGTTTGGCGATAATCAGCGCGAGCGCGGTACCGATTGGGACCGCTTCAATGGTGAAGAGCAGCGTGTTAAAGATGGATTGGCGGACGGTTGAGTTAGTGAATACATAGTTATAGTTTTTGAGCCCATAAAAGCGCGGCGGCTCGAATAGCTCATAGCGCGTGAAGCTAAGGTAGAGATTGTAGAAAACGGGCCAGATTTTCAGCGCAGCCAAAATCGCCACTGGCACAAGCAGAAATAGCAAGGCGACAAATGCCTGGCTATTCATCACGCGGTACAGCCGCTGCCGCCAAATGGCAGGCGCTGAATCTACTAGCGGCGATTGGTCTAGCGCTACGCTCATGAGTTTTCTCTACGCGCGCCCCAACGATGGGGATTCGGCAATCAAAGAAGCGAGCGGGCCTCGCTTCCCTGATTGTCAATTGAATTATCGAATTGTCAAAGCCGACGATTGCGCTTGGGCTATTCGTCCGCCAGGATCTCGTTGATGGCGCTGGTGGCGTCCGCCAAGGCATCAGCCGGCGCCTTAATGCCACTGAGCGCCTGCTCAAGCTCGGCGGCAATCGGGCGGAAGAGCGCGATCAGGTTATGATGCTGCGGGAAGGTGCGCGCGTAGACCGCCGATTCCAATACGATCTTGTGCTTCTCTGACATGTAATCCGCATCCAGCAGGGACAGGCGCGGCGGCGTATTGTTGTTCGATGCCGAGTACACTTCGAGCATATCCTGGCGCGTCATAAAGCGGAGCAGGCTCCAAGAGGCTGCTTCATCGGTCGTCTGCGAAGAGACGAAGAATTTATTCACCCAGGAATGCGTCGCCTGCACATTGCCCGTGAGCGGGAGCGTTGGGTAAATCGTCTCTTGCTCATCGGGCGCGTAGAGATTGATCACCCGCTCCATATCAGCGCTGTTAAGCTGCATGGCGGCATTGCGCGCGGCCAAGACATTCAGATCGCCTTGCGGGTCCAAGCCTGGGTAGGAGGTGACTTCGTGATCCTGCACCAGCGCCACCAGGAATTCCAAAGCCTCCAGCGCTTTTGGCTGGTCGAGCGTGCAGGTCGTCAGATCGTCGCTGAGGAATTGCCCGTCCGCCATGTGCACCCACATCAGAAATGGCTGCCAATCGCGCTGCCAATTGCCGCTGGCATCGGAAAAATGATAGCCCTCGACGTCAAAGCCATCGCCGTCGCGCACGGTGGTCGCCTGGGCAACCGCGAGGAATTCATCCCAGGTTGTCGGCGGTTCATCGAAACCGGCTTCAGCCAATATCTCTTTGTTGTACCAAAGTGTGCGCAAATCTTGGCGATAAGGCACGGCGACAATGTCGCCACGAATGGTCACATCAGCTTGCAGCCCAGCCGGGAAATCGTCCCAATTCCACTCTTCATCGGCATTGATGAAATCATTGAGCGGCACCGCCCAATTTCGCCGCGCCATCTGCGGCGCCCAGACCGCGCCACCCTGGAAGACATCCGGCGTTACGCCCGAGGCGAAAGACGTCGTCATCTCTTCGTTGTATCGGCCCCAGTTCGTCCAATTGACGGTCACGCTTGCGCCGGGGTTCTCTTCCATGAATTGAGGGATGATTGTTTCTTCAAAGGCGGTCTGCACCGGGTCGCTCCAGTCCACCATCGCCAGCGAAAATTGGCTCGCGTCCGCCTGCGCGGCAACTGGGCGCAGGCCGATAAGAGCGACGCTTGCCGCGGTACTTGTTGTGGCTGCCAGGCGCAGAAAATCACGCCGCGAAAGTTTCTTAGCCATAAGGTCTGCCTCCTCTGTAAATGTTTGCCGAATCCACCTCTCATAGATATCTGCAATCTTAGCCCAAGCTAAGTTGGCTGCCAAGCGCAAGCTGGGAAGGGAGTGTATCGAAGTCGGTGGAAATTCAATTTGCCCAATTCATGCCAGCACCAAGACACGAAGGTCACTAAAGAAAAGCTATATTTCGAATACGTTCTTGGAGCCTTCGTCTATTCTCGGTGTACTCGGTGGTAAAGGTATGTAGTTTCAACTGAAATGGATACAGGACTGATAGGAATAGGCGAGCGACGTTAGCCGAGAGCCGCCTTCAGCGCGATGATGGCGGCTTCTTCCGCTTCGCGCGCGCGCAAGACTTTATCGCGAATGTCGGCGCGGAGGTCGCTAATCTCGCCAGTGCTCAACGGGAAGTCGGACTCGGCTTCGACTTTCAGCGATTCCAGCCGGTCGCGCTGGGCGATGATCTCGTCCAGATGTTCCGCGCCACTTTCGATGAAGAGCGCTGTCTTGCGGTCGATCGCCGCGCGCGCGTCCCCCAGCAGCGGCGTCTCCGCTGGCAAGAGGCTATTGCGCAAGCGCTGCCAGGCTTCGCCGGCGGCTCGGTAACTTGCGGCGGCATCGTTTAAGGCGCTAGATTCAAGCACCGGCGCTGCCTCAGCGAGAAAATCGGCATAGACATCGCGCTCGGCTTGAACGGTTTTGCCAAAGGCTGGACCCAGAAAGGTGTAAGCAGTGGTCAAGGCGGCCAGGAGCGGGCGCCCCCCTGGGTACTCTTTTGCCCAACTGCCGCGGCTCTTCTTCGCCAGCATCTCCGCCCAATGCGCCAGCGCGCGCAAACCGAAATTCTTGGCTGAGCCCTTGGGTGGCTTCTCCGTCATCAGCTGGACGCAATCTTCAAGCCCCTGGCGGATTGCGTCGGCGAGCCTGCCCTCAGCCGGCGCGCCGAGCAGCAGCAGGGCATGGCGCTCTTTCTTGATTCGCCCGCGCGCCTTATCCAGATCATCGACGCCAACAGTGAGCGATACGCGGCTGCGATCAGAAATGTATGCCTCGCCTTTTTCCGGCTCATAGCCATAGATGACCAGCGGCATCCCGCCCCACATGCCCTCGTCGTAAGGCAGCGCATTATAGGGCAGCAGCCACATATCAGGGCTGGCGACCGGCGCGTAACCTTCTTCCAGCGCATCTATGAGGTTCTGCCTGCCTTTCTTGGCGCTGGCGCTGCGCCGCAGATCGCGCGGCAATTTCAAGCGTTCGAATATGCGCTCCGTCGGGTCGAAAGTATTGCGCGTCAACAAGTTGACTTGGGGGTCATAACCCTTGTAATGAAAGGTGAAGTAGCCGAAGGTCACCCCGCCGCTGATGCCAAGCAGCATCGCTTCGCTATAAGGCGCGCCCGTATGCGGCGCCTTTACGCCCTGGTAATCCAAAGCATTGCGTATGGCGGCTGTATCCCAATATCGTCCTTCAAATTGTGTGAAATTCGCAAGTGTCGGCATGGGGTTGCCCTTTCTATAAACGGTTTGTCCTTGAGACCAGTTTACAGCAGGCAGGCCGCCCGGCGTAAAATCTGCGACATAGTCGGCAAACTTGTTTCGGATTGCTGAGTGGGCAGGGCAAAGCCAGCCACTACCGGGCTTGCGCATCCGAGGTCTCGACGACGCCTGCGCCCGACCCGCCGACGAGTATATCGAAGTCGACGCCGCGATCTGCCTGCTGCACATGGTCGAGAAATAGACCTGTATACCCGCGCGCGCTGCCGCCCGCTGCTGGTTGCCACAAGCTGCGACGCCGCTCTAACTCCGCCTCCGTCACCGCCAGCTGCAAGCGCCGATTTGGCACATCCAGCTCAATCATGTCCCCATCTTGCACCAGCGCCAGCGGACCGCCAACAGTCGATTCCGGCGCGATGTGCAGGACAACTGTGCCGTAGGCGGTGCCGCTCATGCGCCCGTCGGAGAGGCGAACCATATCGCGAACGCCCCTATCCAGCAGCGCCTGCGGCAGGCTCATATTGCCGACTTCGGGCATGCCCGGGAAACCTTTGGGGCCGACATTCTGCAGCACCAGCACGCTGTCTTCATCGACATCCAACGTCGGCTCGTCTATCCGCGCGTGAAAATCTGCCAGCGATTCAAAGACGACGGCGCGCCCGCGATGCTGCATCAAGCGCTCGGTCGCGGCTGAGGGTTTAATCACAGCGCCATCGGGGCAGAGATTGCCCCTAAGCACAACGATGCCGGCTTGTTCCTGAAACGCTTGGTCCAGGGTGGCGATGACCGTATCATCATAACAGATAGCGCCAGCTGTGTTTTGCGCCTGAGTCTTGCCCGTGACGGTTAGTGCCTCCAAATCGAGCAGGTGCTTCAGATTTTGGAGGACGACGGGCAAGCCGCCAGCGTAATAGAATTCTTCCATCAGAAATTGGCCCGCTGGCTTGAGATTGACCAGCAAGGGTACAGCGCTGCCAAGCCGGTCAAAGTCGTCCAGACAGAGATCGACGCCGATGCGTCCGGCAATTGCCAGCAAATGCAGAATCACATTGGTCGAACCGCCGATAGCCGCGTTGACCACAATGGCGTTCTCGAAAGACCGGCGCGTGAGAATCTTCGATGGTGTCAGGTTCTCCTGCGCCATCGCTACGATGCGATTGCCGCTGAAATGGCAAAGACGGCGTCGGCGAGCATCTGGGGCGGGGATGGCTGCGCCGCCGGGGAGCATCAGCCCCAGCGCTTCCACCACGCAAGCCATGCTCGAGGCGGTGCCCATGGTCATGCAATGCCCGTCGCTGCGCGACATGCAGGTTTCGGATTCGAGATAATCGGCGGCGCTCATGTTGCCGCTGCGCCACTCGGCGGTGAAGCGGAATTTGTCGGTGCCCGCGCCAATGTCCCGCCCCTGGAACTTGCCATTCAACATGGGACCGCTGGTCACGACGATCGTGGGAATATCGACGCTGCAGGCGCCCATGATCGCCGCTGGCGTCGTCTTGTCACAGCCGACTAGCAGCACGACCGCGTCGAGGGGGTTAGCGCGGATCGATTCTTCAACGTCCATGCTGACGAGGTTGCGATAGAGCATGGTGGTTGGGCGCATCAGCGTCTCGCCGAGGGACATCACCGGGAATTCCAGCGGAAAGCCGCCCGCTTCCAAGACCCCGCGCTTCACGTGCTCGGCCAGGATGCGCAAGTGAGCGTTGCAGGGTGTCAATTCCGACCAAGTGTTGCAGATGCCGATGACCGGCCGGCCGTCGAACATCTGCTGCGGCGTACCCTGGTTCTTCATGCGGCTGCGCGCTTTGAAGCCGGCTTGTCCGCTTCGCAGAAACCAATCATGGCTGCGCAAGGGCATCGTCTCATCTCCTGGATTGCTGGCAATTCGGAAAAGGAGTATATCAGACAAAGCGGATTCTGTTGCCTGGCAGCGGTCGCCCTGACACAGTGCCGCCCTGGCAAGGTTTCTGGTAAGTCTACTGCCTACGCTACTCACAGCCTGAAGCCGCCGCCGTATTGCCACTTGAGAATTGCGCCGCCGCCGATATTCTTCACCTAAGCGAAGGACTCTATGGACCGTTGCGAAGCCGCGAATGAAATCTGCTTTCAAGCGAAAACCATTTTACTACGGCTGGACGATTGCGCTGGTGCTGGCAGTCACCGAGACGGTGTCATATGGTGTGCTCTTTTATGCCTTTCCCGTCTTCATTGCGCCGATGGAAGCGGAATTCGGCTGGTCGCGCGGGGAGCTGTCGGGCGCTTTTTCCCTGTCGCTGCTAATTACTGGCTTGATCGCCCTGCCTGTCGGCTACTGGCTGGATAAACATGGCTCGCGATTGCTGATGACGGCGGGGTCGATCGGGGCGACGGTTATGGTCTTGCTCTGGTCACAGGTGACCAGCTATCCACAATTCATCGCCGTCATGGCGCTGATGGGCTTCTTCGGCGCAGCCATCTTGTACGAGCCCGCCTTCGCTGTGATCGCAACCTGGTTTGCGCAGAAGCGCGGCACCGCTATGGCGATCGTGACATTTATCGCCGGTTTCGCCAGCACGATCTTCACGCCCTTGTCGCACGTGCTGCTAGAGGCTTTCGGTTGGCGACAGGCAATCATGATTCTCGCCATCGTGCTTGGCTTAATTACGATACCCTTGCACGCTCTGTTTCTGCGCCGCAAACCGGCTGACCTGGGCTTGGCAACCGATGGCGACTCAAAGGCAGCAAGCCCTAGCGAAAGCCCGAGCATCAATCTGCGAGCGGTGCTGCGTTCCCGTTTCTTTTGGCTGCTCACCTTGGCATTCGCGCTCTCGACCCTGAGCATCTCCGCCGTGCGCATCCATTTCATCCCATTGCTGATAAGCGTCAACATTCATCCAGGCAGCGCGGCGCTGGCGAGCGGGGCGATAGGCGTCATGCAAGTTGCCGGGCGCATGATATTCGCCCCGATTGAACGGCGCTATTCCAGCCGAACGATGGCGATAGGCGTATTTGCCTTGCTGACGTTCTCGCTGGCGATCCTACTTCTGGGCAGCGCGCCATTCCTGATTGTCTTGTTTGTCGCGCTGTTTGGCATGGCGATTGGCACCCATACGCTGACTCGCCCGCTCATTGTCGCCGATACCTATGGTGCCGCCTATTATGGCCGCATCAGCAGCACGATGGTCATCTTCCTGACGCTGACTGGCACCACGTCGCCCTTCGCCGCCGGTGTCATGTTTGACCTGTTCGGTTCTTACAAGCCCACGCTGATTCTGGCCTCCGGCTTCAGCTTGCTTTCGATTGTGTTGATTTGGCTGCTGCCGAAGAACCCACATGAAGGCAGTGCCGAGGCCGCCGTTTCGGGCAGGGTCTAAGGTCTGCCTAGCGCTAGCGGGCGAGTCGGTTAACGAGCGCCCCAGCCAGCGGCGATACGCGCTTCCGTCGCTTCCCAGCTGCGGACGCCGGTGGTGGCATCGGCCGCTTCGATATTGCAGGCGGCAACCGCGCAAGCCATACGCGCGCAGGCTTCCGGCTCCAAGCCCCGGATCAGCGAGGCGAGCCAGCCGGCGTAGGCGGCGTCACCCGCGCCGGTTGTGCCAGCCACCTCAACCTGGAAGGCGGGCTGCCATATCTGCAGGCCAGCCCAGACACTTGGCGCCTGCCCAAGGGACGATAAGAATGCCAAGCGCGAAATGTCAGCGGCGCAGCGCAGGAAAAGACCGCGCTCGCCCAGTTTGAAGCCGACGATGCCAGCACCCATCGCGAGGAGCTCGTCAGCCAGCCCCGCCAGATACTCAGCATTCAGCGAATCGAATAAACTGTCGCCCCAATGCGCGAGATCGTCGCGGCGCAGCATAAACAGAATCTCTTCAATGCTTGGCAGGAAAATGTCGATTTCGGGCAGGCTGCGCTGCAATATCTTTCGCCAATCGGCGCGCCCGCTCGGCGAATCGGGGGGCGGCAGCGACATGTCAATTGAGGTGACGATGCCCAGCGCTTTGACCGCGCGCAATACATCCAGCAAGCCCCGGCCGTCGGCGGCGAAGAGGCGGGGCAAAAGCGTCGGATAACCCAAGTGAAATAGCTTGCCGCGCGCCACCATTGCCAGGTCGATGTTGTCCAGCTTGTATTCATTGTAGACACCGGTGTGCGTCAGCAAGGTGCGGTCTTGCTTGGCCGGTTCGATGACGACGGTGTAGGGGCTTGCCCCGCCGGGCACGATGCCAATATGGTCGCCGAGATGGGACCCGAAGCCGCGCACATAGTCGATGATGGCGCGCCCGATCCAATCATCGCCGACCAGCGCCTGCAAGCCAACATTGATACCAAGCCGATGAAGCGCCAGCCCGGTATTGGACACGGCGCCACCAGTCGAATAAGTTATCCGCCCGATCTCATAAACTTTGCCGGCGTCTACGACCTGTTGGGGCTTGAGCAGCGACATATCCGGCAGGATATCTAGCGCGATATGCCCCGCGACAATTACATCGGCGGGCATCAGTCTCCGCTCAGTTCTGACAGGCGCGCGGACGAAGATATTAAATTGCCGTTGACGGCGAAGCCTTGGTGGTTATTGGCATAAAGCGAGACTGTCAACACTTCCGCGCCCGGGGGGAGCGTGGGCAGATGATGCCACTCGCTGTAGAGCCGCGCGATTTTTGTGCCGTCTACATACAAGTGCGCATGCCCCTCGCCGAGGACTGGCGCCATATCAATGTTTTGCGGGGTGAAGGTGAAGTTGCTGGTCTGCAGCTGGAGATTGTAACTGCCGTCAGCCAAGGCGTAGACCTGCAATTCGATTGTTGGGGCGTCCTTCGCTTCAACGTTGATGACTCGGCTGGGGTCGTGCATCAGCTCATCCATCGGCGTATCGCGGTAGGGGTTTGCGCCTTCTAGGATCGGCGTCCAGTACTGTTCGAAAGCCAGGAAGCATTCGAGGTCGCCGCCCCATTCTTCACGCTGTCCGATGACGAAGGAGTAGCGCCCGATCTGCCTATCGGGGTGCCAGAGGGCGACGGTGTAACTGGCATCCTGCGGGGCGAGGAAGAAGTCATCGTCATAATTCCAGAAATAGACGCGCCCGAAACGTTCATAAAAATAGCTGGGATCCTCGCCCAGCGAGACCAATTTCGCGCCCGCGCCAGCAGGAACTTGCAAACCCGGCGGCAGCTCCGGCGGCAGATCGCTGGGCAAGCCCGGCCCTATCACAGCCATCAGCGGCGCGTAGACCGCATCGCTGTTCTCATCGTTGGCCGGTATGCTCAAGCTGAGCAAAACCGATTGCCCGGCTAGGGCGTCGAAGGTGAAATAGTCGATATCCCATGCGGGGTAGACATTGCCGAAATAAGCGTAGGAGATGCTTGGATCTGGCACTTGCCAAGGCGCCTCGGCTGATACATCAGCAAATTCGCAGAATGGCTGATGGGCTTCTACCGCGAGCGGCAGGCACATCAGCAACAGGCAGATGACGGACATCAAAACAGGGCGAAATCGATGCATTGCGTATCCCCTTTTTGTTGGGAGCTAGCCGCCCGTCAGCGCTAGGGCGAGCAGGTCATGGCTTCTAAGCTGACGCGACAGCGCTGGTTCAGCGGCACGTTGCTGTATTCTTGAAACTCGCCATTAAGCCAGCTGACGATGACGCGCGCGATTGCCGCCTCGCCTAAGCCGAAATGCAGCAGCAATTCGTTGCCGGCGCCTAAGCTCGAGCCTGACTTCAATTCGCGCATCTGCGACAGCCCATCATCAGTGATGATTTGCACGCGCGTTCCAATGGCGTCCCGGTCAATTGCACCGCCGCCTTCAAGCTCGATCGCGATCCAGTTGTGCCTCTTCCCATCATGGGCGGTATTCCGAAACAGCCCGTGCGCCTCATTCCACCAGGTTAAGGCGAAATCGACACGTCCGTCGCGGTCATAATCGGCGGTGCTGAAACCCATCGTTGCCGCGGCGCTGTCGCTGAAGCGGCTCTGGTTGATCGCTCTAAAACTGCCGTTGCGCTGATTATGATACAACATATCCGGATAAACGAAGTGCATGCCGCCAGATCCATATTCCGCTGGCATACCGTATAGCTGGTCTGGGTTTTCAAGTTGGTTGCCGCTCTTGCTAGATATCGCCGTTGTGCCGGTGGAGGCCAGAAACAAATCGAGCCAGCCGTCATTATCATAATCAAAGAAGGCTGTGCCCCAGCCGACCGCCGCGCCAGTCCGATAGGCGACGCCCGCGTAATCGGTACTGTTCTTAAATGTTCCGTCGCCGTGATTCTCCAGCAAAACCATAGCGCCAATCATGTTTGAGAAGTAGAGGTCCAGGTCGCCGTCATTGTCATAGTCGCCGCTGGCCAAGCCCATGCCATGCAGGACTGTATCCGCCCCCGCGCGTACCGATACATCGGTGAAGCACCAGCCGGCGCAGCCCGCGCCATCGTTCCGCCAAAAGACATTACCGACTGCGTTGATGACTTTGTCGTTGACCACGTACAAATCAAGGTCGCGGTCATCGTCGTAATCCAGCCAACTGACAGCGAATCCCGAACCGAGCAGCGGCTCGAAGCCCAACAAGCCAGAGACATCAGTGAAGCTGCCGGCACCATTGTTGTGATAGAGTGCATCGCGGCTGCGCGAAAAATCGAGCAGGTCGCATTCGGGGTAGCAGGACCAATTCGTCACGTAGAGATCAAGATGGCCATCCTCATCATAATCGCCCCAAGCGGCTGATGTGCCTTTGCCGATATCGCCGACGCCGGCGACTTCGGTCACATCCTCAAAGCCGGTGCCAGCCAGATTGCGAAAGAGTCGGTTTGGGCCATTGTTCAGCACGTACAGGTCGGGCCAGCCGTCGTTGTCATAATCAGCCCAGACGGCGCCGCCACTGGGGCTGCCGGGCAGGCTTAGCAGCTGGGAGAATTCGGAAACGGCGAAGCTGCCATCACCCTGGTTGCGGTAGAGCACGTTGGGGTCAAGGTTGCCGGTGACAAAGAGATCGACCCAGCCGTCCTTGTCGTAATCAGCCCAGGCGGAGCCAGCCGCCAAGTAAGCGCCCTCATAAGGGACGGGCAGATCTTCGTGCCAGATGGCGCTGTGCGTCGCGGTGATGCCGGCTGGCACGCTGACATCGCGGAACAGGATTGTATCATCGACGGCGGCGCTCCAGCGCGCGCCCGCAAGAAATATCAATAGCAGCGCAGCGATTTTGCGCGCCATCAGCCAGCCCTAGGGCGCCGCTTCATCGATCTGCCCATCACGCAGGTTGATGATGCGATCGGCATATTCATCGACGATGGGATCGTGGCTGGAGAGCAGAATCGATACCCCTTTGAGGCTTACAAAGTCCTGCAGCACGGCGAGCACTTCGTGCGTTGTGTCGCTGTCAAGTTCGCTGCTCGGCTCATCAGCGAGGATCAAGTCAGGCTCGGTAACGAGAGCGCGGGCGATGGCGATGCGCTGCTGCTGCCCGCCGGACATCTCATAGGGGCGGTGGTCGAAATAATCGCGCAAGCCGACCTTTTCCAGGGTTTCGTGAATGCGGCGGCGGCGATCGCGGCGCGGCACATTGCCCAGGCGCGCCATCACATCGAGGTTCTCGTAAGCGGAGAAGCTGGGCAGCAAACCCATCTGCTGGAAGACGAAACCGATTTTCTCGCGGCGCCAGCGGG
Source organism: Phototrophicaceae bacterium (assembly GCA_965214105.1). Taxonomy (GTDB): domain Bacteria; phylum Chloroflexota; class Anaerolineae; order Aggregatilineales; family Phototrophicaceae; genus UBA6055. The sequence goes on from OZ243933.1 coordinate 76,414, forward strand.
TGCGCTCGACCTCGTTCATCTTAGCGATGTTGACGCCTTGAATCCAAACGACGCCGCTGGTGGGGCTATCCAAGCCGCCCAAGCAATTGAGCAGCGTGGTCTTGCCACTGCCGGAGCGCCCGCGCAGAGCGACGAATTCCCCGCGCCCAACTTCAAAGTTGATGTCTCGAAGCGCGTGGACATCGCCCGAATCCGAGGCGTAGACGCGCCCGACATTACTCGCGGCGATTACTTTATCCGTCATGATTTCCTCCGCAAGCGTTCGATGAAGCCGCCGCGCCCGCCATCCTCGCCGCTGGGAATTTCACGCTCGAGTTGAATTTCGCCTTGCGATGAGGTGTCGTCTAGGTTCTTGGCTGGTCGAATCACGATGCTGTCTTCGGTAACTTCCATCTCAACGCGGTTCTGGAAGCCGAGATCCTCACGAAATTGTTTCGGGATTTGCAGCCGCCCCGCCGAGTCCAGCACGATGAGTTCTTCGAAGTGATCTTCCCACAAGTCGTCGACAGCTTGCTCAAGCCCCGGCGAGCGCAGGTTCACGCTCTTGCGTTGCCGCCGCACCGTCTCGCTTGCCAGTTTGCCATCGCGGATGGCGATTACGCGGCCGACATGCTCTTTAATATCGGGGTCATGGCTAACGATGCAGATAGTTAAACCCAGGTCTTTGTTTAGACGTTTAAATAAGTCATAGACCTGATCTGAGGTGGTGGAATCTAGCTCGCCAGTGGGTTCATCAGCCAGCAGCAGCTTAGGCTCGTTGGCTAATGCGACGGCGATGGCGACGCGCTGCTGTTCACCGCCGGAGAGTTGGATCGGCTTGTGGTCGTAGCGGTCAGCCAGATCCACCAAGTCCATCAGTTGGCGCGCGCGCTTGTCAATTTGTGTGCCCGTGGCGCCTGCCAGCGTCATCGGCAGCTTGATATTATCCAGCGCGGAAAGGTAGGGAATCAAGTTGCGGCTGCCCTGCTGCCAAACGAAGCCGACTTCCACTTGTCGATAGGCGGTCAATTCCCGCGTGCTTAGCTTGAGCAGATTCTTGCCGTCGATGATGACCTGGCCCGCTGATGGGCGCGCCAAACCACCGAGCACATTCATGAGCGTGGTTTTGCCGCTGCCGCTGGCGCCGACAACGCCGACCAGCTCACCGCGTTTGACCGTCAAATCGAGGCCCTGCAGCGCCATCACTTCGATATCGGCGACTTTGAAGATCTTGTACAGGTCATCGCAGATGACAAAGGCGAGGTTATCAGCCGCCATTAGAGCGTCTCCCCTAGTTTAACCGCCTGGAATATGCGCATGCGGCGCAGGATGACCAGCAGAATGAGCATGATGAGCAGGAAGGTCGCCAGGAAGAGCGCGACAATCTGCGCAATCTCGACCCAAGCCATTGTAACGACATAAGGCGGCACGACCCCTTCCAGGCTGCTGACGAATTGCATGTAGGGGATGTACAGCACGCTGACCAGCAAGCCAATGCCCAAGCCAAGCGCCAAGCCCATGATGATCAGTAGACCCAGCTCCCAGGCGACCGAGATGATCATTGATGACTGCGACAAGCCAATGGCGCGCAGGATGCCCAGCTCGACATATCGGCGCTGGTAGGAAAAGATCGTATAAAGCAGAAAGCCGATCATGGTAGCCAGCGACGAGGTAATGAAGCCGATCGACAGCAAGCCGAACAGCCCTTGCCGCTCTGGGCGCGATTGCTCACGGTCAATCCGGCTGAGTGGCTCGTCCACCAATACGCCGGCCGCGCCCCGATCGAAGACCGCGCGCGAGAACTCTCGCTGATTGAAATCCGGACCCACGCGCATGATGACACGATGCGCCAATTCGATCTGCGCTTGCTCGAAGAGGTAATCGAGATTGCCGACGAATAACTCGCCATCCTTCTCCCGATACCAGCGCGGGAAGTAATTGAGCTCGCCGACGATCTGCAAGTTGACCCTGAAGGTTTCGCCGCCGCTGCGCACATCCAGCTCGATCAAGTCGCCGATATCGAGGGCGCGCTGCTCCATAAATTCGCGCGTTGCGAGTACGGAATCTGGCTGGAGGGCGAGCGCGTTTGTCAAGTAGCCTAGGCGGATATCGGCAAAATCGGTCCGCCAGAATACGACAGGACCCAGATCGGCGCGGTCGACGCCGACGAAGCGGCCCTCGACGCTGCCCGAAGTCAAGCGCGCTTTGGCGGCGTATTCCCCGATGCGGGTGGCGCCGAGCACGTGCGGCATGGAAGTGAATTCGGAAATGTGCATATAGGCGGGCGGCGCGTCGTTGCTGCTGCCGCCGCCGGGAATCGAGTTCGGGTTCTGGCTGAAGACGCGCACCGACACATCAGCCGAAACGCGATAATACTGCTGCTCGTAGAGATAACGGTCGATGGTGCGGGCGAACGAGGCGGTGTAGATGCCGAGGCTGATGGTCGAAACGAGCAGAATCAGCGGCAGAAAATAAGCACCTGGCGAGCGTTCCAACTGCCGCGTCACAATCAGCAAGCCCACGCTGTTGGTCAACTGGATCAGCCAAGCCAGCACCCGCAGCATAGGCGCCAGGAAACGCAGCAAGAATAGCGTCAGGGCGAAGATGGTGAGCGGTGGCAGCAAAAAGACAAAAGGCTGGTTATACGCCTCATCGATGTTGCGCGCGCCGCCTTCGACATCGATAAGCCCGCCCTGCTGGATTACCTGATAATAGAAATAGCCGATCAAGACCAGCAGCAGAACATCAATGCCGAGCCGCTGCCACCACGGGCGCTGCAACAGGCGGGATTGGTCCATCTTGTAGCTGATGATTGTGTGGCGGGCGGCGCTGATGGTCGGCACGACGCGAATGAGGATGGTAAAGACGATCGCCAAGGCGATGGTGGAGCCGATAGTCGGCGGGATTGACACGATGAAATGATGCCCCCAGCGGAAGTCCATAAAGCTGCGGGTGGTGCCGATCAGCTGGGTGAAGGCGATGGCGAGCAAGCCGCCCACCACGAGCGCGATGAGGCCCATGATGAGGCCCTCAACCGTGGTCAAGCCGACGATCTGGAATGGCGATGTGCCGCGGCTGCGCAAGACAGCGGTCTCGTTGCGCTGGCCATCGACCACTAAGCCGACCAGCATCACCAGAAAAATGACTAGCAGGATGACAATGGGAATGCTGAATATGGTCAGCGTCAGCGTCAGCACAGTGACGATGCGCTGGTAGGGGCGCAGTTCCTCAACCGGCGAGGCTTGGATATAGGTGCCGGGCAAGTACTGGTCGGCGATTTTCTCGGTGTCGTTATGGCGGCGGATGAGCTCGTCGACGCGCGAGGTGTTGACGCCGCTGCCGTCAGTGACGATGTACCAGACAGCGAGATTAATTTCCGATTCCGTATAAGGCGCAAGCCGATCGCGATAGGTGTCTTCGTTGATAAGCAGGATGTCTTCAAAGACGTTGGGACGATAGAACCAGTATTCGTTTTCGTCATCGCGGGGGCGCCAGATGCCGGCGATGCGAATCAGCGTGATTTGCATCGGGTCGTCAGCGGGCAGCCGCCAATTGTAGCCTTGATAATATTCGCCCAGTTGAATGCCATATTCGGAAGCGAATTCCTCATGAATCATGACATCGATGTAACTCTCCGGCGATGGGTCCGCTGGCGCCGGATAATTGCCCTCGACTAGTTCGACCTGTTCGAAGATATTCTCCGTCGTGCCGAAGCTCACATAATCGAGTGAGCGATTTTCGTCACGATAATTGGTCTCGCCCGAAGGATACAGGCGGAAATTCTGCGTCTCTAAGTGGCGGACGACCAAGGTGGACTGCAAGCCCAGCTCCGCCCCGCCTTTCTGGCGCAGGTAGCTGTCGAGGTCGCTCACCGCTTCCCAATTGACCGGCTCATTCCAAGAGCCGATATAACTGAAAAGGAAGGAAAACGGCGGCCGATTGATGCGGTCTGGTCCCTCGGTGAGGCGCTCCGTGAGGACGCGAAAAGCAACCGACTCGGAGTAGATCGGAATCGTCAAGACCAGCGCCACCGCGACTGTCAAGCCGATGATAGTCGCCAGCGAAAGCAGCGGCTGCGCTAGCAAGCGCTTTACGGCAACAACAACAACGGCGCGAACTCGCAAATACAAGCGCATCATGGACCGATTACCGTCTGGCCCTCTTCAGCGCCTTCAAGGATCTCGACCCGGTCATCGCCTTCCAGCCCCAGGCGAACATCGACGCGCTGCTGCACGCCTTCGTTCTGCACGACGATAAAGTTGCGACCGCTGAATTGCCGGATTGCCGATGTGGGCAGCCAGAGCACATCATCGCGCTCTTCGATGACCACGGTGAAATTCATCCGATCCCCAACATCAAATTCATCTGGCGGCGGCTGCTCGTCAAAGCCAACATGCACCAGATCATCGGGCGCCAAGCCATAGGGGGCGGGCAAGCTAGTGATGGCGCCGCTGTATACATTGCCCGGCAGCGCCGCCCGTTTGATGAGCAGGGGCATCCCCTCGGCCAGTTCTGATAAATCTTCGGGGCTCATTTCATCGGTGATTTCCAACACGGAGATATCGGCGACCAAGCCAACCGGCTCGTAGGATAGGATGGGTTCACCCGGATCCGGCGAGAAATTAACCAATCTTCCCGACATCGGCGCGACCAGCTCCGCCTTGGCGATGGTCGCTTGGATCTCGTCCACGCGCTTTTGCGCCCGCGCAACATCAAAGCGCAATTGCGGGTCGACGCCGCTGGTCAGCTCGTCGATGGCAACCTGCGCCAGGTCGCGCTCAAGCGTCAGCAAGTTGATGTCTAGCTCGTCATCGCTACTCGGTTCATCATTGGCTTGGGCAATTGCATGATCCAGCTTGAGCTGCGCCATCTCAAGGGCAAGCGCGGCTCGCTGGCTGTTGTAACGCGCCTTGCTGTCCGCGCTCTCCAAGATTGATGTGGCGATTGCCAGTTCCTCTTCGGCGTCCAGCAGTTGATTCTCCAAGCCGGCCGTATTCAGCCGCGCGAGCACATCGCCTTGCGCCACATCAAGGCCGGCATCGACATAGACCTCCAGCACACGGCCATCAATGCCAAAGGCGAGCTCTTCCGTGACCATGGGCGCGATTCGCCCGAAGAAGCGGCGCTCGTACACGATTTTGCCCCGCTCCACCTCATAAACCGGTTTGCTTGGCACAACGGGCGTGGGTATCGCTGTCGGTTCGCCCTGTGTAATTGCGTCGCCGAAAGTCGCCTGCGATGCGCAGCCGGCCAGGGTAAACAATCCCAGCATCAATAGTAAGACAACTCGCACGGTAGTCCTTTCTTCGCTCGCAACAGTTTTCTGCGATGCATACTTACTTGGAGACCTTGTCTCTCGTTACTATGACTGTTGAACCGCGCTATTATACAGCATCTGGCTGGAGTCTCCACCCGCGACTGAGCGCGTTTGTGGTTTTATTTGGGCGGGCCGTCTCCATCATTTGTCAGCATCATTTGTCCGCCAACTCAATGGCAGCCGGTTTGATTTGCGCCGCGCGAATGCGGTCTATATCAAATTTCAAGGCGCGGTCGAACTTGTAGATGCCGTTCTGCTCTTGGTAGATATCGGTCAACTGCGTATAGCAATAGCCGAACATGTTGACATCATCAAGCAATATGGCGCAGAGTTTCTCGAAGCGATCGTAGAATTCGTCCAAGTCGCGCGGTCGCGTGCCATAACCCCAGCTATCTTCGCCCTTTGGAACATCCGGGTTCCACCAAGTGCCGCCGAACTCACTGACGAAATAGGGCTGCCCAGCATAGGGAATCGACCAGCGCGTGTCCCCGACCATGCGCTCCGGCAAGCCCCATTGGCTCGCGTCATTGAGATAGGGCTTGCCCTCTGCCAAGCCAGCATGCCGCTCGCGGAATGTCGTCGGGTCTTGCGTGTAATCATGGCTGTCATAGATATCGGCACCGGCTACGCGATGCGAATATCCCGAAGTATCCAAAACGGGGCGCGTGCTATCGAAGGCTTTAGTCGCCAGGTACATGCCCCGCGTGACATCGTCCAGCGCCGTGATGCGGTCGCTGAGGGTCTGCCAGGTTTCATTGAGCGGGCACCAGCCAACGATACAAGGATGCGAATAATCGCGCTCCAGGCACTCCAGCCACTGGGTGATGTAATCGGGACCAGGCTTCTGATGCTCGGCCTGAATGGGACCATTGCCGCTGCAGCCCCAATCGCCAAACTCCCCCCAGACGATGTAACCCAAACGGTCGGCATGATAGAGGAAGCGCTCCTCAAATACCTTTTGATGCAGGCGCGCGCCGTTGAAGCCGGCCGCCATGCTCAGTTCTATGTCCTCAATCAAGGCGGCGTCGCTTGGCGCTGTCATGATGCCATCTGGGTAATAGCCCTGGTCGAGCACCAAGCGCTGGAAGACAGCTTTCCCGTTGATCTTGATGGCTACTCCGTCAATAGCTACTGAGCGCATGCCGGCGTAGCTCTTGGCGCTGTCGACCGTGTTGCCGTCGCCGTCAACTAGCGTGATTTTAAGGTCATACAGATGTGGCTTGCCGACTTCCCACAGCCTGAGTCGCTCATCGGGAATCGGCAGGTCCAAACGCGGTGCCAGGTCGTATTCGGCTGAACAATCAGCGCTGACGACTTCACCAGCCGCATCCGACAGGCTGGCTTTCAAGCGGAGCCCGGGTGCGTTGCCGCTGATTGGCTGCTCCAGCCGAATCATCTGGTTTGCCAGATCGGGTGTGATGCGCGGGCGGCGCAGGGCGATTGCCGGCGTCGGCTCCAGCCAGACCGACTGCCAGACGCCAGTTGTCCGCACATAGATGGCGCCTTCCGGGCTGTAGCCAGTGGGCTGCTTGCCGCGTGGCTGCGGCTTCTGCCCGTCGTCCCGCGCCCGCAGCACGATGGTAATCTCGTCGCCGGCGCTCGCTACGTCGCTGATATCACAGCTAAAGGGCGAGAAGCCCCCGCGATGCCGCCCGACTTCCTCGCCATTGACCCAGACCGTGCTGTCGCAGTCCACCGCTTGGAAGTGCAGCAAGATACGTTTGCCAGCCCATTCTTTCGGGATTGTGGCGCGGCGGCGATACCAGACCGCGTTGTAATAATCGTGGTTTTCGATACCCGACAGCTTGGATTCCGGGCAGAAAGGAACCGTGATCGTCCCATTCAACTCACGATCGAGCAAGCCGCGGTGGATGCCGCTGTCGCCTTGGTCGATTTCAAAACCCCATTCGCCATTTAAGCAGAGCCAGTCTTGGCGGACGAACTGCGGGCGTGGATATTCGCTGCGGGGGATCTCGGTCATGCGTATCTCCAGAAAACAATCGCTAGTCTATGACAAGTTCAAACAATAACATCGAAAGTAAAGAGAACAAGTATTATCCGGCAATACAAGGGCGAGTAAGAATACCCGCCCCGCATGCTTAGCCCCTCCCCCCGAGGCGCAGTGTCTATGCGACCCATAAAGAGGGAGGGGATTTTTCTAATGCTTCCGAAATGGAAGCGGAGTGAATTCGCGATTTCGCGATTTATTATTCGAACAGGGCGAAGTCTTCCAAGCGGGTTTGGGCGTCGTTCAGCGCTTGCTCGGGCGTCTTCTCGCCGATCATCGCCGCCGACAGCTCTTCGTCCATCACGGACTCAAAAGCGGTGCTCCAATTCTCGCGCGGCGGAATGACGGCGCTCGGCACGAATTCGGCGTATTCCTGGCGGTGCGGATACTCGTTGTATACATCGCTGTTGACGACTGAGGTGTTAACCGCCGAGTGCCCCGTGCGCGCCCATTCGATGTTGTTGTCGTTGAGGTAATCGAGGAAGGTCAGCGTCGCTTCAAGCGTAGCGGGGTCGGGGTCGACGCCTTGGGGGATGATCCAGGCATGGCTGCCCGCCCAGGCGGCCGGCTGGTCGTAAACGGTGGGGAAGTTATGCACGTAGTAATTCTTCAGCGTACCTTCCGGGTCGGCGACCTGGTTGTCGTAGAAGTTGACGACCCAGGTGCCGTTGATGTGGCCCCCGTTCCCGCCATTCAGGAAGATCTCTTCCGCAGCGGGGTAATCAACATTATCGGTGATGTGCCCTTCGTCGCGCAGCATAATCAGGAAATTCAGCGCGTTCAAGCCCGCTTCCGTGTTGATGTCGGGCATGCCGTCTTCGGCTGCAACGGTGCCACCCTCTTGCTGGTAGACCAGCGCCATCCAGTTGCGGCTCAGCCCATTGGTCCACATGCCGAGGAAGGGCAGACCCGTCGCTTCTTTGAATTGCTCGGCGTGGGACATGAATTCGTCCATGCCGTAGGGGATGTCGGGGCTGCCATCGTCGTTGACCAAGCCCGCTTCTGCCCACAGGTCAACATTGATGTGCCAGAGGTGGCCATGCAGATCCAAGGGGATTCCATAAAGCTCGCCATTATATTCGACAAAGCCGCGGGCGCTTTCGGTGAGGTCGTCAGCATCGATGCCGGCGCCAGCCAACACATCACCCAGGGGCGTCAGCAATTCGCGCGAGGCGTAATTTGGAATACGGCGGCCGTGCAGCACCATGATGTCCGGCGGCGTGCCGGCGGCCAGGTTGGCGTTCAACTCGGTGACGCCGGGCCAGTCAACCACCACGGTATTGACATGGATTTCGTCTTGTGTCGCATTGAAGGAATTGGCTAAGGTCTGAATGATGCCGCACTCGCCATAAGCCTCGGACAAATCGGTGGTTTCGCCAAATTCGTCAGCGCACTCGCCGAAGAAGCGCATAAAGGTAACCTCAACGGCGTCTTGCGTGGCGGCCGGCATGGCGACCAGCATGAGCAGCATAGCCACAACCAGTAAAGCTTTCATTCTGTTCATGATTTGCATCCTTTCAGGACTGCTATTTGAAACGTAAACAAAGTAAGGCGCAGGCATTGGTCGATAGGCTTTCCTCTCTACTTGATGCCGCTGTTAATGGCGATGCCGCTGATGATGCGGCGTTGGAAAACGAAGAAGAAGAGGATAATCGGCAAGGCTGTGAAGACCGCCGCCGCCATGTCGCGCCCGTAAAAATTGACATCTCCCCAAGCTTGGTTCAATTTGCGCAAGCCGATGACGATGGTGTAGACTTCGCTGCTGGTGGCGGAGATGATGGGCCATAGATAGCTGTTCCAGTTGCCCAGGAAGGTGAAGATCGCCAGCGCGGTGATGACCGGCGTCGATAGCGGAATAATGATAGTGAGGAAGATGCGAAAGCGCCCCGCCCCATCCATCATCGCCGCTTCCTCCAATTCCAGCGGAATACCGCGGAAAAACTGCGTCATTAGAAAGACGGCAAAAGACGAGGCGATGCCCGGCAATATCAAAGCGAGCAAGGTATTGTGCAGCTTCAAATTGGCGAATAAAAGATAGACGGGCAGGAAGGTTGCCTCAAAAGGCACCATCAAGCCGATCAAGACCAGAACATAGAGTGGACGTTTGAAATAAAAGTCCAGCCGCGCAAAGGCATAAGCCGCCAGCGAGCAGACGGTTAATTGCGCCAGCGTATGCGTGGTGGACACGAAAACGCTGTTGCCCAGCCATTTCCATAGCTGGCTGCTCCTGAGAATGAAGGACCAATTCTCGAGGGTAAAGGGATAGGGAATCAAGCTCGCCAGGTTGCGCTGCAATGCGGTCTCGGGTCGGAATGATGTCACCAAGGTCCACAGCACGGGCAACATCCAAATGAAAGCGAACAGACCCACCGCCAGCACGTATAAACTGGCGCGCCGGCGTTCTATCAGCTGGCGTTTGCGTTTCTGTTCCGCGCCAACAACTGCCACCGCTAGCTCCCTACACCCTGATCGCGAAACAATGCCAGTTGAATAAGCGAAATGACCAGCAGAACCGCGAACATAATCACCGCCATCGCCGTGCCATAGCCCACTTGAAAATAGAGAAAAGTGGTCTCAAAAATATTGTAGACAATAGTTCGCGTGTTGCCGGCCGGTCCGCCGCCGGTCATAACATCGACTTGCCCGAAGATCTGAAAGGAGGCGATTACCTGCAAGATGCACAAGAAGGCGAAGGGTCTACGCAAGCCAGGAATGGTAATGTGGCGGAATTGCTGCCGGCGGTTGGCGCCGTCCACCTCGGCCGCGTCATAGAGCGACTGCGAGATATCCTGCAAGCCGGCCAGAAATATCAACATGCTAAAGCCGACCGTCCACCAGAGCGTGGTGAAGGCTACCACCAGCGTCGCCAGATCCCCTTGATCCAGGAAGGGAATAGGACCGAGGTCCGATTGCGCCAGAAAGGCATTGATTAAGCCGCGCTCGGAAGAAGCGAAGACGCGCCCCCAGATCAAACCAATGACTGTCACCGCGATGATATTGGGCAAATAGAAGATGGTGCGGAAGATGCCAATGCCCTTAATCGGGCGATTGAGCATCATGGCGAAGCAAAGCCCCACAAAAATGATCGGAAGCGTCAAGGCGACGAAAAGCACTGTCTGTTCAAATGCCTGGTGAAACTGGGTGTCGCGCGTCAGTAGGCGCTCAAAGTTCTTGAGCCCGATATAACGGATGTTGGTGCCCATGATCTCCCATTTATGCAGGGAGATGTAGAAGGTCTGGAAGATGGGCAAGATGGTGAAGATGGCGTACAGAATGCCAAAGGGCAGGATGAACATGAAGGCGGTAATAGTCTGCTGCAGTTTGGGCGGCAGCTTCTCATGGAAGCGGCGATAGGGCGCAAGAACTGGGTCGAAAACCTCAAGCAGCCTCAGAAGGGAATTGACGACGCCACCAATGCTGAAACCAGACACTAAGTTAGGCCTCATCTAAATTCTGACTGCGCCACAACACAATTAGCCGCAGGAAACAAGCAATCAGTAAGCGAGAAAGCGTATGTTGCGGACGGATACGGCAGAAGATGATAATACGATTTGCCTACATGTCAAGCTGCATGATGATGCCCCTTTGAGCAAATTGCTTGCGGAACAAGGAGATTCTGGCTACACTCGCGCGAATTCTGGAGCAACAGGCGCCTCGGGGAGGAATACAAGTATGAAGATCTTAGTCACCGGCGGCACGGGACGCATCGGCGCAAACCTGGTAACGCGCTTGCTTGACGCCGGGCATGCCGTCCGCAGTTTCGTCTACCCAGCCGATGCCAGCCGCGCCGGCAAACTCGATGCCTACGCCGGCGTCGAAACAGTCTTTGGTGATCTGCGCAACCCGGAGGACCTACGCAGCGCGGTGCTGGGGGTGGATGCCGTCTATCATCTGGCCGCCGCTTTCCAAGGACCCTTTGACAATCGCCAGTACCTCGATATCAACGCCATGGGCACGTTGAATCTGCTGGAGAGCATCCGTGAGCAATGCCCGAATTTGCACCGCTTCGTCTATGCCAGCACAGAAGGCGTATACTGGGACGCGCGCGTCAATGGGCGCTATTTCGAGCAGCCGATTAGCGAAGACATGATGGGCGAATATCCAAATATGCCTTATTTGATGACCAAGCGGCTCGGTGAAGAATTGGCGCTGGTCTATCATTTTCAATACGGCATACCGACCTGCGCGATGCGGTTCTCCACCGTGATTGAACCGAGTGAATTCCTCAACGAAGCGGGTTTGCCTTCTGCTTTTCTGTACAGCGTGGCATACGCCACTTATAGCGACCCCAAATCTTACCAGCTGAGCAACATGCCGGGCGAAGATATAAATGATGCCGATGTCCAGGCGATGATTGAGGATTTGACCCGAGGCTGGGACGGAGAAGAAAAATTGTTGTTGAGCCTTAACCCCAACGGCCAGCCCTACCGCCAGCACTTCGGCGACGTCCGCGATATTGCCGATGGCTTGGCGCTGGCGATCGAGCAGGACAGCGCGGTGGGCGAGGCTTTTAATCTGGCGGGCGCTGCCATCTTCGATTGGGGCGAGCTGACGCCGCTGTTGGCGGAGCGCTACAATCTGCCCTATGTGGAAGCGCGCATACCCTTCATGAACTACTTTGAGCTGGACTTGAGCAAGATCAAAAGCAAGCTCGGTTTTGAGCCACAACATGACTTCGAAAGTATCCTGGCGACGGCGGAAGCGATACGGCGCGGCGACAGCGTCGATGTCATACCGACGGGCCTCATGTTCGGCGACGCCTAAGCGCGGCCGCCAAGGACGAACTCAATGGATAATGCTCGCATCGACAGAATCGAAGCCGCCACCTTGATTGGCCGGCGACCGCGTGAAGCCGGCTGCAATTCTCGCATTCCCGTTCACGGCGCTGATGTCCATGTGCCAGTGATTCGCTTGACGACCGCTGAGGGCGCACGTGGTTTTGGGTTGGGGCAAACGACCGAGGCGCGGGCGAAAGCTTTGCTGGGCAAGCCCATCAAAGACCTGGTATCGCCGAATGGAAGCCTAAAGGGGGACACTGGCGCCTTCGAATTCGCGCTCTGGGACCTGCTGGGCTTGCTTGAAGGGCAGCCCGTCTACGAGCTGGCGGCGCGCGCCCAGAACAGCGCGCGGGAGAAAAAGGGTCTACGCGTTCCGGCGGGACAGTGTCTACGCGTCCCCTGTTACGATACGTCGCTGTACCTGGACGACCTGCATTTGCCAACGGATGAAGCGGGCGCCGCCCTGATCGCTGAAGAAGCGCGTTACGGCTTCGAGCATAATCATCGCAATTTCAAGATTAAGGTCGGGCGTGGGGCGCGTTACATGCCGCTGGAAGCTGGCACGCGGCGCGATATCGCGGTGATCAAAGCGGTGCGGGCGGCGGTGGGCGCCGATGCGCGCATCATGATTGACGCCAATAACGGGTACAACTTCAATATCGCCAAGCGCGTGCTGGCGGAAACAGCCGATTGCAACTTGTTTTGGCTCGAAGAAGCCTTCCATGAAGATCCAGCGCTATACGAAGCGCTGCGCAAATGGCTGGACCTGGAGCGCCTAGCCACCTATATCGCTGATGGTGAAGGCTGGGCCGCCGAAGCGCTGCTGGATTGGGCGCGCGATGGCTTCATTGATGTGATCCAGTACGATATCTTCAGCCACGGCTTCAGCAACTGGCTGGGCACCGGCGCCCTCCTGGATAGCTGGGGCGCTCGCGCGGCGCCGCATCACTATGGCCGCCACCTGGGCAATTACGTATCTGGGCACCTGGCGGCGGCAATTGAGGGCTTCACCTTTGTCGAATGGGATGAGACGAGCACACCCGGGATTGACGCTTCCGCTTACCGGGTCGAAGACGGGCATGTGCTCATCCCCGATGCGCCCGGGTTCGGGCTGGCGCTGGAAGAAGATATCTTCCGCGCGGCGGTGGCGGATGGCGGGTTCGAGCTGCGGCTTTAGCGTCACCTGTATTCCATCACCCCGTCGTTTAAAGGACCGTAGCGCAGCGCTAGCAGATCTTTCAAGTAATTCTGATACACTCGCCAGGGGCGGCGCGTCCCTTGCTTCGGCAAGCCAGCCAGCGCCCGTTGCACGTAACCCGAGCTAAAATCAATATAGGCTTCTGTCTCGGCTGCGGGTCCATCCAAGCGTGGTCTGCATTGTTTGTATCCGCGCCGCGCCATGTAATTCAGCAAGCGGCAGACATATTCGCAGATGAGCTCTGCTTTTAGGGTCCAGGAAGCGTTTGTATAGCCGAAGGACGAGGCCAAATTTGGGATATTGCTGTACATGATGCCTTTGTAACTTATGGTCTCGCCCAGCGCCAGCGCCTTGCCGTCAACCACGATGTCGACGCCGTGCATGATCTTCATCCGCAGCCCGGTCGCCGTGATGATGACATCAGCCGCCAGCCGCTCGCCGGATTTGAGCAGGATGCCATCTTCGACGAAGCGCTCGATTTCGTCGGTCGCGATTGACACCGCACCCGCCTTGATTGCTTTGAAGAAATCACCGTCCGGCGCCAGGCAAACCCGCTGGTCCCAGGGATTGTAACGAGGGGCGAAATGCCGCTCGACATCGAAATCGGGTCCCAAAGCCTCGCGAATGCCAGCCAGCATATTTGCCCGCGTCGCCCGGGGCCGCCTTCGCGCGACCTGGAAATAGAAGAGGCTGCGCAGGATCAGCCGCCAGCGCGCCAGCCAAGACGCGAAGCCAAAGGGCAAATGCTTCTGCAGCCACAGCGATACGTCATCGCGGGAGGGACCGCTGACCACGTATGTCGGCGAGCGCTGCAGCATCGTTACGTGTCGGGCGCGCTGCGCCAAAACCGGGATCATCGTCACTGCGGTGGCGCCGCTGCCGATTAGGACCACGCGCTTACCGTCATAATCCAGGTCATCGCCAATTGCGCTGTGTCCCCAATCTTGCGGATGCGCCACTGCGCCACGAAAGCACTCGCGCCCGCGCCAATCCGGCGTGAAGCCTTGGTCATAGCGATAGTAGCCGGTGCACATGAACAAGAATCGGCAGCGGATTTGCAGCCGCTCGCCAAGGGCTGGGCGCTCGATCTCGGCAATCCACTCAGCCGCTTGCGACGACCATTCGACGCGGCAAACGCGATGCCCAAAGCGTATCTTGCTATCGATGCCGAATTCGCGCGCGGTATCGCGGATATATTGCAAAATCGCGGGACCATCGGCGATCGCCCTCTCCCCCCGCCAGGGACGAAAGCGATAACCCAGGGTATACATGTCGGAATCGGAGCGCACACCAGGGAAGCGGAACCGATCCCAGGTGCCGCCGATGGCATCGCGCCCTTCAAGGATTGTCCAGCTCAACCGGGGGCAGCGCTTGCCCAAATAATAGGCGGCCGCAATGCCCGATATCCCGGCGCCCACAACCAATACATCGACATATTCCGGCATGAATGGCTCTTTCTGTTGCGGCTTTCAGGGTCATGTTACCACAGTGGGGACAGGCAAATGCCTGCGCTGCTTGGCTGCGCCCAAACTGCGGCAAGGATGGTTCGCCAGAGCCGCTCGGCGGCAGCGACAAGAACAACCGCGCTCACAGAAAATAACAAGCCTTCTCGTCGCATAGGCGACGCGGTTTATCAAATAAGAGGCACAGAGAAAACAGCGGGTCGCCCGGGCAAGGACCATCGCGCCTGGCCGCAAGCAAATCGGTCTTATGTTTGCATAGCTAAGTTTTCATGTTGTCGGCATTTGCCGCTTCTCGAATGCTATAATCGCAGCGCCGACCTGCAGCGGGAGTCCCTCATGCCTAAGCCTAACATTCTCATCATCATGTCCGATGAACACGCGCCGATGTACAGCAGCGTCTACGGCCACCCCATCGTTCAGACGCCAAATATGGAGCGGCTGGCAGAAGCCGGCGCCACCTTTGACGCCGCCTATTGCAATTCGCCCCTGTGCATGCCATCGCGCATGTCCTTCATGACCGGGCGCTTCGTAAACAAAATCGGCGCCTGGGATAACTGGACGCCGATGCGCTCCGATGAGGTGACATGGGCGCATCGATTGCGGGCAGCGGGTTATGAGGTTGTTTTGTCTGGCAAGCAGCACTTCGGCGGCGGCGACCAGTATCACGGTTTCCAGCAGCAACTGGCCCGCGATCTTCACGCCGAGCGTTATCACCCAATTCATACGTGGGATGAGGGCATCGTGGCTGCCGACCAGCCCTGGCACGAGGTCGATAACGCGGGACCAGGCTGGACGGAAGAATTGGAAGTTGACGATCTGGCGCAGGAAAAAGCGCTGGCATTCCTGCGGGAGCCCGCCCGCCGCGATAAACCCTGGGCGCTGAACCTGTCCTTCATCGCGCCACATTTCCCGTACATCGTTCCGCAGCGATTCTGGGATATGTATCCGCCTGCGGCGATGGACTTGCCGGAGATACCCGCCGGGCATCTAGAAAACTTGCACCCGATGGCGCAGCGAATCCGCGCCATGTTCGGCTTTCCGCAGTTCCCGGATGATGTGGTTCGGCAGGCTCGCGCCGGCTATTACGCTTTGATTAGCTATCTGGATGAGAAGATCGGCGAATTGCTGGCGACGCTGGAAGCGACGGGCCAGCGCGAAAACACCGTCATCATTCACCTCAGCGATCACGGCGATATGAATGGCGAACATGGCATGTGGCGCAAGTCGAATTTCTATGAGGCATCCGCGCGGGTGCCGCTGCAAATCGCCTGGCCCGGTCATATCGAGGGTGGGCAGCGACTTTCCTCCGTCGTATCGCTGGTGGATGTCAGCGCGACAATCTGCGCTATCGCCGGCGATGCCTGCGCCCTGCCCCTAGATGGCGACAGCCTGCTGCCGCTCTTGACCGGCGACGGGGACCGGTCAATGGCTGCGCGGTCCCCCTGGAAGGACGAAGCCTTCTGCGAATACTTGGCGCATGGCACCGATCGGCCGATGGCGATGCTGCGGCGCGGTCCTTACAAGCTGAATTACAGCTGGGGCGACCCGGTCGAGTTATACAATCTGGAAGCGGACCCGGGCGAATTTCACGATTTGTCCAGCGAGCCGGCGCATCAGATGTTGATCGCCGAGATGAAAGCGGATCTGCTCGCTGGCTGGGACCCAGCCGAATTGGATCGCCGGGTGCGCGAGAGCCAGCGTAAGCAGCGCTTTATCGAGGCGAACTTCGGCACGGGTTGGCGCCGCGCCCGCTGGGACTAGCCGTCTATTGGACGGCGGCCAGTTCCTCCAGCCGATGGTATTGGCTCATGTAGAGCTGGTGATAGAAGCCGCCCGCGGCCAGCAGCTCCTCATGCGTGCCGCGCTCGATGATCCGATGGTCGTTGATGACCAAGACCTGGTCAGCATTGCGGATCGTGCTCAAGCGATGGGCGATGACAAATGCGGTCCGCCCCTCCAGCAGACGCAGCAGCGCCTCCTGAATATGAATCTCGGTGCGCGTGTCGACGCTGCTTGTTGCTTCATCGAGGATCAAGATCCGCGGATCAGCCAGGATGGCGCGGGCGATCGCCAGCAGTTGGCGCTGGCCCTGGCTGAAGTTATGCCCCTTCTCCGATACTTGAGTCGCGTAGCCGCGCGGCAGCAGGTGGATGAAGCCGTCTGCGTTCGCCAGTTTCGCCGCTTCGATTACCGCCTCGTCAGTCGCGCCCAGCCGGCCGTAACGGATGTTTTCCATCACCGTGCCGCTGAAGAGGAAGGTATCTTGCAAGACAATACCGAGCTGCTCGCGGATTGAGTCTTGCGTCACCGCGCGGATATCGACGCCGTCGATGCTAATGCGCCCTTTGCTGACGTCATAGAAGCGGCTGAGCAAGCTGATGATGGTCGTTTTGCCGGCGCCGGTAGGTCCTACCAGCGCGATCGTCGCCCCCGGCGCTACCTCAAGGCTGATGTCTTCCAGGACCAGCTTGCCCGGCTCATAAGCGAAGCTGACGCCTTCGAAGCGGACAGCGCCGCGGATATCGCGAAGCGGCTGCGCGTCGGCGGCATCGGTGACCGTCGGCGCCGCGTCTAGCACGGCGAAGATCCGCTCCGCGCCGGCCAAAGCCGATTGCAGCTGGTTATAGACCATCGCGATGCCACGCATTGGGCGGAAGAAATTCATAATGTAAACAACGAATGTCGCCAGCACGCCTACCGATACGATACCCTGCAAAGCCAGCCAGCCGCCAAGCAGCGCTGTCGCCGCCACTGTCAGGATCATCATTGTGGTGAACATCGGGCCAAGCGCGGCCGTGATGAAATCGGCGCGGATGCCGACCTTGCGATAATTCTCGCTGGCGTCTTGGAATTGCGCGACGGCGGCCTGCTCCTGGGCATATGCTTGGACGGCGCGGATGCCAGTGATGTTTTCCTCCATGACCGCGTTCAGCAGCCCCAGGTTTTTCTGCATGCCGCGAAAGGCTTTCCGCGTTCGTTCGGTGATCTGGCTAGTGATAAATAGCATGATTGGCAAGATGATGAGCGTACCCAGCGCCAATGGCAGATTAAGCAGCAGCATAGCCACCATGATGCCACCCAGCGACAAGACATTGGTGGTGAACTGGATCAAGCCATTGGAAAGAATCTGATTGATCGTCTCGCTGTCATTGCTGATGCGGCTCATCAAATCGCCCGTGCGGTGGCGGTCGTGATAGTCCATCGAGAGCGCCTGAAAATGGCGGAAGAGCGCGGCGCGGATATCAGCAACGAAGCGCTGGCCCACACGTGTCATAATGACGCCGTGAATCGCCGTGAAGACACCCTGCGCCAGATACACCGCCACCATCACCAGCGCAATAAGCCGCAAACCGTCGATGTCATGGTGGATGACGTATTGATCGATGGCGCGCCCCAGCAGCGCCGGGCCCGCCAAACCCAGAATAGTCGCCAAGAGCACCAGCACCGAGACGAACAGCAAACGGCTATGGTAGGGTTTCAAATAATCAGACAGACGCCGCAGCACGCCGCGCCGATCCTTCGCTTTTTCGCCTGTCGGGCGCCCGCCCCCATGCCCGCCAATAAAGCGCGGACGCGACGTCGAAGAGGGTTGGCTAGCCATCGATCATGCTCCCGCTGTGGGTCTGCGCAAGCTCCCTTGCCACCGGGCAGACCAAGATAGTCGTGAGCGATAGATGATGCCCGCGCGGTACGATTTCAAACTCGGAGACTTCGCTGGTCAATCTAGCCTCACCTTCCCGCATTAGCAGCCGCCTCGCCCAGTTGTGATTCGTAGATTTCGCGGTAGATTGGGCTGCTGCCGAGCAATTGCTGATGCGTCCCCCGCGCGGCGATGCGTCCATTTTCCAGAACGAGGATCTTATCGGCATGCGTAACGCTGGTGATGCGCTGCGCGATGATGAAAGTGGTCGATTGCGCCGCCAGCCGCTCAAGCGCGGATTGTATTTTATATTCGGTTTCCATGTCGACGGCGCTGGTGCTGTCATCGAAAACCAGGATGCCGGGCTTGATCAACAGCGCGCGGGCGATGGCGATTCGCTGCTTCTGCCCACCGGACAGATTGGCGCCGCCCGCTTCGATCAGGCTGTCGTAGCCCCGTGGCATCTGTGTGATGAAGCTGTGCGCTTGCGCCGCCTTTGCCGCAGCCATGACCTCGGCGAGCGGTGCCGAGGGCGCGCCGTATGCGATGTTATCGCGCACGCTGCCGCTGAACAGGATCGATTCCTGCATCACCAAGCCGATATTGCCGCGCAGGTCGGCCGGGTCCCAATCGCGCACATCGACGCCATCGACCGTTACCGCCCCGTCACTGACGTCATAGAAACGGGCGATGAGATTGACCAGCGTACTCTTGCCGGCGCCGGTCGCGCCGAGCAAGGCAATTTGCTGCCCGGGTTCGGCGTTGAAGCTAATGCCATGCAAGACGTCATCGCCGCTGACGCCATTTGCGCCGTTAATTGGGCTGGCGCCGCGGCGGCTATAGTGGAAGGAAACGGTCTCGAAACTGACGCGCCCCTGAATGCGCTTGGCGCGGTATGGGCTTTTCGCTAGCTTCAGCGTCGATTTCGTATCGAGCACGTCCAGCACGCGTTCGGCTGAGGCTTCGGCGCGGGCGGCCATCATCAGCAAATTGCCAAGGAAGAGCAGCGGTCCCATGCCGGTCATCAAGTAATTGTTGAAGGCGATCAGTTCACCGATTGTGAGCCGATCGCCAATAACTGAGGCGCCGCCAAACCAGAGCACCGCGACCGTGCCAACATTCGTCAGCGCCTGTAATACGGGCATCGCGATCGCCATCAATTGACCAACTTCAATATGCCAATCGCGGTATTCTAGGTTGCGCTCGCGGAACTGATCGATTTCGAAGCGCCCGCGGACGAAAGCCTTCACCACCTGTATGCCAGCCAGGTTTTCTTGCACCAGGGTATTCAGCGCACCCAGCTTCTGTTGCACAACGGTAAAGAGGCTTGTCGCTTTTAGCATCAAGTAGCGTATGAATAAGCCAGAGATGCCAGCCACGGCAAACATAATCAGCGAAAGCTGCCAATCGGTCAGCAGCAGCATGACCATACTGCCGAAAATCATCAAGAGAACCCGCAGCAGCAGCGACAAACCGGCGCTGGAAAACATGCGCACCACATCGACATCGCTGGAGACGCGCGTCATCAGCCGGCCCGTCTGCATCTGGTCGAGATTGGCGAAGGAAAGCGATTGTATGTGGCGGAACAAGGCGTGGCGGATGTCAAATGCCAGCCCTTGCGAGATGACCGCCCGGCAATAGCCTTGCCCCAGTGTGCTCAAGGCGCCGATGATGGCGGCGACGAACATCCAAAACGCGCCGAGCAAAATCATATCCATCTCGCGCGGGCGGATGCCCTCATCAATAATGAACTGGAGCAGGCGGGGCACGCTCAACTCCATCGCGACTGGCAAGACAGTAGCCCAGAAGCCAAAGAAGAGAAACCAAGCGTAGGGACGCATGAATTTGAAGATGCGTTGGAGGGACTTCATCAACTAAGTCTATCCTTGCTGGGCTGTAGGTTCAAGTGAGTTGCTGCTTGCCCTGCAACTTGCCTGGGGAGTGCTGAATTATTGATATAAGGCTTGCTTGTGCTGAGTCGTAGGGGCGATCCAAGGATCGCCCCTACATCTAGGTTATGCAAATACAGAATATCGGCCTGCATATCTCATAATTCACCACTCCCTTGCCGACACTGGTGGCGCAATACTCGGAGCCTCGTTATGGTTAAGATGCTTGGCAACTGCGATTTGATTAGGAGCGGCGAACATGAACTACCGAGCGCTAGGGCGCAGCGGCGTCAAAGTCGCCCCACTTGGATTGGGTACCGGCAATTTCGCCGATCCGACACCGGAAGATGAATCAATCCGCATCCTGAATCGAGCGGTTGACGCCGGCATAAATCTGATTGATACCGCCAACTCGTATACAAATGGCGAAAGCGAGCGCATCATCGGGCGCGCCTTTTCCAAGGGGCTGCCGCGGCGCAAGGTCATCCTGGCGACCAAAGCATTTTACCGCGTCGGCGCGGGACCTAATGACGAAGACCTTTCGCGCCTGCATCTCATTCGCGCTTGCGAAGACTCTTTGCGCCGGCTGAATACCGATTACATCGACCTTTATCAAGTCCATCGCCCGTCGCCATCGATTCCGCTTGATGAAACACTGAGCGCGCTGACCGACCTGCTGCAGCAGGGCAAAGTGCGCTACATCGGCAGTTCAACCCATCCCGCTTGGAAGATCATGGAAGCGATTATGGTGAGCGAGCTGAAAGGTTTCGCGCGTTTTGTCTGCGAACAGCCGCCATACAATCTGCTTGATCGGCGCATTGAAAACGAACTTGTGCCTATGTGCCAGGCTTACGGGCTGGGGCTTATCACCTGGTCGCCCTTGGCGCAAGGTGTATTGGCTGGGCGCTATGCCAGCGCGGCGGACTTGCCGGCCGATTCTCGTGGCGCGCGTCGTGGCGGCATCTACTCCGAGCGCATCACCGAGGCCGGCATTGCAGTCGGCGACAAGCTTGTCAGTCTTGCTAGGGAGCACAGCCTGTCGCCGGCGCAACTGGCAACGCTCTGGGTAAAAGATCAGCCGGGAATCACCGCGCCGCTTATTGGTCCTCGCACGGTCGAACAGCTTGAGCATCTGTTGCCGGTATTGGACATGACGCTAAGCGCTGAACTGCGGGCGGCTTGTGATGCTTTAGTTCCGCCCGGCAGCGCGGTCGCCAGTTTCTTCAATACGGCTGACTGGATGAAGCATCGCTTCATTTGAGCGAATTCCGCTCGCTGGGAATGGCTCAAGCTTGCCCGGCGCTGATACGCGGCGCGCTCTGTGTCTTTGTGGCGAAAATAATTTGATGCGATTGCCCTGCAAATATCCCCCAGAACTTGCCTGCCTCCTGCCAAACTGCTACAATGTAATCGATTGCATTGTGGATGAATTGGAGTTTCAAAATGAAAATCTTTAGGAATAGCGCTTTGCGTTTGTTGGTTTTGCTCAGCATTCTCGCAGTTGTCTTCGGCGCCGCGCAGAGCCAGGATGATCCAGTGCGGGTGGCGCTGGTTGCCACGCAGGCTGCCGGCGACAAAGGACCGATTGATGGTTTGATCGCCGGGCTGGATATGGCGGCTGAAGAATTCGGCGTTGAGACTCAATTCCTGGAGGCGCTTGATCCCGCAACCTTCGAGTTGACGCTGCGCAACCTGGCGCGCAGTGGCGTCGATATCATCGTATCAACCTTTTACGCCATGGGCGCAGCCTCCTGGCTCATCGCGCCGGACTTCCCCGATACGACATTTGTAACCATCGTCGGGCTGCCAAGCGGCGACGAGCAGCCGGACAATGTGCAGTTGATGGAGTATCAATTCTTTGAAGGCGCATATGTCGGCGGGGTCTACGCCGCTCACATGACTGAGTCCAATCAGCTTGGCTACACCGGGGGCGTGCCGCTGCCCTTCGCCTGGGCCGACTTCAACGCCTTCACCGATGGCGCCCGTTCGATCAACCCAGATATCGAAACGACGGCTGTCTTCATCGAATCTTTTGAAGACCCGGTTAAAGGGCGCGAGCTGGCGGCTGGTCTTTACAGCAGCGGCGTCGATTTCATTTTCACAGGCGCGGCCGCCAGCGACATCGGCGTGGTCGAAGCGGCCTCCAACAACGACGCGCTGGTCATGGTCGCCTCGGCGCCCTTGGTGGAGCAAGCGCCGGAGAATGTCGCCATTCTTGTTTTGATTGAATGGGAAAAGACGATCATGCAGGAAATCGAAATGGCGCTGGACCCAGAGACGCGCGGCGGTTTCCGCTACGGCAATGTGCAGACGGGCGAGGTCAGCTTCCAGCTTCCGGAAGCATTCCTGGAAGCGACCACCGATGAACGCCGCGAACGGGCGGAGGCATCGCTGGAGACGATCGAGGCGCTGGTCGAAGACATCAGCAATGGTGACTTCGTGGTCGAAGAAGATAACGAAGAGCGAATGACCGCGGATGACAGCGAGAGCTAGTGGCGAAGTCATCCTTCGCTGCCAAGATATCGCGGTTGCTTATGGTGATGCACCAGCGCTGCATCCGACTTCGCTTGCCTTTGACGCTGGCAAAATCCACGTTCTAGTTGGCCAAAATGGCGCGGGCAAGACATCTTTTGCTCGCGTCTTGGCCGGCATCATCCAGCCGGCAGCGGGGCGGTTTTGGCTCCGCGGCCATGAAGTCCGCGCTGCCAGCGTCCAACTTGTGCGCGCGCTCGGCTTGGATATCGTCCACCAGCGCTTCACGCTGCCGCCGAGCTTCACCGTGGCTGAGGCGCTGGAGCTGGTGTCGGCGCGAAAAGCCGCGCGTTCCTTCTATTCGCGCAAACAGTTGGCGGCGTCCTGGCGGGGCGAGCTTCAGCGCGCGGGCCTGAGCGTCTCGCCCAATGCGCGCATCCGGGACTTGCCGATAGAGACGGTCCAATCGCTGGAGATCCTGCGCGCGCTTGCCGGGCAGGCTCGCTTTCTGATCCTCGACGAGCCAACCGCGCTGCTGTCCCCCGGCGGGGTCGAAAGTCTTTTCGCCCGCTTGAAGCAGCTGCGAGACGCGGGCGTAACCTTGCTGCTCATCCTGCACAAACTGCGCGAAGTGATGGCCATCGCCGATACGATATCCGTGCTGCGCGCCGGGCGGCTAGTACTCCCGCCGAGCGACCTTGCCGCCCTGAGCGAAGAGAAGCTGAGCAATCTGATCATCGGCGGGGCGCCTGCGGTCGAGAGCCGAGCGAGCGAAAGGACCAAGAGAGAGGCGACGGTTCCAAAAGCGATAAATCTAGCGCTTGACGCTATTTGCACCCAGCATTCGGAGGCGGAGCCGGCGCTGGTGAACCTTTCGCTTGGTGTGGAAGCGGGTGAAATCCTAGGTATCGCTGGCGTGGAAGGCAACGGGCAGCGGAGCCTGGTTGATGTGCTGACGGGCTTAATGCCGGCGCAAAGCGGCGCGGTGCAGCTTCTGGGCCAGGATGCTGCGAAATTGAAGCACCACCAGCGGCGGTCGATCGGGTTGCGCGTCGTCCCCTTTGATCGCCTTAGCGAAGGCGCCAGCTTGGCGCTTCCGCTTTGGGAGAATGTCACGATTTGGAAGGCCGAGAAATATCGCCGGTCGCGCTTTGCTCCGCTCCAAATCGGCGCGATGAGAGCAGCGGCGGGGGAGGCGCTGGGTCGCTTCAATGTCCAGTATGTTTCGCTGGATCAACTCGCCGGTTCGCTGTCTGGCGGCAATATGCAGCGGCTGATCCTAGCGCGCGAGTTAGCCGATGGGCCCCGTGTTGTCATCGCGGCGCAACCGACGCGCGGCTTGGACTTTCGCGCGACCCAATACGTCTGGGGCGCCCTTCGCCGCCTCAAGCGCGATGGCGCCAGCATCCTTCTGGTATCCTCCGATCTTGATGAATTGTTCAACTTGTCGGATCGTATCCACGTGATGCGCGGCGGGCGCTTGGTCGGCGAATTCGCGCCACCTTATGATATGCAAACTATTGGCGACAGCATGATCGGGGCGACACGATGAACCGCTGGGTCGCAAACGGAATCCGCGTTCTTGCGCCAATCGCGCTGGCATTCATACTCGGTTTCCTCTTATTCGCGGGCGCCGGCTACGATATCGCCGAGGTCATCGACGGCTTGTGGCAGGGCGCGGTCGCGACGCCTGGCTCCGCCGAACAGTCGCTGCGCTGGGCGATTCCATTGGCTGTCATCAGCTTCGGCATTATCATCACGCTGCGCGCGGGCGAGTTCAACATTGGCGCGCAGGGGCAGATTCTGCTTGGCGGTCTTGGGGCTGTGTCGGTGGCGCTGCTGCTCCCCGATTGGTCCCCGCTGCTTGTCATCCCGCTGGCGCTGCTGGCTGGCATCATCGGCGGCGCGCTATGGTCGGCGATTGCGGGTTTGTTAAAGGTCTGGTTCAACGCTGACGAAGTCATCAACACCTTGATGCTCAATTTTATCGCCGTCCTGCTGATTCAATGGGTGACGACGGGACCACTGAAAGACGACGCCACCCGCGGCGAAACCGCTTCCACCCCACGGGTTGAGGCCATGTTTCGCCTGTCCGATGGCACTGGCGTCTCCCTCGAGCTAATCGCCATTGTCATCATCGCCGCCTTGCTCGCTTGGGTCATCATTGAGCGCAGCCCCTTCGGCTTGAAGAGCAAATTGGTCGGCAGCAGCCCGCGAGTGGCGGCTTGGCAGGGGCTGCAGATCAAGCGCATTCATGTCACAACTTATCTGTTGGCCGGCGCTTTCGCCGGGCTGGCCGGCGCGCTCGAAGTGCTGGGGCCCAGCGCGCGCTTGGTCACCGGGGCGACGCCGACCTTGGGTTTCACGGCGATTGTAGTCGCCATCGTCGGCATGCTGCGCGTGCCGGGCGCGCTGCTGGCGGCTCTGTTCTTCGGCGGTTTGCAAGCGGCGATTCTTTTCCTGCCCATCGTTAGCCGATTGCCGAGCTCGGGCTTGCGCATCATTGAGGGCCTGGTCGCGTTGTTGATTACGGCGCAATTCGTCTGGCTGCGGCGGCGGCATAACCAGCGCAAAGCCTTGATTTCAAGGAATGCGGAGAGCGAGCCCAAAGGGGGCGAGCCTGCTGCTTCGCGGTCGCGCTGACACGGACCCGCCGGGAAGGCTAAGCAAAATCTGATATGGAACAGTTCGTCGTCACAACCATACGTTTGTCAGTGCCGCTGATATTTGCCGGCTTGGGGGGCTTGTTCTCAGTGCGCGCTGGCATCTTTCATATCGGTATCGAGGGGCTGATGTTGGCGGGCGCTTTTGTAACGGTGGGTTTTGGCTCTGCCATTGGCTCGGTTTGGCTGGGCATCATCGGCGCCATTGTAGTGAATCTGCTGCTTTCTTTTGTCTATTGGCTTTTGATTGACCGCTTCAATGCGGACATGATCATCACGGGCCTCGGCTTGACGACGCTCTGCGTGGGCGGCACCGCGTTTTTGATGAACGCGCTATTCAACAAGCGCGGCTCGATGACATCGTCCGTTCGACTGCCGCAGCCAGTTGTCGGTCCTCAGGAGGGTATCCTCGCCTATGTGTCGGAGCTGTCGATTCTCGCCTGGCTGCTGCCGATCTTTGTATTTGTCGTATGGTTGATATTGCGGCGGTCGCGGCTGGGGCTGCACATTGCTGCGGTCGGGGAATATCCATATGCGGCGGAGGCAGCCGGCGTCGATATCAGCCGGACGAAGCTGCTTGCTATGCTGATAACCGGTTTATGCTGTGCCTTGGCTGGCGCTGAATTATCGGTGGGCGGCTTGGCGGCTTTCAGCGAAAACATGACAAATGGACGCGGCTTCATTGCCTTGGCTGCGATCCTCTTCGGCTCATTGGAGCCGATACGCACGGCGCTGGCGGGCTTGTTTTTTGGTTTTGCCAACGCAGTCGGCATCAATAGCCAGATTTACGCCGGCGAAAGCAATATACCGCGCCAATTCATTTTGATGATTCCTTTCATCGCCACCATGATCGTCGTGACCTTGCGCGGCCTTCTCTCTCAGCGTCAGATCTCGCACAGGTCCTGATACCATGCTTAGCGAACAAGCGCAACAATTCTTTGACGAAATCCGGCGCGCCAATAGTGGCGGCGCTGAAGCATTCGATTTGGAGACGGAACGTCTCAATTCGGGGCAAGCAGGCATCCTGACTGGGGAGCCTCGCGGCGTTAGTTATGACGAGACGACGATCGTCGGCTTGCGCGCCATCGTGGCGAAAGCGGAGATTCGCAGCCCGCGCCGCAAGCTGATCTTCTTGCACGGCGGCGCCTTCGCTCTGATGTCGCCCGAGACCCACAGCCGTTTGGCAGGGCATATAGCGATTGCCTGCCGAGCCGAGGTTTACGTTCCCGAATACAGCTTGGCGCCGGAACAGCCTTACCCCCGCGCTTTGGAAGAATGTGTCGAGTTCACCCGTTATTTCACCGAGTCGAAGCGATTCAAACGCGCCGCTGTCGTGCTGGCGGGCGATTCGGCTGGCGGTGGCTTGGCGTTGAGCGCAGCGATGAAAATGCGCGATGAGAACCATGCCCTGCCAGCCTGTCTTGTGCTGCTCTGCCCTTGGCTGGACTTGACTTTGAAGAGCCGATCGATCGAGGCAAACCGGGAGCGGGCGCTTTTCTTGAGCCGGCGCAACCTGGCGGCACTCGCTAATCTCTACGCGAACGATGCGCGCCTATTGCAATGCCCTTACGTGTCGCCCCTCAACGGAGACTTGCGGGGCTTGCCGCCCGTTTATCTTCAAGGGGCGGAATATGATCTGCTAGTCGACGATTCGACGCGCCTGCAAAGCAAAGCGCTGCTGGAGGAGGCTGCGCTCCGCTACGATATGTTTCCGCTTATGCCGCATAGTTTTCAATTCTTCGCCGGCACGATACCGGAAGCGGACGCGGCGATCAGGCAGATTGGCCATTTTCTGGATCAGGCGATTGGGGCGCGATAGCGTTTATCGGGCGGGCATACGAGACAGCCCGAGACAGATTGATGAAAGGCTGTAGCCGAATAGGTTCAGGCACGCTGGGCTGCTCATCATTGATGGCGCAGTTTATCGCAGCGACCAAGAGGCTTGCCAGCTCGTAGACCGGATAGTCGATCGCCAGCACCTTGCCGACGCAGGGCTCCGCCTTTGCCGGTATCGCGTCGAGGCAAACGACGCTCGGACGAAAAACCTCATCGAATCGACTGCTATAGAATTGCGCAACCGACTCGGCGACCAGGAAACTGTCGCAGATGATCAAGCGCGGCGCTTCGCCGGGGTTTGCCAGGCTGGCGACGATAGGGCGGCTTTGGCGCCCGGCGCGATCGAGACAGTGGACCTGGCAGGTATCAATCGCGCGGCGAGCCATCACCGACAAGAAGGCGTCGCGCTTCAGATCAGCCGCGAAGCTTGCGGCATCGCAAAAATACTGAATTGTCATTCCCGGGCGAAATTCACAGAAGCGCAATGCGAAATCGATGCCGGCTTCATAATCCAGCGTGAAAGTGGCTGTTTGCCGATTTGGCACCGGGCGATGCAACTGGAACACAGGAATCTCTTCATCGAGGGCAATGCTGATGGCGTCGGCACTCGCTGTTGGGTCGGCCGGAACGATCAGCAGCGCATCCATTCGCTGCCCCAAGAGCCGCTCGACCTGCACAAACTCATGGTCGGTCGATCCAAACGATGTGACGGAGGCTAGGACGTACTCGTCTCGAAACAGTTCTTGATTGAGCGCAAACAGGAAATCATGCGCGTAGGGGAAGGCGTAATCCGGCACGACCATCCCAACCAGATTGCTGCGCTTCTGCCGCAGCGCCCGCGCGACATTGTCAAAACGATACCCCAGATCATCGGCTATCATTCTGATGTGGTCGGCTGTCTGCGGCGCTACTCTTTCGCTGCCGGCCAGCGCTCGCGAGACCGTGGCAGTAGAGACGCCCGCTACCGAAGCGACATCCTTTAACGTGATCGCCATCTTAGATAATCCACGATAATCCGCTTTCTTTTGCTAATCGATGTCATTATAGTGCAAGCGCTTACCATATCAAATGATGACGCCGTGGCAGCGCTGCGCAGCAGCCCATATCGAGCCTCAGATATTTTCAACCCAGCCCCTCGCAAGTGACAACTCGGCTCACAGAAAATACCTAAGCGATAATCGAAAGTGTGTGTGGGCGCGCTGCCTTTTGGAACGGCGGCAACGGGCGACTCACAGAGGTCCCGCTGCCGGCCCGGCTTTGCGGCGGGCGAGAAGCGCGGCACCCACCAAACATACATCGTCGCCGAATCGCGCTGGTCGAAGCAGATGTCCCCCTGCGAAGCCCTCAAATAGAAGCTGTTCCTCAATCACCTGTCTGGCTGGATCCAGAATCAGATCGCCGAGTTTCATCACGCTGCCGCCCAAGACGATTGCCGCCGGGTTAAAGAGATGCAGCAAGTTGACCAGCCCTAAGCCCAGCCAAGCCCCTACTTGGCGCAGGCATTCGAGCGCGAACCCGTCGCCAGCCAGCGCCGCTTCGCCAACCGCTTTGCCATCAAGCAGGTCGCTCTCCCGCAGAGCCGCTGAAACCGCGCCAGCTTTCAACTGCCGCCGCGCCAAATTGCCCAGCGCCGTCCCTGAGGCAAGCTCTTCCCAACGCCGAATTGCGCCATCGCGCGAGCGAAAGCGCATGTGCCCTGGCTCGATGGCTAGCCCGCCGAACCCAGTGTACAACTCGCCGTTTATAATCGCGCCGCCGCCGATTCCCGTGCTGATCGTCAGATATAGCATCGGGTCAGCGCCTTGCCCAGCTCCCAGGTGATATTCAGCCACAGCGCCAAGGTTGGCGTCGTTTTCGACAGCGACTGGGGCGCCAGCAAAAGCCTGGCTCATGGTCGCCCCTATTGGTGCTTGTGACCAGCCGGGCAAGGTCTCCGCCTTGATGATGACGCCAGCCCCGGTATCGAGTGGTCCAGGCGCGGCGATGCCAATTGACGCCGGCGCGCCCTCCGCGTCAGTCAAGGACTTGCCCAGCCCAATCAAGCGATTGAAGACCCTATCTGGACCTTCGTTGACGCGGCTGGGTGTTTCAGCGCGCCGTATCATGCGCATGTCGCCGTCAAAGAGGGCGGCGCGGCTGCGCGTCCCGCCGAAGTCAAGCGCCAGATACAAACTCATAAGTTATTGACGAATTTGAATAGAGCGTGGTCGGGCGGCGGCTTCGCTGCGCTGGGCAAAGCCTCTTTATGTAGCGTGAGCGCGCCATTGCGCAGGACAATGACGCCCTGGCTGGCGCCGTCTTTGAAAGCGCGCCAGGCGATGCGGCTCATATCACGGGCGATGCTGCGATCGTGATGGGAGATGTCCGCGCCGCGCTGGGCATGCCCCAAAGCGCTGTAGCGAATGCGAATGCCAGTTCGCCGAGGGATCTCCTCGACTAGCGGACCGATATCAGGATACGCTTCCGACAAGACAACAAAAGCAAAGCCCTGGCGCGCGACGATTTCCGTCAAGCGCTCAGCCAGCCAACTCATTTCAAGCGGGTATTCCGGTAGCAAGACGAGGTCGGCACCACAGGCGTAGGCAATCGCCAGGGCAAGATGCCCGGACGGCGCGCCCAATGTCTCCAGCATGAAGATGCGCCCGGGCAGGGCATGTCCAGTCGCCCGGATCCCTTCGGCGGCTTGAAGCGCGAAGTTGCAAGCTGAATCGTGCCCGAGCGTATAATCCGATGCCGCTACGTCATTGTCGATCGTGGTCGGCAAGACAATACAAGGTATGCCCCAGCCTGTCAGCAGGGGCAGCGCATGGCGGATTGTGCCATCGCCACCGAATAGCAGCAGATTGTCGATTTCCTGTTGGCGCATGATTTTGCGAAGTCGAGCGCGGGCATCGCTCGCTTGCAGCGCGGGCTTGCGGCTCGACGTCAAGATTGACCCAGCGCGCCCCGCCATCAAGGAAAGGAACGCGCGATCTATAGCCACCAGTTGCCCGTCGAGCAAGCCGGCCAAGCCGTTCTCCGCGCCTATTACGCGGTCGCCCTTCAGAGTCGCCAGGCGCAGAAAGCAATCGATGGACCCGTTAATGCCGGGAGCGTCGCCACCGCTGATTACAATGCAAGTCTTCATTTGCGCTTGGGTCTGTACCTTAGTCGCCGTTGCTTGCGCGACCGAGCAAATCCGTTTTCAACTAGCCAAGACTTCTCACAAAAACGGCGAGCCCTGTCCTCTGTTATGGAAGACGGCTCGCCGCTTTGGCTCATGTGATATTCCCGACTAATCAACTATGCGGCGGCGGCGCCCGCAGGTTGCTCAGAATCCAATGGCGCCTGCGAGCGAGAACCATTCTGCGCCTCAAGGCAATGCTTAGCTGGAGCTGCTCGCGACCAGCACAACGATGCCCGCTCGGTTGATCTGGCCGCAGGTCATACCCTCGCTGATATAAGTCTCGATCGTATGTACCGTTCGCTCTGGCGTAGCGGTATCGATATAGACAATTCCGCCGGGATCCACGAAGCAGGCTTCCGTGCCTGGCGCAAAAGAGACATCTTCCGAAGCGCAGTAGGGCAGCAGCAGCACTTGTCCGACGGAAAGCAGATTAGACCCAAGATTATTGTGACTTCTGAGGACCTCGACGGTTGTATCGTACTGGAGCGCCAGGCGATACAGATTTTCGCCATTTGTTACGACATGCGTGCAGACCCCATTGGATCGCCATACGCGCATGGCAAGTCTTGCGCCCTGCAAAGCCGGGTGCTTGTCGAGCGAGATTATGTCAATCTCCACACATTCCAGATCATCGTTTGTCGTCCTCACCAGCATACGGTCGCTGGCCGGGCAGATATTCGGCGTGGGCGTAGGCGGCGGTGGTGGTGGCACTGTTGGCTGCGGCTCGGGTGTCGCCGCTGGCGGCGGGTCAGGTTGCGCTGGCGGCGGTGGTGGCGGGTCTGGCGGTTTCGGATACTCGTAAGCGCCGACATCACAGTTGCCAAATTGCGGGCGGGCGGTGTCGGGCTGGTCATCAAGCAAGCAGTACATTGGGTTAGCCGTGTCGATTGCCGGGCTTCCCGATAGCAGCGGGAGATGCGGGGGATTGCCGACGAGTTCCGTGCTCAAGTTGATATTGATCGTCCCGTCCGAACTCTGCGCCTCGGCGAGCAGCACTTGCTGCGCCTGGATTGCTTCATCGGCCAGCGCTGCTTGGCTCACTGCCGATTCTGGCGTGCAAGACCCATCTTGGATGATATTGCCGGTGAAGGCGATTATGATGTTGGGATTGGGACCGCTGTCGCAATCGCCGCCATTTACGCTGTCGGTGATCAAGGTATTGCGTATCTTGAAATTGCCGGTCCAACCGATGATGGCAATGCTGCCACCTTGTTCATCGGCCGAATTGTAAGCCCAAGTTGTGTGTGTCAGCGTAACAAAAGAGCTAAACGAGCTCAAACCGCCGCCTTCTCTGGCGCTATTGCCGCTGAAGGTGCTGTTGATGATGTTGAGTGTGGTTTCGCTGCTTTCGATAGCGCCGCCTTCGTCAGCCCGGTTGTTGGCAAAGGTGGTCTTACGGATGGTCACAATGCCGCCTGCGGTTTTCAAGGCGCCGCCATCTTCGGTCGACATATTGTCCTTGAAGGTAGAGCCCACGATGTCTAAGGAGTTCAAACCAGTCGAGCTGATGAAGTACACGCTGCCACCATGACTCTTTACCGTCATGTTACCGCTAAACTCGCTGTCGGCAATTTGAACATTGCTGTCGATGGCGTAGATGGCGCCGCCGATATCATTGGCTTTGCTGTTCTTTATCGTGCTGTTGCTTAGGCTCAGCGAACCGCTGTTGACATAAATCGCGCCGCCGACAGTCGAAGCTAAGCCATTGGTGATGGTCACTTCATTAACGCTCAGCTGCCCGCCCACGACCATCATCACCCGGTGTGCCGCATCGCCGGAGATGCTGTGGTTGTCGCCCTCAATGTGAATGGGGGTCGTTATCGAGGGCAATGGTGCCGTTAGCCTGGTATTTCGTTTCAGCAAGATGGTGTCGGCGCCGGTTTCGGGCGGGGTGGCGTTGTCGTCCCCAGCCGCCCCAGCTTCGCAATCATCGTTGCCATCGCGGTCATTACTCTCTTCGACTTGGGCGAGGCCATTGGCAGAGCGGACCGCATTAGCCAAGCTGCAGTCATCGTCTACTATGATGACGCAAGGGAGCGAGATTGTCGTTTCGACTGACGCGAGACTCGTCTCGCCAGCCTCAGGCTCGACCGTCACGCTGGCAGTCTGGCCGCAATGCTCATCTTTGAGGATCCAGGTCGCTTGTGGTCTGCTGGTTGTTTGAGCGCTGTCGATATCAAAACTGGGGGTCCATAGCGCTTCCGTGATGGTATCTTCGCCGCCGCTCAGCACACAGCGCAGTAAGTGACGACCTCTTTCGATCACGGTTTCGCAGCTTACCGACAGGGTATCGGTTGGCGCTGGTGTGCATTCCAGGGTGATTGAGGTTTGCGCGGTCGGCAACGCTACATCGCCCGATTGCGCTTCCACCTCGACATCGGTGCTCATGCCGCAATATTCATCGGCAATAACCCAATTCGCTACCGCACCATCCGTTCTTTGCGCGTATTGAACCTCGAAGTCAGGGGTCCAAAGCGCATCCGTAATGGCTAGATCGCCGGCGGTCACCATACAGTACAGGAAATCATGATTGTCGCCCCTCAAGATCTCGCAGCTCAAGATTGGGACAACTGGCGTCGGACTTGGCAGCGGCGTTGCAGGATAGTCGATCTGGACCGGATCTGAGGCGGCGCTCCGCGCAGTGTCGCGGATAGTCTTGACTTGGTAAATGTATTGCCCGCCAGGGGTGTTGGCGCTGATATCCATATAGTTGGTATTGTTGCTGGCGGTATTATCGACCAGGGTCGTCAACTCGTTTTCGCCGTCCAAGGGGACGCGGCGCAAAATCTCATAACCGTCCACTCTTCCAGCCGGCGCCGTCCAAGATAGGAGGACGCCCTCGGCAACAGCCTGCGCCGATAAATTAGTCGGGGCTGAAAGCGCGGGATCCTGGGCTGAGACCAGAGACGGCGACGCGCTGCCCAGCAGGAGCAGCCATAGCAGCGCGAGAAAGCTCAGACGCAGGCCCCCCAGGCGGCGCCCGCTATGGACACGCTTCACGCAAACATAGCGAAGCGCGCTATCGCTCGCTGGATTTGGCGTCCCGGATGTTAGACCAAGCTTCGGAGATGGGTATCTCATGCGGTTCTCCATTCTTTAATGAGCCAGTCACCTGCCGACGTTGTCATATCGACGCCAGCTATGCTGGCAGTGGGAAACAAGCATAGGCAGGCATACCGAAGATCAAGGCCGGGCGATGTTCCCAACCCCGCTCTAGCGGCAATTTGCAGACGCGACTTGCTATTGATGCGCATAATCAAACTTAAACTTGCGACCGTTAACAAAGTCTAGACTGCCATTATATAGCAGGCACAAAATATGGATGTTGCTTTGAATAGGCAATTATTGGCGGAGTTTGGCAAGTATTCCGCTTCAAACTTCGGCTTTTGCTTTTTGAAGCGCCTGAATAAGAAAAGTAAGGGCTTTTGCCTGATATAAAACTGTTGACATCCAGCTGGGGCAAGCCTTGTTCCCGCGCTCTGCTTTTGCTTGAACAGAGCCGCAGGCTGAACCCGTCTGCTGACGATATATTGCGCGGCGCGTTTGTGCCTCCCCCTTACGATGACTTCTGACTTTATCACGATCAAGCGCCTACCGTAGACATCGATTGCTCGCTTTGCCCAGCTACCTATCCCGGTGCACGCGAAGCAAGAGCTCATACCAGCGGTCGTACTCTTTAGGATCGGGGACGCTATCAGCAAACTCGGGAATTGCATCAACTAAGAGCAGGTCGTTGTAAAGCTGCAGCGACAGTGAGGCAAACTCAACCAACTCACGGCACAATGGCAAATCTTGCCAAACCGTTTGCCTGAGTCTTTGAAGTTCGCTACGGCTGAACTGAGCTTCTAATATCGCGAGGTGGAAAGGCTCGAAGCGCTCGCCAGCTGTTGCCTGGTTTAGCTCATAAGTGGAACATGGTTCGGTCCAATCTTCCTCTCGCTTGGAAACCGCAAGCGCTAGCGTAACAAGCACTATCGCGCAAAGCAGCGCCAATATCCCCTTGAAAGCGTCGATATCGCTTAATCTTGGCTGTCTCGATCCGTAATTGTTTCCCTGCGTCACTTTCGATTCCCGTCACAAGCATGGCGCTGGCTTGCCTAGACACATATCCCGCCCGCTAAACCGGATTCACGCCCAGGCAAAGATAAGAAGACGCAAGCGTTTAGCCAATTGCTGAGCCGCTTCCTTAGAACGCGCAACCATCTTCATATTGCCAAGCTGTTAAGATGTCAAGGGCACAATGAGACAGAACGTGAGTCATTGTAGCATTGATGCGCTTGGCGAGTTGATGTATTGACACTTAATTCAGAATTCTGTCTGCGCTCCCATAGCTTGGCGCCAGCGCCGCGGCTTGCGCCTCAGCCGCCAGTTGCAAGATCATCGCCCGTCCTCGCCAGCCATGATGCCTCGCCGCGGCATTCTCGTCCTCACAGAGCAGCCGCAATCTGGCTCAGCGGGTCAATGAAACGCTGAGCAACTTCAGCCGCCGTGTCGTAATAAGTTCTGACGCGGGCGTATTGACGGCTTTTGGGCATGTCCAGGTGCAGATGCGCCGGGTAAATGTTCTTCGCGCCCTTGCCAACCGTGCCTATCTGCTGCCCGCGCTCAATACGCGCGCCTTTATTGACCAGCATCTTAGCCAGGTGTGTGTAGCGCAGGCAGGTCCCGTCGGCATGCTCAACAACAACCGTGTTGCCGAAGCCTTTGGGCAAGTAGACGGATTCGATCACGCTGCCGGCGCGCATCGCATGAACCGGCGCTTGGTAGGCGTCCCAGCGGTAAATGTCGATGCCGCTGTGATGCTTGCCGTGAAAAGCCGCGTGGGACTTATCGTAGAGAATCTGAGCGTAACGCAGGGTGATGCGCCAAGCGCTGCCCGGCGGAATAATCACCCCACAGGCTGGATCCACGGGTGATGTGAGCGCAGATCTGGCGGCCGGCGCCGCGGCTTGCTGGCTTATTGGCTCGATTGCCGCGGGCAGAAGTAGATAATCACCGTCCGCTAGCTCAAGGCTTTTCTTTGCGCGGAAGTCTGGATAATGGCGGCTGACCATTCGCTTCAGCCAAGTATTGAAACGGGCAGCGCTGGGATCGGCTTCCACCATCGCGGCAACAAAAGTCTCCAGGAAATGGTCCAGATCTGCTATCGGACCCTTATGCGCCAAGCCTAGCTCTGTCTCCGTTTGCAAAAGCAGTTGATGACGCAGGCCGAACTTGACCGCCGCCAGCATGACGACGATAGAGCTTACCGGCTCGGCAATGCCTCGCGGGGCAAGCGAGATGGCATTGACCCGATACAGCCAATCTCGCTCGCTGACGCCGCCTCGCCGCGCTTTCTGCGCCAGTTGCTGGGGCAAGGCGCGCTCGATAATATGCCGTCCGATGTTGAGAAGATCCTGCGGTCCCTCCTCCAGCGACAAGGTACGGGCTTCGGCCGCATCAACGAGCGTCGGCTCCTGCTGGTATATCGATGCGTCGACTGCGTTCAGTGCATCACTGGCCCGCTGGAGGCGCTCGCGCGCGCCGGCAATCTCTCTCAGCGCCAGCTTGACTTGCTCCTGTTTAAGCATGGTTTGGTTCATCAGTCGCCTCCTTGCCCTCTGCGCTGCCCTGCTTGGCCAATTCGCGATCCTCAATGATATAGCCGCCCACCAGCGTAACGCAGATGGTCGTGATCGTCGGCGCCAACACATCCAGGTGTTCTTCCAATTCGGGCCGGGTGGCGGCGATCATCAAGCTGATGATACTGATGATAGATGACCAGAAACGGCGCGACTGCAACAATCGGCGTGGGGCTGCTTCTGTTTTATCCATGCTGCCGCTCCTTATTGTGTAGCCGTCGCGATTTGGGTTTGGCTTGCGCTGGATGTCTAACCATTTCGCCCATTTCCCCCTGTGATAATGCGGGTCTTGCCATGTCCCTTCCTCCTGCAAACACGAATTCTGTCAGTGAACGCGCCGCCTTGGATCGCCTGCTCACAAGCCATCCGCGTGAAGCGATGCTTCCTTCAATATCGCAGCCTGGGTAAAGGATAGAATGTTTGTTCTTGGCGATTGCGATGATATGTTCGCGTAGATTGGGCAAGAAAAGAGATGCTCAATCTGCCTTCGAGGATATTGCTTGATCGACAGGCCAGCGCGTTTACTGTGGTCTTTGGCAGCGCAACGGGCGCTCATCGGCTGTCTGTCACCCAGCGCGGATCTTGCCCGGAGCGCCTATTGTTGGCGATAGTTGCCGGTGGCGATCACCTAAAGCTTAAGCGCAGATGACAAATAGTTGACCCGTTATTGATGTAAGGCTTATTTTGTCTAGCGGAAAGCTTGCAGACCCAGGCGCTCAAACTGTTCCGACGGGCTGTCATTCTCCAGCATCAGCCGCGCCAAGTGCCCGATCATCATCCTCTCGATTTCCGGGTCGTCCAGCGGCGTCGTCTGTCCTGGATCTTCTTCTACGTCAAATAGCAGAGTGCCGAAGGAATGGGCATCGGGCCAGGCGCGCGCCGGAATCTTCATGGTTCGGCTGCCCTTGGTAAAAGAGAAGGGCTTGGCAAGTTGAATGCCCTGCAGATCGGCCATGGCGAAACGGGATCTAATGCGCAAGGGCATGAGCGTATATTCGAAAAGTGGCTCGTTGGCTGGATTATCTGGCGCTCGCATGTAGACATAGCGTCCGTTTGTGCAATTGACGTGGCCCCCGTGAATGCCGAAGAGCGCCGCTTCTCGAACGGGCTTATCCTGCGCGATTGTATCTTGGAGCGGCAAGCCCTGCATATCGGGTGGCAGTTCGAGGCTGAAGTATTCGAGCAGCGTGGCCGGCAGGTCGATCATTTGCACGAGGCTGTCGCGCCGTTCGCCAGCGATACCGCAGCGCGGATCCCAGATGAAGAGCGGCGTGTGCGCCAATTCCTGATACCAAGGCTGCCGGTTTTTTGCCCACCAATCATGTTCTCCCAGCATAAAACCATGGTCGGTGCATACGATCAACAAGGTATCATCCCACAGTTCAAGTTCGTCCATCAGGTCGAGCAAACAGCCTAGGTAATGGTCACACATGCTCAAGAGGGCAGTGTACTGATAGCGCATGTGCTGGACATACTCGGCTGATTCGGTGCGTGGTTTGTAACTTGGCCAGTCGAAAGCGAGCCGCGGCGGCGCTTCATCGAGGATGCTCGGGTAGAGATTCTTGAATGCCTGATGGCTGAAGAAAGGTTCGTGAGGATCGAAAGTTTCGATCTGTAAAAACCAGTTGTCAGCCCCTTGATTGTCGCGGATGAATTCCATACCGGCGCGGAAGGTCCGCGCTTGTGGCTGGTCTTCGGGCTGGGGCATGTAACTTCGGTTGATCCAATCTTGCCGCCAAAGATCGTCGATGAATGTGGGGTCATCCAGCGCCCGCGAATTGTAGGGAATCTCAACCTTGGGTTCGACCTGCGCCTTCCAAAAATCGCCTTCTTGCCCGCGGATGAATTCATAACTGCTATAGCGATTGTGGTAGGTGGCGCCCCCATCTTCCCAGTAATGTTGATGGTCGGTCACAAGATGTGTATAGACGCCGTTCTTCTTGAGCAGCTCCGGCATTGAATCGTCGAAGGGTTCCAAAGGTGTCCACCCGCGATGCAGGAAATTATAACGCCCGGTATGAAGTTCGCGCCGCGCTGGCATACAAGGCATGCTGCCTACATAGCAACGATCAAAAATAGCAGCGCGCTCCGCCAGCCGCTGGAAATTCGGCGCGTGAACCCAATCATTGCCGTAGGGTGGCAGCATATGCCGGTTAAGGGTATCGAACATCAGCATGATTGATTTCATGCGAGCATTCCTTATATTCAAAGGAGCAGTAGCTGGTTAGAGACGCATTCAGAAGGTCGTAACTGCTTTTGTTCCCAGGTCGGTGGCGAAAGCCAATGCGTCAAAGCTCTGTTGCATTAGGCGCATTTTCGCCTCGAGCATGGCGGGGTCATCCCAAAGATTGACATATTCCTCTGGATCGTTCTCAAGATCAAACAATTCGCCGAGCCCATGCCCATGATAGACGACCAGCTTATACCGATCGTCGCGCAGCATCGTGGCGTAGGTACCGGAAAATGGCTTGTTGAAGGTGGCATTAACTGCATTATAGTATTCGCTGCGTACAAATTCACGATGCCGGTCTTCAGCCAGCGAATTGTTCAAGAGCGGCAGGAGCGAGCTGCCCTGCATTTCAGAAGGGACGGGCCGCCCCGCCAAATCGAGCAATGTGGGGGCGATATCTATCAGTTCGACCAGAGCGTCTCGCCGAATGCCCTCCAGGAAGTGCCCGGGCCAGGACAGAATCAGCGGTACCCTGACCAATCCCTCATAGAAGCGGCAGCCCTTTTGCAGCAGCCCATGATCTCCCAGCATTTCTCCGTGATCGCTCATGAAGATCACGACCGTGTTTTGACGCTGTCCACTGCGCTCCAGCGCCTCCAGCATGCGCCCGATATTGTCGTCAATCAGCTCGATCATGGCGTAGTAGGCAGCCTGTACCCATTTGGCATTGAATTCGTCTGGCCGGCGGCAAGGTGTCTGGAAGTCAATCCCAGCTAATTTCGCTTGCGCCGCCAAGTCGCTCTCACGGAAAAGGGGACCGGAAAGCGATTCGGCATCGTAGCGGTCCAGATAAGATTGTGGCGGATCGAAAGGCTCGTGCGGATCAAATATGTTGACGCTCATCAGCCAGGGTTTGCCGCCGTGATCGGCTTCGATGAAATCAATGGCGCGGTCGCTGCACCAGGTGGTTTGATGAAGTTCCGGCGGGATCTCGTGCGGATACTTTCGCATCTCGCCGAGCTTTCGTCCTTGGGCTGCGATCCAGTCGGCGTAGGCATGCCCAAGCTCCCATTGATCTTCCGGGTCGTGGCTCCAATGAAAAAGGCGATAGCCGTCGTGCA
The DNA here is from genome assembly GCA_965214105.1 of Phototrophicaceae bacterium. Classification (GTDB taxonomy): domain Bacteria; phylum Chloroflexota; class Anaerolineae; order Aggregatilineales; family Phototrophicaceae; genus UBA6055. Next base: position 115,735 of record OZ243933.1, read on the forward strand.
GTGGGCGTGGCTCGGTGCGGCCGAAAGCGCCGGCTAAATGCAGCTTGCCGGCAAGCGCGCAATCGTAGCCCGCGTCTGCCAATTGCGCTGTGACTAAGGGAGCGGCTTCATCCCAGCATTCGTTGCCGTTGAAGCAGCCATGTATCGTGCTGGGGTACATGCCGGTTAAGAAACTGCCGCGGCTCGGCGTACAGATCGGGCTCTGGCAAAAAGCCTGCTCGAAAGCGACGCCGCTGGCCACCAGCTTGTCGATATTGGGCGTATGCGCTTGCGCATTGTTCAGCGCGCCAATGGTGTCGTATCGCTGCTGATCGGTGCAGATCCAGAGTATGTTTGGCGGCTTGAGGCTCATGTCATTCTCTTTCTCGATTTAGCATTTCCTTAGCCCCCCATCCCGCGGCTAACCTTTGATCGCGCCGGCTGTCAAACCGGTAACCATGTAGCGCTGAATCAGGAAACCGAAAACGATGCCGGGCAGCATTATGACCGAAGCCGCCGCGGCGAGCTTGCCCCATTCAGTGCCTTCGTAACCCATATAACGAGTGATGGCGACGGCCAAGGTCACCGTGTCGTTGGCACTGATGACCACCGCGAACAAAAATTCATTCCAGGCAAATAAGAAGGCGACGATCCCCGACGCGATGATGCCAATGCGCACCAGCGGCAGCTCGATAAAGAAGAGAATCTGCCACAAGCTGGCACCATCAATCATGCCAGATTCTCTCAATTCGCGGGGCACGGCGCTCCAGACCGGCATCAGCGTCCAGATGATCAGCGGCACATTGAAGATGAGATAGACGATGATCAGCGATAAATGGGTATCGAGCAGGCCGAGCCGCGAATAAACAACAAAATAAGGCAGCAGGTAGATCATGCCTGGGGCGGTGCGTATGAGCAGGATGGCAAGCAAAGCCTGACGCCGTACACGACTTTGCATAATCGTTAAGGCGAAGGTGGCGGGGATGGCAAAGAGCATGGCGGACAAGACCGAGCCAGTCGAGATGATGAGGCTGTTGGCGATGGCTTCAAGGAATTCTCGGTCCTGGAAGATGGCGATAAAGTGCGCCAAGGTCGGCTCGAATATGAGCAGCGGCGGCTTGGCGAAGGCGTCAAGCTGGCTTTTCAGCGCCAGCATCAACATCCACACAATGGGGAAGAGCACCGCCAAGCCATAGAGCGATCCAACGGTATATAGACTGAAGGTTGTGACCGATGATCGGCGCTTCACAAGCTAGTCACCCACGTGTATATCTCTTAATAGGAGTCTCATAGTTGGAACGACAATCACAAAGAGCATAAGGAAAAAAACAACGATAATGGCTGAGGCGTAGCCCACGCGCAGGTTATTAAACCCACTGACGAAACCATAGAAATTGACCGTCTCCGTCGCGCTGGCTGGCCCGCCATTGGTTACGATGTAAATGATCGGGAAGATGCCCAGCGATTCGATCACGCGGAAGATGCCAATGAAAGCGAAAGTCGGCCGCAGCAGCGGCAAGGTAATGTGACGCACCGATTGAACCCAGGTCGCGCCGTCGATGAGGCCCGCCTCGTAAAGCTCCTCGGGGATGGATTGCATAACCGCCAGAAAGAAGAGCCCGACGAAGGGCGTCCAGCCCCAAATGGCAACGATGATGATGGCGGCTAGCGCCCAATTGGGGTCGGTTAGCCAGCCGGGACCATCAATGCCGACCAGACTAAGAAAATAGTTAAGACCGCCAAGATGCGGGGTATAGAGTATGCGCCACATCAAACCCATGGCAATAGGCGGGATAACCATCGGCGCGACGAAGACAAAGCGCAGCCAGCGCATATAGGGCAGGCGCTCGTTCATGATGACAGCAATGACGAATCCCAGCGCCAATTGCGCGGCGACGGGCACGACAATGAATAATAGGCTGACTGGTATGCTCTGCAGGAAGCGCGTATCGTCCAGCAAGCGTTCGTAATTGCGCAAGCCAATATAACGCGGCGGCCTGGGGTTGGTGTACGACAGCGACGACGTGCTCAAGTACACCGTAAATAGCATCGGCAAAATAGTAAGCACCAGCAGCAGCAAGATCGACGGCGCCAGGTACTTGTAATGAGCGCGGCTCGCTGCTAAGTCTTCAGGACCAACGCCGCGTCCGAGGGCTCTGGCTACAAGCGACACAATCTGGTCCTCGTCTAATCGCGCTTGGGCGGCAGGTTGCAGCTGTCAAATTTGATGTTTTGACCCTCAAGCCCTTAGCTGTGCCCGAGGGTCATTTTCTTGCAAGCCGCCTTTAGGGGAGATAGCCCTCATCTTCCAAAAACTGGGTGATCAAGTCGTTGGCGTCGTTCAGCGCCTGTTCCGGTGTTTTCATGCCGATTTCGGCTTCCTGCACAGCTTGCCCCATGATTTCGCTGATCAGGGGCCAAGCCGCGAATGGCGGGAAATGATCGGCCGGGGCGGCATTGAGACTATCTTGATAGGCTTTGATGAAGGAGCCGGCACCGTAGTTGTAATCGTACTTGGCGATGAAGTCCGGATCTTCCCACAACGCGTTGCGCGATACCGCGACATGCGGCGTGTTCAGCGAGATTCTCTTCATCGTGTCGAAGCTTAATGCCCACTCGAGGAATTTGTAGGCCGCTTCCTGCTTGTCTGAATTGGCGACCACGCAAAGGCCGTGCGCGGCGAAGCCCGGTTTGGGTCCCGCAGCCCCGCCTGGCATCACGGCAAAACCGAGATTGCCCGCCACCTTGGATTGATCGGGATGCAATATCCGCCCAGCCAGTGGCGCACCATCGATGACCATCACCACTGTGCCCTGCTGCATGGATGTGACGACATCGTCGTATACAAAGGCTGCGACCCCTTCGGGTCCATAGTTGTTCTTGACGGCGACGAAATTACTCAGCGCGCGGATGGCCGCCGGCGAATTGACTGTCGGCGTCAAATCATCCGGGAAGTCGGCGAAATATTGCGCCCCTTCGCCATGAAAGAAGGAGTTGAAAATCCAGATGTTGCCGGCCGCCGCTGGTGGGTTCCCGCGTAAGGCGATCATGGGCAATTCTTCGCTGTGCAGCGATGGCGCTATCTCCAGCAATTCGTCATATGTTGCGGGAGGGCTTTCGATACCGGCTTCCTCGAACTTGTCGATCCGATAGTAAAGTATGGTCGTCGCCGCAAACATGGGCAGGCAGTACTGCGTACCACCAAAAGCCAGCGCGTCCATCGTCGAGCCGACGAAATCGTCAACATCCAGCAGCGCCGCATCAGCATAGTCGGCGTCGTAGAATTCTTCTATCGGCGTGACCCATCCGCCTTGGGCATAGAGCGGCATATTGCCGCTTTGGATGCCGACGATATCGAAATTCCCAGCGCCGCTTGCCAGCTCAAGCTGCGCCTTCTGCACCGACGCCTGTTCTTCAAGCAGTTCAAATTCGATGTTCATCCCGGTCATCTCTTCAAATTCCGGCACCAACGGTTCAAGCCCGGAAATATAAGTGAGCGGGAAGTAGAAGAAGTTGAGCGTAACACCTTCGTATGGACGGTCACTTTCTTGCGCCATGCCAACGGTGATTAGCATTAGACAGATCAGGATGGAAAAAACTTTGCGCTTCATTACATTCTCCTGCTACCAGATAAATGCCGAACGAAAAATGCTATGTTGATATTCAGCGACGCTCACATTTCATGCCTCTCTATCTCAACTTCGTTTGCAGTAAGGCGGATGCCAAAGCCGCATCTAACGATGATAACAACTCTTGACACTGCGGGCAAAATAACTGTCTGGCGGGGAGCAGGGCAATTCCATTTTGATGCGATTGCCCTGCCGCCGAGTATAATTCAGTTGCGCGCAGCGAAGGAAAGCAGAAGTCGACGGAGCGTGGGAAATGCTGTCGTTAAGGACATATATCCACCATAAAGGCACCAGGATAGGATCACAGCGCATTATTCAATGTATCTCTGTGCCCTCAGTGTCTCGGTGGTGAATCGCTCTTCTCGAATGCGCCTGAGCCGATATGCGCGCTATCCAGTACCGCCATCAAACCAAGAGGAGATGAGGCCATGAAGGCATTGCTATGGGAAGCGGCGCGTACGATGACGCTGCGGGACGAACCGGAGCCAACAGCAGCCGCTGATGACATCGTCATACGGGTAGATTACGCGGGCATCTGCGGCTCGGAGTTGAGCGGCTACCTGGGCCATAATGCTTTGCGTGTGCCGCCGCTGATTATGGGGCACGAATTCGCTGGCGAGATCGTCGATATCGGCCCGCTCGTTCCCACGATTCGGCCCGAACTGACGGTGGGCACGCTGGTGACTGTGAACCCGCTCTGGTACTGTGGCGACTGTGCGCCCTGCGTAGCGGGCTTAAACCAGCTCTGCGCCAACCGACGTCTGATCGGCGCCCACCGCCCAGGCGCCTTCGCCGAATATGTCAGCGCGCCGGCGAAATTGGCGCTGCCCCTGCCAGCAGGCGTGAACACGCGGACAGGCTCGCTGACCGAGCCGGTAGGCTGCGCGGTGCGGATTGGCGAGTTGGCGGGCGATGTGGCTGATGCCGACTGCTTGATCATCGGCGCGGGACCGATCGGTCTGCTTTCGCTGCAGATGCTGCGTTATCAAGGCGCGGCGCGGGTCTTCCTCGCCGAGATTGATGAGGCTCGGCTTGCCATGGGCGAAGCGCTGGGCGGCATTCCCATCCAGCCGAACTCGGTCGACACTGTTGAGATGGCGCGCCAGGCGACTGATGGCGTCGGTGTCTCGGTTTCGGTGGATGCGGTCGGCACAGCCTTGACTCGCGAGCAGTGCGTATCGGCGACGAAAGCGGGCGGGCGGCTGGTCCTCAGTGGCTTGCACGAGGAGAGCAGCGCGATGCCAGTAGCGGCGATGATCCGCAGCGAAATAACAGCCAAGGGTTCATTTGCCTATACGCCGGCGAACTTCGCGCGCGCGCTCGAGCTGCTGGCCGCGGACCTGATCAAGCTGGACCCGTGGATTCATGAGGCGCCATTGGGCGAGGGCGGCGACTGGTTCGAGCGTTTGATCGAAGCGCCGGGCGATGTATCCAAGGTGCTCTTGACGCCATAATTGTCCCCTCCCTGCTGCCTCAGCGCTGGCTTGGCAAGAATGGCTCGCCCCGTGGCATCGTTGGTTCAGGTGGTTTTGGACGGGTGATTAGGTCCGCTCCAGATGGTTTCGGGCTTTTCGGCTGCTTCAATATCGAGATTGACGACGATGGCTTCTTGGTCGCTGCGGACAAGGACGCAGACGAGCGGCGCTTCGGCATCGGCGTTGATTTCTTGGTGGGGCACAAAAGGCGGCACATAGATGAAATCGCCGGCATCGGCTTCGGCGACGTATTCCAGCTTATCGCCCCAGCGCATGCGCGCGCGCCCGCTGAGCACATAGATGACACTTTCCAGCTCGCCGTGGTGGTGGGCGCCGGTCTTTGCATCGGGCTGGATATTAACAGTGCCCGCCCACAATTTCTCGGCGCCGGCTTTGGCCCGGTTGATGGCAGCGGCGCGGGTCATGCCTGGGCTTTGGGGCGTGTTGCTATCAAGCTCGCCACCGCGGACGATGCGGACGCCATTATCGCGCCAGTTGGGAGAGTTGGTCATGGCTATCTTGGCTCCTTTTTCGATGATTTAAGCACAAAGACAGGCAGGGCACAAAGATTTTTGCCACCGAGGCACCGCGCATTTTTCGATACAGCAACCTCATGAGCGCAAATGCCGCAGCCCACCCGCCCCAGCGACGACCACATCACCCGTCATGCCGATGAAGAGCCCATGCTCGACGATGCCAGCCCGGTCTTTGAGCCTGATGTTGAGGGCGGCCGGGTCGGCGATGGGTCCGAAGTCAGCATCCAGAATGAGATTGCCCTGGTCGGTTTCAAAGGGGGCAGCGGAGCCCAAGCGCAAGGTTGGCGCCGCGCCGAGAGACCTCAAAAAAGCCGCTTGCGATTCCCAACCGAATGGGATGACCTCAATCGGAATCGCCCAACTGGTACCGAGCTGCTCGACGAGCTTGGAATCATCAGCAACGATTAGCAAACGCTCAGTGGCTTGGGCGACGATCTTCTCGCGCAAGTGGGCGCCGCCGCCGCCTTTGATGAGGTTGAAAGCGGGGTCGATTTCGTCAGCGCCGTCGATGGTGATGTCGATGCGCGGGCGCTCGGCCAGGGTCGTCAGCGGGATGCCTAGCTCGATAGCGGCTGCTTCGGTGGCCAGCGATGTGGGTAGGCCCACGATGTCGCTCAGTTCGCCGCTGTGAATGCGCTGGGCGATGCGGCGGGTGGCGAAGATGGCGGTGCTGCCGCTGCCGAGCCCGACTGTCATGCCCGATTCGACGAAGCCAGCCGCATATTCGCCCGCTAGCTGTTTGAGGGTTTCTGTATTCATGCGGGTTATTGTACGACAAAAGCAAGGTTTATTCACCATAGAGCAGGCCAGAAAGCGCTGTATATGCCGGCGGAATGGGTTATAGTTTGCGGGCTGATTAACAACTTGGCGGATATTCCGAAAAAGGGGATGACAGATGTACAAGACATTGAGCCCGGGCGCACTTGGGATACGGGGATTGTCGCTGCAAGAAAGCCTCAAGCTGGCGCAGGATACCGGCTTTGCCGGCTTGGATTTCAGCATCGTGGAAGCGGCGGCGCTGGCTGATGAACATGGCGCGGGCTACGTACGCTCGCTCTTTGAAGAGGCGGGCATCAAGTTTGGCGCCTGGGGCATGACGGTGCGCTGGCAGCATGAGGACTGGCGCGAGGACCTGGCGGCGCTGCCCAAGTACGCGGCGCTGGGCGCCGAGCTGGGCGCGCTGCGCACGGCGACTTGGTGCCCGCCATCATCAGCCGAGCGCGAGTTTGATGAGAACTTCGCCTGGCATCTGGAGCGTTTTAAGGCAATCGCCGAAATCTGCCAGGATCACGGCATTCGCTTCGGCATCGAATTCATCGGTCCGCAAACCCTGCGCCCAGCCGACCAGCATGATTTCATATACAACATGGAAGGCATGTTGGAGCTGGCGGCCGCCTGTGGCACCGGCAATGTCGGCTTGCTGCTGGATGTCTGGCATCTGTATACATCGGGCGGCGCGGTTGATGATATGGACAAGATCACAAACGCGGACATCGTCAACGTGCATGTCAATGACGCGCCTTTGGGGCTGACCATGGCGACCTACAACGATCATGTTCGGCAGCTGCCGACCGAGACCGGCGTCCTGCCGCTGGAAGGTTTCATGAAGAAGTTGCAAGCCCTGGGTTATGATGGTCCGGTAACGCCCGAGCCCTTCAGCGCGCGGGTGAATGCGCTGGAAGACCCGCGCGAGGCGGCGGCGCTGACGGCTGAGTACATGGCGCGTTTGTGGCAGGTGGCTGGCTTGGAATAGCGGGCTTCGCGGGGATTGCCACAGAGGCGCAGAGGGTCGCGTAGACACCGACCGTCGGCGCAGAGAAATGATGTAACAAAAGGGCAACTCGGAAGGATTGCTTCTTAGTTCGGAAATAGGGCAACGATTCGGAAATCCCGAATAGTTCGCCAGCGGCATGGCGGCGCGATTGAATTGCGTCCAAATTGAGAGAATGTGTGAGAAATATGAACCTGGGCTTAAGCTACACATACTACGCGATTGCAGGGCGCATTGACGCGCTGCGCCGGGCGGGGCAAGCTGGACGAGCGGATGGCGCGCAGATGTTTTTGAGCGGCGCCTTTGATTTATTGCATGATGAGGGCGAATGGGATGGCGAGTTTCGACTTGTATGCGCTAGATATTGGCTGGCAGGCGGTGAACGCGCCGGCGGCGACGTGGTCCCGCTGGGCGCCAGCAGCGGGCGTGAGTTCGAGATTCGGGATCCGCAAGGCGATTTGCTGTACGCGACTGACGATAGCGGCGCAGTCGGCGACTGGATACTTGATTTTGTGAATTCGGGCGGCTACGAGAAAATGAACGAGGAATTTGGCGTGGATGCCCCCAGCCACATGGTGTTCATGCGCGGAGATGCTGCCTTCGTCAGTATCGGCTACATTCACCGTGTTGCGCTCGGGGGTTAATTTCGATGAGCCATTTGCAATCCTTCAATTTCCCGTGATAGGTTGCATTTCTTTGTTGAGTTTACTTCTGTGCCTTTGTGGTTAAGCAAAAAATGACCACCCCCAACTTCGCCAGTGGCACCGTCTGGACCGGCGACAACCTGCCCGTCATGCGCGGCATCAACAGCGCCTGCATCGACCTCATCTACCTCGACCCGCCCTTCAACTCCAACGAAGATTACGCCGCGCCCATCGGCAGCCGCGCGGCCGGCGCCGCTTTCAAAGACACCTGGACGCTCTCCGACATTGATGTCTATGAACATGGCGAGCTGGCAGAGCGCAGCCCGGCCGCCTACGCTGTGATTGAGGCCGCGCGCCAAACCCACGGCAAGAGCATGATGAGTTATCTGATTATGATGGCGGTGCGCCTGATAGAAATGCAGCGCATCTTGAAAGAGACCGGCAGCATCTACCTGCATTGCGACGATACCGCCAGCCATTATCTCAAGCTGCTGATGGATGCTGTCTTTGGCGCGCGGAATTATCGTAATCGTCTAATATGGAAGCGAACAAGCGCCCACAACCGCGCAAAAAACTGGGGACGAAATACCGACGCGATTCTGTATTACACTAAAACTGAAGAGTTTATCTGGAATAAAATCACACAATCCTATGACCAAGAGTATATTGATAGATTCTACCGATTCGAGGACGGGAACGGGCGATTTAGAATCAGTGATTTAACAGGCGGGGGCACAAGCAGCGGGAATTCAAGCAAGCCATGGCGAGGTGTTGCTCCTAGCAGCGGGCGACACTGGGCTGTGCCTATGAAAATATTGTCTCAAGCATACCCAACAAGAAATCTATCAGAACTTAGTACGCAGCAAAGGTTGGATTTGCTCGATGACGCGGGATTGGTGTATTGGCCCCCAAGAGGGAAAATCCCTGGGTTGAAAAGATACTTGCACATGTCAAAAGGCGTTCCTATTCAAGAACTCATCGCTGATATTCGTCCGATTGGCTCGCGGGCAAGAGAACGCACCGGCTACCCCACGCAGAAACCGCTCGCCCTGCTGGACCGCATCATTGAAGCTAGCAGCAACGAAGACGACCTGGTCTTCGATCCCTTCTGCGGCTGCGCCACGACGCTGGTCGCGGCTGACCGCCTGAACCGCGACTGGGCTGGCATCGACCTGTCGCCGCTGGCGATTAAGCTGGTCGACCAGCGCATCCGCGATGACCGCGGCGCGCTCTGGGGCGGACTTATCGTGCGCGATGACCCGCCGCTGCGCACAGACTTCGGCAAGCTGCCCAATTACCGCACGCACCGCCACCGCCTCTATGGCGAGCAGGAGGGCCTCTGCCTCGGCTGCGACACGCATTTCCCCTTTAAGGTGATGGAAGTCGACCATATCTTGCCGCGCAGCCAAGGCGGCAGCGACCATTACGAGAACTTGCAGCTGCTCTGTACGCACTGCAACAAGAGCAAAGGCAGCAAGACCATGGCTCAATGGCGCGCGGCTCAAGGCTAAGTCCAGGTCCATTCCGCCTCATAAAATGAATATCCCTGGTGGCGCACCCCTCCCAAGCGCGCCACTTGACATATCATCAGCATTCGATATTCTAACCAGCGTTCGGCTTGACGAGAGAAAAATAATGCCGCTAAAGATTGCTATGATTGGTGCCGGTTCGGTGGGCTTCACCCGCCGGCTGATGACCGACTTGCTGACAGTGCCAGAATTTGCCGATACGCATTTTGCGCTGATGGACATCTCGGCGCGCAACTTGAGCATGGTGGCGCAGCTTTGCCAGCGGGACATCCAAGCGAATGGCTTGCCGGCGCTGGTCACATCGACGCTGGATCGGCGGGAAGCGATTCAAGATGCAGATTATGTGATTTGCATGATTCGGCAAGGCGGCTTGGCCGCTTTTGCGCTGGATATTGATATCCCGCTGAAGTATGGCGTCGACCAATGCGTCGGCGATACGATCTGCGCCGGCGGCATCATGTACGGGCAGCGGACGATACCGGCGCTCCTGGGCATTTGCCGCGATATCCACGAGCTGGCGAAACCGGGCGCGCTCTTCCTCAATTATTCCAACCCCATGGCGATGAACACCTGGGCTTGCAACAAGTATGGCGGCGTACCGACCATCGGCTTGTGCCACGGGGTGCAGCATGGGCATGAGCAGATCGCCGAGTGCATTGAGCTATGGGCGCGGCGCGAGCGCCTGATTGAAGCAGACGAGCAAGTGACGCGCGACGATGTCGATATCATCTGCGCCGGCATCAACCATCAGACTTGGTATGTGCGGATTCAATGGCGGGGCATCGACATCGTGCCACGTTTGCTGGATCTGTTTGAGGCGCATCCGCAATTCCGCGAGGAAGAGAAAGTTCGCATTGATGTGCTGCGGCGCTTTGGTTATTACTCGACCGAATCCAACGGGCATCTGAGCGAGTATATGCCCTGGTATCGCAAACGGCCCGACGAGATCAAGGACTGGATCAGCTTAAATCGCTGGATACTGGGCGAGACCGGCGGTTACCTGCGCGTCTGCACGGAGGGGCGCAATTGGTTCGAGACCGATTTCCCCAATTGGCTGACGGAAGAGCCGCCCACGTTCAGCGCCGACAAGCGCAGCCTGGAGCATGGCTCCTACATAATCGAAGGGCTGGAGACCGGGCGCGCCTACCGCGGGCATTTTAATGTGCCGAATCGGGGGTATATCAGCAATCTGCCCGCTGGCTGTGTGGTAGAGATCCCCGGCTATGTCGATAAGAACGGCATCAATATGCCAGTGCTGGGCGATTTGCCAATGGCAGCCGCGGCGACCTGCTCGGCAAGCGTGCGCGTGCAGGAGATGGCGATGGAAGCGGCTGTCCATGGCGATGTCACGCTGCTCAAGCAGGCGATGCTGCACGATCCGCTGGTGGGCGCGGTCTGCAATCCGGAAGAAGTGTGGCAGATGACTGATGAGCTGCTGGTAGCGCAGGCGGAATGGCTGCCGAATTACGCTGCCGAAGACATTGAAGCGGCTCGGGCGCGCTTGGCGGCGCATGAGGCGAATGGCAGCCGCGTGATCTTGAGCGCGTCAGCCGGCGCGGCTCGTATTTCTACGCGCACCGTTGAGGAATTGGCGGCGGACAAACTGGCGCAAGAGCTGGCGCAGACGAGCGATAAAGGCTAGCGCGTTATGGCTGCGCGCGTATGAATGCAATTGCAGGGCGGCTCGCATAATCGCCCGCGCTTGCTAGCGAAATGGTTGCTTATGAATGGCAGTAACGGCGCAGAGCCGATTCTAGAAGTCAAAAATTTGAAGACACATTTTTTCACTGACAAGGGTGTGGTGCAGGCGGTTAAGGGCGTCAGCTTTAGGCTGGCGAATGGGCAGACACTGGGCATCGTCGGCGAGAGCGGCTGCGGCAAAAGCGTAACCGCCAGCTCGATCATGCAATTGATCAAGTCGCCCCCCGGCGAGATCGTCGATGGCGAGATCATATTTCGGCGGCAGAAACGGCGCGCCGAAACCATTGATATTGTGCAGCTCGATCCTAAAGGCATTGAGATGCGCAGCATCCGCGGCGGCGAGATTTCGATGATCTTTCAGGAGCCGATGACCTCGCTCAATCCCCTGCATACCATCGGCCGGCAAATCGCCGAAGTGGTGGAATTGCACCAAGGGCTCAGCCGCAAAGAGTCAATCAAAGTGGCGATCGATATGCTGGACCGCGTGCGCATCGCCGACCCGGAAGAGCGGGTGAAACAGTATCCGCATCAGCTAAGCGGCGGCATGCGGCAGCGGGTGATGATTGCGCTGGCGCTATCCTGCAATCCGTCAATCCTAATCGCGGATGAGCCGACGACCGCCCTCGATGTGACGATTCAGGCGCAGATCATCGACTTGATGGAGAAACTGCAAGAAGATTTCGGCTCGTCGATCATCATCATCACGCACAATCTGGGCGTCGTTTCGCAAATGGCGGATTATGTCGCCGTGATGTATTTCGGGCGGATTGTCGAGTATGGCACCGTGACCGATATCTTCCGCAATCCGCAGCATCCCTACACCGTCGGCTTGCTGCAATCGATACCCGTCTTGGGGCGGCGCAAAGAAATCCTAGTGCCCATCGAAGGCATCGTGCCAAACGCCACGACAGAGATAACAGGCTGCGCCTTCGCCGAGCGCTGCCCGCATGTCATGGCAAAGTGCCGCAGTCATTTGCCCGTGACAGCCACCGTCGCTGGCGACCATCAAGTGGCTTGCTGGCTGCACGAACCCGCAGCGGCAGTGGCGCACTGATAATGGTTCGTGAATTATCCTGCTGGCGCGGCCGGCGGGTTAATTTTTTGTCAATCTAATCGGAGGAATAAGTATGAAACTCCCCACTTATTTTCGCATCCTGCTGGTCGCGGCAGTGATGCTCGCTATGGTCGGCTCCGGCTTTGCCCAGATGGGCGAGGTTGCCGATCCGATTCCGTATCCCGAAGGCGTGCAATTGGGCGATAATCCAATTGTCACCTTCACGCTTGATGAGCTGCTCACCTACGGGGCGCTCGATTCTTACAGTGAGCCGGCCTGGGTGACTGAGCTGGTTGAAGCTGGTGAATTGCCACCGGTTGAAGAGCGCCTGCCAGAGAATCCGCAGATCATTTTGGACTCCGGTATGTCGACAGGTCCGGGCGTTTATGGCGGCGTCTGGCGCGATTTCTCGGCTGTGCCGACGGCTGGCTGGAATTTGTGCGCCCGTCAAACGCAGGGTTGGTTCGGCATCAACTACATTTACGGCGAGTCTCTAGTCAAATCGGGTCCCATGTTCTTGCGCCACGACAACCTGGAGCCGCTGCCAAATCTGGCGACGGATTGGGAGTGGAGCGAAGACGGCATGCAGCTGACGATGAACATCATCCGTGGCGCCAAATGGTCTGATGGCCATCCCTTCGGCATCCACGACATCATGTTCACCTGGGAACACATTATCCTGGATGAGAACGTCAACTCCTGGACCAACCGCTCGACCTGGCAGATCAATGGCGAAGACATCACGCTCGAAGCGGTCGATGACGACACGCTTCTCTGGACCTTCCCGGTAGCTTACCCGGTTCAGTTGCTGTTCAAGATGGACTTCCTGGACTTCAATATCTGCGCCGAGCATGTCTATGCGCCGATGCACCCGGCTCTCAATGCCGAGTCCGATTATGACACCTTCGAGACCTTCCAGGTACAGGACGACTTGCCCGTGCCGACCATGGGTCCCTGGGTGGCTGTCGATTATCAGATTGACGAGTTCATGGTAAAGCGCCGGAACCCCTATTACTGGAAGGTCGATGAAGCGGGCCACCAGCTGCCTTACCTGGACGAAGTCACCTTCGAGAAGGGTCCAAGCGGGATCGGCCGTACGCTAGGCACGCTGGCGGGCTCGATTGACCACACCAATCTCGAGAATCCCAGCACCTATGTCGAAGCGATTACGCGTCAGCAAGAAGACGACGCGCACTTCCGCATCGAGTGGGGTCCGGAGACTTTGGCCTTCAATTTCGAGTTCAACTTGTCCTCCACCTTGGGCGTTCAGAACGATCGTGACCAAGCGCTGCGCGGGCTCTTCCGCGATCTTCGTTTCCGCCGCGCTGTGCAGCATGCGGTTGATGGCGACGGCATTGGCCAAGCGGTGATTCGCGGTCCCTTCATGCGCGCGTTCACGGGCAGCATCACCCCCGGCTCGCCCTGGTATGACATCGATAGCGTCGTCTACTACCCCTATTCGCCCGATTCGGCGCGTGCGCTGCTAGCCGAGATCGGTTTCGAAGATACCGATAACGACGGCATCGTGAATTGGACTGACGGTCCGCTAGCTGGCGAGAACCTGATCGTGGTCTTGAATACCAGCGTCGCCGCCGAAGCAACGGGCCAAATTGGCGATGCCTTTGTCCTTTTGATGCAGGATGTGGGCGTCCAAGTCAACTTGCAGCCGCTGCAGGGTCCGGCCAGTAGCGATGCCATCACCACCGGCACTTGGGAAATGCGCGTTGACCGCGCGGGCCAGGAATATACGACCTCCTTCACCCGCTGCCAGGACCTGGGACCCGTGACCGATATCACGCCCGATTTCCATCGCGCTGATGGCGGCAATCGCGACCTGCTGGATTTCGAAGCCGAACTGGTTGAGATCATCAACGACTTCTGCCTCGAGCCGGATTTCGAAACGCGCAAAGAGCTGATGTCCCGTTTCATCAAGCTCACCACCGAGAATGTCTACACCGTCGGCGGCATCATCGGCCGCTATGGTTTGGGCTTGGCGAAGCGCTTCAACAATATCCCTGTTGGCGCGCCGCCCTTCTTCTATCAGTGGACCTGGGGCAATGTGATTCCGGAAGCGGTATGGGTCAACCCGGATGAACAGCTTGCTCAGATCTTCCCTGGTACCGTGGCCGTATACGGCATGGACGATATGTAAGATTTGGCTGACGGGGCGGGCTTAGGCTTGCCCCGTCAGTTGTAATGTAAAGGACGCAGGGGCGCCCGGCGCGTCCCTGTTGCCTGCAGCTCGCATCATGCTTTATACTAATGGCGGCCGTCGCGCCGCCCGTTGACTAAAGGGTCAACCGCCAATGGTCCGATTTATTGTTCAGCGCTTGATATCATCGATTCTCATTCTCATCGTCATCACGCTGGTGGCTTTTACGATCATTCAAATTCCACCGGGTGATTTTGCCGATGTCTACAAACAAGAATTGATCGCCTTGGGCGGCGCTTCCGAGGAAGAGGCGCAAGAAGCGGCAGATAAATTACGAGACAAATATGGCTTGCTTGATCCGCTGCCAGTTCAATATCTCAAATGGCTGAGCGCGATCATCCTCTATGGTGACTTTGGCTGGTCCTTCTCGCAGCGCGTTGATGTGAGCCAATTGTTGGCGCAGCGTTTGCCACGCACCATCGGCATTGCGCTGGCGGCGCACGCGATATCATCATTGGTGGGCATTGGGCTGGGCATCTATGTGGCCAACCGACAATACAGCTTTGCCGATAATACCGCCGCCGCCTTCGCCTTCCTTGCGACTTCGATCCCGCGCTTTTCGCTGGCTTTGATTGTGGTCTATTTCTTAGCTTTTGGCTTGGGTTGGGAGCATGTCAGCTCGCTGCAATCGCCGGAGTATCGCTATGCGCCCTGGTCAATCCCGAAGGCGATTGATCTGCTCAAGCATGTGGGCCCGGTCATTCTGATCGCTGGCTTGGGCGGGGTCGCCCGCAATATGCGCGTGATGCGGGGCAATCTGCTGGATGTTTTGAATCAGCAATATGTGACGACGGCGCGCTCCAAGGGCTTGCAGGAGAGCCGCGTAATCAACCGTCATGCCGTGCCCAACGCCCTGCACCCAATCATCGCTTATCAGGGAACGGTCCTGCCTTATATGTTTCAAGGCGAGCTGGAAGCGGCGCTGGTCTTTGGCATCCCGACCATCGCGCCAATGTTTGCCGAAGCGCTGCTCAAGCAAGATGTATACCTGTCAGGAAGTATCCTGCTGCTCTACGGGATCTTGTTGATCGCGGGCAATTTTGTCGCCGATATGGTCTTGGGTCTGCTGGATCCAAGGATATCCTTTAGTTGATTCGGGCTGGTGAGACGTGCAAGAAATCGACATCAACGAAGAAATCATCGACGAAGAAGACGAAGAGAGCAGCGCCTCTTATTCGCAGTTGGTCTGGCAGCGCTTCAGCCGCAGTAGAGCCGCCGTCGTCGGCGGGCTGATGGTTGTCATGCTTATCATACTGGCGCTCTTCCCCGAGTTCTTCTCGCCCTACAATCTCTATGCGACGGCACTCGGTGATTCTTACACGCCGCCGACGCAAATCCGCGTCTTTGATTTGGACGGCAACTTTTCCTGGCAGCCCTTCGTTTACAAACAAGAACTTGTGATTGATCCGGTAACCTATCAAGCGCGGCCTGAAATCGACCCGGAAAATCGCTACAATGTGCAATTCTTTGTCCGCAGCTGGGAGTACAAACTCTTCGGCTTGTTCGAGACTGACTTGCATCTCTTCGGCTTGGATACCGACGAAGTGCGCCTGCATTTGCTGGGCACCGATCGCTTCGGCCGCGATCTCTGGGGGCGGATCTGCCTAGCCGGGCGCGTCTCGCTTTCGCTGAGCATTCTGGCCGCTGTCATCGCGATTGTGGTCGGCTCTTCGGTTGGCGTCATCTCGGGTTATTATGGCGGCGCTATCGACAATGTCATGCAGCGCCTGGTCGAAGTGATCATGTCCTTCCCTGAGTTGCCGCTCTGGATGACGCTGGCGGCGGTGATACCAAAAACCTGGTCCGGCGAGCAGAAATTTTTAGCGATGGCGCTGATCTTCCCCTTCTTGCGCTGGGCGGTGCTGGCGCGTGAGGTCCGCGGGAAAGTACTTTCCTTGCGAGAAACCGACTTCATCCTGGCAGCGAAGGAGCAGGGCGCGGGGGATTTTCGCATTATTTTCAAACATTTGTATCCCAACGTGCTTAGCCACGTCATTGTTGTGCTGACGCTCTTGATTCCCAGCATCATCCTGGCGGAAGCCTTCCTCAGCTTCTTGGGCATCGGCATCAATGAACCCTTGACCAGTTGGGGCTTCTTGATGAAAAGCGCCCAAAGCCTGGAAACGCTGGGGCAGAACACCTGGATCTTGACGCCTGTGATATTTATCGTGGTGGCGGTGCTGGGGCTGAATTTCCTGGGCGATGGCTTGCGCGATGCAGCCGACCCCTATTCGAATTTGTGATCGGAGACGTTTGGGCATGGCGAAAAGCGCCACGGGCAAAGCCAAACGCGATACCATCCTCAAAGTTAATGACTTGAAGATGCACTTCCCCCTGCGGCGAGGCATGCTGCAGCGCCACGTCGGCACGATCAAGGCGGTTGACGGCGTCAGCTTTGAGCTGGGCGAGCAGGAGGTGATGGGGCTGGTCGGCGAGAGCGGCTGCGGGAAAACAACCGTCGGGCGGACGCTGCTGCGTTTGTATGACCCGACTGGGGGCGAAGTGCTCTTCCACCGTGGCGACGGCAGTTGGGTAGATGTCGCCAAAATCAGCCATAACGAGATGAAAGACCTGCGCAAGGAGATGCGCATGATCTTTCAGGACCCCTTCAGTTCACTCAATCCGCGTTTGACGGTGCGCGACATTATTGCCGAGCCGCTGGTGATCCATGGCACAGCATCGGGCGAGGCGATGACGGCGCGGGTGGCGGAGCTGATGGAAGCGGTCGGTTTGAAGCCGGCTTATATGGGGCGCTATCCGCATGAGTTCTCTGGCGGGCAGCGGCAGCGCATCGGCGTGGCGCGTACGCTGGCGCTGAACCCGCGGCTGATCGTGGCTGATGAACCAGTCTCGGCGTTGGATGTCTCAGTGCAGGCGCAAGTGCTTAACTTGCTCCAGACCTTGAAAGACGAACTGCGGCTGACCTTCCTCTTCATATCGCACGATTTGTCGGTGGTCGAGCATATTTGCGACCGCATCGCCGTGATGTATGTCGGCAAGCTGGTGGAGCTGGCGCCGACCGATGAGCTGCTGCGCAATCCGCGGCATCCATATACAGAAGCATTGGTTTCCGCGGTGCCGCCAGCCGACCCGCTGATTAAGATGGAACGGATCATCCTGGAGGGCGATGTGCCTAGCCCGGCAAATCCACCGTCGGGCTGCGTATTTCACCCGCGCTGCCGCTATGCCCAGGATATCTGCCGCGAGCAAGAACCGCCAGTCATGCAAATTGGACCCGAGCACAGCGCCCGCTGTCACTTCGCCGATGAGTTGGAGCTGCAAGGAGTTGTCGATGTCGCAGTCGAAGCATAAGCCCGAGGCGCGGCATTTTGCTGTCTTGGCTTACATATTGCCGGTCATCGGGGGTCTCATCGGCTTGATGGCGGATGGGCAAAATCGGCTGACGCGGTTTCATGCACAGCAAAGCATCGCCGCCGTCCTCGCGCTTCTTTTGGCATTCTTGGTCTGGGCGGTTCTTGGCTACCTCATTAGCCTGATCCCGATTGCCGGACCGATTGTGGCGATCGCGCTTTTCTCGCTGGTGATCGCGATGGCGATATTCATGGCTGCCAATTGGTTGATTAGCCTGGCGGCAGTGGCGCTGCGTGGCGGGGAAAGGACGATTCCGCTTGCCAACCGCATTGCCATCCGCCTGTTCGGATCCGAAACCGCGATGAAGAAAAACAAATAACGAGGCACCAGATTGATGTTGCTGCCGCAACTGCGCGAGGAAGTTTGCCGCCTTCACGCCGAATTGCCGAAGAACAATCTGGTAGCTTGGACCAGTGGCAATATCAGCGCGCGCGACCCAGCGACCGGGCTGGTGGTGATTAAGCCGAGCGGCCTCCGCTTTGAAGATTTGACGCCCGCCAGCATGGTCGTGACGGACTTGCAAGGGCAGGCGCTTGACGGCGATTTGGCGCCCTCCTCCGATACCGCTTCGCATTGTTACATCTATCGCCATCTGCCGGCGGTAAATGGCGTGGCGCATACGCATTCGCGCTATGCCACTGCCTTCGCCGTTGTCGGCGAGCCGATTCCCTGTTTGACGACGGCGATGGCCGATGAATTCGGCGGCGAGATCCCTTGCGCCGGCTTCGGTTTGATCGGCGGCGAGGAGATTGGGGCGCTGGTGGTTGATGCGCTTAGCGGGCAGCGGAGCCCGGCGGCGCTGCTGCGGAGCCACGGCGTATTCACTATCGGCGATAGCGCGGCGGCGGCGGTCAAGGCGGCGGTGATGACAGAGGACAATGCGGCGATTGTGTGGACGGCGCGCCAGTTGGGCGAGGCGATTCCAATTTCGCCGGACGATATCGACAGCCTGTATGATCGGTATCAGAATGTCTATGGCCAGCGGTGAATCCGCCTCAGAGGCATAGAGCGGCATCGGACAAGGAAATGAATAATGGCACTGAGTGATTATCAGATCTGGTTTTTGACCGGCAGTCAGCATTTGTATGGACCCGAGGCGATTGAGCAGGTGGGGCGGAATGCGCGTGAGATGGTGGCGCATCTCAGTGAAGCGGCGGCTATACCGGTTTCGGTGGAATACAAGCCGGTCCTCACGACAGCCGAAGAAATCGCCGGGATCTGTAGCGAGGCGAACAGCGACGATCGCTGCATCGGCTTGGTTGCTTGGATGCATACCTTTTCGCCGGCTAAGAATTGGATCGCTGGGCTGGCGTCGCTGCAGAAGCCGCTGCTGCATTTGCATACCCAATATAATCGCGACATCCCTTGGTCCGCGATCGATATGGATTTCATGAATTTGAATCAATCGGCGCATGGGGACCGCGAATTCGGCTTCATCATGAGCCGACTGCGGCTGCGACGCAAGGTGCTTGTCGGGCATTGGCGCGCCGAGGCTGTGCCGGACCAAATTGGCATTTGGGCGCGGGCGGCGGCGGCTTGGCAAGAGACCGGGCGCATCAAGGTGGCGCGCTTCGGCGATAATATGCGCTCGGTGGCGGTCACCGAAGGCGACAAGGTGGCGGCGCAGGCGCAGTTCGGCTACTCGGTGAATGGCTACGGCGTCGGTGACTTGGTCGCTGTTGTGAATCAGGTCAGCGACAGCGAGATTGACGGGCTGGCTGCAGCCTACGAAGATGCCTATCGTATGTCGGCGGATCTGCGCAAGGGCGGCGCGCGTCATAAGTCGATCCGAGAGGCGGCGCGGATCGAGATCGGCTTGGCGCAATTCTTGAGCGACGGCGGCTTCACCGCTTTTACGACCACATTTGAGGATTTGCATGGTTTGGCGCAGCTGCCGGGTTTGGCGGTGCAGCGCTTGATGGAGGCTGGGTATGGCTTCGGCGCGGAAGGCGACTGGAAGACGGCGGCGCTGCTGCGCTCACTCAAGGTGATGGCGGAGGGGCTGCCCGGCGGCACTTCGTTCATGGAGGATTACACCTACCATTTCCAGCCCGGCAACATGGCGGTGCTAGGCGCGCATATGCTGGAAATCTGCCCCAGCATCGCGGCTGATCAGCCGAGCTTGGAGGCGCATCCGCTGGGAATTGGCGGCAAAGCCGATCCAGCGCGGTTGATCTTCAATACGGCGGCGGGGGGCGCGCTCAACGCTTCCCTGATTGACATCGGCGATCGCTTCCGCATGATCGTGAACACCGTCGATGTGATTGAGCCGGAGGCGCCGCTGCCAAAGTTGCCGGTGGCGCGCGCGCTGTGGAAACCTCATCCTGATTTGTCGGTGGGCGCAGCCGCCTGGATCTATGCTGGGGGCGCGCATCACACGGTATTCAGTCAGGCGCTGCGTCCTGAGCATATCTATGATTTCAGCGAGATGGCTGGCGTCGAGTATGTGCAGATTGATAAATCGACTGATTTGCGCCGCTTCAAAGACGAGCTGCGCTGGAATGACTTGGCTTATAAGTTGGGCGGGTAGAGGTGATTGAGATGAGACGCTCGAGCGGGGCATTGGGTCGCTTCTTTAATGCGTGACCGCTGGCGGGCTTGCCAGGGCGCTTCTTCTCTCCTATCCCGCCCGGGCAGTGTCGGCGGGCTGTGTCTACGCGCCCTACACGCCCTGCGCGACCCTCGGTGTTGAAAATAGATTTGAAGCGATTGCCCTGGCGGGGCGAGACTTGTCAAATTGCGCTTGTCTGGGATAAAGTGATAATTGTATGCTAGCCCTCGCCACGTGATGGGGCATGCAAGCGCATGATAGAAAATTAATAAGGAAATCTGACCATGGCCTCATCGACAGAGACATCACAGCACGTCGGGTTAGTACGCAATCTTGGCTTATTCGATATCACGATGATCGGCGTCGGGGCGATGATCGGCGCTGGCATCTTCGTGCTGACGGGCATCGCCGCTGGCACCGCCGGCCCCGCGCTGATTCTGGCTTTCGCTTTGAACGGGGTCATCACCGTGTTGACAGCGATGGTCTATGCGGAGCTGGGCTCGGCAATTCCGGAGGCGGGCGGCGGCTACTTATGGGTGAAGGAAGGCTTGCCAGGACCAAACGGTTTCCTGGCTGGCTGGATGAGCTGGTTCGCCCATGCCGTGGCGGGCAGCTTATATGGGGTCGGCTTTGGCGGCTTCATTTATGAGCTGCTGCGGATTCTGTTTCTCGATCCGGCTGCGCATCATGATGAGCATATCGGCATCTTTCTTTCGGGACCGCTGCAGTTGCCCTTCGGGCGCGAATTGACCGAAGCCGATTTGGTGCAAAAGATCTTCGCCGTCCTCATTGTATTGCTCTTCCTTTACATCAATTACAAAGGCACCTCAGAGACTGGCGTGGTAGGCAATATTGTAACTGTGCTGAAAGTCGTGATCATCGGGATATTCATCGTCAGCGGCATGTTTGTAATCTTTGGCGATCCGACGCGCTTTGAAAACTTCCAGCCCTTTGCCCCCAACGACATCATCGGCATCGTCAGCGCGATGGGCTTAACATTCATCGCCTTCGAGGGCTACGAGATCATCGTGCAAGCGGGTGAAGAGGTCAAAGAGCCGCGCAAGAATATCCCGCGCGCCGTTTTCTTGTCCCTGGCGATTGTGGTGCCGATTTATATGTTGGTGGCTTTTGTTGTCATCGGGGCGGTTGACCCGCCGGAGGGGCGGCTCATCCACGAGTGGCTGGGCGATCTGGGCGAGATTGGCATCGCTCGCGCTGCTGATCAATTCATGCCCTTTGGCTTGTTCCTGATTATGGTAGGCGGCTTGCTCTCGACGATGAGCGCCTTAAACGCCACCACCTTCTCCTCGACGCGGGTGTCTTTTGCGATGGGGCGAGACAGAGCACTGCCAGACAGCTTCTCCCAGGTCAGCGCCAAGACACGCACGCCCCATATCGCTTTGGGCTGGTCGGGCGTGTTGATTATCTTCGTCGCCTTGACGCTGCCGATTGAAGATGTGGCCGCCTCAGCCGATATCATGTTCATCCTGCTCTTCTTGCAGGTGAATCTGGCGGTAATCACTATCCGCAGCAAATATGGCAAGGATCTCAAGTACGGCTTCCTGCTGCCATTCTTCCCTATCTTGCCGATGATTGCGATTGGCATGCAGTTCCTGCTGCTGCTGTCGCTCTTTAATGTGTCGATCATCGCTTGGGTTTATGCGGCGATTTGGATCGGCGGCGGCTTCTTGATCTATTATCTCTACGCGCGCCCCCGGCAAGAACGGGCGCACCGCACCCCGGTTGTACAGCAGACCGAGTTGATGACGCCGACAAAAGATGTGCCCTATCGCGTCCTGGTGCCGCTTGCTAATCCCGAATCGCTTTCGACCTTGCTGCCGCCAGCGATCCATGCCGCCAAAACGCATAATGGCAAGGTGACGCTGCTGCATATTGTGACCGTGCCAGCGCCGGCGCCCTTGTCATCCGGCTATCATTACCTGGATGCCAGCGAATCCTTGCAGGAACGAGCCATTTCGATGGTGCGTGATGAGGACGTGGCGGTTGAATACATCGTGCGAGTGGCGCGGCGGGTGGCGCCGGCCATCATCGATACCGCGCGGGAACAAAGAGCCGACCTGGTTGTCATTGGCTGGCAAGGCGTGAAGGACCCGTACAGCGCGAAGACCGTCGGCAAGAATATCGACCAGGTCCTAAGCGAGGTGAATTGCGATGTGCTGATGCTGCAGCCGGGCGATACGTCGGCGGCGAGGCGCATCCTGCTGCCAGTGGCGGAGCCGCGCCAAGTGGGATATTCGCTGCGGCTAATTCAGCTGCTATCGCCGGTGGACTTGAAGCTGGACCTGCTGCATGTCTTTTCCCTTGATACGCCGCAAGCCGAGCGTGAACGCATGACGCGAACCTTGCAGCGCGAGATTGATGAACTGAAGCTGACCGGCGGCAAGGTCAACTTAATCACAGAAGTTGCCCGCGATCGCATTGAGGCAATCGTCGACGCATCGCGAGATTATGACTATGTCGCCCTGGGCGAAACGCGCGACCCAGGCTATCAGCAGCGGATCTTCGGCAATACGCCGTTTGTCATCGCCGATCGGACGCAGACGCCAGTGGTGCTGGTTCACCGGGAGACGAGCGCGGTGGGCTTTGGGCTGCAGCGAATGGCGAGCTGGGTTGGCGGCGGATACGCCGATGTGGACCCGGAATCGCGCGAGCGGCTGGAAGAGCAGGGCTATATCGTTGGCGGCGAGGCGGCGGACGGTGGCGAGTTAAAATCATCGGTCAGCCAGCCGATCATCATGTTGATTGGCTTTTTCACCGTCGTCGCAGCCTTCATGATGTTTGCCGGCAATGGCGGAACGCTAACCTGGGTCGGGGCGATTCTGTATTTTGGAACCTTGCTCTTATTCACGCTGGTATCGGTGCGGGCGGCGCGGTCCTCTGCTTAGAGCGGCGGGGTTCCAACGCGCGCGCCAATCTACCAGAGTGCGGACAGCGACGTTTTTCGCAATTCGATTTGCCGGCGCAAGCGCTCCATGAGGTCGACGCCGAGCTGGCGGCAGAGGTCGATCATATCGATCGGGACCCAATTCTCAATCAAATAATCGCCGTCGCGCTTCCACCAATCGAAGTCGCGCAGGGTTATGAGTTCACCATTGGCTGGGATGCCAGCGTAATCGCCGTTGCTGTAAGAAAAAGCCGAATCCCAAATGCCGCCGCAAGCGTATGCGCCTTCGCCGATGAAGCCCATGCTGCGGCCCCCGCGCTCGACATCAAGGTTGCGGTCGCCGAAGCCGTAAAGCCAATTGCGCTGATGAAAGTCTTCAAATTCCTCGAGCGTGAAGCAGCCGCCAATTCCGCTGGGACCGTACCACTTCATGTTTCTATGCCAATACTTGTCCTGCTCCATGCGGCTCATATCAGCGCCGTCTCGATCGCGAACATAGCGCATTAGCCCTTTGCCCATGGCTTCGACCAGCTGCAGGCTCTTGCGTGATTCGAGCGCATCTTGCTCGGTGAGGAGAAGGCCATCTTCGGCGACCGGTCCGGGTATTTTCCCGCCGTCAAAACCGGGCGACGGCGGCAGGACTTGGTAGCCCGCTTGACGCATGACGCTGAGGATATCGTACTGTACGTAGCTCTCGGCTATTTTGCCCTGGCGCATCACATAAAATTGCCCGAACCAGATGTTCGTCTTTTTCCCCGTAGCGGGGATGCCGAGCCAGTCCTTGACGAAGCTGCCGGTGAGGTAGCCACAGCCCGTAACCCACTCGCTGCCGACTGCCCCCGCCCAATCCGACAGGCCCGATTCGATGCCGCCCATGAAGACATAAGGTCTGATTTTAATGTCAGGGAAAGCCTGAAATAGCGGCAGCCAGAAACCGGAAATGAGATTCTCAACACCGAGGATCTGATCGATAGGCGCTGAACCATTCCAATCGACATCATCGTGGACGGCTGCGCGGATGGCATCGGGCAGGCGGTCGACGCCGACGTGGTTGAGCTTTTGCCAATAATCCCAGACGGCTTCTTTGTTCCTTTGGTTCAATTGGCTGGACATATGTTTTCCTCTTATAGGATTGCTTTGCGCCGCGGCTGCTGAGCTTATGCGCTTAATGCCCCGTTTTAACCTTTGACCGCGCCGGAAGTTAAGCCTTTGACCAGCTGCCCCTGAAAGATAAAGACGACAATGATAATGGGCACAGCTGCCGAGACGGCCGCGGCGGCAGCCAGCGTGATATGACCCGGGTCTTCGCCGCCAGCATATTTAGAGATAGCTACCGTCAGCGTCCAGTTGGATTGGGTGAGGATGCGCACCAGGAGAAAATCACTGTAGGCGAGCAGCAGGGTGAAGAGCGCGGTCGAGATGATACCGGGCCACATAATAGGAATAATGACGCTGATAAAGGCGGTCAATCGGCTGGCGCCATCGACCATGGCCGATTCTTCGATTTCTTTTGGGATATTCATGAAGAAGCTGCGCAGCATCCAGATGGTGAAAGGCTGATTGATGGCGACCAGGGTGATGATCAAGAGAATATGGGTGTCATAGAGACCGGAACGTTGGCCGAACCACCAGTAAGGCAAGATGTAGGACATGCCGGGCAAGGAACGAAAGCCGAGCGCGGTGACCAGGATGATCACGCCAGCGATGCCGCTATAGCGCGCCAGCCCATAACCAGCCATGCAGCCGATCGAGATTGAGATGCAGATGGTGCCGGCGGTGACGATTATCGTATTGAGAAAATAATCGTAGAAAGTCTGTGTGCGAATGAATTCAGGAACAAACCACAGTACAGCGAATCCTGCCGCGAGCACAGCTAGGTAGACATAGCCGCGCGGAATTGGAAAGCGCTTGGCATTGATAGCGACCATAACCAGCAAGCCAAAAATGGCTACCAGGACGATGGCTACCAGCATCGGGTCGTCGGGTATCGACTTCAGCCAGAGATCGGTGTAATTATCTAAAGTTGGCTCAAATATGAACAAGGGCACCCGCGAGTTGGCTTGTCGCGGCGTCTTGAAGGATTGGATGCTTGTCCAAAAGAAGGGGATTACGCTGAAGGCGGCGTAAAGCGTCAAGACCAAGTAAATGATGCCGAGGGCGAAGCGGTTATCGATTCTCTTCATGCTAGCGCTCTTCGGTCTGCTCTTTATAGGTACGCAGCAAAAAGGGCACCAAGACGACGAGTATCATTACGACGGTGATGACTGACATGGCGTTGGCTTTGCCCAGGCGCTGTACGCTCATGGCGGTGCGGAAGGTGTAGAGCATCATCACCTCAGCTTTGTAAATCGGGTTTTGCTCGGTGAGCACAAAAACGCTATCGAAGACGCGGTAGGCATCCATGATCGAGATCAAGCCGACGAATACGAAGAGCGACCGCAAGTGCGGGATCATGATATGGCGGACCTGGCGCAAGCGCGTGGCGCCGTCAATCATTGAGGCTTCGACCAGCTCATCGGGCAAAGTCTGCAAGCCAGCGAAGAACACGATTAGCGGGAAAGGCGTCGCCGCCCAAAGCGCGTGTACGAGGATCAGCCCTTTGACTGACTGCTCGGTGAGAATAAAGCGGGAGCCGATTATCGCGCGGTAAGCCCAGGCGACGATGCCGCCAGATTCGAATAGCTGCTTGACCATCAAAGTGCCAACCACCGGCACGACGATGAAGGGCATGAGAAAAGCGGCGATATAGACGCCGCGCATGCGCCGCGAGACCTGATCCAGCAGGACAGCGACAAGAAAGCCGGTGAATATCTGCATCGGGACGGCGATGGCGATGAATGTCATCGTGAAGCTGAAGGCGTTCCAGAATTTCTGGTCCTTAAAGACCTCGACATAATTCGCGAATGCGACAAACTCGGGCGCGTTGATGTTGCGAAAAGTCATGTATTGCATGCTTAGCCAGATGGACGTGAGCAAGGGGAATACCATCAGCGCCAGCATGACGAGCAGGCTGGGGGACATGAACAGGTAGAACGTGCGTCGCTTCACGCGTTTGTCCTCAGGGCGTCATCACAGAGACATGTGAAGGCACGGGCGGCGCTGACTTCGATTTCTTGAAAGGGCGGCGAAAGCCGGGGCGATTTGCGTCGCTAGCCAGCCCTCACCGCCCGCAAACGGCAGGTTACGCTCGTCTGGCGAGCCTAGCCGTCGATGTAGCCTTGCGCCGTCGCCTCGGCTGTGTATTCTTCTGCGGCGCCTTCAAGGGCTTCTTCCGGCGTAAGGTCGCCGCTGCCGACCAGGGGCAGCCAGTTGCCAAGGGCGGTCCTTGCCAGCGCCGCGGCCGGGTTCAGCGAATTGCCGCCAACGCCCTGGTCCAGAGAGACGGCGAAGGCTGGCATGTTGCGCCCGCCGTGCCCGGCTTCACTGACGGAGGTGCGAACGATCGCGCCGTGCGCCGCGCCGCCGACCTGGCCCTCAAAGTCGAAGGTTTCCATGATGGCGCGGAAGGCGAGATCATGATCGACGCCGGAACGTTTGGTGATCGAATAGGCGTCAATCCAAGCCGAACCGCCGAGGAGGCCGCTATCGGGGTTGGGAGCGGGCGATGGCGCGAAGCCGATAGTACCAACAAAGTCCGACTTATCTGGATCGTCCATGTTGCCAGCGCGGCTGGCCCAGATGTGAACGAAGGCAAGCGTTCCCGTTTCCATGCCGATTTCGCTGTCGTCGGCGCTGTAGGTCAAACCTTCGGCGCCCATGCAGCCGTCGACCACTTCTTTCATCTTAGCCAAAGCGGCGACGCCCTCGTCGCTATTGAAGGCAGGGCTGTTGTCGTCGTTTAAGTAGGTGGCGCCGAATGACCGGCTGAAGTGCATGAACTCGACTTCCCAAGCCCAACCCGCGTGCAGGTTCATGGTAAAGGGCAGGTCGATGCTGGGTTCATCCGCCAATACAGCGCAGGCGTCGATCACTTCATCATAGGTGGTGGGGATTTCTAGCCCATGCTTCTCGAAGAGATCGGTGCGATAGAAGAGGTGCATGGTATTGGACATGAATGGGACGCCGTAGATCTTGCCGTCGAGGGTCGCCGCATCCCAGACTGGTTGCGGGATATCGTCCAGGTTGTATTCTTCGCGATATTTCTCGACCAGGTCATTAAGCGGCAACAGCGCGTCAAATTCTGACAGTGTTACCATGCGCGCGGGCACTGTGTGCAGGATTGCCCAGGGCGAATCACCGCCACCAGCCAGCGCCAGGTTGGCTTGTTCTTCGGCGCTGGGGGAATCAAGCAACTGGATATTGACTGTCAGGTTATCGACCTCGTCGCACTTCTCCAACTCAGCGGCGAAGTATTCGGTAATGGGAAAAGCCCAACCCATAAAATTGATTTCGGCTTCTTCCATAGGCGCGTCCAACTCGCAGGGGTCCATGTCGTCGGCGATTATGGGCAGCGCCAAAAGTAACACGATCATCAAACCAAGCAGCTTCCTCATTTCTTGCTCCTCTCTAAATTAGAATCGACAGTGATTCAAAGGTCGACCGACAGAAGCCGGTTGAGCCTTCCAATCCATTTCTCTAGGACAGACCACGGCAAAGCATCAATAATACTATACTCGCCGGATAGTCTATCTAAGCGTTTCATGATTGCGAATTGTAACCCATTGTTGGCTGAAGCGCATACATTGCTGAATGGGGGGAGTGGTGAATTATCGATATAGGAGTTTGTAAAGGCTCCGACTCAGGATTTGCTAATGCTCCCCTCCTTGATTCATCGGGGTCGCGTAGACACTGACCCGTCGGGAGGGGCTGGGGCTGGGGTTTGTAGTGGGCATATCCTCGCATTCACCACTCCTGAATCGGGGAGTGGCGAATAGCGTCGCCGCGCCTTCAATGAGCTTGATAGACACTCGCGACCGGGCGGGCAAATATGCTCGGCAAAACTTGCAAAGCGATAGCTGGTCGGGGCATATTATGGGCGCTGTGCTTGATCGCGTTGAATGGATGGTTTGGAAAGTGAGCTTATGACTGAAAGCGCTTCTAATAGCATTGAAGATATCAGACAGCGGCTGCTGGACAATCTGGAATGGCGCTGCATCGGTCCGCATCGGGGCGGGCGGGTGGTGGCTGTTGCCGGCGATGTCTCGCAGAAGATGACCTTTTATATGGGCGCTTGCGCCGGTGGATTATGGAAAACGACCGACGGCGGTCAATACTGGCACAATATCTCTGATGGCTATTTCAACACGGCGGCGATTGGCGCGCTGGCGGTCTCGGCTTCCGACCCCAATGTCATATACGCGGGCACTGGCGAGAGCACGATCCGCGGCAATGTATCGCATGGCGATGGCTTATACAAGTCGGTTGACGCGGGCTTGAGCTGGCAGCATGTCGGCTTGAGCGAAACGCGGCATATCGGCAAGATTGTGATTCACCCGCGAGACCCAGATCATGTCTACGTCGCCGCCTTTGGCCGCGCCTTCGGGCGGAATGAGGAGCGCGGTGTTTTCCGCTCGCTGGATGGCGGCGCCAGCTGGCGGAAGGTGCTTTACAAGAGCGATAGAGCAGGCTCGCACGACATAGCGATGGCTGCCAATAATCCACGCATTCTCTTCGCGGCTATCTGGCAGGCGCAGCGCTATCCGCACAAGCTGGAAAATGGCGGTCCCGATAGTGGCTTGTGGCGCAGCCTGGACGGCGGGGACAGTTGGCAGGACATCACGCGCAACGCTGGGCTGCCGGCTGGTATGCTGGGCAAGATTGGCGTGGCGGTTTCGCCGGTTCAAGCGGGGCGGGTCTGGGCTTGTATCGAAGCGGAGGCCGGCGCCGTGTTCCGTTCGGATGATTATGGCGAGACTTGGCTTCGGCTGAGCGAGCAATCGCTGCTGCGGACGCGACCCTGGTATTACATGCACGTGACCGCCGATACGCAACACCCCGATACGGTCTACATTCAAAATTACAGCCTGTGGAAATCGGTCGACGCGGGCGCGACATTTGAGACGATGCCGACGCCACACGGCGATGAACACGCGCTCTGGATTGACCCAGCTGACAACCAGCGCATGGCGCGGGGCAACGACGGCGGCGCCTGCGTCTCCTTCAATGGCGGCAAGAGCTGGTCATCAATTTACAATCAGCCGACGGCGCAGCTCTATCATGTCTGCGCTGATGACCGCTTTCCCTACCGCGTATACGGCTCACAGCAAGATAACACAGCCATATCGGTGCCCAGCGCGTCGGTCGATGGCGCCATTCACGAGCGCGACTGGTATGCACCGGGCGGGGGCGAGAGTGGCTATATCGCCATCAAGCCGGATGACCCGGATATTGTGGTGGCGTCGGGTCCCATTGGCCAGCGCGCCTACAATGACTTGATGACGCTCTACAACCATCGCACGGGCCAGAAGTGGATCATCACCGCTTGGCCCGAGCTGTATGGCTGGGGGGTTGGCGCCGAGCGAATGAAATATCGCTTTCAGTGGACTTTCCCGATCATGTTTTCCCGGCATGACCCGGATCTGCTTTATGTTTGCAGCCAGCATCTGCATCGCTCGACCAATCTTGGCGCGAGCTTTGAGGTCATCAGCCCGGATTTGACGCGGAACGATCCGGATAAGCTCCAAGCCTCCGGTGGACCTATCACGCGGGACAATACCGGCGCGGAAGTGTATTGCAATATCTTTGCGCTGGCGGAATGCCCGCATGATTCGGCGGTGCTTTGGGCGGGCTCGGATGATGGCCTGCTGCATATTTCGCGAGATGGCGGCAAGCACTGGTCCGAGATTACGCCGCCCGATCTGCCGGAGTGGGCGCTAATCAGCATCATCGACGCGTCGGCGCATCAGGCGGGCGCCGCTTATATTGCGGCGACGCGCTACAAGCTGGACGACACCAAACCCTATCTATACAAGACCAGCGACTATGGCGCAAGCTGGACAGCCATCACAAACGGTATACCGGATCATGAGTTCACACGGGTGATTCGCGAGGATCCGAATTGCCGCGGCTTGCTCTATGCCGGGACGGAGACCGGCATTTATGTCTCGTTTGATGACGGCGACAATTGGCAGCGTATGGCTGGGGATCTGCCGGTCTGCCCGATACACGATTTGCTCATCAAAGATCGTGATTTGCTGGTCGCCACGCATGGGCGCTCGTTCTGGATCCTGGATGACCTTTCGCCATTGCATCAAGCGCAGGGGCAGCTTGCCAGCGGCAAAGCCCATTTGTTCGCGCCGGCGCCCAAAACGCGGCTGCGCAGCTATGCTGGTTTTGGCGGCTGGGAAGAGAGCTATTCGGCGGACACCATCAATTATGGCGGAGTTGGTACGAGCGTGGCTGCCTTCACCAATCGAGCCGATTCGGATCGGCCGAATTTTCTTAATGCGGGCCACAATCCGCGCGAAGGCATCGTCTTCTGGTATCACCTGGCGGCTGAGACCGATGAAGCAATCGCGCTCAATTTCCGCGCTGTCGATGGTCAAATAATCCGCCGCTATAGCAGCGCTGAGGGCGGGGTCCCGCCGGCGGACCCGGGGCTCAATCGCTTTGAATGGAATATGCGTTATCCGGGCGCGGTGGCGGTCGACGGTGTGGACGGCTGGTGGGAGCGCCCTGATGGACCGCTGGTGGTACCAGGGGAATATGTCGCGGAGCTGGTGGTCGATGGGCAAAGCCTGAGCCAGCGATTTGAAATTCGGGCTGATCCACGAGTGGAGACGACGGCGGCTGACTTTGAGCGGCAATTTAAAATGCTGCTGGCAATACGCGACCGGCTGTCGCTGAGCAATGAGCTGATAAACAAGCTGGTCCGGCTGAAAGGGCAGGTGGAATCCTGGGCGGCGCGCACCGAGGACGAAGACCTAAAGGCGGCGGCTGACGCGATCGCAGCCGAGATTGAGCAGCGCTTGCCTGACCTGATAAACGTCGGCTTCACCGAATCGCAACTGTATGCCAGCGGCTTGCACGAGAAATTCAACGCGCTCTTTGATTCGGTGGACAGCGCTGATTATGCGCCGCCCCAGCAAGCGCGCGATGTATTTGCACAGCTGAGCGACGAGCTTGACAGGCACTTGGCTTATGCGCGAACCGACTTAAGCGAAACAGTCTCGGACTTCAACGCGCAGGTGCGGGGCTTGGGCTTGGAGGCGGTCGATCTGCTGTAAATGCCTCCCATCCAGAGCAATTGCGCCATGATCAATTTCTGTCAAATGACACATCATTTAAGCGAATTGCAGGGGCGACTTTGTGGGTTTGCCCCCTGAACACAGGGCAATATCGTGGGCGACCGAATCGCCCTTACAAGCCTGGGCTGCGCCTAGTTCAAGGTGACCAAGGCGACCAAGGCGACCATTCAAAGTCGCGGTCAAAGGGATAGAGCGGGCGCTGGATCTTATGAAAGGGCAAGCTCTCGGGCTGGGCTTTGATGGCGCCGGGGCTGAATGCCATGATCGCTTGGGGCGCGATGCGCTGAAAATCGGGGAAGAGATAGCCCAGCTTCAAGCAGACAATCTTGTATTCAAGCGGATCAATACCCAGCTCGCTAAATTGCGCCAGCGTCGTGAAGGCGAGGCGCCGCTCGGTGAGAATGACATCCACCTTATCGACGCCGAGTATGACTTGGCGGAACCCGTTTGGCTTTGTGTGCAGCAGCTTAACAATGCCTCTTGCCGCCAATGGTCGGCCATGAATTGGATCGAGCACCCCACCGAGTGACAGGTCCAGCCGGGCGCCCGGCCCCGCGCTGAAGCAGGCACCCACCGCGGTCTTATCAGCCAGCCCGGCGTAGAGCGTCTTGGGAACTCTTTTGGCGAGCAAGCGCTCCAAGACATAAGGCACATCACCGGCGCCGCCGCCGGTCACATTATCACCCGAGTCGCTAAGGAAGACGGTCGCTGCTGTTGATTCCAGCGCCATGGTGATGCACTCGTCGGTTGTACCGGTTGGGACGCCGAAGTTGAAATCGTGACGCGCCTCCCAATAGCTTTCCGCCAGCCGGCGCGCGGCCGCCCATGTTGCCTCTTTGTCTCTGCCAAAGGCGGCGGCCGCAGCATGGCTGCGCGCCTGATCAGCCCAAGTGAAGCCGACCAAGAGCGAGGCATCCAGCACCTTTTCGCCATCGATAAGTCCCTCAATTTCGGCATAGACGCTCTTGCCAGGCTCGACGATGGTCATGGTACGCTCGCCGGAGAGCAGCAGCGGGATGGGGATGAAAGCGCTGATGGGGCGGGTCCCCGTGCGCAGGCAGTTTAACAGCAGCTCGAAAGCGCGGGCGCGTGTTGCTAGCGCGTCTTCGTGGGGGGCGGTGCGATAGGCGGTGACGATATCTAGCTGGTCCATAATTGCCGCGGAGAGATTGCCGTGCAAGTCGTAGCTGGCGCTGATGAGGCAATCGGGACCCACGAGCTGGCGGACGGCGCCGATGAAGTCGGCTTCGGCGTCGTCAATGCATTCGACCGCCATTGCGCCGTGCATATCGAGATAGACGCCATCCCAGGGTCCCGCGTCGCCCAAGCCGGCCAGGATTTCTGCTTTGAGCGCATCATAGACGCGGCGGCGGAGGACCCCGCCGGGCAGCGCCTGCGCTTGCATGATTGGCGCGAAGTGAACATCAGCCTGGGCGGCGGCGAATGGATAACGCGCGAGCAAAGCGTCGCCGCGCAGCACATCAAAGTCAGACAGCTCGGATGGCAGCGGCGAGAAGGTGGCGCATTCGATGGCGATGCCGGCGGCGGCGATTCGCAGCGGGGCTTTGGTATCCATATCGCGCTCAAGCAAACGGGTTATCGATAAAGGGATACTTGCGCCGGTCCGCCCGTTGGTAGGGGATCTCGGTGAATATGGGTGGGATGGCGCCGGGACCAGCCATGTAGATGATTTCGTCGGCGATTGGCGCGAAGCCGGCGTAGAAATGCTGGGTTGATTTGACGACGAGCAGACGCTTCGATTGGACATCAATGCCGAAGTTGGAGAAGACGACCGGGCTGAAGACTTGCCCGCGCTGGCTGTTGACGATGATGTCGATGCCCCGGCAATGCAGGGCGACCGAATCGCCGCAATCGATGGCGACCGGTCCTTCGCTCTGCGTCCACTGCTGTTTCATATCGGGAATGATGCCGCTGACGGTCACGCGTAGGTCGAGTGGATCGCCGGACATCGGTCCCATTTTGCCGCCCAGGCGCAAGTCGAGCGTCGCCCCGGTGCCGGCAGACATGGCGACGCGAACGGCGACCGGATCCCAAATCATGCCGAGCGCCGCCTCCGTCACGCCGCGCTCTAGCAATGCCCGCAGCGCGAAGGTGGAATCGCTGGGCGCGCCGCCGCCAGCATTGTCCGACTGATCAGCGATGACGACCAAGCCAGATTTTGCTGCCAATGCTTTAGCCAGCGCGTCATCAAGCGGCAGCGATGGCGGGTCGGTCGCATGGCGGATTTCGAAGAATTTCTCGCCAAACTCACGCGCGAGCTGCGCCGCCAAAGTTGGGTCATCATCAGTGACAGCCAGCATATACGCGCCGCAGGTAGGCGCGTCTGCCCAGGGGAAGCTGTGCGCCAGCGAGAGTGATAGCACGCCGGGGTCTCGCTCGCGGGCGATCATAGCGTCAACGAAGCCGCGCATCGGTTCAAAGGGCGTCAGGTAGAGGCCGATCATGCGGCAATCGTATAGTGCCATGGTCGGCTTGCTTAGCCCGACGGCGGCGTCGGCGATGATGGCGAAGAGTTCTTCGGCACGCTCATTGATATCGATATGCGGATACTCTTTGAAGATGACGACGGCGTCGGCGGCGTCGATGGTCTCTTGCGTGAGGTCACAATGCAGGTCAAGCTCGACGCCGATCTTGGCCTCGGGTCCCACGATTTCGCGGATGCGCGTCACGATGTCGGTTTCGCAGTCGTCGTAGCCCTCGGCGACCATGGCACCATGCAGGGGCAGCAGGACGATATCCACCGGCAGCGCCGCTTCCAAGGCGGCCAGCAATTCATCGCGCAGGCTTTCGTAGACAGCGCGGACGGTGGTTCCGGCCGGTTGGGCGAAGGCGTAGAGGCTGAAGATGTAATCCCAGCCGCGTTCCTCGCAGCGGCGGCGGAAGATATTGAAGGGTCCGCCGAAACCGCCGACATCGCCATTGGCGTCCAGATCGGCGGCGCGGATCACTTCAAAGTCTGCCATCCCGGTTGGCATGGGCGAGAAGGTGTTGGTTTCCGTTTCGATGCCGCCAGCGAAGACTCTCATGGACCTGGCTCCAAACCCTTAATCTATCCCAGAATATAGACCCTTCGACAAGCAAGCGCAAGAAATCTTGCGGCAGATTTTGCCGGGGCAAGTTCAGTTGTTATAATTGCGCTGTTCTGCCGCCCGGTTGCCGCATTCCAGCATACGAAGGAAGCCACTATGAAAGCGATAACGATTCGATCGATTGAGCTCCACACCGTTCTCTTGCCCTATCTCGCTCCCTTTGAAACCAGCTTTGGGGCAGAGACGGACAAGGTGGCGCTGCTGGTTGAGTTGAGGACTGAGGCAGGCGTAGTGGGTTGGGGCGAATGCTCGATTGAGTTTTGGCCCGGTTATGGCCACGAGACGGCGCATACGGCGGCTCACCTGCTATCGGAGTTCATGGCGCCGGCGGTGATTGGCGCGACAATCAGCGACCCGCGCGAGTTCCCCGCCTTGATACGGCGTTTCCGCGGCAATCACCATGCGCGGGCTGGTTTGGAAGCGGCGCTGTGGGATGCCTTCGCGGCGACAAACGAAATGCGGCTGACAGACTGTTTCGCGAGCTATGCGCCGGCGGGCCAGGGCTCAGAGGGGCGGGCGACGGTCGGCGTCAGCATCGGCATTCAGCCATCGCTGGCAGAGACGGTAGCAGCGGTTCGGAATCGGCTGGAACAAGGCTACGGGCGCATCAAGCTGAAGATCAAGCGCGGCTGGGATCTTGAAGTGGCGCGGGCGGTGAGAGCCGAGTTTCCCGATATTTTGCTGATGCTCGACGCCAATAGCGATTATCGCCTGGATGATGCCGAGCGGCTGGCGCAGTTGGATCAGTTCAATCTGCTGATGATCGAGCAGCCGCTGTCGCATGACGACATCTACGAGCATGGCATCCTGCAGCAGCGGCTGAAGACGCGCCTTTGCCTGGATGAGAGCATCAAGACCGCCAGTGATTTGCGGATTGCGCTGCAGGTAGGGGCGATTGGCATCCTTAATCTGAAGCCGGCGCGCGTCGGTGGCTTTACCGAATGCCTGGAGATTTATCGCATTTGCGCCGAGAATGCGCTTCCGCTGTGGGTTGGCGGCATGTTGGAGACGGGTGTAGGGCGGGCGGCCAATGTCGCTTTCGCGGCGCTGCCGGGCGTGAACTTGCCCTCGGATATTTCGGCGACCGACCGCTATTTCGCCGCCGATATCACTGAGCCGCCTTTTGTGCTCGGTGAAGGGAGCACGCTGGCGGTGCCTGATGGTTATGGCATCGGCGTTGAGTTGCAGCGTGACCGGCTTGAAGAAGCGAAGGCGCGCTGGATCGAGAATTACCCTTATGGAAAGGCAAGCGGCTGATGCGCCTGGTCGAACGGATTAAGACGATCATCAGCGAAGCGGATATTGACGCCGGGGTCGCGGTCTGGCATATCGAATCGGGCGCGCGGCTGGATGTGCAGGGCGATGCGCCTTTCCCGATGGCAAGCACATTCAAAATCCCGATATTGGCGACTGCCTGCAAACAGCTTGCCGATGGCACAATCAGCCTGGCTGCGCGCCTGCCGCTGGCCGATGAAGACAAGAGCATGGGCAGCGGCATCCTGTCCTATTTCGAGAGCGGCTTGCAGCCGACCCTGCGCGACCTGCTGACCTTGATGATGATCATCAGCGACAATACGGCGACTGATATCGTGGTGGATTATCTGGGTGGCGCGGCGGCAGTCGAAGCGTATATGCATGCGTTGGGCCTGCGGGAGATTTCCTTCAAGCTGAACTGCAAGGAGCTGCTGCGTCATCTCTTCCCGCCTCAGGTGGTGGACTTGCCGCGAGACGAGCTGGTCAAATGGTCGGCTGAGAACGATATACTGCGCGATGGCTTGGCTTTCAGCAAAGGAGCGGAGAACAACGTCAGCACAGCCAATGCGATGAATGCGCTGCTGCAGCTGCTCTATGGCGACTTGTTGCCGGCGGCGCTGCGGGAGGTGGCGCTTGATATCTTGTACAAGCAGCAGTTTAATGTGCGGCTGTCGCGCTTTTTGCCCTTGGGCGCCAAAGCGGCGCACAAGACGGGCACAATTGGCGGTATCCGCAATGACTGCGGTATCATCCGCATCAGCGACACGAATCATGTGATTGTGTCGCTGTTTGTCGAATGGGACGAAGCGCCGTATTGGAACCAGCGGGCCGCGCATCATCAGCGGGTATTCGAAGTGGAGACAGCGATGGGTGATATTGGCCGCGCCGTCTATGATACATTCGCGGACCTGGATTAGGCAGCGAAGGAGGGTGTAGCGACCAATTAATTGCGGGATGATTTCTCTTCTTAATGGCGCAACGATATTGGAGGATTTACACATGCACAAATCAAGACCGATAATCTTGCTCTTGCTCATCGCGGTCGCGCTGGTCTTAAGCGGCGCAGCGCTGGCGCAAGATGACATGATGGCGGGCAAAGGCGGGCGCCTGGTAGTGGCGGACGCCAATTCCAATACTTCATTCGACCCCTTCGTCTCATCTTGGCATAGCTGGCCCCATTACGCGCTCTACCCGACATTGTTTTCTCGTGCTGAGGACATGAGCTATGTCGGCTTCCTGGCTGATAGCTGGGAAGTATCGGAGGATTCCAAGTCGCTGACGATCAATTTGATTGATTACGCAACCTTCACCGATGGCAGCCCGATTGACGCCGAAGCGCTCAAATGGAACCTGGAGAAGTACGCCGACCCAGAGTCTACCGCCTCGACGGGCCGCGCATTAATCACGCTGCTGGATAACATCGAAGTCCATGACGATTACAGCTTCACGATGCACATGAACGCGCCGCACGCGCCTTTGTTCTTTGTGCTTTCTGGCTTGGAAATCGTATCGCCGACCGCCTATGAAGCGATTGGGCCGGATGACTTCGGCACCAACCCAGTCGGTGGTGGACCCTTCATCCTCAAAGAATTGGTCACCGATAATTATGCGCTGTTCGAGCGCAATCCAGATTTCAACTGGGCGCCGCCTGAGTTGTACGATCATCCGGGCCCGGTCTTCCTGGACGAGTTGCAGATTCTGTTCATCGGCGAGGAGCAGACGGTACTAGCTGCCTTGGAAACGGGCGAGATATCACTGGCTGGCATCCCGACGCAGAATCTGGCTGATGCCGAAGCCAACCCCGATATCGAGGTGCACGTGGCGAAGTTGAGCCAGATCCGCTACGTCGGTTTCAATACATCCAAGGACCCTTGGACGAACCCAGATTTGCGGAAGGCTTTCGCCTACGCCACCGATCGGCAAGAATTTGTCACGCTGGCTTGGGATGACTTGGCTGACCCGCTTTATCAGCCGCTGCCGCCGACCATCTGGGGGCACAACCCCGATTTGAACGAGATGGCGCCAAGCTTCG
The DNA here is from genome assembly GCA_965214105.1 of Phototrophicaceae bacterium. Lineage (GTDB taxonomy): Bacteria > Chloroflexota > Anaerolineae > Aggregatilineales > Phototrophicaceae > UBA6055. The sequence continues at coordinate 153,675 of OZ243933.1, forward strand.
ACCCGGACAAGGCCGGCGCGATGCTGGATGAGCTGGGTTATGTCGATGTGGATGGCGATGGCTTGCGCGAGGACCCGGAAGGCAATGACTGGACGGTGCCACTGGCGACCGCGTCGCCTGATGAGTGGCTGCGGCAGGCTGAAGTGCTGGAGGCGCAGTGGCGCGCTGTCGGCATTCCGCTGCAGATTGACGTGCTGGAATTCTCGGCTTTGATTGACCTGACAACCACGGGCGAGCATGATCTCTTCCTGCTGCTCTACGGTTATCAGGACCCCAGCATTTTGACCTATTTCTTCGATCCAGAGCGCAAGGGCGGCAGCAACCGAGCTTGGTTCTCCTCCGATGAATTGACTGAGCTGCTGACCGCGGCGGATTCGCAGCTGGATCCGGAGGCGCGCTATGAAGCGGTGACAGCGGTGAGCCGCTACATCATCGAGGCGTCGCCTTGGGTCTATCTGGCGGTGCCGCCGGCGCTGACGGGTGTGCGTGCGGAGTTGATGAACTGGCGCATCCATCCGGATACGAGCTTCCTGTATTGGAACGCCTACTTTGAGACGGAGTAGACAATCGCGACAATCGCTATCCTTCCCGAATCCTGGCAGCCCTTCCCGCAGGTCGATGTCTGTGTGCTCCCACTGCCTAGGGAAGGGGAGGGATATTGAATAGGTGCCGGCTGGTCTAAGCCCCCTCCCTCATTTTGGGGGAGGGATACGAGCTGAAGGCATTGCAAAGGACTCATAGGCTTGAGCCAATACATCCTGCGGCGGATTGCGATTGCCTTCCCCTTGATTCTGGCGGTGACGACGGTCGTCTTTGTCATGCTGCGGGTGGCGCTGCCAGGTGACCCGGCGCAGATCATGGCCGGCGATCGAGCGTCGCCGGAGCAGATCGAGATAATCCGCCGCAAGCTGGGTTTTGATCGGCCCGTTTTCGAACAGTACCTGATCTTCCTGCGCAACTTCGCGGCGGGCGACCTGGGGCGCTCGGTCAAATTTCGCGAGCCGGTCATTGGTGTGATCTCAAAAGCCTTTCCTTTTACAGTGACGCTCACCTTTCTCAGTGTGACAGTTGGCACGGCTATCGGTCTGGTCATCGGCATCATCACCGCCGTTTATCAGCGCACCTGGGTCGATAGCGTCGGCATTGTGTTGACGGTGTTTTTCTTTTCGATCCCGACCTTTTGGCTGGGCTTGATGCTGATACTGATTTTCTCGGTGGGTTTGCGTGTATTGCCGGTGCAAGGCGCGGGCAGCTGGCGGCATTTTGTGTTGCCGGTGGCGACGCTGGCGGTGGGCCAGAGCGCGCTCATCGCCCGTTTGACGCGTTCGAGCATGATTGAAGTCTTGAGCGCGGATTATGTGCGGACGGCGCGGGCGAAGGGATTGGCGCAACGGCAGGTGCTGCTGCGTCATGCGCTGCGGAATACGTTGATCCCCGTCATCACGGTAGTTGGTTTATCAGTCGGCGGTTTGCTCGGCGGTGCGGTCATCACCGAGAGCATCTTTGGCTTGCCGGGCGTCGGGCGGCTGGCGATTGACGCTATCAGCAATCGCGATTACCCTATGATACAAGGCGCGGTCATTTTGGTGGCGGCGTCCTTCGTATTTGTCAACTTGATCGTCGATATCATTTACGCCTTCATCGATCCGCGGATCCGCTATGCCTGAGGTCGCCTTGGTCGCCGAGCGCGGGCGCCCCACTGGTTTGTATCAGTTGGCGCTGCTAAAGTTTGTTCGCAATCGGGTCGCGCTGTTCGGGCTGTTTTGTCTGCTGCTTATGCTGCTGGCGATTTTCTTCGCACCACTGGTGACGCCATACAACCCGATCGGGAAGAACACGCCGGAGCGCAATCAGCCGCCTTCGCTGCTGCATCCATTTGGCACCGACCGGCTGGGGCGGGATATATTGAGCCGTGTGCTCTATGGTGGGCGCGTTTCATTGCGGGTTGGCTTTTTGTCGGTTGGGCTGGCTGTCATAATTAGCGCGCCTTTGGGGTTGGTTGCCGGGTTCAGCGGTGGCATGGCGGATAATGGCATCATGCGGGTGATGGATTTAATTTTGGCTTTCCCCGGCTTGATTCTGGCGATTTGGCTGGTGAGCCTGCTTGGGTCCAACATCAACAATGTCATCATCGCGATCGCATTTTTCTCGCTGCCGACATTTTCTCGCTTGATCAGAGGCATCACGCTAGCCATCCGCGAGATGGAGTATGTGATGGCGGCGCGGGGCATGGGCGCTAGTTCGCTGCGCATCATGTTCTTCCACATTTTTCCCGGTGTGCTGGGCCCCATGATTGTCTTGACGACGCTCAGCGTATCGGGCGCGATTGTGGCTGGCGCGAGCTTGAGTTTTCTCGGCTTGGGTGTGCGGCCGCCGACGCCGGAATGGGGGGCGATGCTGGCGGACGGGCGCAATTATCTGCGGACGCATTGGTGGATGGCGGTCTTCCCGGGTATGACGATTACGCTGGTGGTGCTGATTCTGAATGTCATCGGCGATGCGCTGCGCGACGCGCTCGACCCCAATGTGCGGGCTTAATCTGAATCTCGGTAGAGTGTCAGCAAGTTAAATTCCTTGTAAAGCTCTTCTAGGCTTTCTAGGCGTTCGCGCGTTTTTTCGGGGTAACGCAAGGAGAGGGCGCCGAGGATGGCATCAAGCAATGCGAAGAGAGCCACCGTATTGCTATAGAGCCGCAGGCGATAGGGAACGATTAAGGCGAGGTCGGAGCGGGTGGCGGCTGGCGAGACATGGCTGTCGGTGACGGTCAAGACGGCGGCGCCGCGCTGCCTGCCTACATCCATCACGGTCAAAGTCTCGCGCGTGTAACGGGCGAAGCAGAGCGAGAAAATCAAATCGTCTTCCTTCAACGGGGTCAACTGGGCTGCGATGGGGTCGATGCCCGGCGTCAGCACGGTTGTATCGGGGCGGATGTAGCGCAGGACGATGCCGAAATTGAGCGCGAGCGGGTAAGACGCGCCCAAGCCGATGATATAAACATGCTCCGCTTGATCGACCATATCCAGCGCTTGGTCGAAGATGCGCGTGGGCACATGCTGCGGCAAGTCGAGCAGGGTCTGCACTTCGTCGCGCAGCACGGTGTTGAGCAGGTGCGCTTCTTCCTGGTCGGCGGCTGAGAGGTCCTCCAGCAATTGCTGCGAACCGATTTGCATACGCTGGGCGATTTTCGCTTGATTGAGGAATTGCCCGCGTAAGCCCGATTGCAGCTCGGGGAAGCCTTCAAAGCCGAGTGCCTGCGCCGTGCGCACGACTGTTGATGGGTTGACGCCGACGGCATCGGCGATTTCAGTGATGGTCAGATGGATGGCGCCGATGCCGCCTTCAAGCAGAAAGCGGGCGACCTTGCGCTGGCTGGGCGATAGCGAATCGTGGTTGCGGCGCATCCAATGGACGATGTCTTCTTGCGGCTTTGCTGCGCTCATGGTCTTTCGTCCTTTGGCCAAGCTAGGCGGTCACTGTTTCTGCGGCTGGTGCCCCCAAAGATCGGCGCTGAGGTATTTCAAGCCGGAATCGGGCAGCAAGATGGCGATGCGCCCGCCATGGTGAGCGCCCCGAAGCAGCTGAAAGGCGGCCGCCAGATTGGCGCCCGACGAATAGCCGGCGAAGATTCCTTCTTCTTTTGCCAAGCGGCGCGTCATCTCGATCGCGTCAGAGTCGCTAACTTGCAAGCAGCCGTCGATCAATTGGCGATCGACCAGCGCTAAATCCCGCATTGCGTAGCCGCCGCCCTGAATGCGGTGATTGGGTCTCTCGACGGGCTCGCCAGCGTAGACGGCGGCCCCGGCTGGCTCAACGATATAAGTTTGAATCGCTGGGTCGCGCTCTTTGAAATAGCGGGCGCAACCGGCGAATGAGCCGCCGCTGCCGACGAAGTCGCAGAAGGCGTCGATGCCGCCGGATTGTTGCAGGATTTCTGGCGCGGTATGCTGGTAATGAGCGCGCGAATTGCCGGCGAGCTTGAATTGGTCGGCGCGGAAGGCGCGGCGCTCATGGACGATTTGCCGCGTTTTTTCTTCGACCCGGGCGAGGTCGGCGCCGGAGACTTGCCCAGGCGTCGATTCGGGGCATTGATCGACGAGAATGACCTCCGCCCCGAGCGCTGCCATCATGCGGGCGCGCTCAATCGAGTTGCCGCGGGACATCACAGCGACGAAGCGATAACCCTTGGCCGCGCAGACGATGGCTAGCCCGGTGCCGGTATTGCCGCTGGTAAGCTCGACTACTGTATCGCCGGGCTGCAGCTCGCCCGCTGCTTCGGCGTCTTCGATCATTTGCCGGGCGATGCGGTCTTTCTTGGAGTAGCCAGGATTGAGGAATTCGAGCTTGGCGAAGACACGTCCCTCGAGGTGCCCTTTGATGCGCGAAAGCTCCACCAAGGGCGTGTTCCCGATGGCGTCGAGGACAGAGGGGTAGGGCGCTGCCTGCGGCAAGTTGTCGCTCCTCTAGCGCGCTGAAACGCTTAAGCGCAGCGCAGAGTAATGGACGGCGGCAAGTGATTCTAGCATAGAGCGGGTCGGCTTTGCCATTTGCCGCTACGCTTGCTATGATTGCAAGCGCTTAAGAGCCTAGCCACCTATCTGCCATGACTGAGCAAATCTCGATTCGTAAACTGACGACGATGCCCGACCTCAATGCGACTGTGGAGTTGCAGCGCGCTGTCTGGGGCATGCGCGATGTTGAAGTGTCTTCGCCCCATACGCTGCGAGCGATTGTGCATAGCGGTGGCGCGGTCATGGGGGCGCTGGCGGGGGAGTGCTTGGTGGGCTTTTGCTGCGGTTTCGCGGCGCTGCGCGCTGGCGAGCTTTGGCTCTGGTCGCACATGGCGGCGGTGCATCCGAATTTCCAAGGTATGGGCATCGGCTACCGGCTTAAACAGGCGCAACGGGCTTGGGCGCTGGCGGCTGGCTACCGCCGGATGGCTTGGACCTTCGACCCGATGCAGGCTGGCAACGCCAACTTTAACTTCAATCGCTTGGGCGTGACGGCGCGGCGTTACTCCGCCAATCATTATGGCGATATGCAAGATGGCTTAAACGCGGGCTTGGCCAGCGACCGCTTGGAGGCGCAGTGGCAGTTGGACTCGCCGCGGGTGATCGCCATGGCTGAGCCTGGATACGCTGAAAATAAGGATGATTGGCCAGCTGCGCTGACTATGGTGGTTCTTGAGAAGAGAGGCGCATTGCTCTATCGCCCGCCGCCAGTTAACGGCGAACAGGTCCTTGGCATCGAGATTCCGCCCGATATCGCAGAATTGAAGCGCACTGACATCAAGCGCGCGCAGCAGTGGCAGCAGCAGGTTCGGGCGGCTATGATTGCGCTTCTGGCGGCTGGCTATGTCGTCAATGGTTTTCTTCGGCTGGGCGGCTCAAGCTTTTACACGCTTGGCTGGACCGATTAAGCTGGCACCGCTTCGGCGGTGGCGCAGAGCGCTGTCAGCTCAGCAATATCGGTGAGCGACTCCAGATCGGTGCAGGTGGCATAAATCTCAGCGGCGCGTTCCGGCGAGAAGAGGTCCCGAGTGAGCATGTGGAATTTCTGGCGCATTTCGCCGTCGGTCATGCGGAATTCGGGCTCGCCCTTCATGTTGGGGATATAGCTTTCGCGCAGGCGCCCATCAGCCAGCCTGATGCGCAGGCGGCAGCCATTCAATTCTGGGTAGCGCGCTTCGATTTCCCTATCGACCTGCACTTCAATTAGGTTGCGCAAGCGGCGCACATCTGGGTCGTCCCAGGCGGCGAAGTCATGGCGCCAGGCGCTGCCTTGCTTGAGCGCGACCGCGGTCGAGACGCGGATGCTCAAGCCGGCTACCTCGCGCGAGGGTGGGTTGGGGTCGACGCGGAAGCTGGGGCGGGTCGCATAGTCATAGGTCGCCAGCTGGATGGATTCAATCTGGCTGATATCAATGGATTCCTGGGCTTGCATGGCTTGCGCGGCGTCAATGGCTTGGTGTGTGTGCCGGCAGCCGCCATGCGGTTTGAAGCCGGTACCGAGGATGGCGAAGGTATCACCGAGGTCGGCGAAGGTAGCGGGGTCGCAGCCGTCGCCGAAGGCGCTGAAGAAGCCATAGTCGCCGTCCAGGGCGCCGCGCGGACCATCGAAGCCAGCTTCCGCCAGGCGCAGGGCGAAGACGGCATTGCGGGAGGCGAAGCCCGCGATTAGGTCTTTCGTATCGCAGGGACCGCTTTCGTAGACATATTGCTCGGTGCCGGAAGCCAGGTCGGCGGCGAGGGCGACGGTGTTGATCATCCCCGCGCGGTTAAAATGGGCGCAGCGGGCGGCGGCGAGGGCGGCTGATATCGCCCCGAGCGTACCCTTGAGATCGAGGCCCCGGGCGCGCTGCACTGGGCGAACCTGGCGACCCACGCGAACGGCGAAATCGTAAGCGGCGACGATAGCAGCCAGTATATCTTCGCCGGCTGCGCCATAGGCTTCGCCAACAGCGAGGGCGACCGGCACCACTTGAGAGGCGATATGCCCAGCCGAGCGGTGCGAATCGTCCATGCCCAGGATCTTGATCATGACCCCGTTGGCAAAGGCGGCGCCTTCCAGCGAGGCGCGGTCGCCACTGCCGAGGATGGTCGCCTCATCGCCGGCCATCAGGGTGCTGGCGTAGCGCAGGGCTTTCTTGCCCAGCTCGCTCTGGTAGCCGCCCAAGCCAGTCCCGATTGAATCGAATACGATCGTCTTCGCCAGGTCGAGCGCTTCATCGGTGATATCGTCCAGGCGGAGATTGAGCGTGTAATCGGTGATTTCTTCGAGTAGGGTCATGGGGAGATCCTTCCTTTACGGCGGGCGACTTGCTAGCGCGCGCTTGCAATCAAACTGAGGCTGACCAGAAAGCTCGCCTCTACATATTTTCTACAAGATTCTTGGTTGTCTCGATCATGTAGTCTAGCTCATCAGCGGTCAATTCGGGCGTGACGGGCAGGTTGACGACTTGCTGCGCGAGCATGTCGGTCACCGGCAGATTAGCGGCGCCGGGCAGCCCGGCGGCATAGACGCTGTATTGGTGGATGGGTGGTGCATAGTGGATGACAGCTTCAATGCTGGCGTCGCGCAGTGCGCTGTGAAGCCGGGCTTGGCAGCCGACCCGAATCGCGTAAGAGCGAAAGGTGGGCGCGGATTCCGGGCGGAAGCACGGTGTCTGGGCGGGGGTGCGGGCCAAGCCCCCCGCCAAGGCAGCGGCGACAGCGCGGCGTTTCGCTGTCCACTGGCGCAGGTATGGCAGCTTGCGCAAGACTAGCGCCGCCTGCAAACCATCGAGCGGGACATTGTAGCCTTCGGCGATGTAGTCTTGATAGCCAGCTGGAAGTTCGCCAGCTGGAACATGACCATAGCTGGCGAGCAGGCGCAGCTTGTCGTGAACGGCGTCGTCATCGGTGATGACCATGGCGCCATTGCCGGCGCTGCCTAGTGGCTTATAAGGCGCGAAACTGAACATGGTTGCATCGGCGAAGTGGCCCACGGGCCGCCCGTGATCCTGAGCGCCAGTGGCGAGCGCGGCGTCTTCAACGATCTTCAGCCCATGTTCATCGGCCAGGGGGCGCAATGCCTTGACGTTTGCCGGGTGGCCGTGCAAATCAACCGGCAGGATGGCGCGGGTCTTTGGCGAGATGAGCGCTTCGACGAGGGCGGGATTGATGGTGTAGTCACTCTCGAGCACATCGCAGAGAACGGGACTGGCGCCGCATTGGCTGATTGCGCCAGTGGTGGAAATATCGGAGTTGGCGACGGTGATCACTTCGTCCCCATGCCCGATGCCACAGGCGCGCAAGGCTAGGAATAAGCCGATCGTGCCGGAGTGAACGGCGACGGCGTGGTGCGCGCCCACTTCGGCGGCAAAGGCATTCTCAAGCTGGGTGCGGATGTCATAGCTCTGGCGGTAATCGCCAAAGAGGATGGGTTCAAGCGCGGCGATGATTTCCTCACGCATTTGCTGATGAGTTTCCTGCGCGCGGGAACGCGGGATGCGGAAAACCATCACCTTAAAACCGAGCCCGATAAGTCGGGAGCAAGCAACTAGGGCGCTGCCTGGTTTTTCTAGTCGGCGAAGTCTTGCGCGCCTGTTTCAAACGGGCCGCAGCAATGAGACTGTTGAGACGGTTCATGCGCGGCCCCGGACGTTGGGATCGAGGAAATCTCGTAGCCAATCGCCCAGGAAGACGACGCCGAGCACGGTGATAGTGATGGCGATGCCGGGGTAAAAGGTCATCCACCAGGCGCTGTTGATGTATTGTCGGCCATCGGACAGCATCAAGCCCCAGGTCACGGTGGGTGGCTTGACGCCCAAGCCGAGAAAGCTGAGCGATGATTCCGCCAGGATAGTAACGCCAACTTGCACCGCCGCCAGCACAATAGCGGACGCGACGACATTCGGCAAAATGTGCAGAAACATGACCTTGAGGCGGCTCTGCCCGAGGGCGTAAGCGGCGATGACATATTCCATTTCGCGCACTTTAAGCACTTCGCCACGGATAACGCGGGCGTAAGTAATCCAGCCGGTGAAGCCTAGGATCAGGATTAGGGTAGAGAGGCCCGCGCCAACGACGCCTGAGATAGCGATGACCAGGATGATGAAGGGGATGGAGAGCAAGCCGTCAACGATGCGCATGAGGACGCTATCAACGATGCCGCCGACGAAGCCGCTGATGAGGCCATAGATGACGCCAATCGTGCCCGAAATGAGGACAGACACGACGCCAACGAGCACGGAAACGCGGCTGCCAGCGATGATGCGGCTGAAGACGTCGCGGCCCAGCTGATCAGTACCGAGCGAGTAAGCGCCGCCTGTATTGTCGACGAATCCCGGCGGCTCGAAGCGGGCGCGGATGTTTCGTCCGAGCGGATCGTGCGGGGAGACCACAGGACCGAAAAAAGCCAAGAACACGACAGCGGTCACGATAAGGCTGCCAGCGACGCCGACCGGGCTCTTGACGAGCGTGGACAAAATGCGCGCCGGCGGGCTGCGGCGGGCTGGCATGAGGGCAATGGTGCCTTCTTTTGTTTGGTTTTCGTCCGTTGCAGCCATCGTTATGGGTGTGTCAATTTATGAGTAAGTCTCTATGCCGCGACTATCACTGTAAACCTAAGGGCAGAGCGCAGTGGGCACAGAGTGTTTTGCTAAAATTTCAGACTGTCGCTCAGCCTCTGCCAGAGACGATTCCTCGTATGGGTCTATTGGAACTTGATGCGCGGGTCTAGGATGATATAGAGCACATCAATCGCATAGTTTATCAAAATGAAGGACAAGGCGAACCATAAGAGACCGGCTTGCACAACCGTGTTATCGCGGACGCTGATCGAGTCGATCATCAGCCGGCCCAGCCCGGGCCAGGAAAACACGCTCTCAACTACGACTGAGCCGCCCAGCAGCCAGCCGAGCTGCAAGCCGAAGACGGTGACGATCGGGATGAGGGCGTTGCGCAGGGCATGCCGCATGACGACGGTTTGCTGCATCAAGCCCTTGCTATGGGCGGTGCGGACATAATCTTGATTGAGCACTTCCAGCATCGCCGAGCGGGTCATGCGGGATAGGCGGGCTGCCATGCCGACGCCGAGTGTCACCGATGGCATGATGAGGGCTTTGGGCTCTTGGGCGCCGAAGACTGGCAGCAGCCGCAAGTGCACCGAAAAGATGATGATGAGTATGAGGCCGAGCCAGAAACTAGGCATGGCTGTACCCAAGGACGACAGCGAGGTGATGACCAAATCAACGAAGCTGTTGCGTTTGAGCGCGGAAAGTATTCCAAGCGGAACGGCGACGGTCACACCGATGGCGGCGGCGGCGGCGGCCAGCATCCAGGAGTAGCCCAGGCGTTCAATGACGAGCTCCATTGCTGGCCGTTTTGAGAGATAAGAGGTGCCGAAGTTGCCCGTGATCGCTTTGGTTACGAAGGTCAGATACTGTTCGCCCAGGGGCCGGTCAAAGCCCCAGAACTTCCGCATTTGGGCGATTTGCTCTTCGCTAAAGAAATCGGGGGCGACGACCAGGACGGGGTCCCCGCTTAGGCGCAAGATGAAGAAGACGACCACGGAAACGATAAACATGGTCACGACCAATTGCGCCATTCGGCTGATGAAGAATCCGCGCATGGTTTTCTACCCCATCCCCCGCCCTTCCCCGAATCATCAGGGAAGGGCTGTGCCTTCATCGGCAAAGTTTCGGCAATGCGGCGCTAATCCCCCCATCGCAATGGGGGGACCGAGGGGACTTGGATTACATATCCGCCAGCTTGAGGCCGCGGAAGATCATCCAGCCGTCTTTGCGTGGCGTGAAGTCGAACTCGGCTGTATTCAGCGCCATCACGTTGGTTATCTCGAAGAGCGTGACCGTCTGCGAGAAATCGATATAATGATCCCACCATTGTTCCCAGAGCGCGAGCCGGTCGTCCATGTCAATCGTGACTTGGATCGCATCCGCTACCTCGTCCCATTCCTCGACGCAAACCGAGTCATTGGCTGAGGACCAATCGCACTGGTAGAAGAGCGGCAGCAGCGCGGGACCGCAGCCAAGCGCCGCCAGCATCAGTTCGCGATTGTTGCCGCTGCGCTGTACTTCGACAGCGAAAGCGGAAGCGTCGCGGACGGTCAGGTCAACGGTGAAGCCGACTTCCTCGAGCAGCGCGGCAGCCACTTCGGAGACTTCTTTGGCGCCGCCACCGCGCCCAACGGCGGGCGAATCCAGGTAGAGGGTGGGTCCTTCGCCCTCGGCATAGCCGGCTTTCGCCAGGTATTCGCGGGCCAAATCCGGGTTGTACCAGTCTGCGATGACATCTGGGTCAGCGTATTTATCGGCGAAGCCCTCGGGGAAATAGGAGCAGACGCGCGCCAGGCGTCCTTCAGCTGCGCCGTGTACTTCAGCCAGCAGGTGCCGGTCGAGCGCGTGCGAGATGGCTTTGCGCACGTTGACATCCATTGTGGCTGGCTCGTAATCGGGATAAGTCTCCGCCATGGCGCCGCCGTCGGTGCTGGAGCGCGCGTAATAGTGGTACATCAGGTTCGCGCTTTCGTGGAGCAGGCTGATACCATCGGTGGCTTCGAGGGTTGGGCGGTCGGGGACGGGCACGCCGGTCATCATGTCAATCTGCCCGGCGAGCAGCGCGGCAACCTGCGCTGAGGGCTCGGGTATGACTTGGAAGATGACGCGGTCGACTTCGGGGCGGCCGCCGTGATAATCGTCCCAAGCCTCAAAGACATAGCGATCGTTCTCGCTGAATTCGACCAGGGTGTAGGGTCCGGAGCCGACGGGGTTGCGGTTGAACTCTTCCTGGCCCACTTCTTCGAAATAGGCGGGCGGTATCAACTCGCAGCCATTGTAGCTGACGTCATATTCAAAGTAGGCGTGGGGCTTTTCGGTGGTGATATCGACAGTGAGCTCATCGACAACGATGACTTCTTTGACGAATGCCCATTGCTGATAGAGCGGGATATCGCCAATTGGGTGGCGGACGCGGTCGATATTCCATTTGATGGCGTCGGCGTTAAGCGGCTCCCCGTTATGGAAGGTGTTGCCCTCGCGCAGGTGGAAGCGCCAGGTGGTGTCATCGACGGCTTCCCAGCTGTGAGCCGCTTCCGCGTCGTAGCCATCGCCATCGGCGGCGCGCCCGATCAGGCAGTCGTAATAGATCCGAAGCATCCAGTGGGTGGAGCCATACCAGTGTGAGTGCGCATCCATCGGGCGGATGGGCCCGCTGTGGGCGAAGACGAATTCGGACATGTCGTCCTGCGCCGTCGCTGGAACGAATGCCAAAGCGCCGATAAGGGCGACCAGGCTGACGAGTAGAAATAGTCTTGCTGTCTTCACGGTTATCTCCTTCTTGGTTTAAACCATTCAAGATATTAACAGACGATTCGCGTTGGCTAATTGGCTATAGCTACCTCCTTATTTTGCTTGCGCTTGTGAATTCTCGCCAAATGCGTCACTGCAGGGCAGCGTAGTAAGCGAGCTTATCCTCATCAACGGCGACGCCCAAGCCTGGTCCCGGTGGCGGTTTGAGAATCTGCCCCTCCGGTTCATAGGGTTGGTCCAGAATCGAATCGGTCATATCCGAGAAGCCGGCGGGCCACTTGGCGATTGGCGTGGCGGCGGCGAGATGAGCGGCGGCGGCGGCGATGATATCGAAATAGGGCGCCACCGAGATCTCCAAGCCCGCGGCCTCGGCAATTGCCGACATTCGCTGGCAGGGCAGCAAACCGCCGTATCGGTGAATCTTATAATGCAAGACATGCGCCGCTCGTTCCTTCGCGATTTCGTAGACGCTGCGCGGACCCCCGCCGGTCGATTCGTCGGCTTGGATGGGCGTCTCCAGGCGCGCCGCCAGCTGTGCCATCTCATCGAGATATCGCACCGGCTGCTCAAAGAGCGCTACGCCGCCCAGCCGCTCCAACTTGCTAAGCGCTTGCGCAGCTTCGCCGAGAGTATACCCCGTATTGCCGTCAAGCTGAAACCGAATCTCATCGCCGACCAAGTCTCGCAGCTTGCGATACCAGGCGATGTCCTCATCGACGGTGAAGCCGATCTTGGTTTTGTACCAGGTCCAGCCGTCTTCGGCAGTCATTTCTTCAATGCGCGCTGCCATCGCCGATGCCTCTTCCCGCTCGACGAAACCGTGGCAGACAGCGCCGGGCCTGCAGGCGCCGCCCAGCAATTCGTAGACTGGAACGCCGAGCGCTTTGCCCTTGATATCCCAGAGCGCAAAGTCGAGCGCCGTTCGCGCGTTGACGGCGGAGCGCTGCGCTTGAAACATGCGCTGGTGCATACCCTCGATATTGAAGGGGTCTTCACCGAGCAGCGCGGGGGCTAGGAGATCGTCGATATGATGCTTGATAGCCTCGACTGTATCGCCGCCCCAAGCGCCTGGCGACACGGTCTGCCCGATACCGGTGATGCCGTCGTCAGTGCGCATTTGCACAACGACAGTATTGGTTGAGCTCGAAACGCCGTAGGCTGTCGCCAAATCACGGCTGCGCGAGATCTTGACAATTGTTGAGGTGATAGTGGTGATTTTCATTGATTGCTTTGGCGGGCGACCCAAGGGCTCGCCCCTACAATGCTCCTTGCTGGCGGAGACAAACTTTGCTCATTCGAGCGCCAATTCTACTTGTGGGATGGTCAACTGAACGAGCTCGCCGAGATCGGAGAGATATTCTAACTGGCCGCAGCGATTCAGAATGCTTGCGATTTGCTCAGGCGGCAGCATATCGTCGACCAGGTAGCGGAACTTCTCTTCGAATTCGGGCTCGGTCAGCATATTCTCAGGCTCGCCCTTGGCGTATTCGACGCGTCCTTTGTATTGTGTCCCGTCTTTGGTATGGATGCGAACTTCGCAGCCGTTGGTCAAGGGATGGCCCGCCTGAATCTTCTCATCAAGACCTACCTTGACCAATTGGCGCAGACGCCGCTGCTCTGGCTCGTCAAAAGTTTCGATGTCTTCGCGGAACCAGTTGCCGCGGGTCAGTATGACGGAGACGGTGACTGGCAGGCTGAAGCCAGCTTGGCCGACCGTCTGTGGTTCGTAGTTGACGCGGAACTCAGGCGTGATCGCTTCGAGATAAGTGTCGACTTCAATCGAAGCAATGGCGTCGAGATCGGGCTGGCTAGACCTGAGCAAGTCATGGGTGGCATCGACGCAGGAATGGACGTGGCGGCAGCCGGCATGGGGCTTGAAGCCGGTGCGAGCCAGCGCCTCGCCATCGAGCACGTCGAGAAAAGTTGGATCATAACCGGGCCCAAAAGCGTGGAAATAGCCGTATTCACCATCGAGCGCGCCGGGTGGACCGCGGAAGCCGAAGTCAGCCATTTTTGCCGCTTTGATGCCGTTACCTGCGCCGTAGCCCGCGAGCAGGTCTTTAGTGTCGCAGCGGCCCGCATCCCAGACGTATTGCTCGGTGCCGCAAGCCATGTCCATCGCCAGCGCCAGCGCGTCTGTCGTTTTCTCGGCCGATAAGCCCATCGCCTTGGCTGCGGTGGCTGCGCTGCCCAGGGAGCCTGCTTGGCTCTTGTGGTCGAGCCCGCGCTCGCGCTGCCAGCTATCGACGGCGGAATGGATCATGTCCATCACATCGTAGCCGACGGCCAGCGCGAGGATGTACTGCTCGCCGGATAAGCCCAGCTTTTCGCCCAAGGTTAAGGCGACCGGCACAAGCTGGGAGGCGACGTGGCCCGCGGTACGATGCGAGTCGTCCATGCCGAGGAATTTCCCCATGGTGGCATTGGCGAAGGCGGCTCCCTCGACGGTGCTGCGCCGCCCATCGCCGATGATCGCCGCTTCATTGCCCGGCTGCATTTGCGCGGCGTAATCGGCCGCTAACTGCCCGAGCGCGGTCTGGTAGCCGCCTAACATCGTCCCGATGAAGTCAAGCGTGACTTGGCGGGCGCGGATAATGGCGAGGTCGCTGAGGTCCTCGTAACAGCGCTCAGCGACGAAATCGCCAATGATTGACACGGCTGTTTGTTTGGACATGCTGGCGCTCCTTATGCTGGCGACCTGATAGAAGGTCCCTGCGATTTACGCATATTGTGGCAGACTAAGCTTCCAATTGCAGGTAGTAACGATCGGCATGGTGCGGCGAGAGGCGGACGGCACCTTCCGGCGTGACCAGGAAATTATCCGAGATTAGGAAGCCGCGGTCATTCTCCAGCACTGTGCCTGGATGATAGGAGAGTACCATATTCGGCTGCAGCACGAAATCAGGCGCGCCCATCGAATTGGGTCCATCGCTGCCATCGAGGCCGGTGCTGTGGCAGTCCGGCGTGTGTTTGCCATCAACCGGGAAGCCGCGCTCGCGCAGCGCCTTGTCATTGGCGTCGGAGATATCGCGGAAGGTGTTGCCGGCTTTCGCCACCGCCGATGAGGCTTCGACCGCCGCCAGATAGCCATCCAACAGCGCCTGCACATCAGCCGGCAATGGGTCGAAGGAGAAGACGGTTGTCATCTCCAGCCAATAGCCGTAGGGAGACTCGTAGACGATTTCAAAATTGATGATGTCGTCGCGCGCCATGCGCAGGTCTTTGGGCGTGGGCACCGTATAGGGCGTGCCGTCGATCGCGAGCTTCGTCCGCCCCCAGAATGCGCCGAAGGACTTGATATAGCCCTCGACGGCGGCGCAAGCATCCCAATAGCGCTGTCCGACGCCGGCGACATCTTTGAAGACATCCATCGCCGAATCGAGGATGGCGCCATTCTGTTGGATGGCTTCCAGCTCAAAAGGCGATTTTATTTGACGAATCTCGTTGAATTCATTCGTGACCTCGACCAGCTCGTAACCATCCAGCTCTTTGACAAAAGCCTGATAGGTGCCCAAGCCCATCAGCTTGCTCATGTTAACCATGCCGATACGTTTGCTGCCGGTTGCGTATTCCTTGGCGTTGGCTGCGGTGGCGGCGACGATGTCTTCGTAAGGCGAGAGCACGCGCTCGGGCAAGGTGGTGGTTTCGTTGCGACTCCAGACTGCTTGATAGGAGCTCCAAACTTGCAGCCAGGGGTAGGGATCATCGGCACCCAGAACCGCATAGGCGACCCCGCCCCACAAATGCGCGTGGGTCAAATAGCGGATCGCGCCCATGCCGCCCGGCATCGCCTGACCGGTGATGATGAGGACATCGAGGTCTTTGTCTTTCATCATACTTTGAACGCGCTTGACGCGGCGGGCTGTGTCTCGTTTGAGTGCATCGTGGGTGAGCATGTATTTTCTCCTTACAATTCGTATTCGAATGCTTGATTAAATTGGAACTCGGTGCCGATGCCGCGCGCGACCGCTTTATCGTAGAGGCGCCTGGCGACGGCGATATCTTCTATGCCCGTCCCGCCGGAGAGGAAAAGCGTCCAGCGCGTGTCGGGTTCGCGGGGCTGAACCTTGCCGCTGGCGAGCGCGCCCAAGTCGCCGGCGACATGCGATTTGTCGATGAGCCCCCCTTCGAGCGGCATGATGATTTCGCCTTCTTCTGCCCATCCCTGCGCCATTTCATCGACGAAGACGCGGCTGTTGACGACGGCGCTTTCATCAATTTCACGCACCCAAGGATAATGCGCGCCCATCGCATTGATATGCAGGGGCTTATCGGGCAGGTCCTCAGCGGCGAAGACGGGTTCGGGGGAGGTGGTGATTGTGGTTACGATATCGGCGTCGCGCAAGGCTTCCGCCGGTGAATTGGCGGGAATGACGTCGATGCCAAGTTCAGTGGACAGCTTCTGGCAGAAGGCGCGGCGCATGGTGGCATTGCGGCTGAAGGCTTGGACGCGCTCGATGTTCGCTACCTGGGTTATTGCATGGAGCTGCGAGCGGGCGTGGCGCCCGGCCCCGAATAGCGCCAGGACTGTGCTGCCACTCGGCGCGAGATAACGCGTCGCCAGCGCAGATACCGCGGCGGTCTTGAGCCAGTCGAAGTAAAGCACTTCCATAACGGCGGCCAGCGCGCCCGAATTTGTGTCAAAGAGGAAAAGAAGCGTTTCGAGGCCCCCCGGCAAACCAGCGGTGTAAGCGTTCAAGCCCGCGCCGCCCATACCGGGCAGGAGCGCGCCCTTGAATTTGAAGGAGGCTTTGCGGCCGGCTGGCAAGTGGCCCCCGCGATGACTGTCGGCTTTTTCACCTCTGATCCAGAGGTTTTCGCGCGGGAAGGCAGCGCCCAGCCCATTGCCGAATTGGCGGTAGCCCTCTTCTACGGCGTCAATGTACTCGGCGATAGTCATCAGCCCGCGCAGTTCGTGATTGCGTAAAAGAAGAACCATGGGCGCAG
Organism: Phototrophicaceae bacterium; assembly: GCA_965214105.1. GTDB lineage: Bacteria > Chloroflexota > Anaerolineae > Aggregatilineales > Phototrophicaceae > UBA6055. Next base: position 170,428 of record OZ243933.1, read on the forward strand.
CCTCCTACAAGTCGAGCAATGGCGAGCGGGCGGCCACCATGAAGGCGCAGGTGGCGGCGACGCAGGCGCCCCCGGCCGCGTAAACGATTGAGATGCCCCAGACTTCCGCAATGGCGCCGCCAATCAGGGTAGTCAGCGGGATCAAGCCCCAGACCATGCCCCAGAGGCTCATCATGCGGCCCCGCATGTCATCGGGCATCGCCGTTAGCAGCAGGGCGTTGATGACCGTCAGGAATAAGCCGGAAAAGACGCCGACGATGAAGATGATTGCGAGGGCGATGCTTGAATCGCTACTGAAGGCGAAGAGAACCAAGCCCAAGCCAAAGAGGCAAGAAAAGAGGAGGATCGCTTTGCCCTTGGGGTAGACATCGGGGATGATGGCGATGGCGAAGCCGGAAATCGCCGAGCCCAAGCTGGCGCTGCCGACTAGCAAACCAAGCAGGGCGGGTCCCGCTTGAAGCGCCTCGCGGACGAAGACAGGCATGAGCTTTTGGTAGGGCATGCCCATCGGCACGAAGACGAGCGCCAGCAAGGTCAAGGCGAAGAGTGCCTCGTTCCCACGCAGGTAGCCTATGATCTCCTTCAAGCTGCCAAGAATGCCGTAATGGTCTTGCGCTTTGCGCTTGGGGCGGGGCAGGAAATGCGTCGCTTTGAAATAGATGGCGGCGCCAAGGGCGAAGAGCGCGGCTTGCACCCCCAAGGTGACGGCGATGTCGGTGAGGTCGAGCAGGAAGCCGGCCAGAACGGGACCGAAGAATCCCATCAGGCGGGTGCCGGAATAGCTCAGCGTCGCGCCGTTGAATGCCATGTCATCTGGCAGCAGATTGGGCAGCAGCGCCATGCGTGATGGCGCGTAGAAAGAAAAGGTCGCGCCGAGGACAAACGATGTCGCCAGAATTTGGAACGGCGTAGTTTCGCCCAGCGCCGCCACCAGCGCGAGGGCGGCTGAGGCAATAAAGGCGACCGCGAGCGACCATTGCACGACCCATTGCCGCTTCACCCGGTCCGCGATGGCACCGGCAAATGGCGCTGCCACCAGCAATGGCAGCCCATAAGCGAAGGCGACTAAGCCGACCTGGAAGGCTGAGCCAGTCACAGCCAGCATGTGCCAGCCAAGCGCGACCGCCTGCAGCAGGTAGGTGATATGCACAAGCGCGTTTGCCGCCCAATACCAGCGGTATACGCCGATGCTGAAGCTGCTGCGATTCCAAATGGCGAGGATCATAGACCTGGTACTCGGTTCAGCGGCGGGCGACCCACAGGATCGCCCCTACATTTTTTCTCTCGCGAGTATGGAATTGTTAGCCAATGTCGATTTCTTCAACCAGGTCGCCGATAATGGCGAGGATTTCGCCCTCGGGCGCGACGGGCCAGGAAGCGCCAGCCTGGACCATGATGCCGCCGCGGGGTGCCTTGATTTGCTCGATTGTCTCGCCGGAGAAGGGATGACGCACATAACCGAGTACATCGCCGGCTTTGACTGCTTGCCCCCGCAGCCCCTTGTCCATAAAGGTAAAGCCGCGCTCGCCCTTTGGTCTTATCACCGAGTGCTCTTGGATGACAGCGACGCGCTCGACATCGGATTCCAGGCCGCCGGCGAGCATGCCCAAGTGGCGCATGGCGTTCAGCACGGCATTGCGCACTCGGCTCAGATCTTGATCGCGATAATCGCGCAAACCTGGGCCGCCGCCGATAAAGGCGACTGCCACTGCTTTGCCATCGCGAGCCGCTTCCTGCGCCATCGAGTTATATGTATCTTTGCCCAGCACCATCTGCGGCAAGCCCAGCGCAATCGCCAGCGCCTTTGAGCGGTCAACATCGCCCGCGTCATTAACGCCGGCAAATTGGTGATAGCTCCATTGCGAACCGGTGCGGATATCGAGCAGGGCGTCGGCATTGGCGATTGCCGCTTGATAATAGGCATGAACCAGCTGCTCGGTGACGCTGCCATCGGCGTCGCCGCGCCCGACGCCGTTGAGATGCTTGTCGTCATAGACGCTGTTGACGCGCGCGAATTCGAAGCCGGAGGTATTCATCAGCGGCGCCATGACCAGCGTGCCGCTGATAGCGGCTGGGTCGAGCTCGTCAAGGACCTGCGGCAAGATCAGCGACGGTTCGATTTCGAGCCCGCTGGCGCCGGCTTGCACAACGAGAGTTGGCCCGTCATTGAGGCCATTGACGATATGCAATGGGATGTGGACGGGGAAGCGCCCGTGCGTCTCGCCGGCTTTGAAGAATCCATAGGCTTTTTCGCCGGGGGCTGCTTCAATGTTTCCTAGTTTCATTTGGGTGTTTTCTCCTTTGTACTTACGAAGTTTTCCTGTAGCGCTCCTAATCAAAACTGACGGACAAATCCATTGTGCGGCGGTCTTCGACGCGGTCGATGGAGCCGAGGATGCCGATGGAGGTGGCGCCGACGGTGGGCCATTCCTGGCCGCTGGGGATGACGATGCCGTCTTTAGGCGTTGGCATCTCCGCCAGCAGTGTGCCGGTGTAGGGATCAACCAAGCGCCCATAGATATCGCCTTCTTTGAGCTCATCCTTAAACTTGGCGTCGCGGATGAAGAGACCGTCCACAGCTGGTTTCCAGATGACGACGCCGGCTTCGTAGACAGTGCAAAGGGGATCATCGGCTTCCAGCTCGCCGGCGGCCATGCCCATCGCTTTCAGGATATTCCAGATGCCGCGAATGGCGTCCTGCACGTTCGCCTCGCCGTTTTTGTGCCAGCCGGTGCCGCCGCCGAATTCGAGTGTGATTTGCAGGGTGTCGGCTTCTTCAATCGCGACTTTGGCGGCGCCGCTGCCGAAGGTGCCCGGCGGGAAGAAAGCCGCTTGATCGAGCCCAAAGGCGACGACCAGTTTACGCCGCCGCTGCTCCATCAGGGTCAGATTGTTCGAATCATATTCGGCTGTGAACAGCACGTAGCGTTCGTAGGCGGTGCGGGCGCCGGCGTGGAAGTCGATCAGCACATCGGCTTGGGCGATGCATTCATTGAAATAGATATAGGCGGTCTGGTCGGAGACGCTGCCGTCCTTTTTGCCGGGGAATAGCCGGCTGATGTCTTTGTCATCGACGCTGGAGCCGCGCTCACCCAGTTCAAAGCCGGCGCGGTTGACGACTGGCACGGCGATCACATTGCCGCGGATGGCGCTGGGGTCGGCTTGGGCCACGAAATCGAGGATGGCGATCGAGCCGATGATCTCTGCGCCGTGGATCGCGCCCTGCAGCATGAGGGTGGGTCCTGGCTCGGCGCCGGCGATGAGATGGACGGGGATATCCAGCCGCATGCCCGAACGCGATTGAGCGGTCTCCAGATAGCCGAAGGTTTTTTCTCCGGGTTTTGCCGATAAGTTGCCTACTTGTAACATAGAGTTTCTCCTTAGTGTTTTGCGGGCGGCTCCGGGCTCGCCCCTAGATCATCGTTATATCTTCGCGGGCGACATGATATGCCACCCCTAGAACCTTCATAGCGAGACGGGCTTTGTCCCTAGGTATTTCTTGAACCAGTCTAGGATGCGGCGCTGACGCTCGATGCGGTTGCCGGGGCGCCCACCACGAGAGAGACCGTGATTTTCCCCTTCAAAGATGACCAGCTCGACCGGTTTGCCACGCCAGCGCAGGGCGGCGAACATCTGCTCCGCTTGTTCGAGAGCGCAGCGGTGATCTTCGTCGCTATGGATGATGAGCAGCGGCGTGTTGACCTGGTCGATGTAAGCGATGGGGGATTGCGCCCAGCTGCTTTGCAAATCGCGCCAAGGGTCGGTGCGGGTCTCGCCGCCGGTGCATTCGGGACCGATATCGGAAGTGCCGAAGAAGCTGATTTGATTGACGATTGAGCGTTGGGTGACGGCCGTGGCGAAGCGGTCGGTATGGCCCACGACCCAGTTGGTCATAAAGCCGCCACAGCTGCCACCGGTGACGCCCATGCGCGAGCTGTCGATGTATGGGCGCGCCACTAATTCATCGACGCCGAGCATGATCTCGTCGAATTCGGCGCCGCCCTGGTCGCCTTCGCTGGCTTTGGTCCAGGCTTGGCCGTAGCCGGCGGTGGTGCCGCGCTGGTTGAAGTAGGCGACGGTGTAGCCGGCATTGGCGTAGACTTGGAATTCGTGATTGAAATCCCAGCCAAACATGGAGCAATGCACGTATTGAATGTGCGGGTAGGCTTTGCCTGCTTCATAGTTGAGCGGCTTAATCAGCCAGGCGTGGACGGGCGCGCCATCGACGCCGTCATACCAGTAGCTCTCCGGCGGAGACAGCTGCAGGTCGCGCAGCCAGGGGTTGAGATTGCTCAACTTGCGTGACTCGCCACTCCGCCAGATGTAGAGCTCGCCGGGGTTGGCGGGGTTTGATTGGCCGTAGGCGGCGATGCTCCCGGTGGCTGGGCTGTATTCGAAGGTGATGCTCTCGCCACTGATGAGACGCTCATATTCGCCGCCCGTGTTGATGCGGTAGAGATTGGCTGCGCCTTGTTCGGTTAGCAGAAAATAGATCCACGCATCGCCGGGCGCCCATTTCATTGTGACATTGGACAGGCTCACGCGCTGATCGGCGACCGAATAGTTGCCGACTTCTTCATCAATATCAGCGCCGAGCTTCCAGGCTTTTCGTGCCGCGACGTCTGCCAGGTGCGGCTGCCAGAAGTTGCGGCGGTTGACCGGTGGCGGCTTATTGTGGCCCGCGAAGGCGATGTATTTGTCGTCGGCGCCCCATACCGGGCTGGCGGCGGTGCCTTGCCAATCGGGGATGAGCAGCTCCGGTTCGCCGGCGGGGTAATCGCAGGTGAGGATTTGGCCGTAGCCGAGCGGACTGTTCTGCTCGCGCGCCATGCCGATAAAGGCGAGCCGCGCGCCGCTGATGCTCCAGCTGGGCTCGGAATAATCGCATTCGCTGTGGGTGACTTGGGCGAAGTCACCCGTCTCCAGCTCGAGCACCCATATTTGTTTGAACTTGTCCTGCACCCAGCCGACGCCGTCTTGTTTGTAGCGCAGCCGACGGACGACCTTGATGCTGGGTTTGGGAATGCCGGCGGCTGGACCGCGATCGTCGGCGGAGCGCATCGGCGTCCAGCGCGCGCCGACCAGCTTCGAGCCGTCGGCCGACCAATCGAGCCCGGACATGGGCGCGCCATCAGTCGAGAAGACCGCCTCAAAGTCGTCTGCGATTTCGATAACGCGTACGGAATCGCCGGTCTCATCGCGGTGTGAATAAGCGAGGCGGCTGCTGTCTCGGCTCCAGGCGATGGACGATACTTCACAGACGCCGTCAGTCAAGCGGCTGGCGCGGCCGCGGCGCAGGTCATGCAAGTAGAGATGCGAGGTGTAGCCATTCGAAGGCGCGTGCGGGCGGCGGACGGTATAGGCGATTTGTGAGGCGTCGGGGGCGATGGCGAGTTCAGCCAGCCAACTGAATTTCATCAGGTCTTCGGGGATAAGCCCGCGGCGGCGATTGACTGCAGCGCTTGCGTTTTCTTCCATAATCTTTGTCCTTAAGATTCATTTTCAATCAAGGAATAGGGGCTGATGTTTTATGCGCTCGGTATATTCCTGCTCCTATAATGTGAATGCAAGGCCGATATGAGCCGCCAATTCGCGCAGCTGGGCGACGGTTTCGCGCGCGACCGGGATGCCGCTTGCCGCCCGTTGGTCCATGCGGCGGAACTCGACTTCGCCCGGCAGCAGGACGGGGCGGTCGGGGTCGATTGGCTCGGTGCCTTTAACTTGCCCGACCAATTCTTCAAGCCGGCGGGCGAAATCCGCAGCGGGCATGAGCGCGGCTGGATCGATGGCGATCATCATGTGGCCCACATCAAAGTTCTGATCGTCTTGAAAGACATCGGCGCCAAAGAGCGCGCCAGTCATCACGCCGGCCAGCACATCAGTGAAGAGGCTCAAGCCATAACCCTTGTATTCGCCGATGGGCAGCAGCGGTCCCGCCATCGCTGCCGCGGGGTCGGTGGTCACTTGCCCGGCGGGTGTCAGCGCCCAGTTATCTGGCATGGGGCGGTTTTCGCGCTCGTACCAGCGCATCATGCCTTTACCCGACATGGTTAGCGCCATATCAAGGACGATGGCATGGTCTTTGCTGCGCGGGATGGCGATGCCCCAAGGGTTGGTGCCCAGCACAACCTTCGCCGAGCCCCAAGGCGCCATTTCGGCGGCGGCATTGGTGCAGGACCAGCCGATCAATCCCTGCTTGGCGGCGGTCAGGGCATGGTAACCGGCGATGCCGAAGTGGTTGCTATGGCGAACGCCGACCATGGCGATGCCGCTGGACTTGGCTTTTTCGACAGCGCGGGTCATGGCGCGGTGAGCGGCGACATAGCCAAATCCTTTTGCCGCATCCAATAGCGCGTAGGCGGGGGCGTCGACGAGCCAGGTCATTGGGGCGTCGGGCAGGATGCCGCCATTTTTCACGCGGCGGGTATAGCGGAAGAGCTTCTCCAAGCCTTGACCCTGGCCCGGGTGCCACCATTGCGATGCCGTCATCAAGCCGGCGCAGATAATCGCGGCTTCGTCCGCGGTCGCGCCCAAGCCCCGCATATAGGCAAGGGTGAAGCCCTCAAGCGTCTCCAGTGAATAGAGATTGATCAGCGATGAGTCTTTGACTTCGTATGCCATAGTCCTTGCCTTACATAAAGGGCTGATCAATCGGATTCAGAATGGCTTCGTTGACGACAAATTCGGCTGGGCTCGCCAGTAGCTGGGCGACCATGTCCGCAACGGCAGCGGGGTCCATCGTCTGGCTGCGTGGCAGCTTGCCGATGGGCGCGCCTCGCCAGCCAGTATCCATGCCGCCTGGGTAGAGAATGGTCGAGCGGATGCCATAATCTTTGCCAGCTTGCGCGATGGCGTGGTTTAAGCCCCTCAAGCCGAACTTTGAGCTGCCATAAGCCGGGCTGCCGCCGCCGCGCAGACCCGCTGTGCCAGAAATGTTGATGACGTAGGCATGGTCGGCGCCTATCAGGCAATCCCACAAGGCGCGCGTGAGGTAAAAGACGCCCGAGAGATTCACGCCGATAACCGCGTCCCAATCGGCGATGTCTGTTTCGAGAAAAGTGCGTGGCGCGGGTATGCCAGCGTTATTGATGAGGATATCGACTTTGCCGAAAGCGTCTTGGATTTTGGCGGCGCTGGCTGTCACATCTTCCGCGTCGGCGATGTCGCAAGGATAAGTCGACGCGCTGCCGCCGCTGGCTTGGATTGCTCGCGCCACCTTGTTCAGGCGATCAGGACGGCGGGCAAGCAAAACCGCGTGAGCGCCAAGCGCTGCCAGTTTCATGGCGATTGCTTGCCCCAAGCCGTGGCTGGCACCTGTGATAACGGCGGTCTTGTCCTTTAGGTTTTTTCCCATCGCCTTTTTATCCGCTCAACACTCTCAAAACCGATCTATCGTCGCGATCTCTAACTCACGATCAAATCTTACGCTGGTCTCGCTTACCTTGCCAGATACACTATGTCCCGTATTGAAGTTGTAAACAATGAGCTTGACCACGTATCCGCCGGGCGGTAAGGATGAAATGTTGACGCGATGACGGCGAAGCGATACATGGCCGACGGTCGAATCTTGTCCGAGAACTTTGTCGTCCGCGGCACCAAATATTTGCAGCGACACGGAGTGTGGTTCGCTCGCCAAGTTGCTCCACATGAGTTCAACGTCCAAGTCGTCGTGCGTGTGCTCAAGATAAACATTTTCAAGTCGGATGCCATTATCATAGTCCACCTGAAGCGGCTGACTAGCAGTTACGAGCGCGCAAGAAAACTCGCGCTTCACATAGTGCTCAATGATGGAGCCGTCGTCATGCTCCTCGCGCTGGCACAGATCAAATTGTTCCAAAGACGCTTGGGACCGGGGCGCTGCCGAGTCGGTGTCGCGACTGTTGTAGAGTAAGTAAATCACTTGATTGTCTCGCGCGAAAGACTCCATATCCGGGTAATTCTTTCCGGCGCTTTGCATTACCAACTCGCTGTCGTCCAGATATAGATGAAGCAGGCTTTGCCAATCGGAAAAGAGCGAATCGAGGTAGGCGAAGAGATCGGCGTCGATACTATCGGTCGGATGAAAGCTGATAATTGAAGACCGTAGGCCCGGAATAGCCGACGGCGATTCCGCGAACTGGCTAAATCGGGGCAGTTCAATCTGCTTCGATTCGCAACTCAAGCGCAAATCACGCAGTCTGTATGCGCTGACGAAGCCATTAGTATAAGATGCGGGCACGTTCCAAAAGCTATGATTGATGAACTGGTCGCCATATATCCAATTGTGTACGATGACATGCGTGAAACCGTCCGCCAGAAGCTGCCCCAAAGCCGACATGTAGGCGCGCTCTCTGTGAGGTAAGCAATGGACACTGCGGTTATCGTCCCACAGTTGTAGTATTGCGTTGCTTCTGATGTAGGTCCGGGAGCTTGCCGGGAGACGATTGCTAAGTCCGAATGCCGTTGGATAGTTGTTTAATGACTGCATGGCTAGATAATATCGAGACTTCCATGATCCCTGCGGCAGATTAATGAGCTTGATTGAGCTATCGGACTCTGTTGAAAACCAGTCGATATATGCAATCTTTTCTCGCTCGATAATATATCCAGTGAGCGGGTTGTAAAACTCTATGACAAGGATTAGCACGGATAACAGTATGACTGACGCACGCACGAGGGCTGGTTTCGATCGGATAAGCCGCTCAAGACCAAAACTTGCAAGAATAGCAAGCGGCACGACCACACCGTATTGATAGTATTCCTGTATATAAACGCTCCCAAAAAGCGCCGGAAACCATTCACTAAGGTAGTGTTCGGGCAAGAGAATGCTTCGATATTCTTGCCCGTTGATTGTGAGAAAATGACCAAGTCGCAATATCGCAAAAACCACCAGAACTGCCAGCCAAGGAGCTAACCGGCGCCGCAGAGGTTTATGAAGGAGCGCGCATAACAGGAAGAACAGATTGATGTATCCCAGGTACGCGTGATTGGTTACCTGGCGCGGGCTGATTTGCTCTGTATCGGGTAGGAAGGCGAATACCTTGCGAAACAGTTCTCCCGTGAAGGGGTTCCCTGTAAGCACACAACATTCCAATACATCGTTACTTCTTACGCGGCCAAGATGTGTTTCCAATCCTTCCTGCAGGACTGTTATATCAACAAACATTGGATAGAATCGCAACGAACTTATCGCACCGCATACGACCATAAACAGCAAGAGGCCGCGCCAGAAAGCTGGTTGTTTCCAATGTAATATCGCCAGGAAGATTGCGATTATGCCGATGGTCATGAGGATGAAGACAAAGATATATACGCTAATGAAGGCTGTTGCGCCTGCGCTTATTCCAGCCAGCGCCGCGAAGATCCAGCGGCTTTCCGCAACGTGACGGAGAAAGAAATAGATTGTTAAGGGAATGGTTCCTATCATGATGAGATCGGGAATGGTGCTGCCGCCGAGAAAAGGCACGCTCACGCCAACGACAATCGCGCCAAAAAGGGCAATCCATTTTTCGCCAATTAGATACAGAATCAGGGGGTACGTACAATAGGCATTAAAACATAGGATCAGCAGGAACAGCAGATTGTAGGCGTTATCGGCTGGCATCAACTTTTCAAAGACGATCAACATAAGGGCATGAGGTAACGAGTAGTGCACGAATGCCAGGGACAGGCCCCGCGGATGAAATATTGACTCCGTGTAAAATAGCTCGGCTCTTCCCGTGAGAACGCGTTCGAGATGCCAGGCATCCCATATCCTTAACCAAGTGTCCCCGTGACCGGTATGAAACCAATAATCTTGTGAGTCAAAAATGCGGGGGAAGGTCGGCCAGGTTATCGCGATGACGACCAGCGGCACGACCAGCAAGATATGCCAATGATTGCGCAGCAAGCCTGCGCCGTGATTCCGCAAGTGCAGCCCCTACCGTTCCGCCACGATGTTGGCCATGGCGACTTTCATTCTTTCGAGACCTTCGATTAGCTGCGCTTCGGGCTGGAGAAAGGTCATGCGCAGGTAGTCTTTGCGGTCTTTGGAAAACGCCGAGCCGGGGTAAGCCAAGACGTGCTGCTCGGTGAGAATGCGTTGGGCGACCTCGCCGCTGTCCAGGCCGGTGAAACCGATATCGGCGAAGACAAATTGCCCGCCCTGTGGCAGGCCGTATTTGATTCCCATCGCGTCAAGGGCGTCCAGGACGATACGCCGGCGCCGGCGATAGGCTTCCGCCATCATGTCGACTGCGTCTTGGGGACCAGTCAGTGCGGCGATGCCAGCGTACTGTGAGATGACCGAAGCGCCACCGCTGATGGCCGCTTTCAGTTCTCGCACGCGCGCCATCAGATCGGCTGGCCCGACGATCCAGCCCAGGCGCCAGCCAGTCATGGAATAGGCTTTGGAGAGGGCGTTAAGGGTTAAGACGCGTTCTTTGCCGCCGGGCAATGAGGCTGGGCTGACGTGCTCGAAATCGTCATAGACGAATAGGTCGTAAATATCGTCGGCAATGACTATCAGATCGTTTTCGATAGCAATATCCAGCATCTCCCGCATATCGGGCGGGGAGATGACACTGGCGGCGGGGTTGTTGGGGGAGACGAGCAGAAGCCCGCGTGTTCGGTCGCTGACAGCAGCGCGGACATCGGCAGGGGCGGCGCGGAAGTCATCTTGGGCATAGGTCTGCACTTCGACTTTGAGGCCACCGGCGAAAGCGAGCGAATCGGCATAGGTATTGTAATTGGGCTCGGGCACGATCAATTCGTCGCCCGGGGAAATTATTGCCAGCACCATCAGGAAGAGCGCTTCTTGCCCGCCATTGGTGACGACAACCTCAGTAGCCGGGTCGACATCGATATTGTTGACACGCTTGACGCGGGCGGCGATGGCTTCGCGCAGGGGCAGCAAGCCTTCGGGCGGCGTGGAATCGCTGTGATGGTTGACCATGGCGTCTTTGGCGGCGGCGACGATATGCGCCGGCGTATCGAAGTCGGGGTCGCCGCGGCCCATGATGATGACGTCATCGTAAGCGCGAGCCTCGCCGATCAATTGATAAAGCAGATTAGTGCCTTGGGCTTTTTTCTTGCTCATCGCATAGTCTCGTTTCTGCTCAGCCGAGCGCTTGCAGCGCGTCCAGCGTGGCGGCGTTCACATTCAGGCGAATGAAGTCGGGCGCGCCAAATTGCGCTCCATCGGCGAAGTCGAAGCCAGCCCCGCGCAGCTTGGATTTTGTTTTTTCGTCTGCCGACAGCGCAAGGATATTCCGGGCAGCGCCGGCGATGACATCAAAGCCCAGCACGGCCGACCTTTTGACAATGTCGCTATGGAGCCGCACCAGCTGCGCCAGCTTGAGATTACGCGCGTCCTCGAATAAAGAGCTGGCTTCAAGGGCGGCGTATTGGGCGGCGGTGCTGGTGCAGATCGCCATGATTTGCTTCTGTGATTGCAGCGCCGGAATTTGAGCCTCGGGCGCGGCGATAGCGCCAATGAACCAGCTTGCCAATCCCATGCCGGGAAACACTTCACCGATCGTGGTGATTCGCGCTGGCGCAGCTTCAGTTGACGCGAGCGAGCCGCAGCCGCCATCAACCCAGGGCGCAAGACCCTGATCCCAAATGGCGGACGCGCCGGCTTCTCGCAGCGCTTGAGCAATGGCGGCGACCGCTTCCTTCGTATAAGCGGCACCACTGAGGCGAGATGGCGACTCGAGGTAGAGCAAGCGACAGCCAGCGGCGACCGCTTCCGAAATCACATCTATCGAGGGGAGATAACCACGTTCAGCATCGGCCGCGAGAGTAATGACGTTTCGCGCTCTGACGCCGAGCGCCTTCGACACACCGGGATGGCTGACAGCTGGCACGGCGATGCTATCGAAGTTTTCGCCGATCTTCTGAATGGTGAGGAAGCGCGATTCTTGCAAGCCAGCCGTGACGATAATGTTGCCGGCTTCGTAGCTCGCGCCGGTTGAGCGATTCAGGCAGTGGGCGATTTCACGGCGCAGGGGCGCAATGCCCGGGACATCGACATAGTGGGTCTGCCCCGCTTCCAGCGCCTCTGATGAAGCCGCGATTATCCGCTCGTCCAGCGGGCTGAGCATGCCATCGGCGCCTAGGTCTTTCTCGTGCCGGGCGACCGGCGGTGGCAAGGGCGCGCTTAAGGCGTCGTTGGCACGATGGGCGGCCAAGATTTCAGCTTTAATTTTTGATGCCAAACTAGAATCTCCTGTGTATTTTTCCAAGCGCGCAGCATACCAAAGGCACTCGCCTCGTTGCTTGAGCAAATCACGAGCGGCGAAGTGTGAAGCCGACGGCGATTCTGCTAGTATACACCTATACTGATAATTGTCGCGCGAATGCGGCAGATTATAGAGATGCGGCATTTGCCTGTCAAGCAGACGGCGCTTGGCAGATACTGCGGCAATATTGTCGGCGGGCTCGCCGGCACTGTTAATAGATAGGTCCTTTTTTAATTTAGTCGGCGCCCGGATGCGAGAATACTGAGATGAAATCAGTTGCCGAGATGAGGCATCGCGCCGGGCGCATTGGGCGCCTGCCGGGCTTAAACGGGCGGGTGCTGCTGTTTCTGTGCCACAGCCTGCTTTTTCATATTGCTTTGCTGGGCATTGCCGATATCTTGCTGAACTTTTATCTGGTCAGCATTGCTTATGACACAGCGACGATTAGCCTCTTGCAGTCGCTGCCCCGGCTCAGCGGCTTCCTCATCGGATTGCCAATTGGTCTAATCGCGAACCGCGTCGGCAATCGGCGGCTGATAATGCTGTCGACAGTGGGCATCGCGCTATCGGTCGCGGTAGTTGCCCTATCGCAGAATTTGCTCGTCATCGCGGTTAGTCGCTTTATGTGGGGCGCTTGCTTTGGCGCCAACCAAGTGGTGAAGCCACCGTTCATGGTGACGCTGACCGACCGCAGCGAGCATACGGCTCAGTTTTCTTATCACAACCTAGTCGCCATGTTGGCGGTGGCGATTGGCAGCGCCTTGGGCGGGCTGCTGCCCTTAATCGCCAGCCAGGCATTGTCGATTGCTGGCACAGCCGAGTTGGGACCCGAAGAGATGCCGCTGGCTTATCGTCTGTCCATACTCGGCGCTGCCATCTTGCTGCTCTTGAGCAACGCGCCGATTCTGTCCTTGCGCGGCAAGGTGGCTGATGGAGCTGGCTCTGCTCGCGCAGGCTGGGGCGCATGGCGGCAGGCGCCCTGGCGTCGCCTTTTTCGCTTGACCTTGCCGCTTTTTGTCTTCGGCATCTCTGGCGGATTGACATTCCCCTTCTTCAATCTCATATTTCGCGAGTTATTCGGGCTGGCCGATAGCGCGGTTGGGGCTGTGATTGGCTTGGGCTGGCTGGCGATGGGCTTGATGCCACTATTCAACCCGGCCATGGAAGCGCGGTTGGGGCGGGCGGGCGCCTTAACTGCGCTGATGTTCATTAGCGCCCTCGCCTTTGTTGGCTTGAGCGGGTCGCAGCGGCTTGCCATCGCCATCGTATGCTATGCCCTGGCGATTGGCTTTCGCAATACGATGCAGCCGCTCTTCCAGCCTTTGCTGATGGATTCGCTCGACGCCAGTTTGCATAATGTTGCCAGCAGCATGGGGCTGGTCATGTGGAATATCGGCTGGTTCATCTCCACCTTCTGTTTTGGGATTTTGCAGTCAGCCATCGGGTATCGAAATATCATGTTAGTGGTGGCTTTTTTCGTCCTGTTAAATGGCCTCGCCATTCATGTCACGGCAAAGCGGCGCTGAGGCGCAAACTATCAAGGAGAACGAAATCGTGATGACGGGCACTAAAACAAAATTTGAAAGGATCGCCGCGCAGGTCGAAAGCTGGCGCGCGGAATTAGCTGTCCCGGGCGCGACCTTTGGCTTACAAGTGGCCGGCGAGACCTACACCAGCGGCGTCGGCCTGACCCATGTCGAGCATCCGCTGCCAGTAACCGACGAGACCATTTTTCAGATTGGCTCGATTAGCAAAACGGTGACGGCGACGGCGATGATGCGCTTGGTCGAGCGGGAAGTGCTGCGGCTAGACAGACCGGTTCGCGCCTATCTGCCCGCCTTTCGGGTGCGCGACGAAGATGTTTCGGAGCGGGTCACAGTCTGGCATTTGCTGACGCACATGGCGGGTTGGACGGGCGATGTCTTCACGGATACGGGCGACAACGACGACGCGGCCGAGAAGTACGTGGCGGGCATGGCGAGCTTTGAGCAGTTGGCGCCGCTGGGCAAGTGCTTCTCGTACAACAATGCCGCCTTTTGCGTCGCGGGACGAATCATCGAAGTGCTGACTGGCGCAACCTACGAAGAGGCTATTGATGATTTGGTCTTCCAGCCGCTGGGCATGGGCAGCAGCTTTTTCTTCCCACATCAGGTGATGCTGCGTCGCTTCGCGGTTGGGCATCAGGTGGGGGAGGAAGCCGGCAAGGTCTTGAGGCCTTGGGCGATTCCGCGCGGGATGAACGCGGCCGGCGGCATCAGCTGTCATATTCAAGACCTGCTGCGTTATGGCGAATTCCACCTGGGCGACGGGGCGCCGCTGCTACGCTCGCAGAGCTTGGCGGAGATGCACAAGCCTCAAGTGCGCAGCCTGCCGTATTTGGGCAGCTGTGGGCTGGCTTGGATGATTAGCGGCGCGGGTGAGGCAAGGCGTCTCTGGCACACCGGCGGCACAAATGGGCAGAACGCTGTATTGATCCTTGTACCGGCACATGAGCTGGCGCTGGCTATGATGACGAACGGCGATAAAGGAACTGCCCTGCACGATCGCTTCAGCAAGGCGGTATTGCGCGAATTCTGTGAAATTGAGATTCCGGAAACGCAGGCGGTGGCGGCGCCTATCGAGGAGCTTGAGCAGTATGTTGGGCGCTATCAAGGCGCCATGCGCGCGATAGAGCTTCGAATGAATCGGGGGCAATTGCTGGCTGAGATTCGATTTCGCGGCGGGCTGCCAAGTGATTTCGAATTGGAAGACATGCCGCCGGCTGAAGTGGCGCTTTGTGGGCCTGATCAATTGCTGGTTCTTGCTGGAACCTTCAAAGGAACACGGGCTGATATTCTGCGAGACGGCGCGGGCGATATACGGTATCTGCGATTTGGATCACGCTTGCACCCGCGGCAGGGTTAAGCCGACCTCTCTCCGAGCGGCTTCAGCGCAGGCGCTTCATCCTTTGATGCCGGAGACCATCATGCCCTCGATGAAATAGCGCTGGAAGAAGACGAAGAGCAGGGCGACGGGCAAAGTAGCCAGCGTTGAGACCGCCATTGAAGGACCGACAGAGGGCTCGCCGCGGTAAGGCTGAGAGAAGACGGTCATGCCGACGGGTAGCGTCCAAAGATTGCGATCCTGGGCGACCACGAGGGGCCAAAGGAAGTTGTTCCAACTGGCGAGGAACAGGATGATGGCGAGGCTGGCGGAAGCTGGCGCCAGCAGCGGCAAGGCGATGTAGAGGAAGATGCGAAATTCTGACGCGCCGTCTATGCGGGCTGAATCCAGTAATTCATCGGGGATGCTCAAGGCGAATTGGCGCATCAAAAAGATGGCAAATGCGCTGAGCATGCCGGGGACAATTAAGCCGGCGTATGTGTTGTGCCAGCCGAAATGCCGAATCTCGACATAAAGCGGGATTAGTAGAATCTGAAATGGCACCGCCATAATGCTTAGGATGAGGGCGAATAGAATCTTTTTGCCGCGAAACTGAAACTTGGCGAAACCATAGCCGGCCATCGCGCCGAAGAAAATCCCGACTGCAACTTGCACCGCGGCGATGAAGACGCTGTTCAGGTACCACTGACCAATCGGCGCCCGCTCGAATGCGCTTTCGTAATGGCTGAAGCCGACAAATTCCTGCGGCAGCCAGTTAAAGGGCGTGGACAAGATTTCCGCTTCTGCTTTGAATGCGGAGACTGCCATAAAATACATCGGAAAACCAAAGAGCACTGCAACCAGGGCGGCGATCGAAAACAGAATGAGCTTGTTGATGCGTTTGCGCAGGCGCGCTTCAAAGGCGGCATCGCTCTCGTATGGTTTTGCCGATTTTGCCATTACAATCCGCTCGCTAATTGATTGAATATCGATCGCTGCGGCCCAGCGCGATTTGCGACCCGGTAACGATCATGATACAGGCGAACAAGAAGACTGAGATGGCGGCGGCATCCCCCATTCGGAAGAATTGAAAGCCGTATTTCCATATCAGGATGCCCAAGGTGGTATTTACATCAACCGGGCCGCCTTGATTGGGCGCGATGACGAACTGCAGGGCGAAGCCTTGAAAAGCGGAAATGGTGGAGACTGCCATCACGAAGACGGCGGTTGGGCGCAGCAGCGGCAATTCAACGCTCCAGAAGGATTGTGCTCGGTTGGCGCCATCGACGCGGGCGGCATCGCGCAGCTCCTGTGGAATGGCGGTCAAGCCGGCCAGCCAAATTAACATATAGAAAGGCATGGCCGACCAAATACGAGCCAGCACAATCACGATAGGCGAAAGCGTAATATCATGGATCCAATTGATTTCAGCCTTGCCAGTCAGCGGGCGGACGACATTGGTAAGGATGCCGCTGGGGTGCAGCAGGACCACCCAAATAACCGAGACTACTGCCACCGATGGCAGCAGTGGCGAGAAAAAGATCAACTTCAATCCCTCGCGGCCCGGGAACTTCTGATAAAAGAGCAGTGCCACAAAGAGGGATAGGATCACGGTTGGGGCGGTGCTGCCGACGACGAAGCCCAGCGTGACGCTTATCGACTTGAGGAAAAGGCGATCTTTTAGCAGATTGGCATAATTGTCGAAACCGATGAAGACAGGCGGGCGCAAGAGCGTGTATTTGGTCAGGCTGAGGTAGAAGCCAGTGACAAGCGGATAGAGAAAGAAGATGGCGAAAAAGACGACGCAAGGCAAGACGAAAATCAGCCCCCAATACTGGCGGCGGGCGATGGCGTTTTTTTCGCGCCAGGCGCGGCGATAATGGCCGATCATATTTCGCGAGAACTCCTAGCCCGCTCCCTTCCCTCGCAAGGAGGGAAGGGAGTTTGGTGAGCGTCGACTTTAGGATGGGTGTGGGCTAGTTATCAGCCGCCGCCGGCCGCTTCGATATCGGCAAGCGCGCGTTCCAGAATCGCATTGACCTCGTCTTCGGTCTCTTGCAAGACGACATCCATGTCTTCACCACCGAGCACGATGCGATCCCGGGCGCGCCCCAGGGCATCGCCGACTTCGGCAAAGTTGGCGAAGCGTGGATGATATTCGCCCCGATAAAGCTCATCCAGGAACACCGGCATGATTTCATTGTTCTGGAATTCATCGGTGGCCAGGTAGTCGGCAATCGGTTGGAATAGCGCCGCTTCATTCAGGTAGCGGTCCGGCTTGCTGGTGAGTTTGGCGATCAGCTTCCAGCCTGCGTCCTGCACTTCGCGCGGGGAGTCGTTATTGACTTGCAGATAGAACGCGTAGGTAGCGAAGCCGAGATCATTGACGGCGTCGTCCCAGCGTGGGATGTTGTGGATGCTGTAATTGATGCCGGCTTCTTCCATTCCTGGCGTACCCCAATTGCCGAAGGTGCACTCAGTCGCCAGTTCGCCGGCGTTGAAAGCATTGCGGGAAACGGTGTATTGCGGACCGCCAATTTCGTGCACGTTGACGATGTCGCTCCAGTATTGCATAACGCGCTTGACATTTTCGTTGTTGATATCGGCGGTGTAGGTGATTTCGTCAATCATGCTATTGCCGAGCTGGGCCACCATTGGGTCGAAGTGCAGCATCATATAGATTGGCGCCGACCAGTTGAAGTCGAAGCCGCGCTGTATAAGAGCGCCGTCTTCGTCGCGCTTGGTCAGCTTCAGCGCTGCTTCGGTCAAGCCGTCCCAGGTGCTTGGGAAATCAGTCGCTGGGTCTAGCCCGGCTTCCAGCCACAGATCGTCGTTGGCATAGCAGGCGTAGTTGCTCAACTCGGTGGGCAAGCCATAGAGCATGCCATTAAAGGTATTGCCAGCCAAGACCGTCTCGCCAACCACACCTTCGCCATAGCGGGCGTAGACATCTTCTATCGTTTGGTAGCCCATCGCTACCGGGTCCACCGGAGCCAGCATACCCTGTGCGTAGAATTGCGCATTATAGAGCGTGAACTGGTTGAATACATCGGGACCTGCGCCAGCAGCCAGAGCCGTTTGCAAGGCGGTAAAGTAATCCGGCACAATTTCGTATTCGACGGTTATGTGGGGGTTTTCTTCCATGAACTCCGCGATCAGTTCTTCGTCAATCGCGATGCGGGGTGTGTGGTTGTGCATCCAAAGCTTGACGGTGACTGGGTCCTGCGCTTGTGCCAAGGGAACCAACAGACAGAGAATTAAGAGAACCAGCAAGATTCTGACTTTCATGACCAATCCTTTCTTCAACAGTTTCGTTTGATGAGGCATTGCTGAACAACATTAGTGTGGCACATAGGATGGGATATGGCAAATCTTGTGCTATATTTCAGATGCAGAGACCGGCAAGCGAGCGCCATATGTCCGAACCCAAAATGATTATCGATACCGATTTGCATCCAGTGCCAGTGCATGAAATGGTGGGCGAATACCTCGAGGAACCCTGGCGCACGCGCTATTTGCGCGGGGATCATGGTGCCGGGCATCCCAATTACTACAATCCCAATGGAGTCATGCGCGCTGACAGCGTCACCGAGGACGGGCGGCGCGTCGAGCGTTTCCCAGACACAATGGCTTCCCATTTTCTCGACCGCTACGATATCGACTATGCCGTGCTCAACCCGATGGAAGCGATGGAGCATTGCGTCTCGCCGGACGCGCATTATTCGGCGGCGGCGCTACGGGCGGTGAATACGCATTTCGTCGAAGACTGGCTGCCGGCCGATGAGCGTTACTTGGCCTCTATCATGGTCGCTTTCAGCAATATCGAGTTGGCGGTCGCGGAGATTCATCGCCTGGGCGCGCAGCCGCGGGTTTGCCAGGTGCTGATGGTCAGCGGCTCGCCATTCCCCCTGGGGCACAGCTATTTCCATCCCATCTATGAGGCGGCGGTCGAGTATGATTTGCCAGTGGCGATTCACCCCGGGCTGGAGGGTGTCGGCATTGCTGGCGCCGGCGGCACGGCTGGCTTGGTCGCCAATTACTTGGAATGGCATACCCTGCTTGCGACCTCTTATATGACGCAAATGGTTAGCTTGGTGGTCGAGGGCGTCTTCGAGAAGTTCCCGACGTTAAAGTATATTCTAGTCGAAGGCGGCGTCGCCTGGCTGCCGGCGCTGATGTGGCGGCTGGACAAGAATTGGAAGGCGCTGCGCTCGACCACGCCCTGGCTTACCCGCCGCCCAAGCGAGATTATTCAGGATCATATTATGCTGACGACGCAGCCAATCGAAGAGCCGGCGGATGGCAAGCATTTTCAACAGATTCTAGAGATGTTTGACGCCGAGCGGATGCTGATGTTTTCCAGCGATTTTCCGCATTGGGATGGCGATACGCCGGATTTCGCCATGCGGCATTTGCGCCCGGCGCTGCGTGAGGCGGTGATGTATCGCAATGCCAGGGAGCTATTCAGGCTGGAGGCGCCGCAGCGTGTCCGCTAAGCGGGAAGTGTTTGTGGCTGCTCTGGGCGAGCTGGCGCCTGGCGAGCGCCGGATTGTTAGGGCTGGCGACCTGTCTATCGGCCTGTTTAACACCGGCGCGCAGTTGGTAGCGGTGCTGAATATCTGCCCACATGCTTTTGCGCCGATCTGCCTGGGCAAGCTCGGCGGCACCACGCTGCCTTCCAAGCCGGGCGAATTTATCTGGGGGCAAGAAAACGAGATACTGCGCTGCCCTTGGCACGGCTGGGAGTTTGATCTGCACAGCGGTCAATGCCTGACCGACCGGCGCCAGCTCAAGCGCTTCCCGGTCATCATCCGCGAGGAGCGAATCTATATCGAGGTCTAGCCGCGCCCCGATTCCGGCCCCGCTTGAAGGGGCTAGGAAAGTTCAATCGTTGACTTGGAAGAACTCGACCACCTCGCCGCTGGGTCCCTTGAAGAACGCTATGCTGACATCCAGCGCCCCCAACTGCGCTGTTCTAAGCTCGACTGTGATTTCCATGCCAGCCGCGCGGACGCGTTCGAGGGCGGCCGCGATATCGGTGGTCTGCAGGGCGAAGTGGAAGACGATGTTGCCGCTTGCCTTGCTTGAAGGTTGCGTCCCGGGAACGGGTTCAAACAATTCCAAATGGCTGCCATCGCCGATGTCGAGAATCACAGCTCGGCGTCCGCCAGTTTCGAAGCCGACAACTTCAGCCATGCCCATGACCTCGGTGTAGAAGGCGAGCGATGCTTCGTAATCGGTGGTTTGGATGGCGATATGATGCGTGCCGAGCCCGGCAATCGCTTGATTCTTGGTTCCGATTGGCATGTCAATCTCCTTGTAATCTATTCATTGTCCTTGGCAATTGTGACGCGGGCCAGGGCTGCCCCTAAAGCGGCTTTATTGTTCGGCTTCTATCTCTCGCTTGTTCCAGGTTCCCGCGCGCTGCATGAAAACCAGCGGGTCATCTAGCCAATCTCCATAACCGATTTCCCGATCGTCAGTCAGCCAGTTGATCTTCTCGTCGATGCATTCGACTAATTCGGCATTATCTACGTCTAGGACGAAAGCGCCAACTTCGACCACGTCATCCAATGCGGAGACGACCAGGGCATCGTCAGCAGCGCGGGCAACTTTTCGACTATTGATTTCTCCCCGCGCCAGCGCCTCGAGCTTCCCGCTTTCCAGCGCTTCGATCAGCTCTCGCTCGCCGACTTCGCTGCCAAGATAAATCACTTGCGGCATGCTCTCCAGCGGCGGATAAAGCTGAATGCGATCCGACAGATTCTCGGTATGCTGCCCCGCTGTAATTTGAAAGTCTTCGCTGCCATTGGCGACCAGCGTACCGCCTGGCGTATCAATGCGCGTGCCTTCTGCCAGGGTACCGTGTTCGTCGACATAGCCCGTGATTTCTAACAGACGAGCCTCGCCGGTCGTGCCAGGCAGCGCGCCGACCCGGATTTCGCTAGTTAATTTGTCATAGCTGTTGAGCTTGTCTTGATCTTCGGCGCGTACCAGCAGCGACTGACGAAAGTTGATATGCCCAGTGGTGAAAGCCACTTGTTCTTCACCCTTGGCGTCGGTTCTGCGCGAATCCAAGCTGGAAATAGCGCCGCCGACAATGTCAAATCGCGGGCTGGCGGGTTGCAGCCAGATGTCTTCCCACAGCGGGATGGCGCGCCTGAGAAATGTCAAACCCGCCCCTTCGATGGCTTCCAGAGCGGTCAGCAGATCCGCTTCGTAGCCGCGATGCTGGTGGAAGCCGTCCGATTCTGGGTCGGCATCGGCGCTGTAGCTCACCGGGGCGAAGTAGGGATAGAAGCCGAAGCTGAGCGGTTCATCAGCGCAAGCTGCCAACTCGGTATCCTGGGCGAGGCTTGCGCCAAGGAGCGGCAGGACAAGCAGCAGCAGGGCGGACATGAGGCGAAACAGGGCAACCGGCGTAGGGGGCATTTGCTCAATCCTCTGATATGCCAGGCAGTCGGGACGCTAAAGGGAGGATATTGTAAACTCCAGGTCTCGTTGCGCCTAGTGTTTCCATACCTGGGAGCGGTGAATTACGTGGATATGCAGGCTGAGATTCTGTATATGGATAACTTAGATCTAGGGGCGACGCTTGTCTTGCCCCTAGTTGCAGACCTAGGCTGCGGGCGCTCGCCTGCAACTCAGTGTGAGCAACGCGCTATATCAATCAATTTCACCACTCCGAAATTCGCATTGCTTGACAGAAAACTTTATTTCATCTATAGTGGCGCGGCTGTTTCGCTGGATTGCGGCAACTGCGAGCGCGGACAAGATCTAGTTGCAAGCAGCGTCCACATTATTCGTTCACTAGCATTTGGAGAGCACACAATGCGCAAAATTCTAGCTTTACTTGTGATACTGACTTTGCTTGTGTCAGCCCTGCCGGCTTTGACGCAAGACATGGTCGAGCTGCGGATCCGCTGGTACAACGACGGCAACGAAGGCGAGGTCCTGCGCGATCTGCTAGACCGTTTTGAAATGGACAATCCTGACATCAGCGTTGAGATTGATACCGTTCCCTACAGCGCGATTCTGGAAAATCTGCCGCTGGACTTGGCTGCTGGCGAAGGACCGGATATGGCGCGCGTTACCGACCTGGGTGGCTTGGCTGAATACTACCTGGACCTGACACCCTACCTGAGCGATCCGGCATACTGGGAAGAGAATTTTGGTCCCTTCCTCAATTGGAAGCGGCAGCCCGGCGACGATTCCAGCATTCCCGGTTTCATGACCCAGCTGACCATCACTGGTCCCTTCATCAACCGTACGCTCTTTGAGCAGGCTGGCGTCGATGTGCCGAGTGACATGTCTGACGAGGTCACCTGGGAAGAGTGGGCGGAAGCCTCGCGCGCGGTCGCCGATGCGCTGGAGATTCCCTACCCGATGGCGATGGATCGCAGTGGTCACCGTTTCGCCGGTCCGGCCATCAGCATGGGCGCGCAGTACTTCGACGATATGGGGCATCCGACCGTGATGGATGAAGGCTTCCGCAACATGGCTGAGCTCTTTGTCAATTGGCATCTGGATGGCACCATGCATCCGGAGATGTGGCCCCTGAGCGAAGGCTACGCCGGCGCCAATGAAGAATTCGCCAATGCCGAGCTGGTCTTCTACATGTCCGGCAGTTGGCAAGTCGGGCAATTTAGCGAGCAAATCGGCGATGCCTTTGACTGGCAGACTGTGCCCAATCCTTGTGGTCCAGGCGGCTGCACCGGCATGCCCGGTGGCGCGGCGCTGGTTGGTATTGGCGCGACTGAGCATCCTGAAGAAGTGACGCGCGTCATGGAATACCTGGCCAGCCAGGAAGTTCTGGGCGAGTTCGCTGCCCGCACACTCTTCATCCCGGCGCATGCGGGATTGTCAGCATCGGGCGTAGACTTCGACACCGACCTCCAGTTGGCGAAGGACTCGCTCGGCGTATTCGTCGGTCAAGTCGGCACGCTGGAGCAGACTGCTTTTGACCTGCAAGCCTACGCCTTCAATCGTAATGTCTTCAACGCCGCGCGCGACCGTCTGACGCAGGCGATGGTCGGTGAGTTGACGCTGGATGAAGCGATTGAGCGCATCCAGGACGACATTGATACCGCCTTGGCTGAGGTATCTGGCTAAATCCCCACCTTAAGTCCCTCCCCCTAACTTAGGGGGAGGGACTTGAATCGCTCAAATTCGAGCACATTTTCCCCCTCTCCGGGAGAGGGGGAAAAACAAAGGGCAAGCCCTTGCGTCTATTGACAATTCTCGATCCATTGACGCGACCGCTGTTGCTGCTGCTTGTGACAGTGGTGGATCGCATCCTGACGCCGATTCAACGCCGCGTTGGCATCGACCGGATGGGTTACTTTTTTGTGCTGCCGAATCTGTTGATTTTCGGTATTTTTGTTTTATTCCCCATGCTGCTTAATTTCTATTACGCTATGACCGGCGGCACCAAACTCTTTCCAGAAGACCGCCCATTCGTTGGCTTGGGCAACTTCGAGACTTTGTTTGACTGCGAAGATTTCCTCTCGCCCAATAGCTGCCAGGAAGACTTGTTCTGGCGCGGCATCTTCAACACGATTCAGTATGTGATTCTGCAAGTGATCGGCATCGTGTTGTTCTCGCTGGCGACGGCGCTGGTGCTCAATCAGCGTATTGTGGCGCGCGGCTTCTTCCGCAGCGTTTTCTTCTATCCAGTGCTGCTGTCGCCGGTGGTGGTGGCGCTGATATGGAAATGGGTCTTGCAGTATGAAGGCGTACTCAACGCGATTGTGGAGATACTCGGCGGCGAGAGCAGGCGCTGGCTGCTCGATACCAACTGGGCGATGTTCTGGGTGGTCTTCGTCAGCGTCTGGGCATTGATGGGCTTTTATACTTTGATTCTGCTGGCGGGCTTGCAATCGATTCCGCCGGAGCTTTATGAAGCCAGCTCGATTGACGGCGCCAACCACTGGCAGGATTTTCGTTTTGTCACCATGCCGCTGCTGATGCCGACGATGTTCGTCGTGCTGGTGCTCGCGCTCATCCGCGCGGTGCAGATGTTCGACCAAATCTATGTGCTCACCGGCGGTGGACCGGGCACGCGCACTCAACTCATGGTGCAGTATATCTATACCACTGGTTTTTCCAATCAGATTCAATTGTTTGGCTTATCGGCGGCGGCGTCGATGGTGCTGGGCATTTCGCTATTGATCCTGACGCTGCTGCAATTGCGGCTGGGCAATCAATCGAGCCTGGCTTAGGGGCTGTTTGATGAGCGCGGAACGAATCAGCGTTTCCCAATTTTTGTCCTTGCGCAGCGGGGGCAAGCGCCTCAACAGCGCCGACGCGCTGACCTACTTGTATTTGACCGTCGGCACGATTCTGATGTTTGGTCCGGTCTTGTGGCTGGTCGCGTCTTCCTTCAAGACGCAGGCTGGCTTGGTCAAGTATCCGCCGCCGCTCTTGCCCTACCAGCAAGTGGAAGTCGAAGTCGATGGCTATGAGGAGCCGCTGCCGCTCTTCACCGTGACGATGGAAGATGGCAGCCTTCGCGAGCTGGCGCAGGTGCGGCGCGTCGGCATTGAAGCGCAAATGGTCGACCCAGCTGCCCCAAGCGCCGAAAGGATTAAGGTCAACATCAAGCAGCGCGAACCGGTCGAAGAAGTGAAACTGGCCTGGGAGAATTACCTCGACCCGCTGGTGGAGCTGGATAATTTCGATTTCTTCACTTATCTCAAAAATAGCGTCATTGTCACCTCAGTCGCGACGATTATCACGCTGGTCATCAACAGCATGGCGGCATTTGCTTTGAGCAAATATCAATTCAAAGGGCGAGACGCCATCTTCGTGCTCTTCATCTCCACGCTCATGATTCCCATCACGGTCATTCTCGTGCCGGTTTTTCTGGTCATCACCAGCATCGGCTGGAAGAACAATCTCTGGGGCGTGATTATCCCCGGCGCAGCCACGCCGACTGGCATCTTCCTGCTGCGCCAATATATGCTGACGATCCCCGACGAGTTGCTAGACGCGGCGCGGATTGACGGCGGCAGCGAGTGGCATATTTATTGGCGCATCATTCTGCCCTTGGCGCGGCCCGCGCTGGCGGTGCTGGCCATCTTTTCGGTGATGTGGCGCTGGAACGATTTCCTCTGGCCCCTGATTGTGCTCAGCCAGAATGATTATTTCACGCTGCAGGTGGGTTTGAACGCCTTCCAGGGCGAGCTGCAGATACAGTGGCATTATGTCTTGGCGATGACGGTGGTGACGCTATTGCCAATCACCTTGGTCTTCGCCTTTTTGCAGCGCTTTATCACCACTGGCATCGCGACTACTGGAATGAAGTAATGCGCGCTTATCGGGTTCTTGTCCCGGCGCCGGGACAAGTAGAGCTGGAGCAGTATGATCCGCCACAGCCGCAAGGGCGCCAGGTGCTGCTGCGGGCGCTTAGCACCTTGATCAGCGCTGGCACCGAGCGCGCCTTCTACCTCAATCTCGAGAACACCCAGCCAGCATTTCCATTTTCCCCCGGCTACAGTTTCGTCGGCGAGGTTATCGCTACTGGCGCTGATGCAGCTGGGCTGAAGCTGGGCGATCGGGTGGTCTGCCGGGCGGCGCACCAGTCGCAGGCTTTGGTTGATGCTGGCGATTGCCTGAAGGTGCCAGCTCAGCTGGCTGATGAAGAAGCCGCTTTCTTCGCGCTGCTGGCAATCGCGATGCAGGCTGTGCGCAAGGCGCGCATCGAACTGGGCGAATCGGTCGCCGTTTTGGGCGCCGGCGTCGTCGGCATACTGGCGATGAGACTGGCGCAGCTCTCCGGGGGTTTGCCGGTGCTTGGCATTGATTTGGACCAAGGGCGGCTGGACCTGGCGCGGCAAGTTGGGTCCGATGAAACGCTGATTAGCGACGCCAACTTGCCAGACAAACTGAGCGCGCTGCTGGGGGCGGCCGGCGCCGACATCGTTATTGAGTTGACAGGGGCGCCAAGCGCAGTGCTTACCGCCTTTGAATTGGCGAAGGAGCGGGGGCGCGTCGTGCTGGCGGGCAGCACGCGGGGCCTCACCAGCCAGGTCAACTTTTATCGTGATCTGCATCGAAAGGGATTGCTGGTGATTGGCGCGCACGAGAGTACAAGACCGCTGCAAGAAAATCGCCCCGGATACTGGACGGCGCGGCGGGAGTATGCGGTCTGCCTCGACCTGTTGGCGCGGGGACGGGTACAGATAGCGCCGCTCATCACGCATCGATACAATTGGCGCGAGTTTCCGGCGGCATACGCGCGGCTCGCCAATTGGGATAAAGACGCGCTGGGGATGATAGTCGAATGGGACTGACGTTAGAGCCGCAAGCAACGCGTCAAAAGCTGTGGCGGCTGCTGGGTGATATCCCGGCGCCGACATTGCCAAAAGCCCGGCTCATAGTGACGCGTGCGGAATCGACATACACTTTGGAGCATTTTAGCTTCGTCAACGGCGTCGGCGATACCGTCTACGGTTATCTCATTTTGCCGAAAGACATCGCCCAGCCGGCGCCGGCGGTGCTCTATCATCACGAACACGGCGGCAAATATCAGCTGGGCAAGGATGCCGCCATCAGAATCCGCGAGAATGGCTACGCGCCCGGGTTGGCGCTGGCTGAGGCGGGCTTTATTGTCATGGCGATTGACGCCTATGGTTTCGGCCAGCGAGAACATCAGGGACCGGCGGGCAAAGCCGAACGAGGCCGCGATACCGAGCTGTCATTGTTCAAGCACTTTCTTTGGCAGGGAAAGACGCTCTGGGGCATGATGGTGCATGATGATTTGACCGCGCTCGCCTATCTGCGCAGTCGGCCCGAGGTGGACAGCGGGCGTATCGGCGCAGCCGGCATGAGCCTAGGCGCATCGCGGACGACATGGGTGGGCGCTTTGGATGAATCGGTGAAGGCGGTCCTGCCCATCTCGCAGATGACGCGCTATCGTGACTTTGCCGAGGCAGCCGATCTGGCGAAGCACGCCATCTATTATTATGTGCCGGGCGCGCTGACATCGGGCTTGGATATGGAGCATATCGTTGCCCTTACCGCGCCCCGCCATCAATTGATTTTGACTGGTGATAGTGATCCACTTTCGCCGCTGCCCGGGATCCACAAAGTGATGGAATACGCGCGCGAAGTGTATCGCCAGCGCGGCGCCGCCGATAAGCTGGAGCTCGTGCTTTATGAAGGTGTCGCCCATGCCTATCTGCCGGCGATGGTCCTAGCCGCCGTCGAGTTTTTCAAGCGTAGTTTGTAGGCTATCGCGCAATCTTGCTATGGTGCCGAAACAGCGGGCTGAACCCTTGTTTTACCAAGAAGTTAGACGGGTTTCGCCGGCTTGCCTTATGCCAATCTGTCGCCAAGAGCAGCCCAGTTTGGCTTGTACGATAGCGCGCGGCTAAGGTATACTGTGGGCAGTTTCAGCTTCATCATCCTGTGATTTTGAAGCATGAACGCAAGGCAGGTTTTGCGGCAGTGTATTCAACAGAATGGCTGCTTGCGCTGCGAGGAGCGTCCGGGTTAGGGGTGTAATTCGGACGCTCCTTTTTTCTCTCCTGCGCGGTAAATTCCCCAGACAAATGCCAGCTTAGGGCTAGGCTTCGCTGGCGCAAAACCGGGCTTGTTCTGCGTGTTGCCGCGCCGCATTCTTATTCGATCTAATCGCGCCGGCCCCGCCTTCATGGGAAAGGACTTCGGCGCTAGAAAAGACTCGACGAAGGATTCTCACACAGAGGATTTGGCTGGCAGTTGCGCGCCCGCATTGAGCAGCGCCGCTTCGATTTCGGCGCGCTGTTCAGTTGAGCTTTCGGGCATAGGCATACGCGGCCCGCCCGCCGGGCGCCCTTGCAAAGCCAGCGCTGTTTTGACATTGGCTGGCATATTATCGCCTTCGAGGGCGTTGAAGATGGGCAGCAGCTTCCGATGCGTCTCGTGGGCGGCGGGGTAGTCGCTTGCTTGGACTTGGTCCCACAGCGCCACGCAAAGTTCTGGCACGGCGGTTAGGATCGCGGCGATTGCGCCATGGGCGCCGAGGCAGAACGACGGGTACATCAGCGCATCCACCGCCGACATGATGACACCGGCATCGGCCGATGCGAGCAGCAGGTCAGCCAGCAGCTTGAGATCGCCGGCGCTCTGCTTGACGCCGATAAGCCCGTCAATCTCGCGCATCATACGGTCGAGCAGGGCGGGCGAACAATAAGTCCAGGGCACGACATTGTAGATCATCACCGGCTGGGCTGCGTGTTGCGCTAAAGTGGCGAAGTGATTAAACATCATGTCGTCGCTGGGGCGGAAGAGATAATGCACCGGCGTCACTTGCAGGGCGGCGGCTTCCAAATCGGCCAGTGCCTGCGCTTTCTCGACTGCCTGCCTGGTGCTGTCGACAATGATGCCGGCGATGACTGGCACGCGGCCCGCGGCGACCTCGCAGGCGACCGCCACTACCTGCCGCAGCTCATCGGTCGTCAGCGTCTGCCCCTCGCCGGTGCTGCCTCCGACGGCGATGCCATGCACGCTGGCTGATGCAATCAGATGCTCGATTTCGGCGCGCAGCAGCGCCTCGTCAACCGATTCATCAGCGGCGAAGGGTGTAACCATCGGTGGCACGATGCCTTGAATTCTCATTTTCATTCTCGCTTTCTATATTCGGCAATTCATCGCTTGCTACTGCCCCTGGGATGTTAGCGCAGGGATTTGAGTCAGGCTGTGGTCGTCGCAACCAAGTCGCGCCGGCCGAAGAAAATCCAGAGCAGCCACAGCGCCGTTGGCAATACGAGTATGATCGAACCGAGCTGCAAGACGCCGCTGACGCCCAGTGAGCTGTCGATCAGGCGCCCGGTCGCGCCAGACGATACAGCGGCAAAAAGCGTGTAGAGGGCGAATTCGGTGGAAAACACGCGTCCCCGCACTTCGTTGGGCACGATTTGAAGCAGGAGCTGCGTGCCCAGGACCCAGACCAATCCGCCGCCAACGCCACGCAAGAGCGCCCCAATTAACACGACCGGCAGCGAAATCAGGGTCGAGCATATTAGAAAGCCGATTGAGGAGCAGACATAGCCAAAAGCAATCATCAGGCGCAGGCGCCGATCATTATCGCGCGCCCAATTGCGCCCGAGAATGGGGCTCAAGCCCGAGCCAATGCCAGCCATGACGTAAATCAAACCCATGCTGATGCTGCCGCCTTCGCCAATGGGGAAGTACTGCTCGGCGATTGTAACTTGCGCAACCTGAAAGAAGCCGATGATGAAAAAGCCGAGAATGGCTTTCTGTATCGCGATGGAGAAGGTGTCAATATGCCGGCGCAGATAGCTCAAGCCGTCGATGTACTGGCGGATGCCGGTCATGATCGATTGGTCCGTATCGCCTTTGAGCGTCGATTGGTAAGGCATGCGCAGGAGGATGAAGGCGCTGAGCAGGAAGGTGAAAGCGTCGATGACAAACGCGGGATAGACGCCGATGACGCCGGCGACCAAGCCCCCCAGCGCGGAGCCAAAAGCCAGCATGACTGACCAAGTCGCGGAAGAGAGGGCGTTGGCGATGCCCAATTCTTGCGGCTTGGTGATATCGGGCAGCAGAGCGTTCCAGGCGGGGAAGTAAAAACCCTGCGAGGCGGCCTGCACGGCGGTGAGTGCATAGATGAGCCAGACATGCTGCGGCTCGCGAACGAGCATGAAACCGAGGACGACAAAACAGCGCAGCACATCGGTGATGATGAGGATGGCGCGCCGGTTGTAGCGATCGGCGACGACGCCAGCGAATGGGCTGACCAGGAATGGCGCCAGCATTCGCACGACGAAGAGACCGCCGATGGCTGTGCCCGATTGCGTAAGCGTCGCGATTAGGGCGGCTGAGGCGATTAGGTTGAACCAGTCGCCGGTAAGGCTGATGATCTGGCCCGTCCACAAATAGCGAAAGGACCGGTTACCGCGGATTAGCTTCAGATAGCCGGATTTAGGGGAATCGTTCTGTTTCAATACAAGCTCGCAAGTGATTTATCTTGGCGCTATTGGCGGCGGCGCTGGTTATAATTGCCGCGGCTCCAAATCAAGGGTGTCATCAGACGCCGAGAGCATAGCGTATTATATCCGCTTGCGCCCCGTCATTGCATCGGGTAATAGGGGAGTGGTCAGGGCAATCGCCCCCTACAGCGGTCTAGTGTATTGATTTCGTATTTTGTGAGAGCCAAGTCCTTGGCTTGCAAGGGACGGTGGCGAAAACAGAATTGATGCAATTGCCCCGGCGGGTGCAGCGCGAACTTGGCAAATCAGAGCAAGCATCTATTCAAATGCGCCTTGAATTCGGTAAGATTGTGGTGCTTGGCTGAACTTGGCTACATCTAGTTACTTCCACACGACGGGGGCATTTATGAGGGTATTCATCGCTGGAATAGATGGTTATTTGGGCTGGCCCCTGGCGATCTATTTGAGCGCGCGTGGGCATGAAGTCGCCGGCGCTGATTTGCTGCTGCGGCGCGATTGGGTGGCCGAAGTGGGCGGCATCAGCGCGCAGCCGATAGCCAGCCGCGACGAACGCTTGATCGCTTTCAAAGACGCAACCGGCGCCGACCTCGATTTTCGGGTAGGTGATTTGACCGATTACCAATTCGTCAAAGGCTGCTTGCAGGATTTCCAGCCGGAGGCGGTGGTGCATCTGGGGCAGATGCCATCGGCGCCGTACTCGATGATTGACCAGGCGCACTGTGTCTGGACGCAGCAAAATAATGTCATTAACAATCTCAATATCTTGTGGGCGATCAAAGAAGTCGTGCCGGCTGCGCATCTAATCAAGCTGGGCACTATGGGCGAATATGGCACGCCGGCCGTCGATATCCCCGAGGGCTTTTTTGAAGT
Organism: Phototrophicaceae bacterium; assembly: GCA_965214105.1. Taxonomy (GTDB): domain Bacteria; phylum Chloroflexota; class Anaerolineae; order Aggregatilineales; family Phototrophicaceae; genus UBA6055. The sequence continues at coordinate 201,317 of OZ243933.1, forward strand.
CGAATTCCGGGGCCGCAAAGACCGCTTGCCATTCCCGCGGCAGGCGGGCAGTTGGTATCACCAGAGCAAGGTGCACGACTCGCACAATACGCATTTCGCGGCGAAGATCTGGGGCATAAGGGCGACCGATATCATGCAGGGTGTCGTCTTTGGCACGCGAATTGCTGAGATGGGCGATGACCCGCGCTTGCGTACGCGGCTCGACTTCGATCAATGTTTTGGCACAGCGATTAACCGTTTCTGCTGCCAGGCTGTTATTGGGCATCCGCTGACGCTTTTCGGAAAAGGAAAGCAGCGGCGCGGCTTCCTCCCCTTGGTTGATGCGATGCAGTGCCTTGCGCTATCGGTTGAGAATCCGGCGGCGGCTGGCGAATATCGCGTGTTCAATCAATTTGAGAACGCCTACTCGATAAGCGAATTGGCTTGCCTGGTCAAGGATGCCGCTGCGGACATCGGTCTTTCGGCGCGGATAAACCACTACGACAATCCACGAGTGGAAATGGAAGAGCATTATTATAGCCCGGATCGTCAGCATTTGCTGGCGCTTGGCTATGAGCCGACGCGCGATATCAAGTCGGTGATTCGGGCGATGCTGCTGGATCTGCGCGACAATCGAGCGCGGATTGAAGCGCAGGCCGATGTGTTGATCCCCGATATCCGATGGGACGCCAGCCGCCAACGGTCGGAAGTCATCGGATGATCGAAGGCGGCGAGCGTTCGGTTTTTCTGTCGCAGCGAATAACACTCATCACAGCGGCGCTGGCAATCGGTCTGCTATTTTTGCTCACCGTTTGGAACAGTCCGCCGCCGACGATAGACCTCGAGTTTGGCGACACGTCTATTCTTATTGCCTCCGACCGCGCCTGGACCTTTCTGCCGGGCGATTGTGTGAATCTGCGCTGGGAGCTGACGGGGATCACGTCGCTGCATGTTGATGGCTTGGGCAAGATTGGCGCCGATGAGACGCGCTTCTGCCCCGATATCAATGCGACCAGTCCACTTTTCGAGGTCCGGGCGCAGAACGGAATTTATCGCAGTTTCAATCTTAACATCCATCATTTGCCTGATCTGTTATTTTACCTGGTTGGCTTTGTCTGTCTCGTCGGGTCGCCCATGCTCGCCATCTATTATTTCTGGCGGCGCCGGCTTGAGCAGCCGCTGCCAGTTGTCTGGCTGCTGCTGGGCGGGATGGTCTTGATCGCGCTTGGCGCTTGGCTGCGTCTGAGCGCGCCGCCGCCGCCTTTGATTGACGAAACGCAGGGCAATTTCGCAGTCCGTATCTGGGCGGATCAGGATCGCATCTTGTTTCCTCATGAATGTATCAATGTCCGTTGGTCTGTCGTCGGGGCGGCGGCGGTCCGCTTCAAGGGCCGCGAAATGGTGGCGGAGACTAACCCGGCTTCTGCTCAGCATTGCGCGGAAGATGGCAGTATCGCCCAACTCGATTTTGTCGATGCGGATGGCGAGAGCAAGTCCTACCGCTTGCCGATCGCATCGCAGTTCCCGCAGAGCGTGGCGCCGCCCCCATTCTTCTATTTGTCCTTGTTAGGGATCATTCTGGGGCTGGTGGTTTATGTCCCGATATTTGCCCAACATTGGCGGAAACTCCGGCTGAGACAGGCGCGCGCGGACTTGATTTGCATCCTCGGCTGCTTCTTCGTGGTCTTGATTTTGTATCTGCCCTTTGGTTTTGATAGCAGCGGGCATTGGGAGGAGTGGATCATCCATGGCTACACTGAAGGCGGCACGCTGAGCTTTTATGTATCTGAAGCGGTCTCGCGCCCGTTTGTCATGGTCCCGCACACGCTGGCTTACTTGATCAGTTCAGAGTCATTCATCGGCCATCACCTTGTAAACTTCCTGCTCTACAGCGGGGAAATGGCGCTGCTCTACATCATCCTGCGTCAGCTTGGGCTAGCGCCGTTCTATGCTTTCCTGACGACCATATTGTTCATGTTTTATCCGGTGAATGACGCTTTGATGACGCTGCGGCGCCTGCCCAATAATTTCAGCGAAATGACCCTGCTGCTCGCGGTCGCGCTGTTTTTGGATTACATCAAAAGCCCGCGGCGGCTGACCCTGCTCGGGATGTGGCTGGCGCTGCTCTACAGCGTGAACTCGAACGAGACGGGATTCGCCCTGATTGCAATCGCGCCGGCGCTGCTGTGGCTGCGCGATCGGCGGATCAGGTGGCGCAATGTGAACTTGAGCGCCATCTGGTACATCGTGCCGGCTGTCAAGCTCGCCTATGTCGTATTGCTCCTGGCGACGGGCCGCGACTTTTATCAGAGAGGTCTTTTGAGCGCGGGCGGGGAAACGGGGACAACAGCGACTGTCTTTGACATCTTCTTTAGCGTATTGGCCACTGTCTACACAGAAACTTTCATTTACGGCTGGGCTGATGCGCTGGCTGCTCTGGGCATGAATCTGTGGTGGCTGCCGACCGCGTTTGTTCTGGCTGGCGTCGCTTTCATCACCTGGTTTCACATCCGCGGGGCTACCGATGGACCCGCGCCGACCTTGAGGCAGGCTGCTGCCTCGCTCGGGAGCGGATTGCTTTTGATCATTGCTGCTATCGCTGTGCTGATGTGGGTACAGTTTTATCGTGAAGATTCCTGGCGCATGTACGTATACGTGCCCATCGGGGCGTCCATCAGCCTGTTCAGCTTGATTCTGCTGCTGACCGCGCCCATTCGCGACCGACGGCGGCGCGATATGGCTGTCATCGCTGCCTGTTTGCTGCTATTGATTCCAGCGGCGTCGCGGCTATTCGCGCAGCACCATGGCTTCGTCGAGAGCGCATATACGAAAGCCCGAATACTGTATCGGACAATCGAAATCGCGCCAGCCATTGCGCCAGGTGCGCAGTTGGCAATGGTTACCGAGCTTAACCATATTGAGCTGGACGAGCGAGGCATCGGTGAGTTGATCGCCACCGATATGCTGAACAGCGCCTTGCATGTGCTTTACCAGGAGCGCGCGCCGGAAGTCGCCTACGTCTGTCATACCATGCGATTTTGTGGGGAATTCGACGGGAAGGAAACGATTTTCTCGCCAAGCGCGTCGGACGGCTTGCTGGGGCGCACGCTTGTCTTTCTGCTAAATGATGATTACACAGTTGAATTGCTTGAAGATCCCGCCGCCTTGCTCGGTCTGGATTGGGCCGCGGACTATGAGGCTAGCGCGTTGTATGATGCCGACGCGCCGCTTCCGCCACGGGCGACGACAATGCTGGGGACCGCGCTGCAAAGATGAACCGGCCTGGAGCCTGCTCATGCGGGCTGTTCACCAGCCAGAATTTCGCTTGAGGCTTTATCTATCCAACACGCGAATTGAGAGAAATGCTTTATGGTGCGCAAACCGGTAATGCTCATTATTCTGGATGGCTGGGGCCTTCGCGAGACCGAACATGGCAACGCGGTCGCGCAGGCTGATACGCCCAACTTCGATCGCTGGTTGAGGACCAGTGAACGTTGCATCGTGCATACCTCCGGCGAACATGTGGGCTTGACGCCGGGGCAGATGGGCAATTCAGAAGTGGGGCACCTCAATCTGGGCGCCGGGCGCGTTGTTTATCAGGATATCTCGCGCATCACCAATGCCATCGCCGATGGCTCGCTGGCGGAAAATCCCGTCTTGCGAGAGGCTCTGCAATACACCCGTGAACGGCACCGCAAGCTGCACTTGATTGGCTTGTTGGGCGACGGTGGCGTGCACAGCCACTCGGACCATTTGTATGCGCTGCTGGATATCGCCGCCGCGAACGATATTGACCCCGCGCTGCATCTGATCACCGATGGGCGCGATACGCCGACGCGGAATGGCCTCAAGTATTGCGAGGCGCTCCTGCGCCAGATTGAGCGCGTCGGGCTTGGGCGCGTGGCGACGGTGAGCGGGCGCTATTATGCGATGGATCGCGACCGGCGTTGGGAGCGGACGCAGTGCGCCTATGACGCGATGGCTTTTCGCACGAGCGACCTGACAGCGCCCGATGCCCTGACTGCGATTCAGCAAGCCTACGACCAGGGCGCGACGGACGAATTCATCGTCCCAATTGTCATTGGGGACAGCGATGATTTGGGAATCTCGGCTGGCGATGCGCTGCTCTGTTTCAACTTTCGTGCCGACCGTATGCGTCAATTGGCGCAGGCATTTGTCATGCCAGATTTTGATGGCAGCGAGCGATTTCGCCCAATTGCCAACCTGCGCTTGATCACGATGACGGATTATATCGAGGGGCTGACCGAGCAGGTATTGTTCCCGGTGGAGCTGCTGCACAACACCCTGGCCGAGACGCTGAGCGCAGCCGGCAAGACGCAGTATCACAGCGCCGAGACGGAGAAGTATCCTCATGTCACCTTTTTCTTCAATGGGCGGAACGAAGCGCCATTCGCAGGTGAAACCCGCGCGATTGTGCCCTCGCCGAAGGTCGCTACCTATGATTTGCAGCCAACCATGAGCGCCTTTGAGTTGACCGAGCATACGCTAGCGCGCTTGGGGTCCGCTGATGACGATTTCCTGCTGGTGAACTTTGCCAATGCCGACATGGTTGGGCATACCGGCTCCCTGCCCGCGGCGATCAAGGCGGTTGAAGCGGCCGACGCCTGCGCCGGGCGGCTGGCGGCTGCGGTGCAGGCGAAAGGCGGCGTCGCCATTGTCACAGCCGACCACGGCAACTGCGAGCGCATGATTGATGAAGCCACGGGGGAGCCGCATACCTATCACACGGTGGGACCGGTTTCGCTCTTTGTGCTTGATGACCAGTTTCACTATGATCTGCGAAGCTGGGGACGGCTGGCTGATGTTGCGCCGACGGCGCTTGAGCTGATGAATATCGAGCAGCCGCCGGAGATGACCGGTCAGAGTTTGATACGCGCCAAACGCTCACGTTGATTTGGATCAGCGCAGGCTCACTGGCTTTGTCGACAATGCCTGCTAAGCAAGCTTGCGCCGGAAATACGTAACCATCTCATTGAAGGCGTCGGTTGCGACATCATCGCGGCTCAATTTGCCATCTTCCAGCATGAAGCTATGCGGTTCATTGGCGTAGACCTTGAGTTCAAAGTCTTTGCCCGCTTCGCCAAGCGCGGTTGCATAAGCATAAATGTCCGCAATGGGGCTGGGACGGTCGAGCGTACCATGAATGATGAGCATGGGCGCATCCAGTTGATCGATCAAATCAGTGGGCGTGGCAGGCGCGCCGAAATTGGGGAAACCATACCAAGCCACGCCAGCGGCGAAAGCCTCTATCTGTGGCATGAACAGCATCGTATAGCGTCCGCCCGCGCAAAAGCCGGTCAAGCCAATGCGCAGTGGGTCGACATCGCCGCGCGCGCTAAGAAAAGCGACGCTATCGCGCAGGAGCTGTTCAACGAGCGCATCCGCCGGGCTTCGTTCAAAACTTTGCCAGCCGATTGCCAATACTACGAAGCCTTCAGCGGCGAAAGCATCGGTCATTTCCCGGTAACCTTCTTGCAAGCCGTTGAAGGAATGGATCAACACCGCGGCCGGGTATACCCCTTCAGCCGCCGGATAAGCAAGATAAGATTGATAAGCCTGCTCTGCACTCATCACGGCAATGTCTTCGCTGACCGTCTCCATGCTGTCTTGCGCAAGCGCCGTCAGCGAACTTGCCAGAATGACTAAAATGAGCAGAACATGTTTGATTTTCACAGCTTTATCCTTATTATCATCGCTCAGCATAGACCTTATCAATTTGCTAGCGGGAAGTCAATGTGCGCGCTGCTGACGCAAGGGCTTTCGGGGACTGTTGTCTTTTGGCGATTAGGGTATAGAAAGGATGAGCGTGAATCGAGAAGCTAGTCTGCAAGCGCTTCGAGGCAGCCCGGCCGTTTCGGTATTGATCATCGGCGGCGGCGTCAATGGCATCGGCGCATTTCGTGACCTGGCGCTGCAGGGCGTTGACGCGCTGTTGGTTGAGCGCGGCGACTTCGGCAGCGGGACCAGCGCCGCCTCTTCCCACATGCTGCATGGCGGCATCCGCTATTTGGAAAACGGCGAATTCCGCCTGGTGAATGAGGCATTGCACGAGCGCGACCGGCTGTTGAGCAACGCGCCGCATTATGCCAAAGCCCTGCGCACGACCATCCCCATCTTCCGCTGGTTCTCCGGGCTGTTGAACGCGCCCCTGAAATTCGCCGGCTTGCTTGATAGACCTGGCGAACGTGGCGCGCTGGTGATTAAGCTTGGCTTGACGTTTTATGATTTATTTGTCCGCCGCAGCCACATCATGCCAAAGCATGAGTTCAGGCGCCGCAGCGCGTCTCTGCGCGAGTATCCGGCGCTGAACCCGGCGCTGGTCTGCGCGGCGACTTATTACGACGCCTGGATGCCGTATCCAGAGCGCCTCTGCCTTGAGATGGTCTTGGATGCCGAGGCGAGCAACTCAGCTTGCCGCGCTCTGAATTATGTCAGCGCGGTGGCTGGCGCTGGCGATGACGTGATATTGCGTGATGAACTGACGGGCGAGAAATTGCCTGTGAAGCCGACTGTGGTCGTCAATGCCGCAGGACCTTGGATTGACTTCGTCAACGATGGCTTGGGGCTGGGCGTGGAGCGCTTCATCGGCGGTACGAAAGGGTCGCATCTTATTTTGGATCACCCAGCATTACTTGAAGCGACCGGCGGCAGTGAGTTCTACTTCGAAAATGATGACGGGCGGCTGGTCCTGATTCTGCCTTATTTTGATCGGGTGATGATAGGCACGACCGATATTCGCATTGATAAGCCGGACGAAGCCGTCGCCACTGATGCCGAGATCGACTACTTGCTGGCGATGGTGAGGCGGGTGTTTCCAGCGCTCAAGCTAGACCGCTCGCATATTGTTTTCACCTTTTCCGGTGTGCGCCCCCTGCCCTACAGCCAACGGGGACGCACCGGGCAGATCAGCCGCGACCACAGCATTCGGTCGCTGGCGCCCACTGCCGGGCGGCGCTATCCAATTCACTCGCTTATTGGCGGCAAGTGGACGACCTTTCGCGCTTTCGCCGAGCAAATCACTGATCTGACGCTGGGTGACTTGGGGCTGCCCCGCCGGGCTAGCACGGCAAACCAGCCCATTGGCGGTGGGCGAGCTTACCCCCAAGGCGAGGCGGCGCGTGAGGATTGGCTGCGCGAATTAGGCGCAAGCTGTGGGCTGCCAATTGAGCGGCTGCGGCAACTATTCGAACGATACGGCACACGGGCTGAGGCGCTTGCCCGCTACATCGGCGGCAAGCATGACCTCCCGCTGAAGCATCAGCCAAGCTACAGCCGGCGCGAGATCGAATTTATATTGCGCGAAGAAAAAGCGCAGCGGCTGGATGATCTGCTGCTGCGCCGCACGTTGATTGCCATGCTGGGTACATCGACGAGAGAACTGCTGCTCGAACTGGCGCAGGTCGCCGCTGACACCTTGGGCTGGACGGAAGAGCGAATGGCGAATGAGATTAAGTGCGCGGAGGCGATTCTGCGCGACCGGCATCGCGTCGAACTGTAATGCCTAGCTGACTATGACCGCTGTCCCGCTCGCCGAGACCATGAGCATGCTGCCATTTTCGCCGATGACTTCGTAATCCAGGTCGACGCTTAATATAGCGTTCGCGCCGAGTTGACCGGCGTTGTCTTGCATTTCTTGCAGGGCTAGGTCTTTCGCTTGCCGCAATTCTTCTTCATAGTGGCTGGCTCGCCCGCCGATGATATCGCGAATGCCGGCGAACATATCTTTGAAGACATTCGCGCCCATGATTGCTTCACCGGTGACAATGCCCAGATAATCTTCGACTTGCTGGCCATCAACGCTGGGGGTTGTGGTTACGATCATGCGTTTCCTCTTGTGTTCCATAGTCACCCTCTGAATATCCGTTCGGGCAGTATTCTACAGTCAAGCACGCGATATGGCTAGCGCGGCGGATATTGGGCAGACGAGCCTTGCTCAATTCGAGCGGGCACTATGTTCAGCGGGGCAGAATCAAGCGCAGCAATTCGTCGGCGCCGGAGGCCGCCGGAAGTTCACCGGAAACCACCGCCGCTTCGATTTTGGGCAGCGCCGCTTGAATCGCTTCATGCCCAAAGACATAATCGCGCAGTTGCTGCTCAAGCGCGCTGCGCAGCCAGGCTCGGCCTTGATCGGTCCGCCGCTGCTGGAAGGCGCCGCTGGATTGGGTCTGCGCTACGAAGTTGCTAAGCAGAGTCAGGATTTCTTTTATGCTGGCGCCGGTCAAGCCAGAAGCGGTGAGCGAGCGCGTCTGCCAGCCGCTGGTCGCTGGCGCGACGAAGCGCAGGGCGCGTTCATATTGGGCGCGGGCTGCTTGAGCGGCGGCGATATTGTCACCATCGGCTTTGTTGATTATGACGGCGTCGGCAATTTCGATCAGGCCTTTTTTGATGCCCTGCAATTCATCGCCAGCGCCAGTGATCAGCAAGAGCAGGAGAAAATCTACCATCGAGCGCAGGGTCACTTCGTTCTGCCCGGCGCCGACAGTCTCCACGATGATGACATTGTAGCGGGCTGCTTCGCAGACCAGCATCGCCTCGCGCGTTTTATTGGCGACCCCGCCCAGCGCGCCGCTTGTTGCTGAGGGGCGGATGAAGGCTTTGGCATCGCGCGATAGTCTTTCCATGCGCGTTTTGTCGCCGAGGATGCTGCCGCCGGTTGAAGCGCTGCTGGGGTCGATTGCCAGCACAGCCACTTTGTGTCCGCGCTCGATGAGCTGGCAGCCGACGCTATCGATAAAGGTGCTTTTGCCGGCGCCGGGCAAGCCAGTGACGCCAATGCGGATCGAGTTGCCGGCATGCGGCAGCAGCTGCGCGAGCAGAGCCTGCGCCTTTTCACGGTGTTGGGGCGCGGCGCTTTCGACCAGGGTGATGGCGCGGGCGAGGGCGGCACGGTCGCCCATTAGCACAGCTTGCCCCAAGTCGGCTGCGTCACGCACAGGTCCGTCTGCTGTATTTCCCATTCATCGTCCGGTGACCTTGTCTGCCTGTGCCCATCATATCGTATAGACCGTATCTCTTACACTGTCTGCGAGGGAAAGAGTGTGGCGGTTACAGGGATGAGCAAGCCCATATCTTGTTTCTGGATAACCGAGACTGGCGGCGACGGCGCTGGCGCTAAAGTCAATTTGATGCGTTGCCCTGGTGCAAGCGCCGCTTCAATTCGTCAATCACCGTTTGCGCCGCGACCGGGATAACGGCGCCAGGACCAAAAATGGCTGATACGCCGCGCTCATACAAGAACTGATGATCTTGCGCCGGGATGACGCCGCCGATTACCACCATCAGGTCGGGGCGTCCCTGCGCTTCCAATTCGCGCGCCAGCTGCGGCAAGAGCGTTTTGTGCCCAGCTGCGAGCGAGCTGATGCCGACTACGTGCACATCGTTTTCTATCGCCTGCTTCGCCACTTCGGCCGGCGTCTGGAATAAGGGCGCGATATCGACGTCAAAGCCCATATCGGCAAAAGCGGTCGCGATGACTTTAGCGCCGCGGTCATGCCCGTCTTGGCCGATCTTCGCCACCATGATGCGCGGGCGGCGCCCTTCGCTGCGGGCGAAGTCGTCGGTCGAACGTCTGACTTTCGAGACTTTCGCTTCATCGCCGAATTCGGCGCTGTAAACGCCAGCCACCGTGCGCAGGACGGCTTGGTGCCGCCCCCAGGCATTTTCCAGCGCGGTTGAGATTTCGCCATTGGTCGCCCGCGCCCGCGCCGCCTCAATTGATAAGGACAGCAGATTGCCCTCTCCCGACTGGGCGCAGGCGGTCAGAGCCTTCAAGGCAGATTGTAGCGCCTCATCGTCCCGCCCCGCGCGCAGCCGCCGCAAACGCTCAAGCTGCGCCTCGCGCGCTGCAGTATTATCGACTTCGCGATATTCAACCGGGCTTTGGTCGGCGGGTCGATATTTGTTGACGCCGATGATCGTTTCTGCGCCGCTGTCGATATGCGCTTGGCGGCGAGCAGCCGCTTCTTCAATGCGCAACTTAGGCAAGCCCGTCTCCAGCGCCTTTGCCATGCCACCGAGGTCTTCGATCTCTTGAATGTGGCGCCAGGCGCGTTGTGCTAAATCGTGGGTCAGCTTTTCCACCAGGAAGGCGCCGCCCCAGGGATCAACGACATCGCAGATGCCGGTTTCATGCTGCAAAAAGAGCTGCGTATTGCGGGCAATGCGCGAGCTGAAGTCAGTGGGCAGGGCGATGGCTTCGTCCAGCGCGTTGGTATGCAGTGACTGGGTGCCGCCGAAGACAGCTGCCAGCGCCTCGAGGCAGGTGCGGGCGATATTGTTGAAGGGGTCCTGCTGCTGCAAGCTCCAGCCCGATGTCTGGCAGTGGGCGCGCAAAGCCATCGATTTGGGATTGCGCGGTTTGAATTGCTTTACCAGCTTCGCCCATAGCAGGCGCGCCGCTCGCATCTTGGCGATCTCCATGAAGAAGTTCATGCCGATGCCCCAGAAAAAAGAGAGGCGCGGGGCGAAGGCATCAATATCCAAGCCGGCGCCGATGCCTGTGCGCAGGTATTCCAAGCCATTCGCCAAGGTGTATGCCAGCTCGATATCGGCGGTCGCCCCGGCTTCTTGGATGTGGTATCCGCTGATGCTGATGCTGTTGAACTTTGGCATCTCGGCGGCGGTATAGGCGAATATATCGGCGATGATCCGCATCGATTGGGCTGGTGGATAGATGTAAGTGTTGCGCACCATGTACTCTTTGAGGATGTCGTTTTGGATGGTGCCGGTCAGTTGAGCGGGCAGGACGCCCTGTTCCTCGGCGGCGATGATATAAAAGGCGAGCACGGGCAATACGGCACCGTTCATCGTCATCGAGACCGACATCTGGTCAAGCGGGATGCCATCGAAGAGGATCTTCATATCTAGCGCGCTGTCGATGGCGACGCCAGCCATGCCGACATCGCCTTCAACGCGCGGGTGATCCGAGTCGTAGCCGCGGTGGGTAGCGAGATCAAAGGCGACTGACAGCCCCTTTTGCCCGGCGGCAAGATTGCGCCGGTAAAAGGCATTGCTCTCCTCGGCGGTGGCATAGCCGGCGTATTGGCGAATCGTCCAGGGGCGCAGGGCGTACATCGCCGGATAGGGACCGCGCAAGAAAGGCGGGATGCCGGCGACGAAATCGAGGTGCTCGATAGAGTCGAGGTCAGCCGCAGCGTGCAGCGCCTTCACGGCGATTTGTTCCTGCGTGCGCCAGCTGTGTTCGGCGGCGGTGCCCGTCTCCTCCTTGATGGCGGCGCGCCATTTGGCGCTGGATGGCTCGAAGCAGGGGTCGTAGTCGATCGCGCTAAAGTCGGGGAAATCGGTCATGAGCCGCTCCCGGCATCAAGCCGCCGCGCTTCGAAGGGCTCGGCTAGGCGCTGGGCTGCGATTGGCGCCGCGCTGGGGGCATCCTTGGTGGATGCCGCCCCCTCATCAATTTTGACGCGGGCGCGGTCCGGCAGTTCTTGGGCAGCGTCGACGTAGCGATTTACACCGACCAGCACGGCTTCCCCGCTCGCCATATCGCGCTGCCGCTGCGAAGCGACGGCTTCGATTTCTGCTTGTATCGTTCCCGCTCGCAGCGATGCCAGCGGACCGCCTGCCGCTTCAAGCGCCTGAAAGCGCATCCAAGCCGCCCGCGCCAATTGGTCGGTTAGCTTTTCGACATGCCAGGCGCCGCCAGCTGGGTCGATCAGCTCGACCAGGCGCAGCTCTTCTTGCAGGATCAGCTGCAAGTTGCGCGAGAGCCGCCGCGAGGCATCGCCTGAGTTGCCGCGCGCCTCGTCAAAGGGCGGGAGCTGGATGCTATCGACGCCGCCGATAGCGGCTGACAGCGCTTCAGTGGTCAGTCGCAGCAAATTGATATGGGCGCCCTGGGCCGACTTATTTCGCGCGCCAGCTCGAGCGTAGACCACCGTATGCCGCGCTAGGTCCGGGCGGTTGAAGGCTTGCATCACTTGCGCCCACAGCAGCCGGACGGCGCGGAACTTGGCAATCTCCACGAAGAAATTTTCGCCGATATTTAGAAAGAATTGCAGCTTGGGCGCGACTGTTTCGATGGCAAACTCACGGGCCGCCAGTTCACGCAGATAAGCGACCCCAGTTGCGATTGCCAGCGCCAACTCCTGCACCGCGTTTGCGCCGGCGTCGTGATAGACGGCAGCGCTGACGCTGACGCTGTCGATTTTCGGCGAGTGGCGGCTGACGGATTTGACGTGTGCCGCCAGCCTTTCGAAGGCATCGTCCGCTATCGCCCCCGTTCGCGCAAGATTGTGGAGCGGGTCATAGCCGACGCAGCCGGTCAAACGCGCGAGCGTCTCGCTGTCAAGTGCCTTGCATAGCAGCGCGTATATGTCAGGTGCGCGAGCCTCAGATTGGATGAAGAGCGGGAAGTGCTCTAGGTCGATATCGGCGAGCGCCAGGCGAATATCGGCTGGCTCATTCAGCCGCAAGCTGTCATGGATTGTGATGGCGGTCTGCCCCCCCGCCAGCGCAGCGCGCAGCGCCAGATTAAAATCGCGCGGGTCGCTGATGTCGATATCAGCCGCTATCAGCCAGGGGCGGGCGCGATAACCAGCCGCAGCCCGCCCGCGGACGAATGGAAACTGGCCCGGCAGCGAGCGGTGATGGGTGATAGCGGCGAGGTCATCGGCTTGGGGAAGCGGATGAATGTCGATGCCTTCGTACGTGTTTGCGATTAGGCTATCGATGGTCTCGCTCGGCAGCGATTTCAGAACGGCATCCTGCCATTGCTCGCCGGTGACGGATGAGAATTCAGCGAATAATGCCGTAGTCATAGACGGTTCGGCGCTAGCCCCCAGGTACTGTGCGCGACATTATACTAGCTGATGGCGAGGCATGGAATTGTCTTGGCTTCACCAAGTCACCCACAGGGAGGCGGGACCACGAAACGAGATATTGCGCGCGTAAGAGGGCGCTGGACCAGGCAAGAGCCGCAAGTTCGGCAGTGCGCTCGCCAGCCTCTGCAGCAAGATTTGCATCTCCAGCCGGGCAAGGGGCGCGCCGACGCAATAGTGTATGCCGAAACCGAAGGCAAGATGATCCCGGTGGTTGTCGCGATTGGTGATGATCAGGTCGGGCTCGGGGAAGACCTTCGCGTCTCGATTGGCGGAGTTGAGCATTAGCAGCAGGTTGGCGCCGGCTGGTATCTCGACGCCCGCGATGATACTCGGGCGCTGTGCTAGCCGCCGCCAGGCGCAGACTGAGGGGTCGTAGCGCATCATTTCTTCCAGCGCTTGTGGGATAAGCTCGGGCGCGGCGCAAAGCGCTTCCCAATGTTCGCGCTGCGAAAGGAAATGGAGCAAGGCGTTGTTGATCTGGGCGGTGGTAGTTTCATGCCCGGCGACCAGCAGGGTGATCATACAGCTGGCGATCTCGTTGAGCGTTATGACGCTGTCGTCTCCATCGCGCTGGCGGATCAAATCGCTGATGAGATCGTCTTGCGGCTGGGCAACTTTTTCCGCCACAAGCTCGACCACATAGCGCCAGAATGGCACGAGACGCTTCGTCAGCTCGATTTGCTCGTCGGCTGTCGGGCGCCCGTAATAGAGCTTGATGCGATTGCCAGCCCAAGCCTTCACTTTCGGCACATCGGCCTCGGGCACACCCAAAACGTGAAATAAAACATAAGCGGGATACTCGTATGTCAGCGCAGCCACGATATCGACCGGCGCGGGTCCCATGAGATCTTGTACACCGCGCTCGGCGATTTGGCTGATGGCGGGCGCGAAGCTCTTCATGCGGCGGGGGGTAAACAGGCGGTTGACCAGCGTGCGGATGCGGGTATGCGCCGGCGGCACGTTATTAGACAGCACCGGCTCGGGGCTATAATCGCCTTGGGCGAGCATACTCTGGGCGGCTTCGGAAAAGGGCACTATCGGCGTGATTGTGTTGGCGGCGGTGTAGGTCTCGTGGTTGCGGAAGATGGCTTTGATATCGGCGTAGCGGCTGATGACCCAGTAATCGATGTCGGGGCTGTAGAAGACGGGCTGCTCGCGGCGGGCTTGCGCCAGGAGCGGGAAGGGGTTGCTCAAGTCAAGTGGGTCGAAGGGGCAAGCCATAGGCGTTTTCAAGTCCTGGTGAATGCGATAAGATATGTTTGGCATCCTACCGGTAAGGATAATTTATGTTCACCGCTTTGGAAGACTTTGATTTCGCAATGCTTGAAGCGGGGGAATTCAAAGCAGACGACCTCTGGTCCTTGCGAGGCAGCAGCACAAGGATGGATTTTAGCGTTCGGCTTCGTCCGCTTCCTGCGCCAGCTGCTGGATTTCCCGCGTGCTGATGTCGCTTTCTTCGAATTTGCTGTAGATGGTCAGCAGCGTTATCAAATCGCCAAGCTGAGCGTAATAGATGACGCGGAAGCCGCTGCTTTTGCCACGCCGCGCCGCTCGGTTGGGCAGACGTACTTTGTAGACTTCATAACCGACGCGCGGGATGCGCTGCCCGGGCCGCTGGCCCTGCATGAGTTGGTGGACAAGCCCACGAACTTCATGCGATGTCTTACGATATCTGCGCTCCAGCCGCTCGAGACGTCTGTCAAATACCTTTAGGTATTTAACTGTTGTCGCCATCGCCGTAGATTCTTTTCTCTAGCGCATCAATGGCTTCTAGCGCTGGCATGCCTTCTTCGCCGGCCAGCACCTGTCTCAGGCCGATGCGCAGGTCTTCGAGGATTTCTTCTTTGGTCGGCTCGCGGTCGTCATCGGCGGCGGATTCTATGGCTGCTTCCGCGGTGGCTGATTTCACTTTCGGCGTATCCATGGGCGTCTCTCCCTAGCGAACTAGGCAAACTATAGCACAGGCGAAAGCGGCTGAACAAGCGATGGAGTTTAAGGCGTGGCTTCGTCTGCTTCTTGCGCCAGCTGCTGGATTTCCCGCGTGCTGATGTCGCTTTCTTCGAATTTGCTATAGATGGTCAGCAGCGTTACCAAATCGCCAAGCTGAGCGTAATAGATGACGCGGAAGCCGCTGCTTTTGCCACGCCGCGCCGCTCGGTTGGGCAGGCGTACTTTGTAGACAGCGTACCCGACTCCGGGTATTCGTTGTCCTGGACGTTCATCGTTTTGCAGGCGCATTACTAACGGACGCAAGTCAGCGTGGATTCCGGTATATTTGCGTCTTAATCTCTTAGTTCTTTTACGAAATCTATGGTGGATGGCAACTCTAGTTGGCATCGTCCTTGGCTTCGCTCTCTAATTCGTCCAAGAACTCCAACGCTGGCTGACCTTCGTAGCCTGCCATCACATCCCGCAAGGCGATGCGCAGGTCTTCGAGGATTTCTTCTTTGGTCGGCTCGCGGTCGTCATCGGCGGCGGATTCTATGGCTGCTTCCGCGGTGGCTGATTTCACTTTCGGTGTATCCATGGGCGTCTCTCCATAGCGAACTAGGCAAACTATAGCACGGGTGAAGCGGGCAGAACAAGCGATGGCGCGCATTGCCATATTCTATTTGCTGCGGAATCGTATAAACTAGCCGCCAATACGATTCTGATTTCAGAATGAGGCGACTATGACGATCAAACTGGGCATTATCGGAGCAGGGCGGATTGGACGCTTGCACGCGAATACCTTAAGGACAAGAGTGCCCGGCGCGAAGCTGATGGCGATTGCCGACATATTTGAAGACGCGGCAAAATCGGCGGCGGCCGCCTATAGCATCCCCCATTATACCAGCAGCCCAGCCGAGCTTATCAGTAGTGGCGATATAGACGCCATCGTCATCTGCTCTTCAACCGACACGCATTGCCGTTTCATCATCGAAGCGGCGCGGGCGGGGAAGCAAATCTTCTGCGAGAAGCCGATCGCCTTTGATCTGGCCGAGATTGACGAGGCGCTGGCTGCCGTCGCCGCTGCTGGAGTTCAATTGCAGATTGGCTTCAATCGGCGCTTTGACGCCAATCACGCGCGGCTGAAAGAAGCGATAAGGAGCGGCGAAATTGGCGAGCCGCACACGCTGACGATCATCAGCCGCGATCCCTCGCCGCCGCCGATAGATTATATCAAAGTCTCTGGCGGCTTGATGATGGACATGATGATCCATGATTTCGATATGGCGCGTTTCTTGCTTGGCGAGGTGGAAGAAATCTATGCCGTCGGCGCTGTGATGGTCGACCCCGCCATTGGCGCTGTCGGCGATATCGACACGGCGAAGGTGATGCTGCGCTTCAAAAACGGCGCCATCGGCAGCATCGAAAACAGCCGCCAAGCGGTCTATGGTTACGATCAGCGTGTGGAAGTCTTTGGCAGCAAGGGCGCGGCAACAACCGGCAACTGGTATCCTAACTCGGTGACGATAAGCGATGCGTCCAGCGTTCGGCGCGATCGGCCGCTGCATTTCTTTGTTGAGCGCTATTTTGAAAGTTATGTGACCGAGATGATTGACTTCGTCGACGCGATAGCGAATGGGAAGCCGGC
The DNA here is from genome assembly GCA_965214105.1 of Phototrophicaceae bacterium. GTDB lineage: Bacteria > Chloroflexota > Anaerolineae > Aggregatilineales > Phototrophicaceae > UBA6055. The sequence continues at coordinate 217,733 of OZ243933.1, forward strand.
GCCGGTGGTCGGCAATGACGGCCGCGTTCCCGTGCTGATGGCGCTGGCTGGCATGCGCTCTATGCGTGAGAATCGGCCCGTACAGTTGGACGAGGTGGAGTAATGAGCAAGGCATACGACTCGCTGCACATGGGGCGCAGCTCAATTGACCTGTATTCGAATGATATCGGCGCGCCCTTTGAAGAGATCGACAGTTTCGCCGCTTATGTCGGGGGCTCGCCAACCAATATCAGCGTCGGCGGTCGGCGGCTGGGGCTGAAGACGGCGCTGCTCACCGCTGTCGGCGCGGACCCGGTGGGCGATTTCATCTTGCGCTTTCTTGAGGGCGAAGACGTGGAGACCCGCTTCATCCCGCGCAAAGCGGCGTATCGCACCGCGGCCGCCGTGCTGGGCATTGAGCCGCCGGACAAGTTTCCGCTGGTCTTCTATCGCGATAACTGCGCCGATATCAACCTGAATATCGATGATGCCTTGGCGGCGCCACTAGGCGATTGCAAGGTGTTTCAGTTCGCCGGCACCAACCTCAGCCGCGAGCCGAGCCGGAGCGCGACGATGTTGGCGGCTGAGCTGGCGCGCGCTGCTGGCGCGTCGGTCATCTTTGATGTCGACTTCCGCCCAGACCAGTGGCACGATGTGCGCGCTTTTGGTCCCGTCGCGCGGAGTGTGCTTCGCTTGGTTGACGTGGTGATCGGCACCGAAGACGAGATCAACGCCGCCATGCTAAGCGATGCCTCGCAGATGAGCCTCACTCATTCTCAAGTATCGGATACTAAAGTCGAGGGCGATACGCGCCATGCCATCGCTGTCATGCTGGGGCTGGGTCCCGAGGCGGTGGTCGAAAAGATTGGACCCGAAGGCGCGCGCATTCACCTGCAAGGCGGCGCTGTTATCGACGCGCCCGGCTTCCCTGTCGAAGTGACGAATATACTGGGCGCGGGCGATGCCTTCGGCGGCGGATTCGTCTATGGGCTGGTCAACGAGTGGGGCTGGTACAAGTCGGCGCGTTTGGGCAATGCCTGTGGCGCCATCGTCGTTACCGAGCACGGCTGCGCCAACTTCATGCCGACCATGCCAGAGGTGGAGGCATTCGTCGCGCCTTATGGCGGGCTTGATTGACTTGCTTGAAATGAAAACGTAAGCGCCAAGGGCACCGGGATTTGCAAAAACAGGCCAAACCTGCCTAAATTCAGCAATATCAGAACGGCTGCAGTTTCCGCGCTAAATATAGGGGATGAAGATGGACGCAAACGAAACCAACGGCAACGAAGCACCGGAAGCCTGGATCACTTGGATGAGCGCTGACGATCTGCTTGAGCGGGCGCGGGAAGAGCGTGAGGCGCTGGCTGCGCTCTGGCACGGGCTGAGCGACGAGCAGATGACCCGCCGCCCAGGACCGCAGCCGAATTGGTCGGTCAAGGATGTCATCGCCCATATCACCTGGTGGGAGCAAACGATGGTCAACTGGGTATCGCGCGCGCTGAGTGGGGAAATGCTGGCGCGGACGGAAACCCCCGACGAGATCAATGCCCGTGTCTATGCCGATAACCGCGACTTGCCGCTCTCGGATGTGCTGACGCTCTTCGAGGCGAGTTTCCCGCTGGTGCAAGCGCTGCTGGAACGGCTCGATGATGATGAAATCAATGACGCCACCGTCTGCAATATCCGCGATATGCCGCTGCTGTATTTCTTGGTGGGCAATACCTTCGCCCACTATGCCGACCACGTCGAGGACATGCGGGCTTATGTCGAAGGGCTATGACCCACATCCCCCAAACCTTCTCCCCCAGAGCGAGGGAAGGGCAGTAATAAGGAGAGCTATTGACATGCAATACACATCAGAAACGATGCTGGTGAAATCGAAGGACAGCGGCGGCTCGGGCATCTTTGCCGAGGTCAGCGCTGGGCAGGCGGGCTGGGATTATCTCAACATGGCGGCGATGCGCCTGGGGCGGGGCGAAAGCTTCAGCGTTGAAACGCGCGAGCATGAAAACGCCACCGTCATCTTGGGCGGCGTCTGCGATATCGTCACCAGCGACGGCGAGTTCAAGAATGTCGGGCGCCGCCCCGATGTCTTCAGCGGCATGCCCTACGCGCTCTATATCTCGCGGCGCAAGCAATTCGAAATCACGGCGGTCAGCGACAGGCTGGAGTTCGCGTCCTGCTGGGTGCCGACCGACCGCGACTTTCCCACGCAGTTGGTGACGCCAGCCGACAGCGAGATTGAGCTGCGCGGCGGCGGCAATGCCTCGCGGCAGATCAACGGCATCTTGCCGCCCGGCTTCAATTGCCATCGCATTGTGGCGGTCGAGGTCTACACGCCAGCGGGCAACTGGTCGAGCTATCCGCCGCACAAGCACGATGTGCACAAAGAGGATGAAGCCGGCAACCTGCTGGAAGCCGACCTGGAAGAAATCTACTTTTATAAGATTGACCACCCCGGCGGTTATGCTTACCAGCGCGTCTACAATGACGACCGCAGCATCGATGGCCTCATGCTGGCGGGCAATCACGATGCTGTGCTGGTGCCGGAGGGTTATCATCCCGTCGTCAGCGCGCATGGCTATACGACTTATTATCTGAACTTCCTGGCCGGCAGCGCGCAGTCGCTGGCGAACAGCGATGACCCAGCCTACAGCTGGGTGCAGGGGACCTGGACTTTCGTGGATCCGCGCTTGCCGCTGGTGCATCACGGCATGGAGGGCTAGGGCATGCGGATAACCAAGATCTCCGTGACGGGTCTATTCGGGCTGTTCAACCACGAGATTCCGCTGAACCAGGAGTCGCAGATTACGATTATTCATGGTCCGAACGGGGTGGGCAAGACGGTCTTGATGCAGCTGGTGCATGGGCTGTTTCATTATGAATACGAATATATCGCTAGCATTCCGTTTGAGCAGTTACAGCTTGAGTATGATGATGGGAACATTCTCACAGTTGAGAAGGAAGTTACCGGTGATGGTGAAGAACAATCATTGAGGCTGCACATCAATTACATGGCTGTAAACGGAGAAAAGCACTGTCCATTTGTCCTAGAAATTGTCGGGAGAGTACGTCTGATTGAAGCTGCAAAGAAAGTGCGTCCTGATTTGATCGCAGTCCTTTTGTCTAACGGAAGGCTGATATGGGCACCAAACATCGGCTCGCAAACGATTGAAGAGTGGCAGGAAAAACAAATAGATCGACTATTCGAAGGGGGAATAGAGAGGATTGACCTACTAGGTATTATGGCATATTCAGAAGGTAACATGCTAGAAAGTCATCCAGAAATCCATAATGAAATCTATGGAGAAATGCCAGAATGGTTTCAGACGGCGCGAACAGGACCTAAGACAAAACTTATTTCGGCGTCGCGATTGCTCAGGGATGTAGCCGGAAAAGCTGGAAAATCACGATGGGACGATGTTGATGAGCGGGACACAATACGGGCACTTGGACAATTTTTCGCGCCGCGCGACGAAGTTCCTATTTTGTTCTTGCCGGGCATCCGTGGCACAGTTGAAGAAGTCGAACGTTTTTTTAATCATTATGTCGATTCTGGTATTTCTATTCACAAGAGCGCGATAGAAGAACTGCGAAGATTTCAAGCTGAAGATTCCTACCCGGCTCAGCTGTTACACTCAGATATAGAACGGAGAATCGAGGAGCATGAAGATGAACTTGATGGCCTCATTCCAAGTGATTTCTACAGATCAGAGGAATTGGCGGAGTTGTTGAATGAGCGTTTCTTATTCAAAAGCTTCGTCGTTGATGATGATGAGTACACCGTAACCTTGGTCAATGAGTCCGATAGAGCCCGGATTCCATTTTCGGCCTTGTCTTCGGGAGAACAGCAGCTCCTCATTCTATATTATCAACTTGTTGTCAAAACTGATTACGACTCCCTCGTCATGCTTGACGAGCCTGAACTCTCGATGAACGTTGTCTGGCAGCGCAACTTCCTGAAAGACTTGCAGCGCATCATCGAACTGCGCAAATTCGACGTGCTCATCGCCACCCACTCGCCGCAGATCATCCACGACAAGTGGGATTGGATGGTGCCGCTGGGCGAGAAGGCGGGCGACTGACCATGCCGCTGATGCAAGCCAGCGAATACGTAACTGAATTCATCATGACGCGCCTGAACGGCAAGTCCTTCGTGCTGGTCGAAGGCGTCACCGACCGCGCCCTGTGGGCGGAATACGCGGCTGATGACTGCCAGCTGCGCCCGGCACAAGGCAAAGACCTCATCCTTGAGGTGCTTAGAGCGCCATTCCTGCGTGATATGCCTGGCATCGCCGGCATCGTGGATGCCGATTACTGGCTCATAACCGAAGCGGACGAGCTCGGCATAGCGAATCTGCTCTATGATGACTGCTGCCCGGATATGGAAACGATTCTATTGCGCTCGTGCGCCTTGAGAAAAGTGCTGCGCAACCAGTTGTACAAGTGTGATATTGAAGCGATTCATCGCTTCGCCGACAAACTGACGCGCGAGTCGCAGTGCCTTGCCGCTGAGTTTGGCTATTTTCGCTTGCTCAATCACATCAAGGATTATGGACTGAAATGCAACGGGATTAATTTCGCGGATGTTATTGACCTTGAGACGCTCAAGCTTGATAGCGAGCTGGTTGCGAGTAAACTGACCGGCGACAAGCCCGGGCTTACCAGCTACGACTTGCTGCAGGAAATCGGGGCGCTCAAAGAGAGCTACGCGGCGGATAATCCTCAGCTCGGCCGCGGCAAAGACGTGCTCGCCATCATGGCGATTATCTTGCCAACCTGCTTTGCCAAAGAAATCGGCGAAGAGTTGCCGCCAAGTTCGCGCGCCGCGTTTCAAGAAAAGGCGCTGTCAATCAGTTTGCGCTCAGCTTACGATTCGGCATACTTCAAACAGACAGCCTTATTCGGCTGCATACGTTCATGGGAAAATATGAACAGCCCGTATAAGATTCTTAAGCCCGGGCTTTGAAAGGACCCCCGCATGAAAACCACCCGCCTCACCATGGCGCAAGCCCTCGTCAAGTACCTGGCCGCCCAGCACGTATCCCGCGATGGCGTCGAGAACCCCTTCTTCGCTGGCATGTGGGGTATCTTCGGGCATGGCAACGTGGCTGGCGTCGGGCAAGCGCTCGAGCAATACGCGCCCGAGCTGCGCTATTATCAGAGCCGCAACGAGCAGGCGCAGGTCCTCGCTTCAATCGCCTACGCCAAGCATCGCAACCGGCTGGCGACATTCGCCTGCCTCTCGTCCATTGGTCCTGGCGCTTCCAACATGGTCACCGGGGCGGCGGTCGCGACGGTCAATCGGATACCCGTGCTGCTGCTGGCGGGTGATATCTTCGCCGAGCGGATTCAAGCGCCCGTCCTGCAGCAAGTCGAAAGCGAGCATACACAAGACATCAGCGTCAACGATTGCTTCAAGCCGGTCTCGCGCTATTGGGATCGCATCTATCGCCCGGAGCAGCTCATCACCGCCTTGCCCGAAGCGATGCGCGTGCTGACCTCGCCCGTTGATACTGGCGCGGTGACGCTGGCGCTGCCGCAAGATGTGCAGGCGGAAGCGCATGATTACCCGCTTGCCTTCTTCGAGAAGCGCGTCTGGGATATCCCGCGCAACCGGGCTGACGCCGGCGCGATTCGGCGGGCGGCGCAGTGGCTCCATGAGAGCGAGCAGCCGCTCATCATCGCTGGCGGCGGCGTCCATTACAGCGATGCCTATGACGCGCTGGAAGCGTTTGTCGCGCAGACGGGCATCCCCAGCTGTGAGACGCAGGCGGGCAAGGGCGCGCTCAACTATGACAATCCAAGCAACCTAGGCGCGATTGGCGTGACCGGTACCGAAGGCGCCAATATCCTGGCGGCGGAGACCGATCTGGTTATCGGCATCGGTACGCGCTACAGCGATTTCACCAGCGCCTCCAAGACGGCTTTCATGAATGAAAAGCTGCGCTTCATCAATATCAATGTCGCCGAATTTGATGCCTACAAGCACAACGCGCTGCCGCTGGTCGGCGATGCGCGCGCGACGCTGGAAGAGCTGTCGGCGGCGCTGGGCGATTATGCGGTCGATTCCGCCTATCGCGAGCGGGTCCAAGCCTACAACCAGGCTTGGGATGCCGAGGTGCATCGCATTTACAACCTCGAGCATGAGCCGATGCTGAGCCAGGGTGAAGTGATCGGCTTGGTCAATACCTTGTCGGCGGCGGGCGACACGGTGCTTTGCGCGGCCGGCAGCCTGCCCGGCGACCTGCACAAGCTCTGGCGCACGCGGGATCGCAAGGGCTACCACCTCGAATACGGCTACTCGACGATGGGCTACGAGATCGCCGGCGGCTTAGGCGTGAAGATGGCTGACCCCGAGCGCGAAGTCTGGGTGATGGTCGGCGATGGCTCCTTCTTGATGATGCACACCGAGATCGTCACTATGGTGCAGGAGGGCCTCAAGGTTAATATCATCGTCTTGGATAATCACGGCCATGCCAGCATCGGCGGCTTGTCGAAGAGCGTCGGCAGCGATGGCTTCGGCACCAAGTACCGTTATCGCAGCGGCTCGGGTCAGTTGGATGGCGAGACGCTGCCGATCGATTTCGCCAAGAATTGCGAGAGCTTGGGCGCCCACGTCATTAGAGCCGATGACCGGGCTGCATTCTCACAGGCAATGGAAGAAGCGAAAGCGATACAAGGGCGGCCCGTTTGCATTGTCACGGAGGTCGACCGGCGGCAGCGCGTCCCCGGTTACGGCTCCTGGTGGGATGTACCGGTGGCTGAAGTCTCCGAGAGCGAGTCGGTGCGGGGGGCGCGGGAAGCCTATGCCGCTTACAAAAAACGCGAGAGCTATTATCAGTAATTGAGTGGCGGGCGCGCAGGTCCTGGCAATGGCGGGGACCGCAATCAGGTCCCCCCGAATCCACATCAGCCTTTCATTCAAGAGGGAACGCAATGCAGGTCTTGACTGAGCAGGATATGACTTTCTGGCGGCAAAATGGCTACCTCATCGTGCGCAATGCGGCGCCGGCGGAAAATGTCGCTGCGCTGGTCGATGTCATTTGGGAATTCATGGAAATGGACCCAGACGATTCGGAGACCTGGTATCGCCCGCGCGACAGCGATGACCATCGCCCAAAATTGAAGGAATCGGGCATGGCGGAGCTTTACCAGCACCAGGCGCTCTGGGATAATCGGCAGCATCCGCGCGTCTATGGCGCATTCGCCGATATTTGGAATACCGAGAAACTGTGGGTGTCCATCGATCGCGTCAATCTCAACCCGCCGGCGCGGCCCGACTGGGATTTCCAGGGCTTTGTTCATTGGGACATTGATACGTCGCTGCGCCCCTTGCCGAATCGCGTCCAGGGCTTGCTGTCCTTGGTGGATGTATCCGAAGACGCGGGCGGGCTTCAGGTCGTTCCTGGATTTCATCGGCGCTTTGAGCAATGGGTAAAGACCCAGCCAGCCGACCGCGACCCGCGGCTGCCCGACATGACTGGGCTAGAGTTGAAGTCCCTGCCGATGCGTGCCGGCGATCTCGTCATTTGGCATAGCCTGCTGCCGCATGGCACCGGGCGCAACAATTCGACGCGCCCGCGGCTGGCTCAATACATCTCGATGTTCCCAGCAATGGAAGAGAACGAAGCGATGCGTCAGAAACGCATCAGCTTGTGGCGGCAGCGAAAATCGCCCGACCGCAAGTTCTTCCCCGGCGATCCGCGTAGCTGGGAAAGCGAGCATGGCAAAACGGCGCAGTTGACGCCATTGGGCGAGAAGCTGCTTGGCTTAAGCAACTGGTAGCTTAGCTATTCCGAAGGGGGCGCGGATGACTCAACCGCTCAAAGTCGGCTTGATTGGCTGTGGCAACGTCGTTCAGTACGGTCATCGCCCAGCCTTGACGGCGCTGCCGGATGTCGAATTGGTGGCGCTGGCTGATATCACCCCGGCGCGGCGCGCAATTGGGCAGGCTTGGTTTGCTTTAAGGCAGGATCAGCTTCACGAAGATTACCGCTCGCTGCTCGCCCTCGACGAAATTGATGCCCTTGTCATCGCCGTGCCGCAGAAGCACCGCCCGCAGATTGCGCTGGCTGCTTTGGCGGCTGGTAAGCACGTGCTCAGCGAGAAGCCGATTAGCAACGTGCCGGCGGTTGCGGCTGAGCTGGCGCGCGCGGCGCAGGCGGCTGACTTAAAAATGGCGATGGTTCATAATTATCACTTTTTGCCCGAGTATCGGCAGATTAAGCAGCTGCTAAGCGACGGCTTGATCGGCGATTTGCGCGTCGCCACGCTGCATTTCCTGGGTGTGATCGATTTCCCGGGCGCAGCCGAATACCAATCCGACTGGCGGCATACCATGATAGCGGGCGGCGGCGTTCTGATGGATATGCTTCACGCTGTTTATCTAGCCGAGTGGCTGGTCGGCGAAGAGGCGCAGCAAGTGATGGCTTTCGTCGACGCGCCCGAATACGCTCATCGCCAGCCGGTGGTTGAAGATTTGGCTCTGCTGCAGATCGCTTTCCCAAGCGCCTATGCCGCCATACACATGGCTTGGGGCGAGGGCGTCGGCGGCGCCGATATCAGCGGGGCAGACGGGCACATCCGCCTGCGTTACAAGCAGCATCAGTCTGGCGGCTTCAACCAGCCTATTGAGCTATACAGCGTGGACTCAAATTGGAATCGCAGCGACCACGCGATTGCCAATCGGGAAACGCATTTGGAGGCGGTCGCCGATTCTTTCACCAGTCTCTGGGCGGATTTCCACGCTGCGATTCGCGATGACCGTGAACCGGTGGCGCCGGCGACGGCGGGCGCGCGGGCGCTGGAAATTGTGCTGGGCGCTTATGCCTCGGCTGTCACCGGGCGGGTGGTCTGCCTGCCACTTGATAGAGAAAGCCCGGTTTATCAGAAGGGCATTGAAGGCATCGCCGAGCTTGATGTTTGGGAAGATAGCAAGACAAAAGCGGCGGGCTTGTTTGGCTTGAGATGATAGGCAAAACACGATGACCGAGCCTCGGGGCTTGCTCACATTGGACGCGCTCGCGGCCTGCGTCGCCGCCGATGAGATCGACACGGTGATAATCGCCTTCAGCGATCATTATGGCCGGCTGCTGGGCAAGCGCCTTGACGCCGAATATTTTTTGGCGGCGGCGGCGGTGCAGGGTACGCATGCCTGCAATTATCTGCTGACAACCGATATGGAGATGGAGCCGACGCCGGGTTATCGCTTCGCCAATTGGGAGCGGGGCTACGGTGATTTTCATCTCGTGCCCGATTTGAAAACGCTGCGCCGGGCGAGTTGGCTGGCGCGGACGGCTATCGTCCTTAGCGATATCGAGAATGAAGCGGCGCATCAGCCGGTCGCGGTGGCGCCGCGCTCGATCCTGCGCCGTCAACTGGGCGCGGCGGCCGCTCTGGGATTCAGCGTCAAAGCCGCTTCGGAGCTTGAATACTATATATTTCGCGATTCGTATCGCCAGGCGCATGAAAAGGGCTATGCCGGTCTTGAGCCCATGGGCTGGTATCTGGAGGATTACCACATCCTGCAAGGCACGCGCGAGGAAAGCTTTACCGCCGCCGCCCGCCGACACCTGAAGCATTCCGCCATCCCGGTGGAAAGCAGCAAGGGCGAATGGGGCTTGGGGCAGCACGAGTTGAACATCCGCTATGCCGACCTGCTGACAATGGCGGATAGGCACAGCATCATGAAGCACTGCCTCAAAGAGATTGCCGATGAGCAGGGCGCCAGCGTCACCTTCATGGCGAAACCTTTTGCCGGGCAGGCTGGCTCAAGCTGCCACGTTCACCTCAGCCTATTTGATGGGAAAGAGAATGCCTTCGCCGGCGCTGAGCGCTTGGGTCCGGTCGCTGGCTCGGAGGCTTTTCGTTATTTCTTGGGCGGTTGGATGGCGCATCTGCCGGCGATGATGGTCTTCTATGCGCCGACTATCAACTCCTACAAACGTTATGAAGACGGCTCCTGGGCGCCGACGCGCATCGCCTGGAGTTTCGATAACCGCACGGCGGGCTTCCGCGTTGTCGGCTCGGGCGAGAGCCTGCGCATCGAGTGCCGCGTGCCGGGCGCCGATTGCAACCCTTACCTCGCTTATGCGGCGGCGCTGGCTTCTGGCTTGGATGGGATTGCGAACAAGATCGAGCCGCCTAAGATCTTCGATGGCGATATCTACGCGGCGCGCCACCTGCCGCGCGTCCCGTATACGCTTGAGCAGGCGGCCGATAATTTCGAGCATAGCGAATTCGCCCAGCGCGCATTTGGCGCCGAGGTGATCGAGCATTATGTGCACTTCTTTCGCATGGAGATTGAGAGCTTCCGCCGCGCGGTAACCGATTGGGAGCGGATGCGCTATTTTGAACGCATATAGGGCGAGAATTCCTGTAGGGGCGAGCGATTGGGTCGCCCGCCAGTAAGAAGGGAACAGCAATGCGACTTGCAAACAAAGTAGCGCTAATCACGGGTGCCGGCAGTGGCATCGGCTACCAGACGTCGCTGCGGCTAGCGCAAGAGGGCGCATCCATTATCGCGGTCGATATCAATGAAGCGGGCGGGCGGCAATGCGTCGCCGATATTGACCAGCGCGGTGGCTCGGGGATCTTCGTCAATGCTGACGTGACGCAGGCGGCCGACTGCGAGAAAATGATCGCCGCGGCTGAATCGACCTATGGCAAGCTGGACATTCTTTTCAACAACGCCGGCATCAGCCACGCTGATGACGATGACGCCATCCACACCTCGGAAGCGGTCTGGGATCAGACGATGGCGGTCAATGTCAAAGGCGTTTTCCTGGGCTGCAAATATGGCATACCAGCCCTGCAGCGGGCTGGCGGCGGCAGCATCATCAACACCGCCTCTTTTGTGGCGCTGCTGGGCGCGGCCACCCCACAGCTGGCTTACACCGCAAGCAAGGGCGCCGTCCTGTCAATGACCCGCGAGCTGGCGGTTGTTCACGCCGGCGAGAATATCCGCGTCAACGCGCTTTGCCCGGGTCCGCTGCGAACGGAGCTGTTGATGAAATACTTGAATACCGACGAAAAGAAGCGGCGGCGGCTGGTGCATATTCCGATGGGGCGCTTTGGCGAGGCGGCCGAAATCGCGGATGCAGTCTTATTTCTGGCGTCGGACGAATCGTCCTTCGTAACTGGCAGCACCTTCCTGGTTGATGGCGGCATCACCGCCGCTTATGTAACGCCTGAATAGCGCAGGCGCCCTTTCAGCCGTCATCATTTCGGCGCGATTGCTCTGGTGCTGCTCCCGGCAGGCTGACAAGAATAGCGACATCCCGTATAATCTGCCGCAACTTGAATTCCGATGAGCCGCGAAACGGCAAACAAGGGGTATCATTATGTTATCCGGCTTGATGATGGACTATCCGCTAACCCTGAACACCATCGTCGAACATGCCAGCCGCATGACCCCGCGCAAAACAATCAAGACCAAGCAGCCTGATGGGAGCTGGCACGAATACCGTTATGCTGATTTTCATCGGCGTGTCCGACGGCTGGGGAATGTACTAGAAGCGCTGGGACTTGAGCCGGGCGACCGCGTGGCGACTTTCTCCTGGAATAATTATCAGCACCTGGAATTGTATTTCGGCATCCCCTGCGCCGGTGCCGTCGTACACACCTTGAACATCCGCCTCTCGCCGGGGCAGCTCAAGTACATCATCGATCACGCGGAAGACAAAGTCATCTTCGTTGACGGGACGCTGCTGCCGCTGATTGAGCCGATCGCTAGCCAGCTGAAAACGGTGAAGCGCTTTGTGCTCTTCAATTTGGCGGAAGGCCAGGATTGCGGACTAGCGAACGCATCGAAATACGAAGACTTGATGGCGGCGGCAGGCGACGATTATGAATGGCGCTGTGATGATGAGAATATGGCAATGGGCTTATGTTATACCAGCGGCACGACTGGCATGCCCAAAGGTGTCTTGTACAGCCATCGCTCAATGATGCTGCATACGCTGGGCGTGCTGCAGGCGGCGGCGCTGGGCCCGACTGAGGCTGATGTTGCGCTGGCAGTTGTGCCACAATTCCATGCGATGGCTTGGGGCTTGCCATATGCCTGCGCTTGGGTCGGCTCTTCTATTGTGATGCCGGGTCCCCATTTGCAGCCGGCGCCCTTGGCGGACATGATCGAAAGCGAGCGCGTCACCATCGCCGCTGGCGTGCCGACAATCTGGAATGGGCTTTACCACGAGCTGCGCCAAAACCCGCGCGACATCTCTTCTATCACGCAGCTAGTCGTTGGCGGCTCGGCGATGCCACGCGGCTTGATCGAAGCCTACGAGCGCGACTTTGGCGTCAATGTCGTGCATGCCTGGGGCATGACCGAGATGTCGCCAATCGGCAGCGTATCCAAGCTGCAGAGCCAGCATCAGAATTTTGACGAGCGGGAGCGCTGGGACACAAAAGCCAAGCAAGGTTACTTCGTGCCTGGTGTTGATGCGCGCATCGTGGATGAGGCGGGCAAGGAATTGCCCTGGGATGGCAAGACGATGGGAGAGCTACAGGTGCGCGGCTACTGGGTGGCGGGGCAATACTACAAGCTCGAACATGACCGCGAGCATTTCACCGATGATGGCTGGTTCCGCACGGGCGATGTCGTCACGATTGACGCGGACGGCTTTATGACGATCACCGATCGGACGAAGGATCTGGTCAAGAGCGGCGGCGAATGGATCTCGTCGGTCGACCTGGAGAATATGCTTATTTCGCACCCCGCGGTGCTGGAAGCGGCGGTGATTGCCGTGCCCGATGAGCGCTGGGGCGAGCGTCCGCTGGCAGTTCTGGTACCGCTGGGCGGGAAGCATGACCCGCAGGCGCTGAATCAATACTTGCTGGAGCGCTTCCCCAAGTTTTGGCTGCCGGATGCCTATGTCGTCGTGGATGCGATACCGAAGACCGGCGTCGGTAAAATGGACAAGAAAGCGCTGCGTCAGTGGCACGCGGCGGGGGAGCTGGCATGAAAATTACGGGCATTCGCACGATTTTGTTTGAGCACCAAATGGCGCGCCCGATTGGCGACGCCAACAATCCGCGCGGGCGCGATCAATACGCGGCGCTGGCAATATTTCTGGATAGCGACCTGGGACTGACTGGCATATCGCTGGGCAACCCGGGGCAGCAATCCGATATTCATGCAATGGCGGAGAATCTGCTCGTCGGGCGGGATCCGCGCGGCGTTATCGGGCTCTGGCAGCGCATGGCCGATTTCGCCTTCAAGGGCGGCAACCGCGGCGCGATCACCGATGTCATCGGCAGCTTGGATGTCGCGCTCTGGGATCTCAAAGCCAAGGCGAATGGCGAACCGCTTTGGAAGACGCTTGGCGCATCGAGCCGGGCGGTGAAAGTCTACGCCAGCGGCATCGACCTCTGTCTCAGCGATGACGAGATTCGGCGCTTCTACCAAAGGCAGGCGGCGCGCGGCATCTGTATCGGCAAGCTGAAAGTGGGGCTGGATCGGGAAGGCGACCTGCGGCGCATTGGCATCATGCGCGCGGCGCTGGCGACAGCGGGCAAAGCCCCGATCCTGCTGATTGACTCCAACGAATATTGGTCGCCCAAGGCTGCAATCCAGCACATCCGTTATTTCGAGCGCCACTACGAGCTCTTCTGGGCGGAGGAGCCGGCGCGCCGCTGGGATTACAGCGGGCTGCGCAAGGTGTCGCAGTCAGTGAACGCGGCTGTCGCCACCGGCGAAAACCTCGATGACGGGGCCGACTTCCGTGCTCTCATCGCGCATCAGGCGGCTGATATCTTGCAGATCGGCGTCGGGGCGGGCGGCATCACCGGCGCTATGCGAATCGCGCAGATGGCGGACGGCTTTGACCTGCCAGTCTCGGTGATGAATTGCCCGGGCAATTACATGGCGCATTTCGCCGCGGTGCTGCCCAATCACATCTGGATGGAAGTGGTCGATGCCGGGCGCGATGTCGTCTTCAGCCACGACAGCCGGGTGGAGGACGGCTACATCATCCTGGGCGATAGGCCGGGGAATGGGATTCAGTTTGATATGGCAAAGCTGGAGCAATATCGGGTGACGGAGCAGTCGGCTAGCGCGGCGCCCAGTCCCTGGGGGCGGCGTCGGGGCGGTGGCTTGTATGTTGTGGGCGAGGGCGAGGATTTGGAGCTGGGGGAGGAGTGAGGGTTTGCCTTCAATTTGTATTCATTTCAAGTTGGGAGTGGTTGATGTTTTACAGTAAAAGCGAAGAATTGTTCTGGGATTTGTATAATTGCAAGAATGAGCAGGAAGTAGATAAGCTTATTCGGCAGCGTCCTGAGATATTTGAGCAGTCCAATTGGCGGCCTCTTGGTGGGAACTATAATATCTTTGGGGTTGTTGAAAGCCAGCAGTCCAATTCAGTTGCAGCATTAGTCGAGAAACTTACGAATGCAATTGATGCTGTTCTTATGCGCAAGTGCTATGAAGAAGGGATTGATCCGAAGTCAGCGAATGCTCCGCGGTCAATTGAGGAATCGGTTCATCGTTTCTTTCCTGAGCATGGCAACTGGGACTTGCGTGACCCGCGCAGCGACCAAGCAAGGTCCATTCAGGTTCTGGCTGACGGCACTCGAAACAATACTTCCATTGTCGTTTATGACGACGGCGAGGGGCAGAATCCGGAAAAGTTTAAAGATACTTTCCTTTCGATTCTACAAGGCAATAAACGAAAAATACGTTTTGTTCAAGGCAGGTACAATATGGGAGGCACGGGCGCTATCGTTTTCTGCGGCAGGAGGAGATACCAGCTTATTGCTTCCAAACGCTATGATGGCACAGGCAAATTCGGATTTACGCTAATTCGCGAACGCCCATGTCTCGATGAAGAATACGACGAAGGCAGCGAGTACCAGTATTTGCTTGTAGATGACGAGATACCCGCTTTCGACATTGACGAACTTGAACTTGGACTGCATCGGCGCCGCTTCCGCACTGGTACGATTATCAAACTCTATTCTTATGACGTGCACGGCAATCGCCATTTCATTCGTGATATGTCCCGGAGTCTCAATCAGTATCTCTTTGAGCCAGCCTTACCTTACACCATCGTGGAGAATGAGCAGCGTTATAAGCGAAACAAAAGTGACTATGCACATGTCAATTATGGACTAAGGCGTCGGCTGAATGATAGCGATTATCTCGAAACTTCGTTTTCTCAAACAATTATGGATAGGCGCTTTGGTAACTTGAAGGTGTCTGTCTATGTCTTCAAAGCTAAAATTGAGGGCAAAACGGCAGCTGCCACAAAAGACACAATTCGCAACGAACACTTCAAAAACAGTATGCAAGTTGTATTTTCTGTCGCGGGTCAAGTACATGGGCACTATACATCCGAGTTTATATCTCGCACCTTGCAATTCAATGTGCTCAAGGACTATCTACTTATTCATGTCGATTGCACCGAGATGAAGCACGACTTTCGCCGTAATCTGTTCAAGGCAGATCGAGAGCGAATGAATCAAAGCAAAGAAGCGACTGAGTTGCGAAAGAAACTGGGGCACAGTCTGAAAAGCGGACGACTTAAAGAGATAAACAAACAACGCAGAAACCGCCTCTCCATTGATAGCGTGGATGAAGAATCATTGCTGAAAGAAATTGCTGAAGATTTAGCTTTCGATAAAGACATGCAAGAACTGATAAAACAAACGCTTGAACTGGATGCAAAAGGCAAAAGGAAGAAATCAAGACCGCCCCAACCAAAACCGCCGCGTGTGCCGTTTCAGGGAAAGCGCTATCCTTCTTTTTTTCGGATTGACACCAAGAAGTATGGCGATACGGCAGTCATTCAAATTCCGAGTGGCGACTCCAAGAGAGTGCAGTTTGATAGCGATGTCGAAAATCAGTACTTTGACCGCGTTGAAGATTCTGGCGCTTTGGAGATGACGGTGATGACGTACACTCCTAATGATGCAAGCGGCGGTAACCAGAAAGGAACAGTCAACGATATCAGTGAAATATTTTCAGTCACGCATCGGAGTCCACAAGATGGCAAAATCCGTGTGGTATTCGAGCCAACGGAAAAACTTGTAGTCGGGGATGAAGTCGAGATACGAGTGGACTTGTTGAGCACAGCAGATCCAAATGGTGCACTGTCGACGCGATTTTGGATCATGATTGCCGATCCACAACCAAAGAAACAGCCGAAATCTAAACCGCCGCCAAAGGAAGACAAGCTTGGCTTGCCGAAGCCGGTTAAAGTGTTTGCTCGGGCAATGGAAGCAGACAATGTCATGACTTGGGATAACATTGAGGATAGCGGCATCACGATGGACCATGGAGTGGTCATGCACCCCGATGTTGAAGCCAATAAACTGGAAGCGATTTACATCAATATGGATAGCACTATTCTGAAGAATTATAAGGCGAAGTCGCGAAATATCTCGGAGGAGAAAAGCCGTTCTGCCGACCGGCGATATATTTCGCGTGTGTATTACCATACGCTCTTTCTCTATATGATTAGCCAGAATAGGAAATATGCCATCAGCCGCGAGAACGGTAATGATGGTTCTGACCATGTCGATTTAACTGAATACTTGCAAGACCTATTCGATAGCAACTATGCCGAATTCCTGCTCAACTTCGAATCAGCCGCGCTGATGGAAGGTCTTGCATAATACCATGCCCCTAAAAACCGGCGGCGAAGCCACAGTCGACGCGCTGATCGCCCATGGCATCCACACCCTCTTCGGGCTGCCCGGCATCCAGAACGACTGGCTCTACAACGCCCTCTTCGATAACCGCGACCAGATCCGCGTCCTTCACACCCGCCATGAGCAAGGCACCGCCTACATGGCGCTCGGTTACGCGCTGGCGACTGGCAAACCGGCTGTCTTCAATGTCGTGCCAGGACCAGGCCTCTTAAACGCGACCGCCGGCCTGGCGACTGCCTATGCCCTAAACGCCAAAGTCTTCTGCTTGACTGGGCAGATCCACAGCCAGAACATCGGCAAGGGCATCGGCGATTTGCACGAGATTCCGCGCCAGCCCGAGGTTTTGCGCGGGCTGGCCAAGTGGAACGACATGGCGCTGCACCCGAGCGATGCCGGGCGCAAAGTGGCGCAGGCTTTCTTCGAAATGGCATCGGGGCGCCCGCGGCCAGTGGCTCTCGAAATCCCGCCAGACGTCTTAAAGCTGCGGACAGAAGTGCCGCCCGCGCCTGCACCGCTCGCGCCATTTGCCCCGCCCGTCGACGCCGGCGCCATCGAGACGGCTGGGCAATGGCTTGGCGCGGCGAGAAACCCAATGATCTTTGTCGGTGGCGGGGCGCAGGGCGTCAGCGCCGAAGTTGGGCAGCTGGCTGAGCTGCTGCAGGCGCCAGTGATCGCTTATCGGACGGGGCATGGCGTGCTCGATAGTCGCAATCCCCTGAGCTTGAAATTGCCGGCGGCGCATGCCTATTACAAAGCGACTGATGTCGTGCTGGCCATCGGCAGCCATATGCGGACGCCGCTGCAGCGTTGGGGCACCGATAGCGACATGAAGCTCATTCGCGTCGATGTCGATAGTGACGCCATGCACCGCATCCAGCAGCCTGACCTGCCGATTGTGGCGCGGGCGGAAGATGCCCTGCCGCCGCTGCTGGCCGCGGTTGACAAATACAACCGCAAGCGAGCGCCGCGTGAAGAGCAGATGCTCGCATTGAAAGCCGATTGGGCAAAGACCAGCGCCTACCTCGAGCCGCAGATCAGCTATCTCAAAATCATCCGCGAAGAATTGGGCGAAGATGGCATTTTCGTCGATGAGTTGACGCAGATGGGTTACGCGGCGCGCCTCATTATGCCGATTTACAAACCGCGCAGTTACATCAGCAGCGGTTACCAAGGCACGCTGGGTTATGGCTTCCCGACGGCATTAGGCGCGAAAGTTGCCAAGCCAGACTTGCCAGTGCTTTCCATCACCGGGGATGGCGGCTTCATGTTCAGCGTCGGGGAATTGGCGACGGCGGTGCAGCACCGGATCCCACTGGTGACGATCATCTTCAACAACGACGCCTATGGCAATGTACGCACGATGCAGATTCGCGATTATGACGAACGCGTGATTGCCACCGATTTGCTCAATCCTGATTTCGTCAAGCTCGGCGAAGCATTCGGCGCCAATGCCTTCCGCGCCGAAGCTGAGGGGCAGCTGCGCGAGGCAATGCGTTATGGTTTCGCCAGCGACCTGCCGACGATTATCGAAGTGCCGATCGGCGAGACGCCAAGCCTGGATCGTCTGCGCGACCAGGGGCGGGTTCGTCCACCACGCTAAACCGAGGTCCCGCCATGTCGCAACTAATTTTGCCGCCCGCCGGCCTCATTCAGCGCGCCTTTTCGCGTTTGATCGTAGACGCGGATATAGTCTTCTTTGCTGGGCTGCCCGGTGTGGGCAAGAGCTTGCTTCTGCAGCAGATGGCGCTTATGGCTCGGGCCGCCGGGCGGGGGGTGACACTGCTGCAATGGGATGTCGCTCGCCAAGCATTCGAGACGCCGCGCTACCCGCTTTCGGGCGGCGCCACCCATCCGATGGTGATTAAAGCGACGGGCGCTTGGCTGCGGCTCGCGCTTTGCGAGTGGGATGCCCGCGCCCGAATTGGAGCTGACATGCTCATCGGCGAAGCGCCACTGAACGGCGGCCGCTTCATGGAAATTGCCGCTACCGCCACCGATGAAGCTGAAACGCTGCTCAATTCGGAACGAACGCAATTCCTCATCCCGCTGCCCTCCAGCGAGGTTCGCGCTTTGATCGAAGCCAGACGGGAGCGTTCTATCGCCGCGCCACAGCATGAAAACGAAGTGCAAGACGCGCCGCCGGCTCTGCTGCGCGCGCTCTGGCGCGATGTGTATCGGGTTGGCGCTGCGTTGGGGTTGGCGCAAAGCGCTGGCTGCGGCCTGTCTTATTCACCCGCGATCTACGCGGCGGTCTATCAATATCTGCTGCAGCATCGGCATGCGCAAGTATTGCCGATCGACGAGCCTTTGCAGCCGTCCGCTTCCGTCTACGATCATTTGGATTCCTTGCCGCAGCTTCAGGCGACAGCGACCCAAGCCAAGGCGATACTGGCAGACTTGGAAGCGTCCATGACGCCAGAGCAAGCAATCGCGGAGCTGGAAACTTGGCACGAAGTTTGATACCCGCCAAGGGCTTTAGGCGCGCTCGTCGGGAATGACGGCGAAGACATCGATCTCGAAATCGGCGTAGGGCTTGCCCAAGGCTTTGACCACCACGCCAGTAGAGCAAGGGTAGACAGCGGGCATATGACGGGCTAGCACCGGATAGACCAGATCGCGGTACGAGGCGTCGGTGACATAGGTGGTGATTTTGCAAATGTCTTCCATGCGGGCGCCGGCCGCTTCGAGGATGGTTTTTACATTCTTCATCGCGTTGTCCGCTTGCGCCGCTGGGTCGCCTTCGCCGACGAAAGACTTGTTGTCCATCGTCAAACCAGTCTGCCCTTCAACGAAGACCATGTTGCCGGCGCGAACGGCTTTGCTGGTGCGATAATCGACCTCGGGGAAGATATCGCCGCCTTTGCTGGTTTTGGTGAGAATGCGCTGGTGCGCCATGATTGGCTCCTGAACTAGTCGCATATCGATGGGCAGACTATAACACGCGCCTAAGCTTTCCCTGCTTTATGCGCGGCGGCAGAATCGGTTAGAATCCGCCATAGTTTAATTCCTTGATAGGCGGGTGATAGATATGTCCAAACGTAAACGTTACGCCGTCGTCGGTGCGGGCTCGCGCGCTGGTATGTATATTGATGCGGCGACGGACCGCTTCAGCGACAGCGCGGAGCTGGTCGGTTTATGCGATTTGAGCCGCACGCGCATGAATTGGCACAACGATCAATTGCGGAAGCGGAGCCAGCCGCCAGCGCCAGCTTACCACGCGGATGATTTCGATCGCATGATTAGCGAGACGCGGCCCGATACGGTTATCATCACGACAATTGACGCCTGGCATCACGAATACATCGTGCGGGCGCTGGTGGGCGGCTGCGATGTCATCAGCGAAAAGCCGCTGACGACGTCGCTTGATAAGCTGCGGGCAATTGATGAGTCGGTCAAGCGCAGTGGCAAGTCGCTGTCTGTCACCTTCAATTATCGCTATGCGCCGGCTTATACGCGTTTCCGCGAGCTTATCTTAAATGGCGCGGTTGGTCGCCCGCTGGCGGTTGATTTCTCCTGGGTTTTGGATACCAGCCATGGCGCCGATTATTTCCGCCGCTGGCACCGCGAGAAGAAAAACAGCGGTGGCCTGCTGGTGCATAAAGCCACTCATCACTTTGACCTGGTCAATTGGTGGATCGATTCTTACCCGCGGCAAGTGTTCGCCTTGGGCGATTTGCTTTTCTATGGCGCCGCCAATGCCGACGCCCGCGGCGAGCGCTACCCCTACACGCGTTACACCGGTGAAGAAGCGGCGCGGGCTGACCCCTTCGCCTTGCGCTTGGATGAAAAGGAAGCCTATGCCGGGCTCTATCTGGCGGCGGAAGCGGAGACAGGCTACATCCGCGACCGCAATGTCTTCGGCGAGCCGATAACGGCGGAGGACACCATGACCGTTACAGCGCGCTATGCCAATGGCGTCTTGCTGTCTTATTGTTTGCTCGCCTATGCGCCTTGGGAAGGGCTGCGAATCGCCGTAACCGGGACGAAGGGACGGCTTGAGATGGATGTAACCGAGTCCATCACGCACTTAAAGCCAGACAGCGCTTCGGCCGCCGCCAGCAAAGGCGCGTTCAAGCAGACGGAAATTCGCGTTTTTCCGATGTTCGGCGAGGCATACGAAGTGGAAGCGCCGGCCGCAGAAGGCGGGCACGGCGGCGCCGATCCACTGATGCTTGCCGATCTGTTCTCGCTGAATCCGCGGGCTGATCCGCTGAAGCGCGCGGCGTCGTATTTCGATGGCGCGGCCTCTGTCTTGGTGGGCATCGCTGCCAATATGTCGATCGATAGCGGCGAGCTGATTGATGTGAGCGAGCTGTTTGATTTGTCGGTGCGAGGGGAAAATCGTTAGCCGCGGTGAAACCAATCATTTACAGCATCCTTTTCCCAAGAGAGTGTACGCGATGAAAGAGCGAGAGAATCCTCCAGCCAAGCGAAGTCGGTTTTTTTCGACAGCAATTGTGCTGATTTGGACAGTCACGATGCTGGCTGTGGCTTTGTTTCTGATGAGCACTGTAGTAGTGCGTCTCTCCAATTAGATGACATTTGACCTTGAACTGCTTGTCGCGTTCATTGGCGCTTTGGCTGCGCTGCTATCTGCCCTGCTTCTAAGGCGCTTATCTGATGGGATCGACGAAAACGAACTTGAAGACACTCCTGAATCGGGAAAAGAAGAGTCTGTGAATCGATCCCCTTGAATTCGGTACGGGACTGTGTGAATTGGATCGGTAAGCGTCTGCGTGGCAGGCCACTATGATTTGGGGCTGTAGCGCTAGCGATAACGCGAATCGGCGTCAGTGCCCCACATATCAGGGTCGGGACCCAACTTCAGCTTGAGATCATCGGTGGCTTCATCTAGCCGCCGCATGGTCTCCTCCGAAAGTGCCAAGCTGCCGGCGATTAGATTGCTCTCGATTTGCGCTGGATTGCGGGCGCCAGCCAGAACTGAGCTCACCGCTGGTTTGTGCAGCAGCCAAGCCAGCGCCACATGCACCATTTCCTGGCCGATGTCGGCGCAGATTTCGCGAATCGCATCGACGGCAGCGAAGGTCTCGCCTTCAAAGCCGGCGGTGCCATGACGGGAATCGCGCCGGTCGCCGCGGAAATGCCGTGTCCGTGTGCGTGAATATGGCATCTCGTCAGCATTCCGATAGCGCCCTGTTAGCAGCGCTTGATTCAGCGGGCTGTAGGGCAGGATGCTGATATTGCCGTCGACGCACTGCGGCTGAATGTCGAATTCGATGGCGCGCCACAGCAGGCTGTAGGGCAATTGATTGGCGTCGTAACGCCCGATCTGCAGCATCTCCGGCATATCCAGCTTGCCAAAATTGCTGACGCCAATGACGCGGATTTTCCCCGCGCTTTGCAGGTCGAGCAGCGTCGCCATCGTATCTTCAAAGGGTACACTTCGGCTGGGCCAGTGTACCTGATAAAGGTCAATGCGGTCGGTCTGTAAGCGTTTGAGGCTGCGCTCGCAGGCGGCGCGAATGGCTTCCGGCGCCAGGTTGCCAGCGCTGACTTTGCTGGCAATGACAGCTTCGTCGCGCCGCCCTTTGAGGGCGGTTCCCAGCATCTCCTCAGAGTAACCATTGCCGTAGCCCTCGGCTGTGTCGAAGAAGTTGATGCCGGCGTCGAGCGCGGCCTGGACGGCTTCAATCGTATCCGATTCGTCTTGCGCGCCCCAGTAGTCGCCGCCGACGATGCCCCAAAAACCGACCCCGATTGGAGAGACCAGCAGGGATGAGTTGCCAAGTTGTCTGTTTTGCATCGTTCCCCTCTCTTTCTTGGTTGCCAAAGATTCCCCCATTCTTGCGCAAATCAATGCCGCGCGCCGCAGATGGCGTATTGAATTGTGATTTACTTATGATATTCTTCTAAGCAAGCTTGGCAATTGTGAATCATGATTGCTGCAGAAGCCCCTTCTGTATATTCATCCTCAAGGAGATCTACCATGTTCAATCTCGCAAGTCGCAGATTCATTCTGCTGCTTACCCTAGTCAGCCTGCTTTTGCTGATGGTGGCCTCAGTTGCTACGGCACAGATGACGGAAGTGCCGCGTGAGAAGACGCTCGTCATCGAGAATATCAGTGTGCGTAACCCGGCGCCGGAGAATTACAATCCGCTGGCGAATGGCTCGCTTGGGCATGCCGGCATGAACCAGGTCAACAATGAAGCATTGTTCTATTACAACTACGAAACGGGCGAGCTGGTGCCCTGGATGGCGGAAAGCGCCGCCTTCAATGACGACTTCACCGAGCTGACTATCAACTTGCGCGACGGCGTCAAGTGGAGCGATGGCGAAGCATTTAATGCCGATGACGTGCTTTATACGCTCAATTTGCTGATGGAGAGTCGGGATGCGCGCCATAGCGACCGTCATGCCGATTTTGTCACCGAAGTAAACGCCCCGGACGATTTGACTGTGGTCATCAGCCTCAATGGTCCCAACCCGCGCTACCTCTTCAACGCATTTGGCGTGGGCATCTACTGGTCAACCATCATCGTGCCGGAGCATATTTTCTCTATGCAGGAAGACCCACTGACCTTCACCAACTTCGATCTGGACGCGGGTTATCCTGTCGGCACCGGTCCCTACCGCTTGGTTATCTCCAACGAGACTGAGTCGGTTTGGGATCGCCGTGATGACTGGTGGGGCGCCGAGACTGGCTTCAAGGATTTGCCAGCGCCGGAACGCGTCATCTTCTTGGCCGCCGGCAACGAAGAACGCCGCGCCGCCATGGCTATCAACAACGAGCTGGATACCATGTGGCTGATGGGCCGCAGCACTTTCGAGACGGTGGTCGCCCAGAACCCGGCTGTCACCGGCTGGTACAGCGAGCTACCCTACGCTTACCTCGACCCTTGCCCGCGTTATCTGGTCGTCAACAACGCCCGCCCGCCCTTTGATAATCCGGAATTGCGCTGGGCGATGAGCTACGCCATCAACCGCGACGCGCTGGTGGATATCGCCTGGGAAGGCATGACCAGCACAATCAACTGGATCATGCCTGGCTACCCGCCCTTGCTGGAATACATGGATGCCAGCGCCGACCTCTTTGAAGCTCATCCCACCCTGGAACAGAACCAGGACAAGGTCGATGAATTGATGAGCGCCAACGGTTTCAGCCGCAACGCCGATGACCTCTGGGTTGATGGCGAAGGCAACACGGTGCAAATGGACTTGGCCATCCGCCAGGGTGAAACCTTCCAGGTGAAGATGGCGCCAGTCATCGCCGAATTGCTGCAGCGCGCCGGCTTTGATGCTACCTTCAAACTGCAAGACAACGCCGCCTTCAACGAGACCGCCCGCACCGGCACTGCCAACGCCTGGATCGATGTGGCTTGCGGCGCTGTCCGTGACCCATACGGCACGCTGGATAACTTCCACAGCCGGCATTCCGCGCCGCTCGGCGAAGATGTCACCGGCTCCCGCACTCGTTACGAGAACGCCGAGTATGACGCCATCGTTGATGAGATGAAGCTGACAGCCAGCGAAGACCAAGCCATGCAAGACCTCTTCCGCTCCGCGATTGAGATTTGGCTGACGGAGCTGCCAGCCATGCCGCTGACCGAAGCCTCGCTGCTGACCCCGTTCAATAATCACTATTGGACGAACTGGCCCACGGCGGACAACAACTACGTCCACCCTGGCTTCTGGTGGCAGACCGCCTTGCTGATGATCACCGAGATCGAACCAGCCGGCATGTAGCTTGGCCGCTGAGACCGCGCTCGGAGCTGGATGGCTTCGGGCGCTCGAACAGTGGATTTGTTTGTACGGGCGGGCCCCACCGAGGCTCGCC
Organism: Phototrophicaceae bacterium; assembly: GCA_965214105.1. Classification (GTDB taxonomy): domain Bacteria; phylum Chloroflexota; class Anaerolineae; order Aggregatilineales; family Phototrophicaceae; genus UBA6055. Next base: position 242,161 of record OZ243933.1, read on the forward strand.
CTGACGCAACAAGAAAATGAAACCTAGACAATATGATATTTACTTTCGAAAGCAACTGGCGATGATAGATATCCCCCGCGGAGGCGATGCATGAAATTGCCGGGAGGGACTCGACTGTGAGACAGTCTTACTTACTCCGCCGGCTCATCATGTTTTTCGTCGTGGTGATATTTGCCGCGACCTTGAACTTCATTATCCCGCGAATGGCACCGGGCGATCCCATCGGCGCTGTGTTGGAAGAGCTGCGCGCTCGTGGCGCTTCGACCGGGGGCGATGCCGAAGACGAAATTGTGGCGGCTTATCGCGCGCGCTTCGGCCTGGACCAGCCCATCGGCATTCAGTACTTCCGCTTTCTCTTTAATACCTTGCGCTTTGATTTGGGCTATTCTATTTCTTATTATCCGCAGAAGGTAGAGGCGGCGCTGCTGCGCTCCTTGCCTTGGACGGTCGGTTTGTTGGCTTTCTCTACCTTGATTTCCTTCGCCGCCGGCTCGTTTTTTGGCGCGATGATGGCCTGGCCTCGCGCCCCTGGCCTCATGCGGCGCTTTGTGCCCATGTTCATGGTGCTTTCGGCGGTGCCTTATTACTTGCTGGGCTTGATCCTTGTCTACATCTTCGCCTTTGTCTTGCGATTATTGCCGTTGGGCGGGGCATATTCATCGGGCACGATCCCGCGGCTGGATCTGGATTTTCTGCTGGATGTCATCCGTCATGGCGCCTTACCCGCCTTGTCCATCGTGCTGACGAGCGTCGGCTTTTGGGCTTTGGGCATGCGCGGGGTGATGGTGACTGTGCTTGGCGAAGATTACTTGACACTGGCAGAGGCGAAGGGCCTGCCAGACAGACGGATATTTTTTGCCTATGCCATGCGCAATGCGCTTCTGCCGCAGGTTACATCGCTGGCGATTGCTTTGGGGACGGTGGCGTCTGGGGCGGTCCTGGTCGAAGTGGTCTTCAATTACCCGGGCGTGGGCTGGCTGCTTTATAACGCCTTGCGCAGCTCCGATTATTACATGGTGCAGGGCGTCGCCTTCTTCTTGATATTGACGGTAGCGGTCTCGGTACTGGTTGTCGATCTGATTTATCCGCTGTTGGACCCGCGCATAGAGCGCTAGGGCGATAGTGAATTGAGTCGAGCATGATAGAAACATTCTTGCGCCGCGGCAAAGCGGCCAGCAGCTATATCCTGCGAACGCCGAAGCTGCTGCTGGGCTTGCTTATGCTTGCGTCGCTGCTTTTGCTTGGGCTGGTTGGTCCCTTGTTTGTCGATGTAGAAAAAGCGCGCCCGATCAGCGTGCCGACCAATCAACCACCATCAGCTGAATACCCCTTGGGCACAGACAGCGGCGGGCGCGATGTCTTGGCGGTCATCATCGTTGGTACGCCGCAGACTTTGAAGATGGGCGTGTTGGCGGGCTTTGTCGGCGTTACGCTGGGCACGAGCTTGGGTTTGATCGCCGGTTACTTCGGCGGGCGGACCGACATGCTCATCAGCACGATAACCGATACGATGTTAACCATACCGCCCTTAGCGATTTTGCTGGTTGTCGCCGCTTCCGTTCGCACGATGAGCGTCGAGAATATGGCGCTGGTAATCGCGCTGCTATCCTGGATGTTTACCGCGCGGACGATAAGGGCGCAGGTGCTGTCCTTGCGCGAGCAGCCTTATGTGCACATGGCGCGCCTGGCGGGCTTGAGCGACATCCGCATTATCTTCGAAGAAATCATGCCAAATATCCTGTCGCTGGCAGCCGCGAGTTTCGTCGGCGCGACATCGGGGGCGATCTTGGCTGGCATCGGCTTAGAGGTGCTGGGCATGGGGCCGCAGCGCACGCCGACCTTGGGCATGACTATCTACTGGGCGCAGCTTTATTCGGCGCTCATACGCGGCTTGTGGTGGTGGTGGCTGCCGCCGATTATCGTTCTCATTATACTTTTTGTTGGGCTTTTCCTGGTTAGCGCCGCGATGGATGAATTCGTCAATCCGCGCTTGAGGAGAACGGGATGAGCCAAGACATTGCCTTGCAGGTCAATAACCTGCGCGTCTCTTACATGACTGGCGAGCAAGAAGTCAAAGCGGTTGACGATGTGACCTTCTCGCTCTACCCGGGCGAGCGGCTGGGCATCGTCGGCGAATCCGGCTCGGGCAAGACAACGCTGGCGCTGGCGCTGATGCAGCTGCATAAACCGCCAGCCTACGTCATGGGCGGCGAAGCAATTCTGGATGGCGGCGACATCCTGGCGCTTGGGCGTGAAGAAATCAGACAATTGCGCTGGAGCAAGCTGTCCTTGATCCCGCAAGGGTCGATGAATTCGCTGAATCCGGTAATCAAGATCAAGCATCAGATGGCGGATGCGATAGAAGCACACGAGCGTGGCTGGACGCGTGGACAGATTGCCAAGCATATCGGCGAGCTCTTGGGGCGCGTGGGCTTGCCCGAGAGCGTTGCCGAGATGTATCCGCACGAATTAAGCGGCGGTATGAAACAGCGGGTCTGCATCGCGCTGGCGATCATCTTGGAACCGAGCGTGATCATCGCCGATGAGCCGACCAGCGCGCTGGATGTCGTGGTGCAGCGTGTCGTGATGCAGACGCTGAACGATGTCCAGCAGCAGCTAAATGCCGCGATGATCATCATCGGGCATGATATGGGGCTGATGGCGCAGTCAGCCGATCGCCTGGCGGTGATGTACGCCGGCAAGATGGTCGAGGTCTCGCCGATAGCGTCCTTCTTCAACGAGCCGCAGCACCCGTACAGCCAGCTGCTAATCAGCTCGCTGCCATCGCCGGAGGAAAAACGGGAGCTGGCAGGCATACCGGGCAGCCAGCCGTCGCTGCTCGAGCTGCCCTCGGGCTGTGCCTTTCACCCGCGTTGCCCAGTGGCGGTGGAGCGCTGCCGGCAAGAAATCCCGCTCTTGCGAAACTTCAGCGGCGCCCGGCGTGCTGCCTGTCATTTGGTGGGAGAGCAGGCGCCATGAAATCAGAGCATCTGCTGGAATTTGACAATGTGACGATGGCTTTCGGCGGCAACAAGCGCAACCCGGGTGGCATAGTCGCCTTGGAAGACCTTGACCTGCACATCCGCGCTGACCAGCCCAAGATCATTGCTATTGCCGGCGAGAGTGGCAGCGGGAAGACAACCTTGGCGCGGCTGGGCTTGGGCATGATTAAGCCGACGCGCGGACGCGTCATCTACAAGGGGCAAGACCTGTGGACGATGTCGAATCAGCAGCGGCGTGATTATCGGCGTGAAGTGCAGGCAATCTTCCAAGATCCCTTCGCCGTCTACAATCCCTTTTACACCGTTGACCGGCTCCTGCATACGCCGATACGAACCTTCAAACTGGCGAAGAATCGGGCGCAGGCGCGGCTGATGATGGCAGAGGCGCTGGAAAAAGTGGGTTTGCGCGCTGACGAAGTGCTGGGGCGTTATCCGCATCAACTCAGTGGCGGGCAGCGGCAGCGCATCGTCGTGGCGCGCAGCCTGTTGCTGCAGCCCAAAATCATCATCGCCGATGAACCGGTGTCGATGATTGACGCCTCGCTTCGAGCTAATATCTTGACCAAGCTGAAAGAGCTGCGCGACGAATTTGGCATATCGCTGCTTTATATCACCCACGATCTGGCGACGGCGCATCAGATCAGCGATCAAATCTTCATCTTTTATCGCGGGCGCGCGGTCGAAGTGGGCGATGCCTCGACCGTGATCCAAAATCCGCAGCATCCCTACACCCAGCTGCTAGTGAACTCGATACCGCGGCCCGACCCGCAACGGCGCTGGCAGGGCACGGTGGAGATACCGCTGGAGGAATTGATGCCGGGCGATGACCGCGCCGGTTGTCTCTTCCGCCATCGCTGCCCCCATGCGATGGTCGAGTGTGAAACGTCCCCCGGCGATTATGCGGGTGGCGACGGGCAGACTGTCGCCTGTTACCTCTACCAGGAAAACGGCGCGCCCTAGCCAGCGCCCAGCAGGCGTCAACTGTGAACAAGGCTGGTTTGACTGTGGCAGACTGACGGCGACGCGGTAGAATTGGCTGCGTTTAGTCACGGTGGTCCAAGAGCATTGCCTATGCGAAACCGCTATTTCTCAGCTGATCCGGCGCAGAACAGCACGGCCCTTGCGCTTTATGATTCGATCGCCGATCTGCCGCTGATTTGCCCACATGGTCATGTCGATCCACGGCTGTTTGCCGACCCCGATTATCACTTCGGCAGCCCGGTCGATTTGCTGATCATCCCCGATCACTACATATTTCGCATGCTTTATTCGCAGGGTGTTTCCCTGGCTGAACTGGGGATAGGGGCTGAAGCTCCCCCCAACTCGCGGGGGGATTTGCCAGTGGCAAAAGAGCGCGATCATCGGCAGATATGGCGGACGGTCTGCGCCAATTGGCATCTTTTTCGGGCGACGCCGACGGGCATCTGGCTGCGCGATGAGCTGGCTGATGTCTTCGGCATCCGTCTCAAGCTGAACCGCCGCAACGCCGACGCCATCTATGACGCGATCGAAGACCGATTATCGCGCCCTGAGTTTCGGCCGCGGGCGCTGTATGAGCGCTTTAACATCGAGGTGCTGGCGACCACCGACGCGGCTACTGATAAGCTGGACCATCATCAGGCAATTCGTGATTCCGGCTGGGGCGGGCGCATCATCCCCACCTTTCGGCCCGACGCTGTCGTGAATATCGATACCGCTGGCTGGCGCGACAATATCGAATTGCTGAGCGATGTGTCCGCCGTCGATATCAACAGCTACTCCAGCTTGATTCAGGCGCTGGAGGCGCGGCGGGCATTCTTCAAATCAATGGGCGGGGCGGCCACCGATCACGCTGCCCTGACCGCTTATACCGAATCCTTGAGCGCCAGCGAAGCCGAGGCGATATTTGCGCGAGCGTTGAAGGGCAGGGCGACAGCAAAAGACGCAGCCCGCTTCACGAGCCACATGCTGATTGAGATGGCGCGCATGAGCAGCGAAGACGGCTTGGTGATGCAGCTGCACATCGGCTCCTGGCGCAATCACAACCCGCGGCTCTTCGCCCGCTACGGCGCCGATATGGGCGCGGATATCCCGATTCGCAGTGAATTCACCAAGAATTTGAAGAGCCTGCTTGATCGCTTCGGCAATCAGCCCGACCTGACCTTGGTGCTGTTTAATCTCGATGAGACGACTTACAGTCGCGAGTTGGCGCCCTTGGCTGGGCATTATCCGATTCTGCGCCTGGGTCCGCCCTGGTGGTTCTTCGATAGCTGGCTGGGCATGACCCGCTTCCTGGACGATGTGGTGGAAACGGCGGGCATCTACAATCTGGCCGGCTTCAATGACGACACGCGCGCCTACCCATCAATACCGACGCGGCACGATGTCTGGCGGCGGGTCTGCGCCGATTGGCTGGCTGGGCAACTCTTGCGCGGTTTCATCGATGAAGAAGACGCCTTTGCGATGGCCCGCGCCCTGGCTTATGACTTGGCGAAGCAGACCTATCGATTGGATGAATGACAATGTTGAAGCCGCTTTCCCGTGAATTACATCCAAATCTGACACGATACCCCGAGCGCATCGTACAATTCGGCGGCGGCAATTTTCTGCGCGGCTTCGTCGATTGGGTCGTCGATGTGCTCAATGCGGAGGCTGATTTCGCCAGTGGCATCGTGATCGTGAAGGCAAGACCAGGCACCTACGACGTGCTGGACCAGCAAGACTGCCTCTTCACCACCTATCTGCATGGCATTCATGATGGCGCATTCGTCGAAGCGGCTCGGCTGATCAGCGCTGTCAATCGCAGCGTTTATCCTCATCAAGATTTTGGCGCCTATCTGGATTTGGCGCGCCAGCCAGAGATTCGCTTCATCTTCTCCAACACAACTGAATCCGGCATCGTGTTTTCTGCGTCCGATCGCCTGTCAGATGAGCCGCCGGCGACATTCCCAGCCAAGCTGGCTCGCTTCTTGTACGAGCGCTATCAACATTTTGGGGGCGCGCCGGAGCGTGGCTGCATCATCATTCCGACTGAATTGATTGTCGATAATGCGACGCGTCTGCGCGAAATCATTCTTGAGTACGCCGCGCACTGGCAGCTGGCGCCGGGTTTCGCCCAGTGGCTTGAGGCGCGCAATACCTTCTGCAACACGCTGGTTGATCGCATCGTGTCGGGCTATCCGGCAGCGGAGGCACAGCGCATATTCGCCGAATTGGGTTACCAAGATCGATTGCTGGCGGCGGGCGAAATCTACCATAGTTGGATCATCGAAGCCGAGCCGCGCTTGCTTTGCGAATTTCCGGTCGATAAAACCGAGACCGCGCTAAATGTCAAAGTTGTGGCTGATGCCGCGCCTTATCGCACGATCAAAGTGCGGCTTTTAAATGGGGCGCATACCGCCATGGTGCCGCTGGGCTTGCTTCTTGGCATTAAATCAGTGCGCGAGGCGATGGAGAACCCGGCGCTGGCCACCTTCCTCTCTGACCTGATCTTTAAGGAGGTCATCCCTTCGGTGACGGCGATCCCGCGTGAGGAACTGGAAGCTTTCGCGCGTGATGTCTTTGATCGCTTCCGCAATCCTCATATTCATCATCGTCTGTTGACGATCGCGCTGAACAGCTCGTCAAAGGTAAAAGAGCGCATCTTGCCGTCGATGCTTGATTATCTTGAGCAAACGGGTGAGCTGCCCGAACGGCTGGTCATCGCATTCGCCGCTTTCCTCCGCCTTTACCGCGGGGAATGGCAGGGCGAGCCAATCCCGCTAAACGATGCCCCCGAGACGCTAGCCTGGTTCAAGGCGCAGTGGGCTGAAGCCGATTCAACTGAGGCGCTTGTTCAGCGTGTCTTGAGCAATGCGGCGCTATGGGAGCGCGACTTGACGGCTGTGCCCGGGCTGGCGCCAAAGGTCTGCGCCTGTCTACGGGCAATCGAGACTGGTGAATTGCTTGCGCTAATCGGGCGGGCTTCGGCATGATGGTCGATTTGATCACCGTCGGGCGGGTCTCGCTGGATTTATTCGCTCTCGATATCGGCGCTGAATTCCAGGATATCACCGGCTTCGAGACCGGCGTCGGCGGCAGCCCGGTCAATATCGCGATCGGGGCGAGCCGGCTGGGATTGAAGTCCATCGCCTTCACCGCCGTCGGCGATGATCCGGTGGGCCAGTTTGTACACCGCTTCTTGGAGAATGAACAGGTCAACACCGATTTCATCCCGATCAAAGCGGGGCGGCGGACGGGCATGGCGGTGGTCGGCGTGCAGCCGCCCGACCGTTTTCCGCTGCTCTTTTATCGCGAGAATCCGGCCGATATCCATCTGACCATCGAGGATGCGAAGCAGCTGCCGCTTGACCAGGTGCGGGCACTGTCCCTTTCGGGCACGGCGTTGAGCCAAGGCGGCGCCTACGATGTGAGCCTGTATTTGGCTGAGGAAGCATCGACGCGGGCTATTATGACCTTCATCGATCTCGATCTGCGTCCCGATCAATGGTCGCATCCCTTGGCTTTTGGTTTGCATCTGCGGCGCGCGCTGCCCCTATGTGATGTCATCATCGGCACCGAAGAGGAGTTCTACGCGGCGCTTTCGCCAAAGCCCGAAGCGGTCATGGCAGGTGAAAATGTGACCGACTTAAAGGAGCTGCATAGCTTGCTGCGGGACTACGCGAACAAGCATGGCGCCCGATTGCTGTTGAAACGTGGTGACCGCGGCGTGCGCCTCTACCAGCAGGGCGCGCATACGGATGTGCCCGGCTTTCCAGTGGCGGTCGTGAATACGGTTGGCGCGGGCGATGGCTTTGCCAGCGGATTAATCTACGGCTGGGCGCGTGGCTGGCGGTGGGAAGAGGCGGCGCGCTTCGCCAATGCTTGTGGCGCGCTGGTCGTATCGCGGCATGGTTGCGCGCGGGCGCTTCCCAATCGGCGCGAAGTGGAAACATTCATCAAGGCACAGGGGGAATCCAAAGCATGAGTAATCATCTGAAGTCGAATTATGATCAGATGATCGTTCTCGATGTCAAGCCGGAGTCGGCAAATTGGCAGTACCTATCCTTTCGCATAGTCAAAATACAAGCCCAGCAAGTTTACCTACATCAAACAAAGAATACAGAGCTTGCCCTCGTACCGCTTGAAGGAGCGGGGACGGCGCAGACAAGCCTAGGCGATTATCCTCTCAGCCGCGCTGGTGTCTTTCAGGAGAAGCCGTCGGTGCTATACATCCCGCCTGGGGAGGAATTCGGCGTCCTCAGTGACAGCAGCTTCGAATTCGCAATTGGCGCAGCGCCGGCTGAAGGGCGGTATCCATTGCGCTTATTCGCAGCCGATGAAATTAAATCGGAGTTGCGCGGTGGCGGGGCGGCGCGCAGGCAAGTGCATCACACGCTGGCGCATCCGCTGCCAGCCGAGCGCCTGATTCTCTTTGAAGTCTATGTGCCGGGGGGCGCTTGGTCCGGCTATCCACCTCATTGCCATGACGGCTACGGGGGCTCGGCGCATCTGGACGAGACCTACTACTTTCGCACTGACCCGGCGGAGGGCGTGGCACTGCATCGCAATTATCGGCGCGACAATGACTTTGAGGAAATCTTCGCCGTTCGCGATCGAGACTTGGTCTTGGTTACGCAAGGCTTTCACTCCACCGCGGCGGCGCCTGGCTCAAATCTATACTTCTTGAATTATCTGGCTGGCGAGTTGATTGATGAGAATCGCAAGAAGCCACCTACCGATGATCCAGATTATGCTTGGTTGAAAGAGGATTACACGGGCAACTTGATGCAGCTGCCGCTGATGGGCTAGCGTTTGCGCGAGCAAGGGGCAATTGGCTGATGTAGCGCTCGGCTTAACCATTTCCCAGCCGCAAGACAATGCAGAATGTCTTATTGTCCTATGTTAAAATCGCCTAAGCTCTGCCACAAGTTCGGGTCGAAGATAATGCCTATCCGAATACTTGTTTTTGTCCTCTCGCTCGCCCTGATTAGTTTGGTTGGCCAGGCGCAAAATGAACCGCGGGTTACCACCGTTGCCGAAGGTCTCTATTATCCGGCGGGTATGGCGCTGCTGCCTGATGGCTCGGTATTGATTGCGGAAGCGGGCGGGCATGGCGAGCGCAGCGCTGGCATCAGCTTGCTGGGCACAGATGGCAGCCTGGGGCGGTTGATCTCGGGCCTTCCCAATACCTTCTCCAAAGACAACCTCATCAGCGCGCCGGCGCTGGCAGTTTCGCCAGCTGATCAATCGGTGCTAATTGCTTTGGCTGGTTCTCAATTCTATGATTTGCCTGCCGTTTTAACTCAGGACTTGCCGGCTTCTGCGCTTGGTCCCGCCGATCTGACGAGGCGGGCTGAGCGACGAGGGGGCCTTTTCCTGCTGCATCCTTTCGATATTGCCTTTGACAATAGTGGCGCGCCTATGGTGACGGACGCGGCTGGTAATGGTCTGGTCCTCGAAGACGCGGGTGGCTCCATCCATTACTGGCATCGCTTTGCGGCGCTGGCGAATCCAGTTCACGCCGGGGGCCGGCTGGAAGCGCTGCCGACTGGGCTGACGCGCCATGGCGATTCTTTTTATGTCACGCTCTTCGGCGGCTGCCCGCACCTGCCCAACAGCGGGAAGCTGGTTGAGATTACCGGCGGCGGGCTGCAAAAGACCGTGGTTGACGGTTTGAATATGCCGATTGATGTGGCTGTCGACGCGGCTGGCAGCATATGGATACTGGAGTTTGCCTCGCAGGCGCCGCGCGCCGGTTGTTTCAGCGGGCTGGCTGAGCAAGAAGCGAGCGGACGGCTTAGCCGCGTCAATCGGCAGGGCTTGCTGGAGACGATCCTGGATGATTTGCACTTCCCGGCTGGCTTGCTGCCGCTGCCGGATGGGGGGCTTTACCTCACCGAGACTTACGCTGGGCGTATCTTGCGCGTGAGCTTCGAGCCAGAGCCAACTGAGCCGCGGCGATTCCCGCCACGAGTGAAGCCGGCGGCGAGCGCCATCGAAATCCGCGACTTGGATCAAGCCTTGCGCCGCGTGATCGATAGGCAGGGCTTGACGGCTTATCCGGGGCGGGAGCTCATCGAGCCAGATAGCGAATTGACGCGCTTGGGGCGCGATCTGTTTTTCGATCCCATCCTCTCGGGCGATCAGAACATCGCCTGCGCCACCTGCCATCATCCGGATTTCGCCATGGCTGATGGGCGCGTCTTGCCGATTGGCGCTGGCGGGCAGGGGCTGGGTGAACGGCGGACCTTCCGCAAGCTGATAAATACAACCGCGCCTTCCAATTCCGCCGCTGGCGGCTCCTCTATCAATCCCTTTGTTGATGTCTTTATCCCGCGAAACAGCCTAACTGTAATCAACAGCGCCTTGCTGCAAAGTCAGTTCTGGGATGGCCGGGTAGAAAAAAGCGCGGAGCAAGAAAGGGTGCGGACGCTGGAAGACGCTATCAATGACCTCGATTTGGAGAATCCGCTGCTGGCGCAGGCTCTGTTCCCGATAACGTCTGAACACGAGATGGCCGGCGTCGCCTTTGGCGATTACCCGCCGATGGTCATCCGCCTGCTGCTGCTGGAGCGGTTGCGTGGCAACGACAACTATGCGGCGCGCTTTAACAGTGTCTTTGGCCAGCCGGCGATTACGCTGCGCCAGTTGGGCGAGGCCATCTCCGCCTTTGAACATCAGTTGATTTTCACAGCGGCGCCCTGGGATGATTACATAGCGGGTGATAATCAAGCGCTGACGGAGCCGCAGAAGCGCGGCGCTTTGCTATTCTTCGGCGCCCTCAAGCCTGAGGTCAATTGCGCCGCCTGCCACAGTGGCGATCTCTTCACCGACATGGGCTTCCACAATCTGCTCGTGCCGCAGTTGGGTCCAGGCAAGGACAATGGCGCAGATGGCATAGATGATTTTGGGCGAGCCAACGTCAGCTACGACTTTCGCGACCAATATCGCTTCCGCACGCCGAGCCTGCGCAATGTAGAATTGACGGCACCTTATTTTCACAGCGGCGCCTACCAGAGTTTGGCTGATGTCATCTGGCATCACGCCGATCCTTGGCGAGCCAATATGATTTACGATCCGGCGCGGCAGCTGCCAGCCGCTTTTCAAGACCAAGTGCTGCCCTACGATTTTGAGCGTCAGGCACACTCGGTTGCCGTGCCGATGAAGGCGGGGCTTCCGTTGAACAAGGACGACATCGCCGATTTGCTGCGCTTTCTGCAATCGTTGACTGATCCAGCAGCGCGCGATCTTAGCCATATCACACCCCCTGAGGTGCCAAGCGGGCTGCCGCTCGATCCAGCACTGCCCTAGATCCTCGTAATTCACCACTCTCGCGCTTGCCATGCGCGGGCAGGTTGGGCGATATTTGCTACACTAGAGTTAGTGAATCCAGCGTATGAGGAGTGGATATGAGCCTATCCGCCTACGGCCGATTGCCGGTCCCGCGATTGACCCCCGATTTGTTGAGCCTGGTGAAAACTGGCGAGGTATTCAGTTTGGGCGTCGATTTTCAAGAAGGTATGCTGACGCCGGGAGCGGCGATGAAATCGTATTCGATCGCGCCGCACTTGCGCCATGGTGACGAATCGACGATTGATCCGGGCACAGCGGCGGCGGAGACGATTCGCATGTCAATTCACGTTGGCACGCATATTGACGCGCTTTGCCATATCGCGGAAAAACAAGACGACGCCGGCAAGCCCAGCAGTGCCGGCGAGCCGCGCTTGTACAATGGCGCGGGGGCGACCGTTCCCGCCAGAGAATTTGTTACTTCCGCCGGGCAAATGCACATGAGCATCGAGAAGATGCCGCCGATCATCATGCGTGGTCTGCTGCTGGATGTGGCGGCTTACAAGGGCGTCGAGACGCTGCCGCCCGCTTATGCAATTGGCGCGGAAGACATCCGCGGCACGCTTGAGAAACAGGGCAGCGTAATCAGCGAGAATACGGCAGTGCTGGCGCGCGCGGGAACATATCGGCTGCTGCGTGATGGTGACCCGGTCTACCGTGATGCGCAGACAGGCTTGAACCTGGAAGCGGCGCAGTATCTCGTGGAGCAGGGCATGACCCTGGTGGGCGCGGATAATATGGCGGTGGAAGCGATGCCGCCGATGGATCATTCGGTGCATCGATTCTTGCTGGTGAATAAGGGCATCACCCATGTGGAGAATCTGAATCTTGATGAACTGGCGGGGTCCCGCTGTTACGAATTTCTGTTGATCATCGCGCCCTTGAAGTTAACCGGCGCCACTGGGTCCTGGGTGAATCCAATCGCGATCGCCTGAGCGCGGCTGGACGCATCGCTTGCGATACAGCGCGACCCATGAAGAATGACGGCATTCCGCAGTTTGCCTGCTCAAAAGTGATCGGCTTCAAACATGCTAACCTTCCTCCACATCAGTGATACTCACATCAGTGACGACCCTGAGTATCACCCACCCTGGATACCCGAGTCAGTCGCGCATCCCAATCGTGGCATGGAACTGTTGGCAGCCACGATTCAGAGGCTGCCTTTCGCCTTTGACTTCATTCTCCATACTGGTGACGTCTGCGCCGACCCCGTCAAAGCGGATTACCATTGCGCACGCGAGTTGCTGCTGCAATTGCCGGGTCCAATCTATCTTCTCGCCGGCAATCATGATTCCGCTGAGCTTATGGAAGCGGTTCTGCATGATGGGCGGAAGCTGCATGTGCTACGCGATGCCCATGTCGCAGTAAAAGGCTATCATCTGGTGACGCTGGATACAAATGGACCCGGTGATGTGCATGCGCCCCGCCTGCCCGACGAACAGCTTGACTGGTTCGCCGATACGCTGGACGCCGCCAGCGCAGGTCCCATCATCGCTGCCATGCACCACTCGCCAATCGAGACTGGCGTGCCCTGGCTGGATGAGCACATGCGCATCCAAAATGGCGGCGCGATTCAGCGCATTCTGCGAGCGCATCGAGACAAACTGGCGGGCGTCTTTCACGGTCATATTCATCAGCAGGCGGCCGCACAAGAGGATGGGGTGCTTTATATCTGCTGCCCGTCGACCTGGTCCAATCTGGCGGGCTACCCAGGTGCGCGCGAAGGCATCGCGGACCCATCGACAAGGGCTGGCTTCAATCTTGTGATGCTGCGCAAGAGCCGCGCCTTTGTGAGGCGCTACAGCCTGCCCCCGATAAGCCCTTGACCCAGGAGCAAGGCAGGCATGCACCTGCGGGCCGCCGCAGTATGAAGCGCAAGCGCCAGCCAGCGCGCGGGTTGGAACATAGGACACGCGCCCGAAGCGGGGCTTATTATGAGATATATGTAGCGAATTGCTGTAAATCAAGTTACAATTCGCCGGGTAAAGATTATGCTATAAGGCTTGGAACTTTCGCGATTTACCTGGGTTACGCTACAATTTCGCGCAGAGCAGTTGGGAATGGCGCGAACCTTATTGACGCGGCAATAGATACTGGAAACGAAATGGAGGGATTTATGCAAGTAGCAATCACTGTAAACGGGGTCCTGCATGAACGCGATGTCGACCCCCGTACGCTATTGGTCCATTTCTTGCGTGAAGAGTTGGATCTGACGGGCACCAAAATAGGCTGTGATACCAGCCAATGCGGTGCTTGCACGGTTCATCTTGATGGTAAAGTGCTTAAGTCTTGCACTTTGCTCGCGGTGCAAGCCGATGGCGCGGAGGTCACCACAATTGAGGGCTTGGCGGAAAATGGCGAGCATCACCCGATGCAAACCTCATTCTGGGAGAATCATGGCCTGCAATGCGGCTATTGTACACCGGGCATGATTATGGCGAGCGCCGCCTTCACGCGCGACAACCCCGGCGCGTCCGAGGGTGAGATCCGCCATTACCTCGAAGGAAACATCTGCCGCTGCACTGGCTATCACAACATCGTCAAGGCGGTCAAACAAGTGGCGGACGCCGCCGGCGCCTAGGATCTTTCACTCCTTAAAAAGAGGGAGAGCGTGGAAGGGGGATAATACCTATGACAACACGCATATTTGGGAGTGGCATAAAACGCAGGGAAGACCCGCGTCTGATCACCGGCGAAGCGCGCTATACCGATGACATCAAGCTGCCGGGCGTACTGCATATGGCCGTCGTGCGCAGCCCATACGCGCACGCGAATATCGTCAGTATAGACAGCTCGGCGGCTGAATCTATGGATGGCGTGGTTGCCGTATATACCGGCAATGACGTTGATCTGGGCGGCATACCGACCGCCTGGCTCATACCCGATAGCGACCTGAAAACGCCGGAGCATCCTGCTTTGGCGAAGGACAAAGTGCGCTACGTTGGCGATGGCGTCGCCATTGTGCTGGCGGATGATCGCTACCGGGCGCAAGACGCGGCTGACGCAGTGGTCGTCGATTATGAAGAGTTGCCCGCCGTCATCGACCCGGAAGAGGCGGCTCAAGCGGGCGCGCCTTTGATACATGACGATGTCGAGGGCAATATCGCTTTCACCTGGGCGCCCTTTGATAAGGAAGCCAGCGATGCGGTTTTTGCGGCGGCTGACGTAGTCGTTTCCGAGCGGATCTTGCAGCAGCGGCTGCTGCCGACGGCGATGGAACCACGCGCGGCGATGGCGCAGTACAACGCCGCCACCGCGGAATTGACGCTATGGTGCACGTCGCAGAACCCGCATATCCACCGCTTCATCATCAGCGCAGTGACCGGTTTGAGCGAGAACAAAGTCCGCGTGATCGCGCCGGAAGTCGGCGGCGGTTTTGGCAGCAAGATTCCCTGCTACCCGGATGAAGCGCTGGTTAGCTGGGCGGCGATCAAGCTCGGTGTGCCAGTTAAATGGGCGGAAACACGCTCAGAGAATTACTTGATCACGATTCACGGGCGCGATCACGTACAGCATGTAGACATGGCAGCCAGCAAAGATGGCAAGATTCTCGGTGTGCGGGCGACGGTCTACGCCGGCATGGGCGGTTACTTGTCGACGGCGGCGCCCGGCATTCCCACGATTTTGCATGGCTTGCTCTACGTCGGTCCTTACACCATCGACAGCGTCTACTGTGAATCAATCGGTGTGATGACCAACGGCACGCCAACCGACGCCTATCGCGGCGCTGGACGCCCCGAAGCGACCTTCTTGCTCGAGCGCATGGTCGATAATGTGGCCCGCGAAATCGGCATGGACCCAGCCGAGGTACGGCGGAAGAACTTGATTCCGGCATTTGAAGATGGCTACGAAGTCGCGGCGGGCCTCACTTACGACAGCGGCGATTATTCCGCAGCATTCGATAAAGCCTTGGATATGGCTGGCTATGCAGACTTCCGCGCGCAGCAGGCGGAAGCCCGCGCTGATGGTCGGTATCTAGGCATCGGCATGACGACTTATACCGAGATGTGCGGTTTAGGCCCAAGCCAGGTGGCGGGCGCGGTTGGCTTCCAAGGTGGCTTGTGGGAGAGCGCGACGGTGCGCGTTACGCCGACGGGCAAGGTGCAGGCATTGATCGGCGCGTCGCCGCATGGGCAAGGCTCGGAGACGACACTGGCGCAGATCATCGCCGATGAACTAGGCTTCCCGGTGGATGACATCGAAGTCATCCATGGCGACACGACCGAGACACCGATGGGCTGGGGCACCTATGGCAGCCGCACCACACCAGTGACCGGCGCCGCGCTGGCGCTAGCGTCACAGAAGCTCAAGGAGAAGGCTCGCGTTCTCGCCGCCCATCTGATGGAAGCGAATGTCGATGATATCGAGTACGCTGATGGCAGCTTCTCGGTCAAAGGCTCGCCCGACCAAGCGCAGAGCATTCAGGATGTGACGCTGATGGCGCATCTTGCCTGGAATATGCCGGAGGGCATGGATCCCGGCTTCGAGGAATCGCAGTTTTACGATCCGCCCAATTTTGTCTTTCCTTTTGGCACGCATATTGCCATCGTCGAAGTGGATGCCGAAACGGGTGTCATCGATTTGCAGCGCTATATCGCGGTTGATGACTGCGGTCCCCAGATTAACCCCGAGATCGTCGCCGGGCAGATCCACGGTGGCGTGGTGCAGGGTGTGGCGCAGGCGCTTTGCGAAGGTGTGATTTATGATGAAAACGGCCAGCTGCTTACGGGAACGATGCAGGATTACTGCATGCCAAAAGCTGATATGTTCCCGAACTTCGAGCTGGGCGAGACAGTGACGCCATCGCCGCATCATCCGGTGGGGGTCAAAGGCGTCGGCGAGACCGGCACAATAGCCAGTACGCCGACGGTTTACAACGCTGTGCTCGATGCCTTGACGCCCTTGGGCGTTGAGCAACTTGACATGCCGCTGACATCGGCGAAAGTGTGGCAGGCGATACAGTCAGCCCGCTCTTAATCGAGAGCTTGTAGGGGCGGCTATGCGAGTCGCTCGTCTCTAGGCAAAATGACAGGAGGAGACAATATATGTGGCCCAACAAATTTGATTACCTGCGGGCTGGTTCGGTCGATGAAGCGCTTTCTTCGATCACTGACGGCGGCAAGTTTCTGGCGGGCGGGCATAGCCTGCTGCCGGTGATGAAGCTGCGGCTGGATGCGCCCGAGCAATTGGTCGATATCGGCCGAATTTCGGAATTGCAGAGCATATCGGCGAATGGCGGCTTGTCGATCGGTGCCACGGCAACCCACGACGCAATCGCCTCTTCAGCCGATGTGCAGGCTCAGTGCGGCGCGCTGGCCAGCGCTTGCGGCCAAGTTGGCGATCAGGGTGTGCGCAACTTCGGTACGCTCGGCGGCAATATCGCCCATGCCGACCCAGCTTCTGACCCGCCGACTGTGCTGGTGGCGGTTGGCGCGAGCGTCAATATCCAGGGCGCGGATGGCAGCCGTTCCGTCGGCGCGGAAGATTTCTTCGTCGATCTCTTTGAAACGGCGCTTGATGATGGTGAGTTGATCACAAGCATCGACGTGCCGGATATCAGCGACCATCAGTCAGCCTATGTGAAGTTCCCCCATCCGGCTTCACGATACGCTATCGTTGGCGTCTGCGTCGCCTTGAAGATGAATGGCGAAGTCTGCGACCATGCTCATGTCGCGGTGGGCGGCGCTACCGTAAAGGCGGTTCGCTGCAGTGGCGCGGAAGCGGCTCTAGCCGGGACAACAGTCGATGACGCGGCCGTAGCGGCGGCGGCGGCGGCGGTTCAGTCTGATATCGCTGATTGGCTGGCTGGCGACATTGCTTATCCAGAGAGCTACCGACAGCAGATGGCCGGTGTTTTCTTGAAACGCGCAATCGCCGCGGCACAGGCATAAGCAGCATAAGGATCGCGCAACTTCGATGGATGGGCGGCTCACGGGTTGCCCGCAAAACATTAGAGCTTGAGAGGCGCCTTCGGAGCGCCTCTTTCGCTTCTTTGGCTTTCGCCTATAATTCGCCGCAAACGGAGACTGGGAGCGAATGAATCATGAACACAGCCATCAAGCGATTCTGGGATTTTAATCGGATGTACAGTCTGCTGCGCGATGAGTTGATGACGAGCTTGACTGACGACGATCTCGCCTTCAGCCCTGGTGGCGGAAACTCGACATTGGGCGCGCTCTGCCGAGAATTGGGCGAAACGCAATATGCCTATGTTCAGTTTTTCAAGACTTTCAAGATCGACTTCAGCTATCGCAGGGAGGACGACGCCTATCTAAAAAGCGTCGCCAAACTCCAGTCCTGGTACGCCGAGCTAGACCAGCAGCTTGAAGCCACGCTCGAGACGCTAAGCGATGAGGATGTCGCCAACAAGACAATGGACCGCGATGGCTACCAGACGCCGCTGCCCATCAGCCTCGACATCTTGCGGGAAGCGCTGCTTATCTTTTATGGCAAGGTCAGCGTCTACCTCAAAGCGATGGGGAAAGAGCGCACGACGATGTGGCGAGACTGGATAGGCTAGCGGTCAATACGCCCTGCGAATCCTGGGCTGACTAAGCTAGAATATGCATTCATGTGTGATTGAGATTCTCGATGAAACAGGAACGAGAAGGATTGAATGTATAACTCAGTTGACGAACTGCAGGCGGCGCTGAACGAGCAGGATTATATCGCCGAGCGTGGGCTGTCGGTGGCGATATATCTGGCTCTGAAGACTGGCAAGCCGCTGTTTCTGGAGGGCGATGCCGGCGTCGGCAAGACCGAAATCGCAAAAGTGTTATCGGCGGCGCTGGCTACTGATTTGATCCGCATGCAGTGTTACGAGGGGCTGGATGTCAATACCGCCGTCTATGAATGGAATTACGCCGGGCAGATCTTGCACTTGCGTCTGATGGAAGCGGCGCGTCGACACAGCCAGGACCAAGAAGACTTGGCACGCGAGCAGATGGAGAGCGAATTGTTCTCCGAGCGCTTCTTGCTCAAGCGGCCCCTGCTGCAAGCGATTGAGCAGAGCCGCGATGGCGCCGCGCCCGTCTTGCTGATCGACGAGTTGGATCGCTCGGACGAAGAATTTGAAGCCTTCCTGCTGGAGCTGCTGTCAGACTTTCAAGTATCAATCCCGGAGTTGGGCACGGTGAGGGCGGCGGTGCCGCCGATCGTGATAGTAACATCGAATCGCACGCGCGAAATTCATGACGCGCTCAAGCGGCGCTGCCTATATTACTGGATCGATTATCCTCATTTCCACAAAGAATTGCAGATAGTTGAGCGCAAGGCGCCATCGCTGCGCCCGATGCTGGCGCGGCAGATCACTTCCTTCATACAGGACATGCGCTCGATGGAGTTATTCAAAAAACCCGGCATCGCTGAAACGCTGGATTGGACCGCCGCCTTGATCGCGCTTGATCAAAATGAGCTCTCGCTTGAAACAGTGCAAGATACGCTAGGCGTGATCTTAAAATATCAGGACGATGTCGAGATGCTCGACCCCAGCACGATACAGAATATGATCGACCGCGCTCACGTCGAGGCGCAGCGAGCCTAAGCATGTCGGAAAAGGGTCCGATCAAGGCGGTCTATCTCGGTCCAGTTGCTGCGCCCTACGATTACCACGGCGGCAAGCTAAGCCATAACCTGATTCTGTTTGGCCGCGTTTGCCGAGCGCTCGGCATGAATGTGACGCCGAACCGTATGATGGAAGTGGGGCGGGCGCTGGCGCATATTCAGCTGGGCCGCAAGCAGGATTTTTATTACACGCTGCGCAGTCATCTGGTGAACCACCCGCGGGAATTTGGCTTTTTCGACGAGGCATTTGATATCTTTTGGCGGCGACCGTCCGCGGGCTTCACCACGCTGAATCTGCAATCGCTTGGCGAGGAGCGGCGCAAAAAGAAGACGCAGTTCTTGCCGCCATTGGAATCAAGCCCGAGCGAAAATGGAGCGGATGCCAAAGAGCTCGATTCGAGCATGATTGCGCTGGTGCCAACCTATAGCCGTCAAGAGCGCTTGCGTCACAAAGACTTTGCCGAGATGACCGCTTCAGAACTGGATATGGCGAAGCGCGTGATCAGCAAGATGCCCGATTCACTCGGGATGCGCCGGACGCGCCGCTTTGAGGCAGGCAAAGGGCGAAGGACCCACATGCGGCGGCTGATGAAGGACATGATACGAAAACATGGCGATGTAACGCGGCTGCCGACGCATCGACGCAAAGAGAAGCCGCGCCCGGTTGTGCTGCTCTGTGATATCAGCGGCAGCATGGAGCGCTATACACGGGTGCTGCTGCATTTCATGCACACCTTGGCTGGCTCGCTGTATCAGGTCGAGTCCTTTGTCTACAGCACCGACATCACGCGGATCACGCGGCAGATCCGGCAGAAGAATGTCGATGATGCGCTGGAAGATATAGGCGGGACTGTTCTGCAGTGGGGCGGCGGCACGATGACTGGCGAATGCCTGCACCGCTTTAACTGGACCTGGTCGCGGCGCGTCTTGGGGCGGGGCGCGGTGGTGATTCTGATCACCGATGGCTGGGACCGCGGCGATATTCCGCTGCTACACCGGGAGATGGCGCGCTTGCAGCTTTCTTGCCGGCGCTTGATCTGGCTCAACCCGCTGCTGGATGTGCCGGAGTATGAACCTTTGACGCGCGGGGCGCAGGCGCTGCTGCCATACGTGCAGGACTTCTTGCCGATAACCAACTTGGCAAACCTGGAAGTAATCGTGAAGGCGCTGCAAAACCTGAGCGGGAAGCCCAGCGCCGAAGTCTATCGCAAGCGCTATTTGGCTTAGCGGGAGGCATGATGCTAGATATCCTGGAGACGATGAATCGCTGGCTGGCGGAAGAGCGCGAGGTGGCGCTGGCCACCGTGGTCAAAACCTGGGGCTCGGCGCCGCGCCGCGAAGGTTCAAAGATGGGCATCAGCGCTGACGCGAAGCCTGGTGGCAATGCCGCGCCGGCTATGATCGGCTCAGTCAGTGGCGGCTGCGTCGAAGGCGCTGTGATCGAGGAAGCGCTCGCCAGCCTGCGCGACGGGGCGCCGCGACTGCTGAAATTCGGCGTGGCTGACGATATGGCTTGGGAGGTTGGCTTGACCTGCGGCGGCAGCATTGAGGTCTTCGTCGAGCCGCTCGACGCCCCTTGGTGGGCGGCGCTGGCTGCCCTGGCTAGCAAAGATAAATTCGGCCTAACGGTAACGCTCTTGGATGGCGACCATATCGGCGAGAAAGTCTTGCTCGATAAAGCCGATGCGGTCTTGTATCGCAGTCCTAATCTCAGCGATCATCTGCTCGGCGCGATGAAGGCGGCGGCGGATAGCGGGCAGAGCGGCATCGTGCAATTGGGCTTGGGGCGCGCCATGGTGGACCGGCAAATTGAGCGCCCGCATCTGATTTTGGTGGGCGGCGTACATGTGTCGATGCCGCTGCAAGCAATGGCGAGGCAAGTCGGTTTTCGTGTGTCTATTGTTGATCCGCGCGCTGCCTTCGCCTCCGAAGAGCGGTTCCCGTCTGTTGAGAATATTTTGCACAGCTACCCAGACAAGGCGTTGCCGCAGCTGGGGCTGGACCACAGTTCCTATCTAGCCGTATTGACGCACGACCCCAAGATTGATGACAAAGCCCTGCTTACAGCGCTGCCAGCCAATATTCCTTATGTTGGTGTGCTGAGCAGCGGGCGCACCCATCGCCAGCGCGTGTCCCGCTTGAAGGAAGCGGGCCTGAGCGACGAGCTGATCGCGCGGATTCGAACCCCAATCGGCATCGACATCGGCGCGAGAACGCCAGAAGAGATCGCCGTTTGCATC
The DNA here is from genome assembly GCA_965214105.1 of Phototrophicaceae bacterium. GTDB lineage: Bacteria > Chloroflexota > Anaerolineae > Aggregatilineales > Phototrophicaceae > UBA6055. The sequence continues at coordinate 263,276 of OZ243933.1, forward strand.
TTGGCTGAAATCATCGCCGTGCGCAACGGGCTGCGCCAAGGGGCGCGCAAGCACAAGCCCAGCGACAATGCAGGGCGCCCGCGATGAAATTCGGCGAGGCGCCGATTGAGGAGGCAGTCGGCGCGATTCTGGCGCACAAACTCTACGATAATGCCGGTAAATTGATCTTGAACAAAGGGCGCATTCTAGCCGAGGCGGACTTGGCTTCACTCCGTCAACTTGGGCTGAAGCGCGTCACGGTCATGCAGTTGAGCGCCGCTGATTTGCATGAAGACGCCGCCGCCGAGCGGATAGGGGCGGCGGTAGTGGGCGCTATGGTAAATATGCGCGCGCCCGGCGTCGGCAGGGCGAACCTCACCGCGGCGGAACGTGGCATTCTGCATATCGATGTGCCACGCCTTGAACAAATCAACAACATCTACGATGGCATCACGATTGCGACCTTGCGCGAATATACGCTGGTCAATGCCGGCGAGATGGTGGCGCTGGTCAAAGTGGTGCCCTTTGGCCTGCCGGCCGCGCGCGTGATGGATGCTGAGCGCATCGCCAAATCGGGCGGGGCAGTCTTACAAGTGCGGCCCCTGCAGCGAAAGCGGGTGGCGCTGATCGTCTCTGGCACCGAGGCGACCCGCGACCGGCTCATGAAGAGCTTTCAGGCGCCGGTGCGACGGCGGATCGAGGGCTGGGGCAGCGAATTGCTCGAGCCGATTTTCACTTCGCACAATCAACGCGCTATCGCCGACGCAATTCATTCCCATTCGACCGCCGACATGATTCTGGTGGCGAGCATCTCGGCGATTATCGACCGCGAAGATGTGGCGCCGTCGGCGCTGCTGCTGGCAGGCGGGAGCATCACCCTGCATGGCGTCCCGGTCGACCCAGGCACGCTGCTGATGATGGGTTACTTGGGCGATGTGCCGGTGGTGGGCGCGCCCGGCTGCATCAAGTCGCCGAAGACCAATGTCATCGATTGGATCCTGCCGCGTTTGCTCAGTGGCGAGCGCCTAACCCGCGCCGATCTCGTTTCGATGGGGCACGGCGGCTTATTGAAAGACATCGCCGAGCGCCCGATGCCGCGCAGCCGGACCGATGGCTAGCAGCCAGCCCCCCGCGGCCCAGCCATTGCAGCGGGGGCAAGGCTTTGGCGCGATAATCCTGGCGGCGGGCTTGTCCTCCCGCATGGTGGAGAACAAGGTGCTCTTGCCCTGGCGCGATGGCTTGCCGATCCTGCGCCATGCCGCAGCCAAGTTCCTCAGCGCCTGCCCTGGCAAGGTCTTCGTCGTGACGGGCCGAGACGCCGCCCAAGCCCGCGCCGCAGTCGCTGATCTTGATGTGAGCTGCATCCATAATCCCGACTACGCAACCGGCGAGATGCTGTCGTCGCTGAAGGTGGGCTTGCGGGCGCTGCCGGGCAATTTGGCGGCCGCTTTCATCCAGCCCGCCGACATGCCCTGTGTGCCAGCGCCGGTGATTGAGCGCTTGCTGGCGGCTCACGAAGCTGGCTGGAATGTGGCGCCGCGATGCCGGGGCCGGCGTGGGCATCCGGTGCTGCTGGATCGGGACTATTGGCGGGCGATGCTGGAATTGCCGGGCGATGCGATGCCGCGCGACGTCATCCAGGGCGCGCTTGAGCGGCTTCGTCTGCTGGAGGTGGCTGATGAGGGTGTGCTGCTGGATGTGGATACGCGGGAGACCTATGCGCGGCTGATGGGGCAATGCAAACACGATTGATAAATGGGAGAACCTCAATTTTTTGGGAAACTATCGCCGCGGCGCTCTGCATCAATCGTCTCAAGTGTCGTCTGTAATGGGAAAAGTGACATGATTAAGTTGGAAGATTTGAAACCGGGCATGCGAGTTAGTGGAATAGTTAAGGGTAGTGTTGCGGAAGTTGTCCAAGTGATGCCCTTGAGCAGTGTGAAGCGAATAGCCAACACGAGTGAATTCATTCCGTCAGTAAAGGTTGTGTACAAATATGGCGCGAACAGTTACGACGATCAAATCATATTTCGGAAAGATGAAGAAAAACTGCATGAGGCTCATGCCGCATTCTTTTTCGCGGAGAAGGCAGAATTGGCTCGTTTGGCTTGGCAGGAGAAAAGGATGCGTTCCGCTCATCTATTCGACCCCTATCATGAGGTTTTCGCTTCGGACATAGCGGTGCTGCCTCATCAAATTGAAGCGGTCTATGGCACTATGCTGGGGCGTCAACCGCTACGATTTCTATTGGCAGACGACCCAGGCGCAGGCAAGACAATCATGGCTGGATTGTATCTACGAGAAATGCTGGCTCGCGCTAGCGTAAGGCGCTGTCTAATTGTCGCGCCGGCCAGCCTCATTGAGCAATGGCGCAGCGAGATGATGGACAAATTCCGGCTCAGGTTTGAGGTCTTTCAGCGAGGCATGCTCGAGTCTGACCCGTCGTTAAAACAGCACAATCATCTCATCGCCAAAATGGATCAGCTGAAACGAAAAGAATATCTTGCAAAGCTGCAAGAATCGGAATGGGATTTGGTGATTTGCGATGAAGCGCACAAGATGTCCGCCTCGTACTCCGGCGGCGAATTGAATCGGACACAGCGCTATCGTTTGGCGGAAATGCTGAGCGGAATCTCGCGGCACTTCCTGCTGATGACGGCGACGCCACACAACGGCAAGGAAGAAGATTTTCAGTTGTTTCTTCGCTTGCTGGACCTGGATCGCTTTGAAGGCAGCTCCCGCACTGGCGAGCGCAAAGTCGATAAATGGGTAAGGGACACTCTTATATTCTGGTATCAGGCTGAACTTACGTTTTATGAAGAATCAGCTCGATTACATCTTCTTAGTCGGACGCTAGACAAAGATTCTGCAATTGGGTCGCGCCTACCGAGCCTATCGGAAATCCGCAGAGAATTTAAGTTGCTCAGTCTGTCGCCAGCGGAAGAAAAGTATCTTGAGGATATCAAGGAAACCAGCAACTCGCTCTTTGAAGCCTATTCAGAATATGAGCGCTACAGAGAAGGGGGAATCAATACTCCTACTTCGGATTTAATTCTCCGGCGGATGAAAGAGCAGCTCGTAACATTAGATAGCAAACCGCTGTATCCCGAGCGCAAAGCCTACACCGCCAATTACAAGTTGTCCTGGCAAGAACGCGAGCTTTACGAGGCGGTTACCACATATTGCCGCGACGAGTTCAATCGCGCTGAGCGCTTGGAAGGCGGGCGCAAGAACACTGTTGGCTTTGCCATGACTGTATTGCAGCGCCGCTTGGCTTCCTCGCCGGAAGCGATCTATCAATCCTTGAAGTCTCGCCGCGAACGATTGGAGAATCGGCTTTTCCACCGACAAGCGTTTGAGACCTTGCGGAGCGGGCTTTTCAGCGAAGAAGAATTTGAGGACTTGACAGCCGAGGAGCGCGAGAACCTTGAAAAGGAGCTTAGCGATGCCGCCTCCGCAGCGATCAACATCGTCGAGCTAGAGAAGGAAATCGAGATGCTGCGCGTTCTGGAAGCGGAGGCTGATGAAGTCCGAAAGAGCGAAAGAGACAGCAAATGGGAGAAATTGCGCGAGATATGGGAGCAGCATATTCCTGAAATGGAGAAGGATGGTCACCGCCGCAAGCTGATCATTTTCACCGAGCATCGTGCCACGCTGGATTATCTGGTCAGCAAGTTGAGAGGGCGGCTGGAGGCAGAAGACTCAGTTGTCACCATCCATGGCGGTATCCCGCAAGCTGTCCGGCGAGAGATACAAGATGTCTTTTGCCATGATCCAAAGGTGCAAATTTTGGTCGCTACTGACGCGGCTGGCGAAGGCATCAACCTGCAATTCGCCCATTTGATGGTGAATTACGATTTGCCCTGGAATCCCAATCGACTGGAGCAGCGTTTCGGGCGAATCCACCGCATTGGGCAAACGGAGGTCTGCCACTTATGGAACATCGTGACGACAGAAACGCGTGAGGGCTCGGTGTATGAGCACCTCCTGCAAAAGCTGGAGACCATCGGCAATGCATTGAATGGCAAAGTCTTTGATATTCTTGGTGAGCTATTTGAAGGCAAACCACTGCCACAATTGTTGAAGCAGGCTCTCCTCTATGGGGACGATCCCAAAGTTCGGGAAAGGCTAAATAAGACTGTCGACGACGCTGTCAGTCATCAGCGCATCCGCGAGTTGACACAAGAGCGTGTATTAGCGACCGACGTTATTGATGTCGCCAAGCTCAATGAGGATATTCAATCCGCCTATGCCGATCGCATTAAGCCCAGCGACATTCGTGACTTTCTTGTGCGCGCCTTCAAGCTTGCCTCGCCGGACAGCAGCCTCATCCGCGAACTGGGGGGAGAGTTCTACGAGATAGCGGAGGTACCGGCTGATATTGACATGCACGCCCTGATACACGACAACGCGGACCTCAGCCCGTCTTACAGGCGAGTCTATTTCGATCCGGCAATTTCGCCGGGTGCGCTTGAGTATGACGCGTCGGAATTGATTGACCTGGAACATCCTTTGCTCAAAGCAACGATGAGCTGGCTAAGTTCCAAATACAGAAAGCTTGACGGCATAGAAACAGCAATACCCGTATTCGTGGACGATAACGATGATAGTGAGGAGTATCGCATTTTGTTCTATCTGGAATGGAAGATTCGAAACGCGGAGCCAAAGGACAATACAATAGAGCGGCGAGCGCGCTTCTTGGAGATTGAAGACGGCGGATATGCGACGGAGGTAGACGCATCGTCAGCGCTGTCCTATCAGGCGATGCAAATGCGACATAACGAGAAGATAACTGCAATGCTGAGTCAATCTTCGCTTCAAGATCAAGCCGCGGATTCCTACGCCGAAGACTATGCCGCTCATAATTATGTGGAACCACATCTCGAAGAAGTAAGGAAACGAGAACTGCGGCGGCGCGAAACGGAAAAATGCCAGGTCGAGGAACGCTTAAAGGCAGAGATTAACTACGAAAAGTTGCTGGAGATGAAATACTCTTGGCAAGAAGGTGAGCAGGAAAAAGCCGCCGCCTATCAAGGATTGAGGGCGCAAGCTGAGCGAAGAAGAAAAGAGCTTGAAAACCGACTGGAACGGCGAATAAGACAAATTGAGTTGCAAATGCAGATTAATTCATCCGGCATCACAATCCGCCGCGTCGCCGTGATTATTCCGACTGCGATGTTAGGCCACTAGCAATTGCCGCGTAAGGATAGATGTAGTACCGCCCCTCACCCCGCCCATCCGCCGCCGCAGCGCCCGCCACAAGCCCATGATCGTCAACTCGCGCGCCGCGATAATCAACAGCAGCGCCAGCGCCTCAGCTGCCATCAGCGCCAGCGGCTGCGGCTCAAAGACGAGCCAGCGGAATAAAAGATAAACCAGGCTCCCGCCCACAAAAGGCAGCGAATTGAGCAGCGTGTAAGCAAACAGGCCGACCAGCATCGCATCGCGTTTCGACCATTCAAAGCCGCTGGCGAGCAGCCCGATGAGATGACTGACCACGAAGCACTGCGTCAGATGGGTGAAGTACAGCGCCAAAAACAGCAGCGGCAGCAAGAGCAGGCGCGCTTGCTCAATGCCGAGCGTGAACGCGCCCGTGAGCGCGAGCAGAAGCGTGAACAAGGTCAATCCGCCGAGCGCCGCCAGACCGCATCGCAAAGCAGCGCGGGCGCCCCAGCGCAGCGGGAGGAGTGTTCCCCCGCGATGAACCACGCCAGTGGCGAAAGACCAACTGGCTTTGAGTTTGCCTTGAGCCGAGGCGCAGATTAAATCATAGGTGTATTGGTTTTTCTCTCGATAGATGCCGCTGATGATTTCGCCAGTGTGGTACAGGCCAGCCAGCCAAATGACAGCCGGCAGCAAAATCGGCGCGGCGACAATTAAGGTAATCATGCCAATCGGCGCGACTAATATCAGCGCCAGCAATTGTGGCGCCATAGTCACCGTCAGAGCGATCGCCAAGGGCACGACCAGCCAAAGCAGCGGCGGCCTCCTCACCCGTGGTATTATGCGGGCTGCCGGCTTCTGATTCTGGCTGACCCGCCGAAAGATTGGATCATGGATATCGGCTTCGGCGATCGTTCGCCAAAGATGCAAAGAAAGCACGCTGCGAAAACCCCGCGATTGTGTCGCCGCTGCAGGTATCTTAGCCGAAGTTGCCCCTGTGTCCTAGCGGGCGCGGGGCGGGCGCTAGGCTGTGTCAGGGGGTATAGGATTCCGCCGGCTGCGCATGATGCAGCAGCACATCAATCGTAAGCGCCAGCGCCGCGCTGGTCACGGCGCTGCGGATAGCGCCTTCCGTAACAGACGCGACATCGATAATGCCGGCCGCCATCACATCGACGATATCGCCGCTGCGGACGTCCACACCGCAGCCTGGCGCTTTGCCATCTAACTCGGCTACCTTGGCCGAATCGAAGCCAGCGTTGTGGCAGATCGCTTGGATCGGCGCTGCCAATGCTTGCCGCAGAATACCTTGAGCCGCGCGCGCATCGCTATCGGCCGTGGGATGGTTTGCTTGTTTCAGCTGGGCGCGGCAAGCCAGCAGGGCAACGCCAGCGCCTGGCATCACGCCATCGCGCAAGGCGCGCCGCAGCGATTTTGCCGTCTCTTTCGCCAGGGCGATGCGGCTGTCCATCCGCGCCGGCACGGCATCACCGATGCGCAAGATGGCAGCCCCGCCCAGGATCTTGCCAATGCGCTCGCGCAGGAATGCTTCCGAATCTTTATCGGTGGCGTATTCAGCCAACTCCAAGAGGTCAGCCAGATGCTCGGTGAGTTCGCCTTGGTCTTCACGATCCGATACCAGGCCGAACATCGTCCGCTCGACCCAAACCTGTTTTGCCTGGCCGAAATATGTGTCTTGTCTTGAATGTCTGCTTGAAGTGTCAGACTTTCGCCGCAATGACTTGGGCGGGCTGATGGCGCTAGAAAGCGTATCGCCGGCCGCCTTGAATAGGGGCTGGGCACCGGTGATAACCGCCATGTCGCTCAAGTGGGCGCGCCGCTGCTCAGCAGTATTGCCCGGTGTTTTGACGGCGATAATGCGGAACTTTTCCGGCTTTTTGTTAGCCAGGATGAAACTGATGACAGATTCGGAGAATTTCTCGCCGACCAAGAGCAGCGCTTTGTTGCCGGCGCGCATGAGCAGATTGATAAGGGGCAACAGGTCTGCCGGCTGCTCGAGTTCAAGATCGCTGAGCAGAATGGCGCAGTTGTTCATCACAATACGATCGGGTTCTTTGCCCCCGCGCAGCATCGCCCGCGAGGCCGCGCCCCGCTTCCAGTACATGCCTTTCATATAATCGTGCTCGATGGCGCGCCTGTGCCCGCGGCGTACATCCAACTGCCCATGCTCGCCGATGAAGTCAAAGATCTCGCCCAGCCTCTGGGCCAGCTCGTGGTCATGGCAGATGCACTCGGCTAGCTGAGCCAGTTGGTCTCTGCCACTGATAGGCTGGGTCAATTCAGCGAGCGATGCCAGCACAACTTCAAGGCAGACCTCGAGCTGGCGACGTAGGCGCATAGCATTCCCGCCGCCGACGATGTATTTCAACCCCTGGTTGTAGATCGATTGAAAGATGATGGCAGCGGTCGCGGTGCCATCGCCGCAGTCTTCGTAGAGCTCCCAGAGCATCTGCCGCAGCAGCATCGCGCCCATATCGGCGTCACGATCCGGCAAGTCGGTGATGCGGCGCGCTATCAGGCCCCCTTTGTCGAGCAACTCGGGCGGCTTGTTTTCCAGCGCTTGACTGACGGCGACAGTGCGCGGGATGGGACCAAGTGTCGGGCGGATGGTATCGACGATCAGATTGATGCCCCGCTGCAGGCTGAGGGATGCCTCCGGTTGAAATATCAGCGGCTCCCGGCGGTCTCGGCTGCTCGCCGCAGAATCAGCCTGGCGATAATTTCGACGCTTCCCCCCAACGCTTTTGGGGGATTGAGGGGGGTAGGAAGATGAAGTCAACCGCGGATTGCCCCTTGCGTGAGGCCCGCGATGATCTGCCGCTGCATCAGGACGAAGACGAATATGATGGGGAGCGTGCTCAAGAATGAACCGGCCATTATTGCGCCGATTTCTACATCAAAGGGGCCATCCATGGTCGCCAAACCAACAGTGAGAAGATATTTCTTGGGGTCATTCAGCACAATCAGGGGCCAGAGAAAATCATTCCAGGTATTGACGAAAGTCAAGATCGCGACCACGCCAAGCGCGGGGCGCACTAGCGGAATGATAATGCTGTGAAAAATACGAAACTCGGAAGCGCCATCAATGCGCGCGGCGTCCATGAGTTCATCTGGCACCGATTCAATATACTGGCGCATGAGAAAGATATTAAATGCGCCCACAATGCCAGGCACAATAATCGCCAAGTAATCTCCTATCCAGCCAAACTCGACCATCATGATAAACAGTGGGATCAGCAAAACATGGAAGGGGAGGGTCAAGGTGGCCAGCACCAGAAAGAAGAGAAACCGTTTGAAGCGAAATTGGTATTTCGCAAAGGCGCAGCCTGCTAAAGCGGCAAAATAGACACCCAGAGCGGTGCGAATACTGGCGGTGAAAATGGTGTTGCCATACCAAAAGATGAAATGCGTATCGTCAAAGAGCTTCGGATAATTGTGACCAACTACCTCGCGCGGCATAATCGTCACCGGCAAAGAATAGAGTTCTCCTTGGCTGCGCAAGCTGGCGGTAATCATGTAAATGAAGGGGATGGCCGTCAGCAAGATGCCGAAGAGGACTATGGAATTCATAAACAGTACGTTGACTTTGTTGGGTTTCATTGCGCTGTTGATTTTCTTGGCATTTGGATGAGCCTAGACTTTCCAAAGGCGGAAGAGCAAAAGCTGTATGCCGGTGACGATAAGGATGATGACCGTTAACAAATAGCCGATAGCGGAAGCGTAGCCCATGCGCAGGTTTTGGAAGCCCATAAAATAGAGATACATCAACGGGAACAAACCCGAATCTTGGGGACCCGACCCACTGTCGAATAGCAGAAATGGCTGCCCAAACAAACTGAAGGAGCCGATCAAACCAGTAATTGTGACAAACACAAAAATGGGACGCAAAAATGGCAGGGTGATATGCCAAAAGACACGGATTGTATTTGCGCCGTCTATCCGAGCGGATTCTTTTAAGTCATCGGGTACATTCTGCAAGCCAGCCAAAAAGAAAAGCGAATGATGCCCAACCCACGTCCAAAGCCCTAAGATAATCAGCGCGGGCATGACCCAGTTCTTGTCCTTGATCCAGCCAACGCCTTCAATCCCAATGGCAGCCAGTACCGCGTTCAGCAAACCGTATCGTTCCTCAAAGACGAGGGTGAATATCCAGCCAACGACGACGGCTGATGTAATGTAGGGGGCGAAAAATGCCAACCTCGCGAGCACCTTAAAATGAATGTGCGGGGAATTAAGCAGAAGCGCCACCCCCAAGGATAGCGGAATCTGAATTAACACGGTGCCCGCCGCGAATTCCGCGCCATTGACCAGCGCCGTCCCGAATCGTTTGTCTTTGGTCAGCAACCGCTCATAATTTGCCATGCCGACGTATTCGTAGTTATCGAAGCCTCGAACACGCTGAAAGCTCATCAGGAAGGAGTCGACCGCTGGATATACTGTAAATATCACAAACGTGAGAATAAACGGCAGCAAAAAAATATAGGGGATTAGCTTGCGTTCATTGCGCGACCACCAGCTTGAACGGGTTACCGTGCCAAACGCGGCTTGACTGATTGCTGTCATTTACAAACCCTAGTGGCTTTGAGACTTGCTCGCAGCAGGTAGATAGGCGCCAAAAGAAGCCTCATGGTGACCAACGGCGATACAAATATGTGATAAGGGCAACTGCCGGGAATGCTTGGCAAACCCGGCAATTTGAAAATCGACGCTTACTTGTTGAAATCAAAGTCGTCGACGGCTTCTTGCAATGCTGCGAATGGGTCGGCATCATCCAGCATGACTGGCTCAACCGCTAGACGGCTGAGCGAGTCAGTTAGTAGGGTCCAGTATGGGTCGATATTGACACTCGCCATCTCGGCCGCCGCGGCAGCAATATACTCGCCCGGTTTCTGCCCACTGAAGTAATCGTCCGTGCGCAGCAGCTCTTCGCTATCCCAAACCGGGATATATGATGGGAAGAGATTCATATCGCGGAAAGCCAACAGAGAACCTTCGGGAGTCAAATTGCTGACGCGAATGTATTCCCAAGCCTCTTCTTTGACTTCGGAAGCTAATGTGATGCACATGCCCGTACCACCACGCGGTACGGTCACGAAGCCGCCATCATCCCATAGGGGCAAGGCGCGCATCTTCCATTTGCCTTCAAGATCCGGCGCATTGAGCTTCATAAAGCCTTGATACCAAGGCGCGCCCCAAATGGTGACATAGGCGCCTTCGTTCATCAGCGCGTACTGACCATCTCCACGTCCCTGTTCGATATAAACGCCACTATCAAGCTGCGCCTTCTGCCAAGACAAGACATCGATCGATAGATCGCTCAACACCTGGACATTGCCTTCGGCATCAAAGAATTCGCCACCAGCCTGGTGCAGTTGGATGTAAAAGTCGGACCAGCCGGCCGTGGCAATCGGGAATAGCCCGCGCCCGGCATCCATGGCCGCGCCACCAAGCATATCGACAAATTCATTCCAAGTGCCTGGCGCTTCGGCATCCAAACCCATTTCGTCAAGCAGGTCGTGACGGTAATATAGCAATACTGGGTTGACCTCATTGCCAATGCCGTAGATATTGCCGCGCACAGTCCAAGTTTGGGTAGCCGACGGCAGCGACAAATCAGACAGCTGATCGCCGATGATGTCATTGAGCGGCAGGAAAGGTTCATTGCCTGGGTCACGGACATATTGGCCCAACTGCCCGGTCCCTACATCGACGATGTCGGGAATACCCGAGCCAGCAACGAAGACCGTTTGCAGTTTGGGCCACAAATCAGCATAAGGCGTGTGCACGATGCTGATATTGACATTGGGATTGGCTTCCGACCATAGTTCTTCAATTAGATGCTCCATCCAATTGGTACGATTAGTTGCAAATGCCCAAATCTCGACCGTTACCTCATCGTCTTGAGCGCTCGCCAAGCCTACGGGAAGCGCCGCGAAACCACTGGCGGCCAGCGCGGTGGATGCCGCTTTCAAAAAATCGCGGCGGGAAAGCTTTTTTTCGGACATGATAACCTCCTATAAGCCGTGCAAAGATTCGAGGGACAGTGCTTGCCAGCAGATACCTGCTGGGTACCGACAAACCACCAAGCTGCCACAAACATCTGACAATTGATGATGATGCACCTAATAATAACCAGATAAAACCGATTGCGCAACAAAGAACACAGTGAATGACGCAAATGAACATCATTTTACTACTCCCCGAACGCTGACATCAGCCAAGCAGCGCTTGGGGGGCGGGATCGGCTACTGCTTGACCGCGCCAATGGTCAGGTTATCGAGGATCTGGTTGCGGCCCGCCACAAATATCAGCACGATTGGCAACGTGGCGATGAAGGCGCCGCCCAGGATCATCCCGTATTCGACCCGATACAAGCCATTCAGCGTCGCCAAACCAACTGGATAGGTGAACTTATCTGGGCTGCGCAAGACGATCAGGGGCCAAAGATAATCGTTCCAAGCAGTCAGAAATACCAGCACGCAGAGAATCGACAGCGCGCCGCGCGAAAGAGGCAGGCCGATGCGCCAGAAGAGACCCCACTCGCTGGCGCCGTCGATGCGCCCAGCATCAAGCAATTCGCTCGGAATCGACACCATCGCCTGCCGCATAAAGAAAGCGCCAAACGCGCTGACTGAACTAGGCAGGATGACGCCCAGGAAATTATCCAGCAAGCCCAAGCGCACGATCATTTGAAACAGCGGCACCAAGGTCACCTGAAAGGGAATGGCGAAGGTGAAAAGCAAGAAGAGAGTCAAGAAGGTCTTGCCGCGGAATTCATACTTGGCGAAGCCCCAGCCTACCATCGAGGCAAATAACAGCGTCAAGGCGCTCTGGCTGACAGCGATGATGACGCTGTTGCCTATCTGCCTCAAGTAGGGGATTTCCTCGCCGCTTAGCAGCCGTTCGTAATTGTTTAAGGTGGGCTCCGGCGCTAGCAGATTGACGGGCCAGGTGAAAAGCTGGCCGTTGGTTTTCAAGGAACCAGTGAACATATAGAGGAATGGAATGCCGACCAGCAAAGCGAAGAAGAAGAGGATCGCGTAGACGACGGTCGCTTCAAGCAGCTTCAGATAAAGCGACTTGCGCTCGGTCGGCGGCGAATGGCTTGATGTGAGGAGTCTCATGCCTGTCAATCCTCGCGGAACACGCGCAGCAAGACTAACTGAATCACACTCAAGATCAGAATGATGACCGCCAGCGAGTAACCAATCGCCGACGCATAACCCATCTTCAGCTCGCGGAAGCCTCGATTGTAGAGATACATAGTCATTGTCATGCCGGCATTGTTGGGTCCGCCCTCTGGTCCCACCAGAATCGCTGGTTCAGCGAAGAGATTGTAAGAACCGATGATGGCGATAGTCAGCACAAAAGCCAGAATCGGGCGCAGCAGCGGCAGCGTCACATGCCAGAAGACTTGCCAGCGGGTAGCGCCGTCGACTCGCGCTGCCTCCTTGAGCTCAGGCGGGATATTCTGCAAGCCGACCATGAAATAGATGGCGTTGATGCCGGTCCATTTCCAGGCGCCGAGCAGGATAATCGCCGGCATGATCCAGCGCGACTCGCGTAGCCAGCGCACATTGTCGATGCCAAGCGGCGCTAGCAGCAAGTTGTTGATTAAGCCGTATTGCTCTTCAAAGACCAAGCCAAAGATAATGCCGACGACAACACCGGCAGTGATATTGGGCGTGAAGTAGAGGAAACGAAAAAACTCTCGCAAGCGCAATTTGGGGCTATGCAGAATCAACGCCAGCAGCAGCGCCAGCGGCACAATTATCAGAATGCTGCCCAGGGCGTAATAGGTGGTATTGCTCAGCGCTTTGATGAAGAGCGCGTCTTTGGAAACGAGCCGGACATAATTGTCGAAGCCAATGAAGCGCGGGGGATTGGTGAGCCCGACTTGCCGATAAAGGCTCAATTGCAGCGATTGGATAACGGGGTATAAGAAGAAAATGGCATAGCCGACGAAGAAGGGGCTAATGAAGAGATAAGGCGCAATCCTGCGGCCACGTCCAAACATGGTCGGCGCTCAGTATGCCTAGGGGGAGCGAGAATGCGTGGTGGAAAGCAAGCGCCCCCCACCACATGAATTAAACAGACTAACTTTCGAATTCCATCTCGTCGCGGATGGTGGCGGCGATTTCCGTGAAGGCGTCGGCGGGGCTGCGGTTGCCATCCTTGATATCCTGCCGCGCGGCCGCGAGCAAGCTGTTCAGCTGGGAGCGGAAGGGGCTCTGCCACTGGGGCGGCGCTTCAGGTCCCACATCGGCGAAGACCGCGCCTAAATCCTGGCCCGAGAAGTATTCGTCAGCCGCATGCAGACGCTCATTGTCCATCGCTGGGATATAAGGTGGCCAAAGGCTGGTCAGCTCAAATCGGCGCACGTTGCCCTCTATCGACAGCATGGCGAATTCGAGGAAGCTCAGCGCTTCTTGGGCATTGTCGCTGGTCGCGACTACCGTCGCGCCAGTGCCGCCCCAGACACTTGTGCGGCGGCCACCTTCTTCAAAGGCGGGCAGGGGCGCCGCTTTCCATTTGCCAGCCAGCTCGGGCGCATTGTCCTTGAAGAAGCCGGCGTACCAATCGGCGCCGACCATGGAAATCAGCGTGCCATCTTTAAAGGCCGCCCAAAGCGCGTCGCCTTCGGGTGGATCCCCAGCGACACCCTCGTCCTTCAATGCGAGCAGCCAATCCATCAGCGCGATGGATGCTTCGGAATCTATCGTGACTTCACCATCGGCGTTGAAGTAATCGTGCCCTTGCTGCCGCAGTAGCAGCTCGTGCAGGCCATTGTGGATGTGCAGCGGAATGACATCCGGGTTCTCGGCGACAATTGCCCGGCCCGCCTCGGCAAAATCATCCCAGGTGGCAAATTCTTGCGGGTCAAAGCCGGCGCCTTCCCAGACATCGGCGCGGTAATAGAGAACGACCGGCGTCAAGGCGTGTTCGATGCCGTAAACCGAGCCCATTGATGTGTAGAGCGCCTGCCGCGCGCTGACCATATTCTCGGTATGGCCCCCTTCATCGAGCAGCGCGTTCAACTCGACGAAGCCCGGGTCGCCGCCGCCGCGCAAGAAGCCGCCGAAGCGTCCTTGCTCAACATCAGCGATGTCAGGCGCGCCAACGCCCCCCGATTGAATCGAAATCTGCAGCCGATCGTGCATATCGCTGTAGGCGATTTCCACGACGTTGAGCGCGAAATCCGGGTTGACCTCTTCAGCATAGCGTTCGGCTTGTTCGCGGAACCAGCGGGCGTGCGTATTCACGAAGGTCCACAGCTCCAGCTCAGCCGCGTCCTGCGCTGTAACCGGTGCCAGCGCGCTCAATAAAACGAGCCCTGCCAACAATAAAATTGCAAGTTTCAGCTTCCTCATGAGAGTCTCCTTCATTATTTGGAATCAAATTATTGGATGCGAGCGATTCGCGCGCTCACGCCCAGCGTGTGACGGCGTAGCCACACAGTCGAGTATTCTAGCGCAAGTCTTGGTGTTACTGCAAATGGCGGCTTGGCTAGGCTTTGATTGAGCCACTGGTCAAGCCGCTGATGAACTGCCGCATCGCCACCGCGAAGACACAGAGCAGGGGAATCGACGAGATAACATAACCAGCGAAGAGCGTGCCCCAGTCGGTCTCGAAGTCTGAGGAGAATTGCATCAGCCCCATCGCCAGCGGCATCTTATCCTTGTCGGTAATCGTAACCAGGGGCCAGATTAAATCGTTCCAACTGCTGATGAGCGTGGTCATCGCGACGGTTGCGATCATTGGGCGGGCGAGGGGGACCGATACATAGATGAAGACCTGCCACTCAGCCGCCCCATCGACATAAGCGGCGTCGAAAAGTTCTTGCGGCAGAGATTCGAAGTAACTGCGCATCAGCCAGGTTGAGAGCACCAAGCCGCCGCTGACCCAGACCGTAATCAGAGCGTAGGGCGTGTTGACCAAACCCAGGTCGCGCACCAACACAAAGCGGGGTGCCAGCGTCAGCACGCCGGGCACCATGATCAATGTGATGAATCCCAGGAAGAGAACCGTCTTAAATGGGAAGTGAAAACGAGCGAAGACATAACCCGCCACCGATGCGATTATCGCGAGGAGGCAGATGGTCGAGCCAGAGTACAAGGCGCTATTGACGATGTAGCGCCAAATGATGCGGAAGGCGGATGAATAATTGCCGATTTGGAGGGGCAGCTCCGGCAGCCAAAAATTATGGTAGAACTGCGTGTTGCTCTTGAATGAGGTAATAATAACCAGCACGAGTGGAAAGAAAGTCACGACGCCAAAGGCGATGAGCACCAATTGGAATGGCAAATCACGGTTTCCAAAGTGGAGCTGTTTACGATTTATCACGCGCTGCTCCCAAACTGTTGCCGAGCGGCTGAATGGCGCGCCCCAAAATTACTCACGCGTCGCGCCGGCCGATACGCGTAAATTGATCACGGTTAAGGCGAGCATAGCGACGAACAAGACCACGCCAATGGCAGAGGCATAGCCAAATTCCAGAAAGTGAAAAGCCGATTGATAGAGCTGCAGCGCTGGCACCATGCTGCTGTAGCCGGGTCCGCCGTCGGTCATCACCAGGAAGAGGTCGAAACGCTGCGTCATGAATAGCATCGTCAGGATCATCGCCAGGGTGATTTGCCGCTTCGTCATCGGAATATCGATATAGAAGAGCCGACGCCAGAAGCCGGCGCCATCGATCGCCGCGCTTTCATGCACTTCCGGCGGAATCGTCTGCAAGCCGCCCAGGATGATTAGGAACTGCAAAGTGGGCAGCCAGGGAAAACGCACAAAAGCCAGCGCCCACATCACCGTATTGGGGTCGGCCAGCCAGGCATGGGTGTATTGCTCCAAGCCGATCAGCTTCAAGCCTTCGTTGAGCAAGCCGACCTGCGGGTTGTAGATGAAGCGCCAGATCAGATAGTTGAGGATGGTCGGCACGACCATCGGGAAAACGAAGATTATCTTCCACCAGTAAGACCAGCGCGCGCTGCGCAGATTGACGATCATCTCGGCAGCGAAGAAGGGCAGCGCCGTCTGCATGATGACGCGGAAGAAGACAAAGCCGAGCAGATTTGTGATGGCGACGCGGAAGGTGCGGTCGCTTAGCATGCGCTCATAATGCTCGAGCCCGACATAGAAGTGGACCTTGCCGCCATTCCAAATGTAGAGCGAGTTGTAGAGCGCGCTGAATGCCGGCAGCCACTCGAATATCAGCAGCATCGCAACTGGAATCAGCAGCGCCAAGTAGAGCCATTTCGCCCGCCACACGCGAAGGGACAGCGGGCTTTGGCTTGCTCGAAGATTTAGAGCGCTAGCTCGATCAGTGCTGAGTCGCTGGAACATTGAGACTCGTAGGGCTTATGGATGGTTGCCTGCGGGCGACTGACAGAATCGCCCTTACTTTTTTATTTCCTGCGTGCTTTTGTAAGGGCCAGGCAAGCCTAGGCCGCGAAGACGCTGACTGCCGTCCCGCGCCTAGGCACCATGGCTGACCCACTTTCGGAAATCCCAAGTCTGGCTGCGACCTACTCCAGCTGGAAGTCACAGTTCCATTCGTTTTCGGCGATGACGACGCGCGCTTCCCGCGTCATCAAGCGGTCTTCTTCGGCGATTAGCGTCTCGAGATCGATCTGATCGGTGAAGTACTCTTGCATCAAGCGGCGATGATCTTCACCATAGCGGCGGCTGAGGCGCGGGTCGGGATCCTTCAGCGCGCGGATCGGCAGCTCAAGGAAAGCCACCGTCGGCTTCAAGGCGTCAGGCACATCTAAGCCAAGCTGCGTTGGAATGCTGCGCGGCGAGTCGGTGACAATTCGGCCCCATTGCGGCTGGGCGGTCATGAACATCAGGAAATCGACAACCTGCTCTTCAATGCCTTCGCGGCGGGCGCGATCGGTCACGGTGAAGCCGGCGGTGAAACCACCAACCAGGTAGGCGGATTCATTGTTGGCGGCATGTGGGCTGGTCGTCTCGGTGATGGGCGGGAAGTAACTGATGCCCCAGTTGAAGTCCGCGTCTCGGGTCACGTTGAGTGTTTGGCTGGCGGCATTGCCGAGCAGGAAGGGTGTTTTGCCCGTGATGAAGAGACGGTATGCTTCGTCCCAAGTCATGACGGCATAACCCTCCACCCAGGTTGGTTCGAAATCGGCCAGCAACTGCAGCCAATCGGCAAAAGCCTCGTCCTGGGCGCTGATTAAGCCGTTCTGAATGGCGCAGGCGAATTCCCGCTGATTCAGCGCGTGCCAGCTAGCGCCTGGCTCCCACCAGCTCTCGATATGATCGATGTACATGCTGGTCAAGCTGGTGCCGTCAAACCAGTTGTAGGTATAGGGCGAGGCAGTGGACATGCTCATCGCCAAGGGCTCATAGCCAGCTTCAGCCAGGGCGCCCATTTCGTCAATCATCGTCTCCCAATCCTGCCAGAGTGAATAGGAGAGATCGAATTCGGTGTCGATCCCGGCGGCTTCCAAGATGTCGATATTGTAGTAAAAACCGACCGCTACGGCGTTGACTGTCACCACATACTGATTGCCGCTGCCAGTATGGTAGGTGGTATTCCAGACGACATCGGGGATGCTATCTGCCCAACGTTCGTGGCCCGGCGTGCCTTCGGGAATGTGGGGGTTTGGCTCGTCAATGTATTCGTTGAGCGGCACATACCAATCGTTGCCTTGCTCCTGCCAGACACGGATGTAATTGTTGACGATGATATGCGGCTCGTTCTGGCCGTTGAATACAGTGCTGCGCCATTGATCGCCAGAGATGTTGGAGGGCACGTCAACCAGTTCGATGTTGACGCCCGGGTTGGCTGCTTCGTATTCGGCGACAATCGTATTCATCATCTTTGGCGGATCTGGATTGTTTTCAGTTGGCTCATCGGGGTAGTAAGCGCCAACTGTGGCGAAGATGGTGATTTCATCCTGCGCCTGGCCAGCCATTGCGCCAAAGACCAGCAGCAGCAGCGAAATGATTAACAGCCTTTTTGACATGAGACTTTCCTTTCTGACATGAGTTCCGAGCAATTTAAATTGAAACGAAGAAGATTATAGCATATTCCCTTGCTAGCGAAACAAGTCGATTTTCCCCGGGGAGTGTCTAATTTTGTGGATATAGGAGTGCCGCTCCGACTCAGGATTTGCTAGCAATGCTCCCCTCAGTGATTCATCGGGGTTGCGTAGACACTGACCCGTCGGGAGGGGCGCGCCGCGTAGACACAGGCGGTCGGGGGTGGGGTTTGAAATGGGCATATCCACCAAAATCGCCACTCCCTTTCCCGTGCCCCCTTTGACAGCCAGTCGCAAAGCAATTATGCTTGGCGCATCTCACATACGAGGACAATTGATGCGACTCTACATCACAGGCGGGACCGGGTTGGTCGGCAGCAACATCATCCGCCTGGCAGGCCAGCGCAGCGATATCGAAATCATCGCCTCGCAATACGGTCCAGCGCCGGAGTGGGACGTCGATTACGAGCTTGACCCGCTCGATATGTCGGACAGGGATGCCGTTCGCGCCTCAATTCAGCGATTCAAGCCCGATGCCGTGATTCATTGCGCCGCCATGCTCGACCATGTTTACATGCAGTATCACCGCGCCGAAGCCTGGCAAGCGACCGTGGTTGCCAATCTGGCTTTCGCCCAGAGCTGTGCTGAGACCGGCGCGCGTTATGTCTTTGTCTCGTCGGATTGGGTTTTTGACGGGCAAGAGCCGCTGGTCACCGAAGACTCGCCACCCAATCCAGTAAATTATTATGGCTTCATGAAAGCAGTCTGCGAGCGCGACATCATGGGCATCGCCGGCTTGAGTTATGGCATCGGGCGCATGGCTGGCATTTATGGCATCAACTACGCCATCCCGCGTCTCTTGATGAAAGAAAACCACCTCGGCTTTCCCATTACAAATTACATCATCGATCAGCTGTCGCAGGGACAGGTCGCCGAAGTGTGGACTGGGCCCAAGGTCAATGATATGGCGCATGCGTCGCTGGCATCCGATGGCGCCGAGCTGCTGCTGCGCCTGGCCGAGCACGGTGAAAATGGCATCTTCCATTGCTGGGGCAGCGAGCCAGCCAGCCGCTTGACATTGGCGCATACGATTGCTGATGTCTTTGGCTACGACCATGCCTTAATCACGCCAATGCCGACGGACCCGCTTGTGCTGGATCATTTTCGGCACCTGCGCATCCCCTTTCGGACGGTGGCTAACAGCGAGAAGACCTATAAGGCGCTGGGACGCCGCAGCTATAATCTGGCTGAGGGGCTGCGCGCCTTTAGGCAAGAACTGGCGGCATTTCAATCTGAGCGGCACTGAACACTGAAGGCTTACAATCCGGAGAGCAAAGCGATGAAAGCACTGACACTGAGCGCTGAATGGGCGCCCAAGCCCGGCTACGACATGACCGATAGCGAGCGTGAACTGCGCCGGCCCCGCAACGCGAATATGACCTGGCAGGGACCCAAGCTGACGCTGGGCACAGTGCCGGACCCAAGCCTGAAGCCGGATCAGGTCATGCTGGAGATTGCGGCGGTTGGCATCTGCGGCTCGGATATGCACATGTACGAAGC
This sequence comes from Phototrophicaceae bacterium, assembly GCA_965214105.1. Lineage (GTDB taxonomy): Bacteria > Chloroflexota > Anaerolineae > Aggregatilineales > Phototrophicaceae > UBA6055. The sequence goes on from OZ243933.1 coordinate 283,000, forward strand.
AGGCGCGGACGGCTATATGCTCTACCCGGGGCTGGTGCACACACCCAATATCCTAGGGCATGAATTCGCCGGCAAAATCATTGAGCTTGGCTCAGAAGTCAGGGGCTTGCAGGTGGGCGATCTGGTTGCGGTGGAAGAGATTCAATGGTGTGGCGGATGCTTGGCTTGCCGCAAGGGTTTTGTCAATCATTGCCTCGACATCGAAGAAATTGGCTTCACCATCCCGGGCGCGATGGCGCAGTACCTGCCAGCCCGCGCGAAGTATTGTTGGAAGCTCGATGAAGTGGCGACGCGCTACGGTGAAGAAGAAGCGCTGGTCATGGGCGCCATGGTCGAGCCGACTGGTGTCTCTTATCAAGGGCTTTTCAATCGCTTGCGCAACTGGCAGCCAGGCAACAACGTGGTCATTTTCGGCGCGGGACCGATAGGGCTGGCGGCTGAAGCGCTGGTGATTGCGGCTGGCGCTGGGCAGGTGATCATGTTCGACCCGTCTGAAAGCCGCTGCCAGATCGCCATGAACATGGGCGCGTCGGTCGCGTTGAGCCCAATAGGCATCGACCTTGATGAAGCGGTCATGGCGCATACATTTGGGCGTGGCGTCGATTATGTGGTGGAATGCGCTGGTTTTGCTGATAAGACGATTGAAAAACTCGATCGCTGCCTGGCGGTGAACGCGTCAATTATTGATATTGGCATGGGCGGCGACAAGCCAACGCTGCCGATCGTCGCCTATAAGCGAATGGGCGTGCAATATGCCGGCGCGCTAGGGCATGCGGGCGGGCCATTCCAGCATGTCATCCGCATGATGGCGGCTGGCAGAATTGACATGCGAAAGATGGTCAGCGCGCGCCTGCCGCTGGCGAAGGCGCTGGGCGCTTTCAAGCGCCTGGAAAGCCGCGAAGACGCCAAGATCATCTTGCAGCCGAACTAAGCGCTTGATTTACCGCCGAGTACAGCGAGGTTGCTAGAGAGTTTCGATGCAATGATGCCTGACTGGATTCTAACCCTGGGCGGGGCCGCCTTCTGGATACTGGCGGGGCTTTGCCTCCTTAGGCGAGACTTGGTCTGGCGGCTCTATTCGCTGGAGCCGCGCTGGCGCAAAGACAACCCAGAGCGGACCGCCGCCTGGGACGCCAAAACGCGGCGGTCCGCGCTGATTTTCGCACTGCTTGGGCTGGTGTTTGTGGCGCTGGGCTGGCTGATTTAGCGAAGGCCAGATTGCTCGCCCCTACAAGCAGCCTGATGATTCTTGCATTATTCTCTTGGAACTCCTGAGATCTATATCTCGATCTCCCCCAAGTTGTGATACAGCCGAACAGCCGCTTCGAGCGATGTGTAGAAGCTGTCGAGCTTCAAGTATTCGTTGGGTGAGTGAATGCCCTCGCCCTCACCATAAGCGAAGGCGGTGATGGGCAAGCCAATCAGCCGGTTGAAAACACCAAGTATCGGGATTGAGCCACCGGTGCGCACGAGCTGCGCGCGCTTCCCGATAGTCGCTTCGATGGCTGCTTGCACCGCTTCCAGCCAGGGACCATCGGTGACGAGTTCAAAGTACCAAGCCAATTCGCCGATATGGCACTCGACATCGATGGTATTAGTGGCGAAGCCTTCGACATACTCCTTAAGCGCGTCGGCAATCTCGCGCGGGTCTTGATCGGGCGCGAGGCGCATGGTGACTTTGAAGCCAGCTTCGGCTGGGATGATGGTCTTGTTGCCGGCGCCCTGATAACCGCCCCACATGCCAGTGATATCACAGGTGGGGTAGACGGTGGCGCGCTCGGCAGCTGGCGCGATCGCTCCAGCCCAGAATTGATCGACTCCCGCGCCTTCCTTCAAAACTTCCTCCTGGAAGCCAGCGTCAATGCGCGCCTTGTCCTCCGCGCCCGCCCCGCGAACCTTGTCATAGTAGCCGGGCAGCTGGACGCGCCCCTCATCGTCATGGAAAGCGCCGATGATCCGGCCTGCGACGTGCAGCGGGTTCTCTACCAAGCCGCCGTAAAGCCCGGAGTGGATATCGGCTTTGGGACCGCGAACTTGGACCTCGGCTGTGACCATGCCACGGCCGCCATAATAGAGTCGCGGATCATCGGGCGCGAAGTCCCCATCGCAGTTCAGCAGCATATCGGCTTTTAGCCGCTCCTTGTTTGCCTTGACGAAGGCTTCGATGCTAGGCGAGCCCGATTCTTCTTCGCCCTCGAACATAATCTTGATGTTGACTGGCAGCTCGCCGTTCGTCCGCAATAGGGCTTCGAATGTTTTGAGATTGCCCCAAACGCCGGCTTTATTGTCGCTGGCGCCACGCGCGAAGATCTTGCGCTCTTGAATGCGGCCCTCAAATGGCTCGCTGTGCCAAAGCGGCAGCGGATCGACCGGCTGGACATCATAGTGCGCGTAGACGAGAATGGTCGGCTTGTCGGCGCCGGCTTTGAGCCATTCGCCATATACAACTGGATAGCCGGCCGTGGCTATCGCTTCGCACTTATCGAAGCCCATCGCCGCGAGCTGCCCCACGATCCAATCGGCGCAGGCGCGTACATCGTCGGCATGGGCTGGGTCAGCGCTGATGGAAGGAAAGCGCAGCAGTTCCTTGTAATCTTCCATCATCTTGTCTTGCGTTTCCTGCAGATAGTCGATTGCGTTTTGCATGCTGTCCGTCATCTGGATCCCTTTTTTTGATTTGTCGCCGAATGGCAACCATCATAGCGCAGTGAGGCTGATTATGCGGCGGGGAAAAGCCTTCGCCGAGACATTCCGCCCCGCTCGTAAGCCTTCGGATAGAATTAGGATATAGGCTAGAATGGTCAGCAACCGCTTGAGTGTAGGACAGCGCAGAAACGATGGCACGAGAACGCAAGATATTGGTAGTGGACGATGAGCGGACGATTCGCGAAGTGGTGCGGCGGTATCTTGAACTGGAGGACTTCGCCGTAATTGAGGCGGAGACCGGGCCTCAGGCGCTGTCCATTTTGCAGACCAGCAGCCCCGATTTGATTGTCCTGGATATTATGCTGCCGGGCGTCGATGGTTTTTCTATTACCCGCCGCTTGCGGAATACCGAAGAATACAGCCCGCTGCAGGTCGATGGCGAAATCCCGATAATTTTGCTCACGGCGCGGACCAACGAAGTGGATCGCGTGGCCGGGCTGGAGCTGGGCGCCGATGATTATGTCACCAAGCCATTCAGCCCGCGTGAGCTGGTGGCGCGGGTGAAGGCGGTGCTGCGCCGGGCGAACGCCGCCGAAAGCGAGAGCGAGAGCGAGAGCCCGTTGGAAGTTGGCGCTTTGTCGCTCGACCCGCGCCGCCGCTCCTTCAGCGTCAATGGCGAAGATGTTGCCTTAACAGCGAAGGAATTTGATTTGCTCTGGTTTCTGCTGCGTCATCCACGGCAAGTATTTACGCGCCAGCAGCTGCTCGACAAGGTTTGGGGCTACGAATTCTACGGCGACGAAAGCACGGTGACTGTACACGTCCGGCGCCTGCGGGAAAAGCTCGAGCCGAACCCGAGCAAGCCGAGTTATATTCAGACGGTTTGGGGCGTGGGTTACAAGTTTGAGGCGCCCTCGGCAAAGTAGCGAAAGTGATGAAGACTGTGCGCGTCGATCAGCGGCTGTACCGAAATCCATTAGTCCTATTCTTGGTCGTCTTGGTGATTCCCATAGCGGGCACCTTGTTCAGTGAATTGGTCATGTTCGATCTGCCGGGGAATGAAGTGCAAGATCTGCTGAGATTCATGACCGTCACCGGCTTGACAAGTTCGCTGCTGTCTTATGCCTTTTACCGCTTGGGCGTCTTGGAATGGTTTCGCAGTCTGCGCTGGGCGATTTGGATGGTGATCGCGCTGCTGGTCTTGATGATCTTTCTCAATGTCTGGGTCATCGCTCGCTTCACCTTCATTCAGAACCATTACCTGACGCTGACCTCGGTTCTGTTGGTGTTCGCGGGGCTCTCGGCTTTGACCATCGGCTTCTTTGCCTCCAAGACGATGACCGACCGCCTCAGCAAATTGAGCGATGCCACCCAAGCGCTAGCCAAGCGCGACTTTACGACCCGCCTGAATATCTCTGGTAATGATGAAATCGCTCAACTGGCGGATACATTTAACGCTATGGCGCAGAACCTGCAAGAAGTCGATGAACAGAAACAGCAGCTCGAGCAGACGCGCCGCGACTTGACGGCTTGGGTCTCGCACGATTTGCGAACGCCGCTCACTTCAATCCGCGTGATGATCGAAGCCATGCTCGATGGTGTGGTGGACGACGAAGAAACCATTCACCGCTACCTGGATAACAGCCGCATCGAGATTAAGCATCTCAGCGGCTTGATTGATGATCTCTTTGAGTTGGCGCAGCTTGATGTCGGGCATCTTCAGATTTGCATTCAACGCGCTTCAATTCGTGATTTGATTTCTGATACCTTGGGCAGCATGCGGCTCAAGGCGGAACAGCGCGGCATCCGCTTGAAGGGGCAAGTCTCCGACGATGTTGACATGATTCTGATGGCGCCGGACAAGATTCAGCGCGTCTTGACGAATCTGGTCGACAACGCCATCAAATATGCGGAGAGCGGGGTATGCGTCACATTGCGCGCTTGGCGAGCCGGCGATGAGATCCGTATCGATATCCACAACAGCGGGTCCTATATCCCTGAGGACGCATTGCCACGGCTCTTTGAGAGCTTCTACCGCGGCGAAGGCTCGCGCAAACGGGCTGAGGATGGCGCGCGCGGGACGGGCTTGGGCTTGGCGATCGCCCGCGGTTTCATCGAAGCGCATGGCGGGCGCATCTGGGCAAGCAGCCTGCCAGCAGAGGGCACCACCTTTAGTTTCTCGCTGCCACAAGGTCAGGCGGCCGATTGAGCTTATTCGACAAGGCGGTAGCAGGCTTCGAGGCGCCACTCCAGCAATTCAATCCCATGCAGCTGCATGAATTCTCGCGAGGGCGCGTTGTGTTCCCAGCTGGCGCCGATGATCACTTTTGGGATTTGATAGCGCACGATCGCGCCGGCGCACATCAGGCAAGGAAAGGCGGTGGTGTAGAGCACCGTATCAGCGTAAGACTCCTGCAAGCCGGCCGCTTTGATCGCTTCCATTTCGCCATGGCTGAGCGGGTCATTGCGCTGGATCATCAGATTGCGCCCGCGCCCGATGACCTCGCCATTGCGAACCAACGCCGCGCCAAAGGGGCGGCCGCCTTCCGCTTTGGTGGCATAAGCCTCTTCAATAGCGATTGCCATGAACTTGTCCATCATCGCGCTCCCGTTCCACTCTAATTTGGCGAGGGCATATCCGTGATGCAGCTTTCAATCCCAAGTAGAGCTGCACCCTAAAGCCAGCTTAACTGAGGGTTAGCGGCAGCGCTTGTCCTCATTTTCCCCCACTTCACTTGAATCTGCACCTTGAGATTGGCTGCGTCAAATTATAATCTAACAGCGATATGGTTTTGAACGAATGACAGATTGAGATATTGGAGATTGGCTATGAATGAAGATGCGCACAAGGGATTGCAGGATCTGAGCAAGAATAGACATGGGCTTCTCACTATCGGTGGCTTGGTCATCTGCGTCCTCTTGGCTTTGTTGACAGGCCGGGACTTGCTCTTCGGCCTGGTGATGGGCACAGTTGCGAGTTCTGGCATGAACCTGGGCCGGCATATCGCCAAGCAGATTGCCGCCAACGCGCCAGGGGAGCACCAGGCGGCTGCGAATATCGCGGGCATATTTATCTCCGCAGTCATTGTGGGCATTATTACTGCAATTGTACTGGCTGCCATCCAGGGCGCGGTGGATGTGACCCCGGCCGAAGGCGATGACATTATCGCCACGATTGTCAAATCCTTCTTCGATAGCGCCGCCGCCTTGGCTGTCGCTGCTGGCCTTATTGCGGGCGGCTGGGCGCATCCAAGAAGCGCAAGCTAGCCGGACCGCTATCCAATAGCAGCCTCTAGCCTAGCTCGCGCAAGCTAGGCTGCCTGTGGGCAGCGCTTGATGATTGTGCTAGAATAACAGTACTGACCAGTCAGTACTGTGAGTTCTTTATGGTCCACCAACCGGGCGACCCGCGCTCCACGCGCGACCGCATCCTCGATGCGGCGCTGAACATCTTCAGCGCCAAAGGCTTTTACGATACCAAGCTGGACGAGATCGTTGCCGAAGCCAGCATCAGCAAAGGCTCGATCTATTTTCACTTCCCCAACAAAGAGAAGCTTTTCATCGCGCTGGTGGATCAGTTCGCTGATGTCATCGAGCGGCGCGCCCGCGAAGCGATTGAACATGAAGCGCCTGGCATGGGCCGCGTCCGGGTTGCGCTGGCGGCGGTCTTGGAGACCTTCGCCAAGTACCGGCGGCCCGCCAAACTGCTATTAGTGCAAGCGGTCGGTTTGGGCTCTGTCTTCGAGCGCAAGCGCATGGAAGTCAATGATCGCTTCGCCTTGTTGATCCAGACTTATCTTGATGAAGCAGTGGCTGAAGGCTCGATCGCGCCGGTGAATACGCATATTGTCTCGCACGCTTGGATGGGCGCCATCTACAGCGTCGTCATTCAGTGGGTTTACACTGGCGAGCCTAGCCGCGATGAGATTATGGATGCCCTGCTGCCGCTGCTGCTTAAGAGCGTTGGCTATCACGATTGAGATATGGAAACCAGCGCCACCCATTATTCGTCGATCAATGACCGCTATGGTCGCTTGCTCAGTTGCAGCGCGCCTTGCCCGGGCCTCAGCATCGAGGGATTCCTGGCGTCGGCCGCGGGGCAAGCGCGCTTCTACTGGGGCGAGCCGAACGGCAAGGTCGCCTACGCTGGCGCTGGCGCCGCCGTCGAGCTGATGGCTTGGGGGGTGGAGCGCTTTGACAAAATCAGCAAGTATGCCAGCGAGCTATTTGAGGGCGCGCATATTGAAGGCGACGACGCCTCATTGAGCGGTCCGCGCCTGCTCGGTGGCTTCGCTTTCCGAGACGATTTCACGCCGGATAATACCTGGTCGATATACAGCCCCGCCTACTTTGTGCTGCCTCATTATCAGCTGGTGAAGCATGGCGACCGCATGTGGCTCACGATCAATACACAGGCGCCGCCGGAGGAATCGCCCGCCCCGCTAATGCCTGCCTTGCAGGCGGCGCTGAAACAGAAGATCGCGCAATTGAAATCGGTCTCACAGGCGCCAGTAGATGACGAGCAGAGTTCGCTTATCGGCATCGATTATCCGATGAGCTATCCAGTCTGGGAACAGATGATCGACGAAGCTACCAGGCGCATTCGCGCCGGCGCGCTGCGCAAAGTGGTATTGGCGCGGGCGGCCGAATTGCGATTTGACGCGCCGGTTAAACTGCTGCCGATATTGCGCCATCTGGCCGCGCATTATGCCGATTGCTGCCAATTCTTATTTGAGCCGCGGCCCCGCTACGCCTTTTATGGCGCTTCGCCAGAATTGCTTGCCGCAGTGCATGGGCGGCGGCTCGACACAGTGGCATTGGCCGGCAGCGCCGCGCGTGGCGATACCGAGGCGGCCGACCGTCGGCTTGGCGAGGGCTTGCTGGCAAAGGCCAAAGAGCGCGAAGAGCACCAGATTGTCGTCGACACAATGCGCCAGCGTCTCCTACCGCTGACGGATTCGCTGGCGGTGGAGCCGGCGGGCTTGCTGAAACTGAGCAATATACAGCACATAATCACGCCGATCCGCGGGCGTCTAAAGCGGCGGGCTGGCATATTGCCGCTGGTGGAGGCGCTGCACCCGACACCGGCGCTGGGTGGCGACCCGAGGCATAACGCGCTGCGGCTGATCCGCGAGTTGGAGCCAATACCGCGCGGTTGGTATGGGGCGCCGCTCGGCTGGATTGATTCGAATTTGCAGGGTCGCTTCGCTGTCGCGATTCGCGCGGCTGTTGCGCAGGAGGCGCGCGCCTGGGTATATGCCGGCGCTGGCATCGTCGCCGATAGCCAAGCCGAAAGCGAGTGGCAAGAAACCGAGCTGAAGTTCCGCCCGATGCTCGATGCGCATGGTGTCGTTCATAGCTAAATTGACCACAAAGAAACAAAGGACACAAAGACCTATGGATATGAACATAGACGAAACACAGATGCGCAATCTCGATAGCAAAAAACCGATATCATATCGGATTATAGGCGCTGCAATAGAGGTACATAGTCAACTGGGGGCTGGACTCTTGGAAAGCATCTACGAGGAAGCGCTTTGTGCCGAGTTTGCAACCCGGCGCCTAGCCTTTGAACGACAGAAGCCGATCAAGGTTGATTACAAAGGAATGAGCATTGGCAACCTAATTGCGGACATCATTGTCGAGGATCGGGTAATTGTTGAAGTCAAATCCGTCAAGGAGTTGGCGCCAATCCATACGGCTCAACTGATTACATATCTTAAGGTCGCCAGAATTCGCACTGGCCTATTGATCAATTTCAATGTCGTTCGACTATAAGGATGGTATAAAGAGAATCGTCATTTAATCAATTCTTTGTGCCCTTAGTATCTTTGTGGTTGAAATGACTATTGAGCGGTGAACCCAAACACGCTTTACGCCAATACATTTGCTGATGCCCTGATTGCGTCTGGTTTGCGGGCTGTCTGCTTGGCGCCGGGCTCGCGGCATACCCCGCTGGTGCTGGCTTTTGCGCGGCGGCGCGACGAGATCGACCTGTATTCGCATCTTGACGAACGCAGCGCGGCATTTTTCGCCCTCGGTTTGGCTCTGGGGGCGGGTCAGCCCGCCGCCATCGTTTGCACATCGGGGTCAGCCGCGGCGAATCTTTTCCCGGCAATTGTGGAGGCGCATCAGTCGCGCCTGCCTTTGATCCTGCTGACTGCCGATCGACCTCATGAATTGCGAGCTAGCGGCGCGAACCAGACCATCGACCAAATCAAGCTCTTCGGCGAATACGCCGACTGGTTCTATGATGCGCCACTGCCGGAAGCAGGCGCGACAGCCGCCGTCCTGCGGAACTTGCGCACGCTGGCGGCGCGCGCCTTTGCGCTGGCGGCGTCGAGACAATGGGTCGTCCATATCAACTTGCCGTATCGTAAACCATTTGAGCCGAGTGATGACGATTCCGAGGCGATCAAGGTCGACAAACAAGCTCCAACGCGCTTCATCAGCCAAGCGCGCGCGGGCTCGTCCGGGCTGAGACTGCTCTTGAGCGAAGATGTCTTGCGGCGGCGGGGCCTCATCTACTTCGGGCATGGCAGCTGCCGCAGCAAGGGGGAACGGGAACGGTTGCTGCCTTGGGCGGCCAAACTCTCGGCGCTCAGCGGCTTTCCCATTCTGGCGGAATTTACTTCGAATATGCGCGCGCGGAAACTTATCGGCGCCTATGAAAGCATCATCAAAGCGGCTGAATTGGATTTCGCTCAAGCGGAGGTCTTGATCCGGTTTGGCGCGCCGCCGCTATCGAAGGGCATGCAAGATTTCTTTGCGGGCATAAACTGGCGCTGCCATATCTACTGCAGCCGAGCGGGCGAGTGGGCGGATGACAGCCACAGCGTTACCCACCACTTGACCCTTGATCCGGCAAGCGTTGATGTTGGCGAATGGGACGGCTTTGAGCCGCTGAGGTCCCCCGCCAGTAACTGGGGCGAGCGCTTATCACAAGCGGACGGCGTCGCGCGGCAGGTTATCGCGCAGGAAATCGAAAGCGGACCTTATTTCGACGGCGCTGTACTGCACGATGTCGCCGAGCTGACGCCGGCCGGTGGCGCGCTCTTCGCGGGCAGCAGTTTGCCGGTTCGGCATCTCGACCAGTTTGGCTTGGCGGGTGAGCAAGCCATCTTCGCCTACGCCAATCGTGGCGCGTCGGGGATAGATGGCAACGTGTCGACGGCATTAGGTCTTGCCGCGGTGCGGAAGGGGGCGCCGCTGGCGGCGGTCCTAGGCGATATCACGCTCTATCATGACATGAATGGCTTGCTGGCGGTTAAACGCTGTGATGTGCCGGTGACGATTGTGCTGCTCAACAATGGGGGCGGGGGCATTTTTCAGCGGCTGCCAATACGTGCGCTTGAGCCGGAATTCAGCGATTTTTTCACCACCGCTCATGGGCTAGACTTCGCGCACGCGGCCGCGCTCTATGGCTTGGAGTACAGACGCGCCGATGACCGCGCCTCGTTTCGGCAGGCATTCAGCATTGCGATGGCGGGAAGGGCTTCAACGCTGATCGAAGTGCGCACCGATGCCATTACTGACTTAAAGCGGCGTGGAGAAATTATGGCGGCAGTTCAGCAGAAGCTGAAAACCGTTTAGGACATTAGCATGGATACGCGAGGAAAAGGAGACAATCGATGGTGACGACGAAAGCTGAGCAGGCGGCAATAAAAACGCAGGATCTGATGCGGCTGGTCGATTGGCAAGAGGTGGCATCTTACGACGATATCACGTATCACAAGGCGGAAGGGATCGCCCGGATCGCCTTTGACCGACCGGAAATCCGCAATGCCTTCCGCCCCAAGACAATCGACGAGATGACCGAGGCGGTGCTGGACGCCTGGCACGATGGCGAGGTCGGCGTTTTGTGGCTTACCGCCAATGGTCCCAGCGCTAAAGACGGGGTCTGGTCTTTCTGCGCCGGTGGCGATCAGAAGGTACGGGGCCATTCCGGTTATGTCGGCGATGATGGCCTGCCGCGGCTGAATGTTTTGCAGCTGCAGCGCTATATCCGCAACATCCCTAAGCCGGTGATCGCGGTCGTTCCCGGATATGCCATCGGCGGCGGGCATGTCTTGCATGTCTGCTGTGACCTTACGATCTCGAGCGACAACGCGATCTATGGCCAGACGGGCCCAATCGTCGGCAGCTTTGACGCCGGCTTCGGCTCGTCTTTTTTGGCGGCGCATATCGGGCAGAAGAAGGCGCGCGAAATCTGGTTCCTCTGCCGTCAATACAGCGCGGCTGAGGCTGAGGCGATGGGCATGGTGAACACGGTCGTTCCCTTGGCCAAGCTAGAACAAGAAGCGCTGACTTGGTCACGAGAAATCTTAAGCAAAAGCCCGATCGCGCTGCGTTTTATCAAAGCCGGCTTAAACGCCGAATTGGATGGGCAGGCGGGCTTGCAAGCGCTGGCGGGCGACGCCACGATGCTCTTCTATATGACAGAAGAAGGCAGCGAAGGCAAAAACGCCTTCTTGGAAGGGCGCAAACCAGATTTCAGCAAGTTCCCGCGGCGGTCTTGATTGCCGCGCCAAAGACAGGCTGGCTGAGCCATGATGAGCGACCATCAGCGCCCGCTGCAGCCTGAGCCGGACAAGATCTTCTTCGCCGGGGACGACCGCAGTTTGACTTTTGCCGAAGTCAATCGGCTGGTTGCGGCGACCTGCGCCTCGATTTTGCGGCGCGCACCGCTTGCGCCTGGCGACAAGGTGGCCATCTTGCTGCCCAAGCCCTTGCCATTTGCCCTGACACTCTTGGCATTGATGCGCCTGCGCGTGGTCAGCCTACCTTTGAATACGCGCTTGACCGCGCGCGAGCTGGCTTGGCAGGTGAAAAACGTCGACTGTCGGCTGGTTATCTGCGCTAGGGAGACGCTGGCTCTAACGGGCGAAATGGACGCAGACCGCTTTGAATTGCCGGCGGCGGGCTTTCACGATCCACCTTCAGCCTACGACAGCTTTGGCACCATGCGGCTCAATGATGATTTCGCCATTATTCATACCTCGGGCACAAGCGGAGCGCCCAAAGCAGCCATCTTAACCTACGGCAATATCTATCAAAGCGCGCGAGCGTCGGCGCTAAGGCTCGACGTGCCAAGCAAGGAACGCTGGCTGTGCATCATGCCACTGTATCATGTCGGTGGCTTGAGCATCATCTTGCGTTCGCTGATTTACGGCACCGCTGTCGAATTTGGACCGACTGCGCCATTTGATGTGCGAGAGACCAACCGCTTACTCAGCGAGCGCCCGATCACGGTCGTGTCATTGGTGCCGACGATGCTGCAGCGTTTGCTCAATGCAAAGTCACAGCCTTGGAATCCACATTTGCGCCTCATCTTGCTCGGTGGCGAAGCGCCGTCGCCCGACCTTGTGGCGCGCTGCATTGCCGAAAGGCTGCCGATTGCGACGACCTATGGGCTTACGGAAGCGGCATCACAAGTCGCTACCGCATTGCCTGAGCTGGTCTACCGCAAGCCGGGCACGGTGGGCAAGCCGCTCGAGTATACGCAGGCGCGCATCATCGACGAGCATGGCGCCGACGCCGCGCCAGGGAGGCCGGGCGAAGTGATCGTCAAAGGCGCTACCATCATGCGCGGCTATTATGGCGATCGGGACGCGACGCGAGTGGCTCTGCGCGGTGGCTGGCTGCATACGGGGGATATCGCTTACTTGGACGCCGATGGCGATTTGTTTATCCTTCAGCGGCGCGCCGACCTCATCGTTAGTGGCGGCGAGAATATTTATCCGGCCGAGGTTGAGCAAGCGCTGCGATCGCATCCTCAAGTGGCTGAAGCGGTCGTATTCGGCGTAGCGGATGCGGAGTGGGGGCAGCGGGTGGCGGCTCTGATTGAGTGCGTCAAGGGCGCTCCTGTTGAGGGGGCGGTACGGGCGCGCCCCTCGTCCGAGGCGATTCTAAAGCACCTCCGCGAGCGCTTGGCCGGCTATAAGGTCCCGCGCCAGATCGCATTTGTGGCGGCTCTGCCTCGGACTGCAGCCGGCAAGATTCAGCGGCGGGAAGCGCGGCGGGTCTTCGATGACGCGATATCGAGCGGCCAATAGCGGATATCACTACCACATTGAGCGGCGCGGCACCGGCGAGCCGCTCGTGCTGCTTCATGGTTTCAGTGGCGACGCCTCAACCTGGCAGGCGATTATTGCGCGCCTTGCCGATCGCTTTCAGTTAATCGCCATCGACCTGCTGGGCCATGGCAGGAGCGATGCGCCGGCCGACCCCGCCAGCTATCGCATGGAAGCTGTTGCAGCCGACCTTGTTGATCTGCTAGACCAGTTAGGGCTGCATCATCCGCGCCTGCTTGGTTATTCGATGGGTGGTCGCTTGGCGCTGTTTCTGGCGCATCAGTATCGATGGCGAATTGGCGCGCTGATCCTGGAGAGCGCTTCGCCGGGCTTGGCTGACGAGCATGCCCGCGCTGAACGGCGCCGGCGCGATAATCAATTGGCGGGCGAGATTGAGGCGAACGGCGTCGCCTGGTTTGTCAAGCAATGGGAAAAACTGCCGCTTTGGCAAACTCAATCTGAGCGCTTACTGCGGCTGCAGCGGACCCAAAGACTGGCGAACAGCCCTCAAGGCTTGGCGAACAGTCTGCGCGGCATGGGCACAGGCGCGCAGCCAAATCTCTGGCGCCAGCTTTCAACTCTCTCCCTGCCAACTTGCTTGATCGCCGGGCAGCGCGATGACAAGTTTCGACGAAGCAGCCAAGCCATGCACAGGACCATCCCGCATTCGAGTCTCTCGATCATCCCCGGCGCCGGGCATAATACACACCTAGAGCAGCCAACCGCCTTCTGCCAAGCGCTTGAGTCATTCTTACAGCGCATCTAAGCGGCGGATGGCATCGGCAACGAAGGCTTCGTATTGCGCGCGCATTTGCCGAGTATTTTCCGGCTTTGGCGCGAACGACGGAAAGTGCGACAAACGGGAGGCGCCCCATAAGTCCCAGAAGGGAAGGGCGGCCCCATTCAGCATAGGATTTAAAGCCAGATAGTGTCTGGTGTAAACTTTCATTGCCACGGGTCCCAGCGCCCAAAGGATTTCCAATCGACTTTTCCCCAGGTCCGCCAGCGGGTCGCCCAGCATAGCGTCTTCCCAATCGATGATTGCTGCCAGCTCTTCGCCGATCCAGAGCAGATTGTGGAGCCAGAAGTCACCATGCAGCAGCGCGGGCGGGTTAAGCTCAACGAGTGGGGCGGCGCGCTGCATGGCTCTGTGAATGTTGCGCTGCCCCACTGCGAGCGGGTCTGGTCCGCCGCTTATCACCTGGTCGATTCTTGGCAGGTATGAAAGGTCGTATTGGCGCAGGTTGACCGAGTGAATATTGAATAGACTGGCGGCTAGCTGGCGACAGAATGCCTCAGCTTGATCCACCTTAACATGACTGGATCCCTCCACATACGAAGTAATGAGAAAGGGCGGCTGATGCGTCTCGCTTAGATATAGCGCGTCGGCTACCGGCAATCCGGCTGCCTTCAGTGTTGTTAGCAGTTGAAACTCCTGCCGCGCGATCTGCGGGTTGCGCTCCCGATCGTGTTGACTGTGCGTCAGCAAGATCAGGCGCAGGCGGGGTTTCGCCCCAGCTGAAACACGAAGCAGGGAAGCGCGCCCCGTTAGCGCGTCAATGCCTTGCAGGTGCCAACGGCGGTCGATTTTCTGGATGATTCGCTGGAGATATGGCTCGAGCTGAGACATTAGATTGGCGACTTTGCGATTATCTTACACGGGCGACAAAGTGAGTCACCCCTATATTGTCCAGATTTATGTGGGATTCGGCATTGATTGATTTTGAAGCGATTGCCCTGGATCTAGAAGGAAAACTTGCGCATCGAGTAACAATTGCGCTAAAACTCAGATGTCTGAAGAAATCAACAGGGAGGAGATTAGACAAGATGACTGAGAATCGTATTAGCTGGCCGGGGAAGAAGCTGGCTTTATTCATGCTGTTGCTGTTATTGCTGGGCGCGTTCAGCCTAAGCACGATTGTCGCGCAAGAGGCGACTGATGTGCTCATCTGGTCGCTGGGCTATAGCGGCGATTACGATGACGTGCTCGTCGAGCGGTTCAACGAGAGCCATGACGGCGTGAATATCGTCTTCGAAGATGTCTTAACGGGAACCTTCACCGAAAATAATCAGAAAGTGCGCATCGCGCTGGAAAATGAAGCGGGGCCGGCCGTCCTGGGCGGCGTCGATGTTGGCGCGAACTTGCAGGCGCTGGTCTCAACTGGGCAGGTTAAAGACCTGACGGAGTATTATCGCGCCTCTGGCTTGATTGAGCGGATCCCGCCCAATCTGCTTTCGCAGGTCACGGTCGAGGGGCGAATTTACGCCATCCCGCAAAATATCGAATCGGTCGGCATCTTTTACAACAAAGATGTCTTCGCCGAGTTGGAGCTGGAAGTGCCGTCTACCTGGGACGAATACATCGCTGTGTTGGAGGCGGTCAAAGACGCCGGTTACTTCGGTTATACCATGGGACTGGCGGGCGGCTGGCCCTCCGCGCTGATGGCCTCCATGTTTATGTACAGCAGCGCCGGCTCCGAGTACATTGACGTGCTTAGCGGCCTGCAGCCCTGGCACGAATGCGAGAATTGCCTCGACGGCATGAAGGCTTTCTTTGACATGGTGGCTAACGGATACGCCAACCCGGAACCCTTGGGCATTGATTACGACCAGTCGCTGGATTTGTTCTATCAAGGCATCACTGTCATGGTGCTTAACGGTCCCTGGTTTATTGACGCAATGCGGTCGGCTGAGCCCGATTTCGAGATTGGTTTCTTTTACCTGCCGGCGGTCAATCCCGATACCGACATCAAGACCTTAGGCGGCATTGGCGGCTCATTGATTGTCGCCGAATACGCTGATGTTGACGCCGCCTTCAAGATCTTGGATTGGTTGACGTCGGAAGAAATAGCGGTGGAAGCGCTGCGCGAAGTCTCGGTGCTGCCGGCTTTCTCCATCGAAGTGCCAGAGGACATTCCCGCGCTCTCTTACCAGATCGCGTCGGAAACAGCGGCCAATGTCGAGAAGATTGGCTTCTGGCCCGTTACCTATCTGCCGCCCAAGGTCTTCGGTGATATGAATCAGATTGTGCAGGGTATGATCGGCGGTATGCTCACGCCGGAAGAACTCCTCAGCGAAATGCAGGAGACGCACAGCACCTACCTGGCGGAGAACTAAGCCAGCCCGACAAAGCATCTGAATTCAGGCGCGGTGAACTCTCAGGATCGTCGCGCCTGTCCCGCCCGTCGCTGGCATCCAACTCATCGCGGGCCGGCAAACCTGAGCCGAAAGGACGCATTCTGTGTCGCAAACGCTAAGCGCGGCGGGCCGGCGAGCAACTGGCTCTCGCTTTCGCCTCGACCTGTTGCCGTATTTGTTCATCTTGCCGGCGGTTGTCATTTATGTGGTCTTCAATCTTGGGCCAGTGTTAGCGTCTTTTGTTCTCAGCTTCTTCAAGTGGGATTTGCTGGCGCCGACGGGCGAATTCACGGGCTTGGATCACTATAACTTCATCCTGAATGATGACCGTTTCTGGAATGCGCTCACTCACAACTTTATCTTTCTTGGCTTGGCGGTTGTCATACCGGTGTCGATAGGTCTGCTGCTTGCGGTGTTTATCTACGAGATTCGCCGGGGGCGCGTCTTCTTCCGCGCCGCGCTATTCCTGCCCGCTATCTTTTCCGGCGTTGTGATTGCCTATGTCTGGAAATGGATTTACCATCCCTTTGCCGGCGTGCTGAACCCAACGTTGGAGTTGATTGGTCTGGGCGCCTTCACGCAGTCTTGGCTGGGCGACCACCAAATCGCGCTTTATTCCACCTTCATCGCCTATACTTGGGCGAGCTTCGGCTACTCGATGGTCATCTTTCTCGCCGGTTTGCAAGATATCTCGACCGATATTTTTGACGCGGCGCGCGTCGATGGCGCCAACTTCTGGCAGAAGCTCTTCCAGATTACGATTCCCTGCCTGTATGACGTATTCACCTTTGTCATCACGCTGCGTATTTTTACCGCTATGGGCGTGTTTGGCGTCATCTATATTCTGACGGGCGGCGGCCCCTTCTACTCCTCTGATGTCATTGATATTTACGTGTTCCGCATGATTGGCAATTTTGAGATGGGCTGGGCGACGGCGGCCGCGGCAGTGAACACGCTTGTGGTGGTTTGCCTCTCGACCGGGTTCATCAAATGGCGGGAGTGGCGCTCGTGGAGTTCCTAAGCAGCAATTCACAGCGTCGCCTTCGTGGCGCGCCCTTCTACTTCTTGCTGATAATGACGACTGTCGTCACGCTGGTTCCCATCATCTGGGTCTTCGCCAGCGCGCTCAAATCGAATAAAGAAATCCGCGATAACGCCCTTGCCCTGCCGCAAGAATGGCGCTTTCAGAATTATGTTGATGCCTGGTTCGGCGCCAGCTTCGACCAGTACTTTTTTAACAGCATCTTCATAACGGTGACGAGCGTCGCCATTGTGCTCTTTCTAAGCTCGCTGGCTGCTTATGCTTTTGCGAAGATGCGCTTCCCCGGCAATCAGCTGATCTTTTTTATCTTTCTCATTGGCATGGCTTTCCCCTTGTCGGCAAAGTTGGGTCCGCTGCTCTCGCTCATGTATGAGCTGAACCTGGCAAACAGCCGCTTTGGCTTGATATTGGTCTACGTCGCCGGCAGCTTGCCCTTCGCCATCTTGATGCTGCGCGCTTTCTTCCAGGGCTTCCCACAAGAACTGGAAGACTCGGCCGCGCTGGACGGCTGCAGTCGTTTTCAGTTTTACTTGCGTATTCTGCTGCCGCTCTCCAAGCCATCGCTGATGGCGCTGGGCATTTTTGTATTCATGGGCACTTGGAACGAATTCTTCCAGGCGCTGCTGCTCATCAACGAAGACAGCAAGCGAACGCTGCCACTCGGCTTGACCGCCTTCCAGGATGAATATTTCACCGATTTCGCCCTGTCCTTCGCCGGCATCAATATCACCGCGGTGCCGGTGATCATCGTCTATATATTGTTCCAGCGCAATCTGATTGAAGGCATCACCGTTGGCTCACTCAAGTGAGGAAATTAATTCTGCATCCGCTTTAGATTAGGGATAAGCTTCAGCATGGCAAACTCACAGCCGAATATCGTCTTCATCATCACCGATCATCAGGCATATTACGGGCACGATCGGGCTGGCGAATATGACTACAAATGGGAGAACTTTGAGCGTTTCGCCGCCGAAGGCCTCCGCTTCAACCGCGCTTATTCGGTCTGCCCGCTCTGTTCGCCAGCGCGCAGCAGCATGATGACGGGGCTTTACCCCAGCTCACATGGCATCATTATGAATACGGAAGTGCCGTCTTTGGGCAATCAGCCCGATCTTGACTCGGGTCAACCGCTCTATAGCCATTATCTGTCGCAAGCAGGCTATCGTAACGGCTACGTCGGTAAATGGCATTGCGGCCGCCAGCGCCTGCCGGTTGATTACGGTATTGAAGGCTGGAGCCTGCCAGACTATGGCAAGATTTATATGTCCGACGCCTACCAGGCTTATGCCGAAGAGCGCGGCTTTGGCGATGCGCGCGCTCAAATTGAGTACAACATCAATTATCCGGAATGGCAGGGTCGGGAAATTGTCTTGCACGATCCGTCGCCGTGGAAGTTTATGAATGGTTCCGGTATCCTTGCGGGACCCCCCGACGCCCATGAAGAGCAATTTGTCGCCCATCTCGCTTGTGAGAAGCTGCGCGAATTCGCTGATAATGATCAGCCATTTAGCCTGGTCGTCAGCCTGTGGGGACCGCACCAGCCCTATTATCCTTCCGCGGAGTTTGCGGCTCAGGTCGATCCTTCAGCGATTCCCGAGTATCCTAGCTTCCGCGACGACTTGAGCGGCCGCCCCCTCCGCCACATCTTCCACCGCGAAATCTCTCATCGCAGCTCACAGTCTTGGACTGAATGGTCGGCATGGCAAGAGATTCTGGCTCGCTGTTATGCGCAGGGTCATCAGACAGACGCCGCAATCGGCAATGTGCTGGATACGCTGGACGAGCTGTCGCTGTCAGATAATACTATCGTGATTTGGCTGGCTGATCATGGCGATGCTGTAGCCAGCCACGGCGGCTTGTGGGATAAGTCATCCACTTTCATTGAAGAAGTGGCGCGCGTGCCGATGGCGATCCGCTGGCCCGCCGCGATTGAAGGGGGGCAGCAGTCCGATCAATTCGTCTCCAACATGGATGCCACCGCCACCATGCTGGATGCCGCCGGCATCGCCATACCCGACTATATGCATAGCCGAAGCGTGCTGCCCTTATGCCAGGCAGCGGATGAGGCCGCCTGGTCCGACGAGCTGATTTGTGAGCACATGGGGCATGGGCATTTGTTTCCCCAACGCATGATCCTGCACGATCGTTATAAGTATGTCTTCTCGCTTCATGACATGAATGAACTCTATGATTTGCAGGAAGACCCGTTTGAGATGAAGAACCTGGTTCACGACCCGCAATATGCCGATGTCATCGCCGATATGCGGCAGCGTTTGAGCCGACATCTTGAAGGGTCGAGCATGCGCAATCGACGGTTGCAGCGCTTAATGCTGCTAGCCCTGGAACATGGTGAGTAAGATAGCGGGATTTGTTGGTGGGGGGCGCTACTACTATAAAGCGCAGAGCGCTGCAGCAGACTGACTTCTTAAGCCCGCATTACCGTTGAATCCTGGCGATCTCGATTTCGCGTTCGAAGCGCTTGCCGCTGTCGTTTAGGGTGCCGCTTTGGCTCTTTCGCGTCCCGAAGTCATATAAGATGAGTAGCACGGAATAGTCGCCTGGGGGGAGAGCGGTAGTGTCAATCTCATGCACATTAAGTAGATGGCGCCAGATCACATTGTCGTACTGAAGCGCTCTGTTTCCGCCATCGTCATAGAACTGGAGCGAGAATCCGTATTCAGTCGATGTATCATTGGTCCAGGCTAGGAAGAATCGGAGCAGATCGGTATCGACCTCGTAGAAAGCGCTGTGGAGTAACACGCCGTTATCATAACGAACTTCTTTGGCGCCGGTCTCGTCCATGGCCGAACATGGAAAATCTTTCCTTAGATATAAGTCGAAGGTCGTGGTTCCGTCTTCAAAGTGGCGCTTACAGAACTTAAATCGCGGCAAGAACCAGTGCTGGTAGGCTGCGGACCGCTCCGCGTCGAATTGACGAGAATCATTAACCAGCCAAACGGCATTGTATTGTTCCGGATTGATGGATGCATTTGGATCGGCAAATTCTAAGGTATGGATATTAATGATCGCCTGCTGATCCCAAGTAATCACGACGACAGTCCGGTCGACCTCCGAGAAGTGGTGCAGATAGCGCATTAAATGGTCGCCCACCTCGGGTGTCGGCGGCAAGATAACCAGTGCACCGTGTCGATTGTCCAGCATCGAAGGCCTTTGCAAGGCGTCAGCGTAAACCTGCGTAAATCGATGGCGGGCACTCAGTTCGCTTGGGCAACTGTCGCGCAGGGCGCTCAGCCGGTAGATTGATACGAAATCATCGCTATACGATGGTCT
Organism: Phototrophicaceae bacterium; assembly: GCA_965214105.1. Classification (GTDB taxonomy): domain Bacteria; phylum Chloroflexota; class Anaerolineae; order Aggregatilineales; family Phototrophicaceae; genus UBA6055. The sequence continues at coordinate 303,190 of OZ243933.1, forward strand.
TATGCCGTGGAAACTCTCACGAATATCTTCCCAATCTTTGATGAGGTTATGATGGTGAAAAACAAGATGGCTGAAACCATCCTCTTCAAGCTGTGTCAATGCATAGAGGTAGGCATCTTGATCACCCATTTCGCAGTGGACCGGGCGTTGGCTATGCCAGGCATTAAGCAAGTAGTTGGCTCTGATATAATCGAATGCGCTGTCCGGTGTGCGACTGACGGCACCTTCAGCGTGGGGATAGCCATTTAGTGACTGATAAAGATTGTAAACCTTCGAGTTTAGTCTCCCTAACGGCAGGTTGATTAGGCGAATATCTTCCGTGTTTTCTTCAGCGGCTAGCCTGTCGAGAAATGCAAACTGCTCTTTGGGGAAAACCCAATCCTTTACAGGCATATAGTATTCAGATGCGATAACTACAATCAGCAGTATGGTGAACCCCGATCGCGCTGTGATCGGACGCCATTCTTTAAGGGCAATCAAGCCATAGCAAGTCAAAACGGCTAGTGGCAAGAGTGCGCCGATCTGGAAGTTATCGGCTTCGTAAAAGGGACGAAACACTGAAGGCAGCATTTCGGTCAGATAGTATTTCGGCAGCTTAAGGTCCGGATATGGGATTCCGTTTATGCGCGGAAAGGACCCCAGCCTCAATATGAGAAACACAGCGCAGAGCGCCAGCCAGGGCCACATCTTTCGACGTGTCTTTCTATTGATTAGACCGACCGCAATTAGCAGAAGCGGCAAGTAACCCAAAAAACTAGTATCGCTTAGCCAGTAGCCAGTGGGTTTGAGCAGATCGGCGGCCACGGACCCGGCGAAAGGATTTCTATGATTGACAAAGTATGAAATCAGATCGGTTCGGATTTCCCCGCCACCCCGCCATCCTAAGGCTGCGTCAAGGGACTGTGAGCTGGCCACCATCGGATAGATTCTCCACAGGCTTGATACGGCGATGGCCGCGATTAGAATAAAGATGAATTGCCAGAAACGCCGGCTGCGCCAGCGCGATACCGCAAACGCGCATGCCATAAAGCCGATTGTGAACACGGCGCAGACATAGGCGTAGATGTTTATCACACTTGTTGCGCCGGTCAGCAGACCAGCGGCAATGATCATAGCAGCGCGGTCCTCCCGCATGCCGCGATGGAAGCCATAGATGAGCAAGGGTATAGTCGCGACGAGGGCGTTGTTCGGGTGATTCGGATGCCCGATGACATGAGGACTAAAACCGAATACAATTGCGCCAAACAAGGCGATCCATTTGTCCTCTAGCAACCAGCGCAGATAAATATAGGCGGCGAGCGTTGAAGCGAAGATGATGAGCATGTAGGCCAGGCTGAAAGCGTTGGAGACCGGTATTATCGTTTGCAAGGCGTTGACAACGATAATGTAAGGAATATTCAAAGGATGATAGACGAGCGAAACGCCCGTCGGAAAGAAAATCCTGTCCGTGAAGAAGCGATTTGCCTCTCCACTGAGGAAGAGTTTTCCGTACCAGAGATCCCAGATTTCAGTGAGCGCATCGCCGTCATGCCCTGCAGGCAGCCAGAAGACATCCGTCCGAAACACGTAGACGATCGTGGGGAAGGTCATCACCAGCGTCAGAAGAGAAACGACGATGACAACGTGGCGATTCTCGCGCAGCCAACTTAATACATTCTGCAAGTGGCCTTCCTTTCGATTTGAGCTTTGCCGAATAGTGCTGAGAGATTGACCTGCCGCCGTCAACTGCGGCAAGACCCGCGGCATGTATTCGTCATTTAGCCCGGCGTCTCCAGCTTGCCCAACTGGAGCTCGCGTTCGAAACGCACTGCCGTATCGCCGATCACACCGCCTTGGCTGACCCGTGTCTCGAAGTCATAGACGATCAGCTGAACTGAGTAGGTGCCTACTGGAAGCGCGGTGATTTCTACCTCAGGAACCGCCAACAGTTGGCCATAAATCACATCGTCGTATTGCAAAGCATTATTCCCGTCTTCACCCAAAAATTGAATCGAATAAGCCATAGTGTCATTCGTGTTATTGGTCCAGGCCAGGTAGAAACGGACCTTGTCTCCAAGGACATCAAAGGCGGCATAATGAAGCCGCAGACCGCTATCATAACGGATCTCATCAGGGATCTGTCTAGCCACGGCAGCGCAGGGATATTCTAATTTTATGTAGGTATCGATGGCGGTGCGCTCGCCCGCATGGAAACGCGCGCAGAATTTGAATCGCTTGAGGAACCATTCTTGATATGCCACCGTTCTCTCGGCGTTGAATTCAGCGTAATTATTGATCAGCCAAACCGCATTGTATTGTTCCAGGTCAATGGCTGAATCCACCGAGTTTGAAACTTCAATGTTGACGTACCCTTGCTCATCGCTAGTGACAGTCGCGACGGTCGTATCGATCTCTGAATAGACACGCAAATAACGCATGAAATAGTCGTTTGCTTGCGCTGTTGGTGGAAAGATGATTACACTAGCTGGCCATTCTTCTAGGACTGAAGGCTTCTTCAAAGCCTCCGCGTAAGCAAAGGCAAATCTTTGAACGGCATCCAATTCGCGCGGGCAACTGTCTCGCAGGTCTTGCATTCGGTATATCGACACGAAATCATCAAAGTAAGATGGCTTGATGCCCTGGAAACTTTCTCTGACCTCGGGCCAGTTTTGACGTTTTCGATGAAATACAATATGGCTGAAGCCGTCTTGCTCAAGCTGCGCTAATCCGGCGAGATAGGCGTCTCGGTCAGGCGTATCACAGTGAACCGAGCGTCGATTATACCATGCGTTAAGCAGGAAGTTGGTTCTGAAATAACCGAATGCGTCCTCCGGCGTGCGGCTAATGGCGCCTTCGGCTTGTGGAAATCCACTTAGGGCCTGGTAAAGATTGTAAAGTTTCGAATTCCGTCGTCCCATAGGCAGGTTGATCAGGCGAATATCTTCCGCCTCATCGTCTTGTTTGAGCCAGTCCAGATAATCGATTTGTTCGTCTGGGATGACCGTCGCCTGCACTGGAATCCAGTATTCGGCCACTACTATCGCGACAAGCGACAAAATAAACACGGGTTTGGCAGCGATAGTAAAGCGCTTTTGGAGGGCGGCAAGACCAAAACAGGCCAAAACAGTAAGCGGCAAAAGCGCGCCCATCATAAAGTTGTCAACTTCCCAAAATGACTCGAAGGCAGCTGGCAAGATCTGGTCCAAATAGTACTTCGGAAGTACGATATCAGGATACCAAATACCGTTTACATTGAGATGCGACCCTAGTCGCAAGACAAGGAATACGGCGCAAAGGAAAGCCCAGGGCAACATCCTTCGCCGAGTGGCATGAGCGAAAAGCCCAAAGAGAATCAGCGCCAGCGGAAGGTAGCCAAGATAGCTAGTCGTGCTGATGTTCCCGCCTGTTGTAAGCTCCATGATTGTTTCAGCCAAAGGACCGGTGAAGGGATTGCGATAATTGATAAAGTAGGACAGCGCATCGGACCTGAGTTCGCGTTCGCCGTGCCAAGCCGCCACCTCGTCAATGTCTTCTGCCCCGGCCGTCAAAGGATAAACGCGCCATATACTGGAAACGGCGATAGCCAGGATCAACAGCAAAACATCCAGCCAGAAACGTCTGTCCCGCAGCCTTGATATGGCAAAGGCGCAAACATAAAACCCCAGCATGATCATGATACAAACATACATGTACATGCTGATCACGGTAGTTAACCCGGTCAGCAGCCCCGCCAGAATTATCAGCAGAGTCCGCCGTTCTCGGAGGCCGCGATGAAAGCAATAAAGCGCCAGCGGTACTGTTGCCATAGACGCGATGTCAGGGTGATATGGATGCCCTACAACGTGAGGACTGAACCCAAAGACAACTGCGCCAAAGAGGGCAATCCACTTGTCTTTGAATAGCCAGAGCAGGTACGCGTAGGACGATAAAGCGCAGGTCGCAGTTATGAAAAGATACGTTAAGCTGATGGCATTTGGAACCGGAAGAAAGACGCTCAGCGCATTTACCACAATGATTTGCGGAATAAAGAATGGATGGTAGTTAAGGGATAGACCGTTCGGATAGAACATTAGGTCTGTATAAAAGCGATCGGCTTGACCGGTCAGAAACTGTCTTCCGTACCAGACATCCCAGTACTTGATGAATACATCGAAGTTATCACCGGGTAGCCAAAAGACATCGGACCTAAAGACATAGCCGATCGTAGGATAAGTGACCAACAGCGTCAGAAGAGAAACGGCGATGACAACGTGACGATGCTCGCGCAAAGTCTTGATGAGGCGCGAATCGCGGCGGATTATCGGCGGCATTTGATTTCCCATCCTTGAAGAAGATTCTGCACCCTATACAGGAGTCTGAAATAATCTCGCTCTATGCTCACCTATACCGACATCACGTATCATATCATAGACATCGCACACTTATGCCAGCTGCGCTGGGGAATTGGCTTCCTGTAAATAAATGTTTATCGCAATTTGGCGCAACTATAGATAGCAGAGGCCTCAGCGCCACCTGGAAGGCTTGACCAGCGCTAAACCAGCATAGTGCTGTTGTGGCTATTACCAAAGCAATTTTTTTGCGCCGAGAAGCTGGATATGATATACTCCGCGCAACAGGGAAAAGGTGCAACTGTGCTTGACTACGAAAATAAGGAGAAAAACATGACTACTAGAAGGCGGCTTTCAAGAAGACAGTTCTTGCGGTCAACGGGGGCGGGGCTGGCTTCGCTCGCTCTAGCAGGCGCGTCGGCCAGCCCTTTGCTGGCGCAAGGCGATGCGCTGCAATTCTATGGTTGGGACTTCCAGCCGGATACGATTCGCCAGCATCTGGATAACTACACGGCGCAATCCGGCACGCCGGTGGCTCTCAATATTATTCCCAATGTCGGGTACTCCACCGGGCTGCAAACGAAGGTCCTGGGTGGCGTGCACATGGACGTCTACTACAACTTCAAATACAACTCGACGCGTTTCTTCAACGCTGGCTGGGCGCGGCGCATGGATGACTTGCCCGATGCCGATGCAGTCATGGGCGAGATGTTTGCCAGTTCGGTGCCTTCTTACACCACGCCCGATGGCCAGCTGATCAGCATGCCTTATTTCAGCGCGGTGCACGTGCTGCATTACAACGAGCGTCTGCTGAGCGAATCCGGCTTTGACGCGCCGCCGCAAACCAAGCAAGATCTCTACGACCAGTGCAAGAAGCTGAAGGAAGACGGCGTAGAAGCGCCCTACCTCGCCTACTGGGTCAAGGAGTTCTGCGAAGAGTACTTGCAGGTTTATCTGCTTGCGGAAGGCGTTACACCCTTCTCGCCAGAAGGCGAGCCTGCCTTCGCTGACGACTCGAAGACTGTCGATGTCTTCGAATGGTGGCAGGCGATGTTCCAGGACGGCATGACGTCGCCGACCCAGCTTACCGACCAGCCCGGCGAACAGATGACAGGGATGCAAAATGGCACATCGGCTTTCTACGTCTTGCATCACTATTTCCTGAAATTGATGAATAGCGGCGGCGGACCAGAAGTTGAGAATCTGCGTATCGCGGGCCGCATGCCCGGCGCAGATGGCAAGGCATTCCAGATGGGTGAAGTCCTACAGATGTCTGATGGACCGAATGTCGACAAATCTTGGGATCTGATTAAGTTCTATACTTGGAAGGATGCCAACGGCGAACGTTCGGTGCACAAGTCATGGGCAGCGGCGGCCGCATTGGGCGCGCCCTACCCAGACTTCTACGACGACCCCGAGGTGCAAGCCAATTATGGCGACTACTATGATTTCGATATGATCAAGGATATGTTCGCCAACAACTCCGATGTGGTGCAGGCGCGCAATCAACCTTGGTACAGCGAATTCCAGACCCACGTCGGCGACGAAATCCAGCGCATGCTGCAGGGCAATCTGGCGCCGGCGGACGCGGTAACCAGCCTGGCGGACAAAGTGGTGGAATTGCGCGAGCAATACTCATAGGGCTTGCCCACTCAAGTAAAATCGCATAGGGGCGCGCAGTTTAAGCAATAGAATGTCGAGCTGTTCGTCCTTATGTCAGTATTTATGGCGATCACGCCGTTGCAGGTATGAGTAGTGGCAACGCGACTAGCGACAAATTCAACAGCGCAAGAGCGTAAACATTGGGACCGCAAGTGGATCCCGTATGTCTTGTTGACGCCCGCCATCATTACGATATGTATCGTCATTCTCAGCCCGCTGGTCACCACCATTTTTTACAGCTTTTCCAACATCGACCTGATCCGCGATCGCACGACATTCGTCGGCTTCGAAAATTACATCGAGTTATTCAGCGGCCGGCTGTTCTGGAAAGCGATCGAAATCAATCTGAAATTCGCTGCGATTGTAGTGACTGTTCCGACCTTGATTGGCCTGCTATTCGCGCTGCTGCTGGTGGAAGACTTCGTGGGGCGTGGTTTTGGCCGCACCCTGCTAATCTTGCCCTGGGCACTGCCCTGGATTGTCATCGGCTTGCTTTGGAACTGGGTTGTGCATTCTCAATTCGGCGCGCTGAATGGCTTGCTCTACAGCCTGGGCTTGATCGACAAATACATCCCCTTCATGGCTGATGAGAATTGGGCGCTGGTGTTCACCGCGCTGGCCTCCGCTTGGCGGCAGACTTCGTTCAGCGCCATTCTGCTCTTGGCTGCCCTGCAAACGATTCCCGAAGATCTTTATGATGCGGCCAAGGTCGATGGGGCGGGGGCGCGCGCCCGTTTTCGTTATATCACCTTTGCTTGGCTGCGGCCGACGCTCACCATCGTGCTACTCTACAATATTGTTTTGGGATTCCTTCAATTTGATGCGGTGTGGATTATGACCCAAGGCGGACCCGGCGACGCAACCATGCTGATTTCGATCCTGCTTTACCGCTATACATTCATTAACTTCGACTTGGGCATGGGTGCCGCTGTTTCAAATGTGCTTGGTCTCATCACCATGGGTGTTGGCTTGCTATTTATTCGTTTAATTTATCGCCCGCAAGGCGCCTACGCCTAAGGTACAGTTATGCGCAATTCCTCCGGCATTACTGGACGCTGGATCATCCGCAAGGTGCTGACTTATCTCGCTTTCGCGGGTCTTTTGTTCTGGATAGGATTCCCGGTCTACTACATGCTCATCACCAGTTTCATGGATCCGCCAGAGCTTGGCGCCAAGCCGCCGCACTGGATCCCGCAAGAGCCCACAATCGAAAATTACCGTGAGGTCATCATTGGGGAGACGGGCCAGCGCGGCGATTATGGCAGGACGACCGAGTTCTCCCGCATGATGCCCGCTTTGTTCAACAGCACCTTGGTCTCGGTCACGGTGGTTTTGCTGAATCTGCTCATCGGCGGTATGGCTGCTTACGCCTTCTCCCGCTTTGACTTTCGCTTCTCGCGCATTGCCTATATCGGCGTCTTGATGACACGGGTATTGCCGGCATTGGCTCTGATCGTGCCGCTATTTATCATCCTGCGCAAAATCAACCTAATCAACACGCTATGGGCGCTGATCTTTACCTATACCATTTTCATTCTGCCGCTCACTATTTGGATCCTGCGCGAGTACTTCGACACATTGGCGCGCGATATTGAAGAGATGGCGCTGATCGATGGCGCGACGCGCTGGCAGGCTTTTCGCATGGTGGTAGCGCCGCTAGCCGTACCGGGTTTGATTGCCGTCGGCGTCATGTCTTTCATGGAAGCTTGGAGCGAATTCTTCTTCGCCTTGACGCTCACAAACTCATTAACTTATCCGCCACTGCTGATGTCATTTCGCAACCTGCACCAAGTCAATTGGAACGCTCTGGCGGCTGCCACTACCCTTGGCGTCCTCCCGCCGGTCGTTGTGGCTTTTGTATTCCAAAGATACCTGGTGCGCGGCCTTAGCGAAGGCGCGGTAAAAGGATAAGCGTTGTGCCGCTTCGACTGGGCGTCTTGGGTGCTGGTATCATCGCGAAGTCATTCATGGGCGCCGCCGCCGATGTCCCGGGTTTAGAAGTCGCAACCATCTGTGACATTGACGCGACAACTGCGCGGGCGCTGGCAGACCCGCAAGGCATCCCCTGGCTGACGGATTATCAGGCGGTCTTGGCGGACGATACGATCGAAGCGGTCTACATCGCGCTGCCCCACCATCTGCATGAAGAAGCCACCATCGCCGCTGCCGAGGCGGGCAAACATATCCTGCTGGAGAAGCCGATGGCGAATTCGCTGGAAGAGGCCGATCGCATGCTGGCGGCGCAAAAGCGAGCCCGCGTCAAGCTGATGATCGGCTTCACCCATCGCTTTCATTCCGAGCTGGAGGCAGCCAAGCGCCTGATTGACATGGGCGAGCTAGGGCAATTGACGCTGGCAATTGATGTGATGACGACCGGTGGGCTTCTCCCCGCCTGGTTCTGGCAGCAATCAGAGGCTGGCGGCGGTGTCTTGCATGTCAACGGCGCCCATAGTTTTGACCGCCTGCGCTGGCTGATGGGCGCGGAAATTGTTGAGGTCTTCGCTTATTCAGAGACTTACGATTCGCGCAAAACGGTTGAAGACAGCGCTGTTGTGGCGATGCGCTTTGCCAATGGCGCGCTGGGCACGACCGTGCACAACTGGGTGACAGATAGCCCCGTGCCATTCAAGTGCGATTTGGATATTCATGGCACGAGCGGCGCGATTCGCATCGACACCTGGAACGCGCTGGAGTTCAGCAATGCCGACCATACTTGGGTGCAGCGGCGCGGGCGCGATGCCATGTTTAAGAAAGAAATCGGCGAATTCCTTAGCGCGATACGTGAAGATCGGGCGCCTTGCGTGACCGGTGAAGATGGCAGACGCAGCCTGGCTTGTGTGCAGGCCGCCTACCAATCGGCGCGCTCGGGTAAGCCGGTCATCCTAGAAGACTAAATCGGAGGCTTAAACGATGACAAAGAAGGTACGTACAATCACGGGCGATGTGCCGCCAGCAGCCTTGGGGCGCACGCTCATCCACGAACATCTCTGCGTGGATTGGGGCGACCTGCTGGGGCGACCCAAAGTGCTGGATTTCGATCGCGACGAAATGGTTGAGCGGATGGTCGCCAAGATGGACGCGCTCTACGACTCTGGCATCGGCGCGATGACGGAATGTACGCCAATTGGCACCGGGCGCTATCTCGATCTCTATTTCGATGTCGCCCGCCGCAGCAAGGTCAAGCTGATTTGCTCGACCGGCTTCTTTCACGAATCTTGGTCGCCGATGCACCTATACGCCCAGCTCATGGATATCGACCAGATGGCGGCGCTATTCGTGCGCGAGATCAACGAAGGCATGGGCGATACCTTGCTGAAGGCCGGTTTGATCAAATGTGCGACCGGCGAAGACCAGATCTCGGCAAAGGAAGAGGAAGTGCTGCGCGCCGCCGCCCGCGCCCATAAAGCAACCGGCTGCCCGATCATCACCCACACGACCGACGGCTTGGGGCCAGAGCAACTCGACATCTTCGAGACGGAAGGCGTCATGCCGGAGGAGGTCATCCTCAGTCATATCGGCTGCCAGCCCGACCCTATATCGGGTTCCGAGGCGGTATTGAGCCGGGGCGCCAATGTCAGCTTTGATCGCATCGGCATGGTCGGCGCCTTCTTTGAAGATGACCATTGGCTCGAAGTTGTTGGCAATGCCATCAAGAAGGGCTATATCGATCAGATCATGCTCAGCCACGACGCCGCCGTCTTCGCACATGGTTATGAAGCTGCGTCCGGCGACGATGTCTGGGACGATTACACCTACGTGTACTCCAAATTCGTGCCCAAATTGCAGCAAGCGCAGGGCGTTACCGACAGTCAAATCGAGACCATGTTCGTGACCAACCCACAGCGGGTATTGGCTTTTTGATGACAATGCTCAAAAGCGATCTCGATACGCCGGCGCTTATTGTCGATCTCGACAAGCTGAAACAGAACATCGATGACATGGCGGAATTCGCCGCCGCCAATGGCATTCAGTTGCGCCCGCATGCCAAGACGCACAAGACGCCCGAAATCGGGCGGCTGCAATTGGAAGCTGGCGCGGTTGGCTTGACGGTCGCTAAGCTCAGCGAGGCGGAAGTCTTCATCGACGCTGGTTGTAGCGAGATCCTGGTGGCTTACCCGCTTGTTGGCGAGGCGAAACATCGCCGCTTGCTTGAACTCTGCCAGCGGGCGAATATCACCACCGTCGTCGATCACATTGAAATTGCCCGGCTGCTCTCGCGTACGATGAGCGCGAGCAGGCTCGAACTGCCGCTGCTGGTTGAAATCGATACCGGGCTGAATCGCTGTGGCGTACAAGCGGGTAAGCCCGCGCGTGATCTGGCGCAGCAAATCACGCGGCTGCCCGGCTTGCGCTTCGCCGGCTTGTTGACCCATGAAGGGCATGCCCAGCTAGCGGGCGCGCCCGAAAAAGTACGCGAGACCGGCTTATCCGCTGGCGAGATGATGGCGGAAACGGCTGAGCTGATCCGAAAATCTGGCTTGGAAGTGCCAATCATCTCCGTCGGTTTGACTGCCACCGCCAAGATTACAGCGACCGTCGATGGCGTGACCGAGACCCGCCCGGGCATCTACGTCTTTTACGACCGCAGCGAGGCGCTGCATCAAGTGGTTGCGCCTGACCGCTGCGCCGCGCGGGTGCTGGCGACGGTGGCGACCCGCCCGACCGCCGAACGCATCATTCTGGACTCGGGTACGAAAGCGCTAACGAGCGATCGGGCGGGTGTCTCGCCGCCGGTGGCTGGGCATGGCTACGTCATTGATCATCCAGATTGGGAGATCAATAGCCTGAGCGAAGAGCATGGTGCCACAAAGATACGGGCTGACGATCCAGCCAAAATCGGCGACCGGGTCGAGATCATCCCCAATCACATTTGCCCGGTAATCAACTTATTCGACAGCATGAATATCACGCGAGGCGAGCGCGTCGTCGATGTGTGGACGGTAGCGGCGCGGGGCAAATCTCAGTAAAGGCGGCTCACATGAAGAAATGCAAGCTGGGTATCATTGGCTGCGGCTGGATCGCGCCTTTTCATGTTCAAGCGCTGAATCGGCTCAGCGATAGAGTCGAGGTTCTATGGGTGGCCGACCCTCAACGAGAGCGGGCTGAGCAGATAGCCGCCACGCTAACAGGCGGCAAGGTCGACATGCTGACAGATTATCGCGCGGGTTTGGAAAACGTCAACGCAGTGTCAATTCTTGTGCCGCATCATTTGCATCACCCAATCACCCTGGACGCGCTGCGGGCCGGCTGTCATGTACTGCTGGAGAAACCCTTTGCGCTTACACTCTCAGAAGCCGATGAGATGATCGCTGAAGCAGAGGCGCAAGACAAAACGCTGATGATTGCGCTGCCGCATCGCTACCGCAAAAGCACGCAGGCATTCAAGCAAATCGTCGATAGTGGCGATTATGGGCGCCTGTTCATGCTCGACGCATTCATGGACGAAGATAATCGCGAATATATCACCGGCGGCTGGTTCGTCAAAAAAGCGACCCTGGGCGGCGGCGTCTTTTTCTCAGCCTCGGCGCATATGCTCGATGTGATGCTATGGCTCGCTGGCGAAGTGCAAACCGTCTCAATGGTTGGCACGCATGCGGGCTTGGCGATGGAAGGCGAAGACACCGCCATTTCGGTCATTAAGTTCAAGAATGGCGTCGTCGGCACAACCCGCCACACTTGGTTTTCGCCCAAGCCGCATCGCTGGTATATCATGCGCGCGTATTGCGAGCGAGCGCTCATTACGCTAACCGTCCATCCGCTGGGCAATTTGGCGGTGGAAGGCGTGAACTGTGCCTGGATATCGCAAATCACAGTGGCGGAAGCGGGCAAGAACGATCGGGTGCTGCTCGAAAGCGACGAAGGGCTGGATTTGACCGAGGAAGTGCGGCACTTCTTCGATTGCATTGACAGCGGCGCTCAGCCGCAGACCGATGGCGCTGTGGCGCGGCAACTCATGAAGGTGGCGCTGGATGCCTATCGAGACGCTGAAAAAACGGGGGCGAACTGATGCACGACCTGTTGATTGTAGGCGGGCGGGTCATCGATGGCGCTGGGTCGCCCTGGTACTGGGCGGATATCGCCGTCGATGGCGATGAGATTGTTGCGGTAGGACGCTTGACCGGCGCATCAGCCAGGCAGACCATCCATGCCGACGGCCGAATCGTTTGCCCGGGCTTTATCGACATGCACACGCATTCCGATTTGCAGCCGCTGGTCAACCCCATTTACGAGTGCAAGCTCTACCAAGGTGTGACCACCGATGTCATCGGGCACGATGGGCTCGGGCTGGCGCCAGCCACGCCAGAGACAGGCGCTATCCTGGCCGAGCAGCTTGCCGCCTGGAACGGGCTGCCAGATTATGAACGCGATTGGACCACGTTGACAGAATACCTCGACTGCTTCGACGAAGGCGCCACGGTCAATGTGGCGACCCTCGCCTCCCAAGGTACCGTGCGCATGGCGGTGCTGGGCATGGAAAACCGCCCGCCGACGGCGGCTGAAATGACGCGCATGAAAGCGATCATTGACCAGTGCATGCGCGAGGGCGCTATCGGTCTTTCGACAGGCTTGACCTACGCGCCATGTATGTACGCGTCGGACGACGAATTGGTCGAGCTTTGCGAAGTCATTCGCCCTTACCAAGGCTTCTACTGCCCGCATCACCGCAATTATGGGGTGGAGGCGCTAAAGGGCTATTGGGATTCCATCGAGATTGGACGGCGCTCCGGCGTAGCCGTGCATCTAACCCATTGCCACCTAAGCTTCGAGATCAACCAAGGACGCGTCGGCGAATTGATTGCGATGATCGATGAGGCGCGCGCCGCCGGCGTCGAGGTTACGATGGATGCCTACCCCTATCTTGCGGGTCAAACTTATTTGCATGCCTTTCTGCCCAGTTGGGCGCATGAAGGCGGGGTGGATGCCATCATTGGGCATCTGCAATCCCCTGCGAGCCGGGCGAAGCTGCAACAAGAATTGGAAGTGACCGGCTCCGATGGCATGCAAGGCGTGCCACTGGGCTGGGAAATGCTGACAATCGGCGGGATTCTGGGCGAGCATGACCCGGCTATCGTCGGCATGAGCTTGCCGGCCGCCGCCGCCCGCGCGGGCAAAAGCCCCTTTGATTTCTTCGCCGACCTCCTCGTGGAGACGCGGCTGGGCGTATCTGGTCTGGCTTTTTTTGGCATCGAAGAGCATGTGCAGGCTATCATGCAGCACCCCGCCCATGTCGTCGGCAGCGATGGCATCGTGGTTGGTGGTCAGCCGCACCCGCGAGGCTGGGGCGCCCATGCCCGCTTCCTTTCACATTATGTGCGCGATTTGGGACTGCTCAGCTGGGAGGAAGGCATCCGCAAGCTCACCTCCGCCCCCGCTCGGCGCATTGGCAGCCTGGACCGCGGCATCATCCGCCCTGGTTTCAAAGCCGATCTGATTGTCTTCGATCCAGCTAGCCTTCGCGCTGCGTCCACTTACGAGTCCCCCCGCAGTAATGCCGAAGGCTTGAGCGATGTCATCGTTAATGGTGTGCCAGCTCTGGAAGATGGGCAACCGACTGGCGCCAAGCCCGGGCGCGCCCTGCGCGATCCTTTTGGCCGCCGGCATGAACGCCACGCTAGCTTCTAACCGGCCGCGGAGAAGCGCCAAATGAATAGGGCAAAAATAGCCGATGTCCGTGCCTACGTCATTGATTCGGGAGGCGCCGATTATCATGACCAAGCCAGCGGGCACTGGATTATTGATACGCCAATCGCGAACCCCATGTCCGTATATGAAGCTTACAAGGGATCGCGAACCAGTTGGGGCATCAATGCGCTGGGCAGCGTGATCGTCGAAGTCGAGCTGGATAATGGCATGATCGGCGTCGGCATCAGCACCGGCGGCGAACCGGCCTGCTTCATCATCGAGCGTCATCTGAAGCGCTTTCTCATCAGCCAATCGCCTTACAATGTCGAGCTCATCTGGGATCAGATGTGGCGCGCCACTTTGCCTTACGGGCGGAAAGGCTTGGCGATACAGGCACTCAGCGCCGTTGATTTGGCGCTCTGGGATGTGCTGGGCTTGCTGCGCGGCGAGCCGGTTTATGTCATGCTGGGTGGGGCGAGTAAAGACAAGCTCCCGCTTTATGCGACGACAATACAGCCCGATCTGGCGCAGGCGATGGGTTTCCACGGTGCCAAACTGCCGCTGATGTATGGACCGGCCGATGGCATCGAGGGCTTAAAGAAGAACGTCGCCTTGATGGCAAAGTCGCGCGAAAAAGTCGGCGCCGATTTCCGCCTCATGTTCGATTGCTACATGGCGCTGACCGTGCCCTACGCGATTGAGCTGGCGCGAGCATTGGAGCCATACGATGTCTATTGGCTGGAAGAGTGTCTGCCGCCGGATGATTACGATGGCTGCGTCGAGCTGAAAGCGGCTGTTTCATCCTGCCTATTCACGGGCGGCGAGCATGAATACACCCGCTACGGCCACCGTGAATTGATCGCGCGCAAGTGCTTCGACATTCTGCAGCCCGACCTGACCTGGGTAGGCGGCTTGACGGAAGCGCGGCGCATTGTCGCCATGGCGTCGGCTTATGATATTCCTGTAATTCCGCATGGCTCGGGCATCTATGCCTATCATCTGCAATATGCCTTCACCAACTGCCCCATGGCGGAGTTCCTGATGATGAGCCCCGAAGCTGATCAAATCGTCCCGGTTTTCGGCGATATCTTTGTTGAAGAGCCCTTGCCGGAAGACGGTTGCCTGGCGCTGCCGGACGAACCGGGCTGGGGCGTCGAGCTGAATCGCGATGGCTTAAGTTTGCGCAGACCCTGCGTCGAGAATTGACGCTAGCGAGCCTCAGCGCAAACCGTGGTCACGAATCATCAACGTTAGCACATCTTCAGCGACATTCAGCGTTTGGTCGATGTTGGCATCGGTGAACGCCGCCGAGATATGATTGCGCTTCATCGCCAGGGGGAGCATGAATATGCCGCGTTTGACCATCTCGCGGCGGAACCTGGTATCGGCTTCGGTATCATTGCGCAGCAGATCGGCATAGCGATTGATGGCGCCGCTCATAAAATAGGGCACAAAGACGGAGCCGTAGCCAGCGACAGTCATGCTGATATCGAGCCGGTCAGCGATTGCTTGCAAGCCCCGCCGCGCCTTCTCGCCCAAGCGGAAAACTTGTTCGTGAACAGTGCCGTCTTCCAGCTCGGCGATTGTCGCCAGCGCCGCCGCCGTCGATACGGGGTGCCCATTATAGGTGCCGCCCACAAAGACATCGCCACCAGCGCTGGAAAAGCGCATCATCAGGTCTCGCCGGCCCGCAAGCGCGGCGCAGGGGTAACCGTTGGCAATGGATTTGGCCAAGGTCGTCAGATCGGGGACGACGCCCAGCTTTTCCTGATAGCCGCCTAGCCCGTGTCGGAAGCCGGTAATCACCTCGTCGAATATCAGGATAATCCCGCGCTCGTCGCATAAGCGGCGCAGCGCTTTGACGAATTCCAGCTGCGGCAAAACGCAGCCGATGTTGTGCGGTATCGGCTCCAGAATGATGGCGGCGATTTCATCACCCTGCGTCGATACCGTTTTCTCAAGCGCTTCAGTATCGTTGAAAGGAAGTACGATGGTGTTCTCAAGTGCTGCGGGCAGCATGCCGGCGGAGGCTGGGTCCCGCTTGCCGATTTTCTCTGGCGCGCTGATGATGTTCATCAAGAGATAATCGTGCCAGCCATGGAAGCAGCCCTGGAATTTGACCAGCTTCACCCGCCCAGTAGCTGCCCGCGCCAATCGCTGCGCCATATATGTCGCCTCGGTGCCCGAGCCGAAAATAAGCGCCATCTCCGCCGAGGGCACATGCTCGACAATTTTTTCCGCCAGGCGAATCTCTAGTTCGGTTGTTCCCACGCCGGTGAGATCGACCCGCGTCATCGCTTCCGCCACGGCGGCATTCACCGCTGGATGATTGTGCCCGAGGATGATGGGACCGAAGGCGGCATGGTAATCCAGATAGCTTGCCCCCTCTGCGTCGTAGAGGTAAGCCCCCTCCGCATGTTCCCAGACGACCGGGTCGGGCAAGCCGCGTGTGCCGGAGTTGACGCCACCCGGCGTGACGGCGGCTGCTCGTTGAAATAAGGACGTATTGGTCATGTCAGTTCAGCTCCAGCAGTTTGAGCGAATCGCGATAGATGATCGCTTCCAGCTTGTCCTCAGGCACGCGCGGCAGTGATGTTCCGGCGACGATGTCGTTGACACTGCGCAATGCGTCGACGGTTTCCGCCGCCGTCGTCACCGGATAATCGGAGGCGAAGAGTAGCTTGTCAAGCACATTCCACTCAGCCGCCCTGATCATCGCTTCATAATAGCCGAAAGCGCGGTAGAACAGCCCCGATATATCGGCATAAACATTGGGATGCTTGCGGATGACGACAGCGGTATCAACTGTCCAAGGGTGGCCCATATGCGCCATGATAATATGGAGATCGGGATAACGGATGGCGACTTCGTCCATCAGCAATGGATGGGCAAAGCGGATCGGCGCCAGGCGCACCGGCGACGTACCCTGATGAAACAGCACTGGCAGCCCATGCCGCTGCGCCTGCTCATAGATTAACAGCGCCCGCGCTTCTAAGGGATGAAAGATTTGATAATTGGCGCCTAGCTTAATGCCGCGCAAACCCAGGTCGCTGCGGCAGCGCTCGAATTCGTCCAGCGCCTGCCGGTCATGCGGGTGCAGCGACATGAAGCCGATCAGACGATCGGGATAGGCTTGGGCAAAGGCGGCTGTCTTATCATTGACATTGCCGGGCAGATCGCTGGCCTCATCAATGCCGTTGACGCCGCCAGTACATTCGCCAGGATGCCAGGCGACGCCAAAGACAATGCTCATGTCGGCGGGCTTCTGCTCTTTCAGGTATTCGTCCCAATTGTAAACTGAGCTGACCGCGCGGTCGGGCCGCCAAGCCGGATTGATGATCCGCCGCTCGGGCGGCACGGCGCCACGGTATTGCGGACTGTGTGAATGCACATCAATAATCATAGGTTCCTATGCGCTCCCGCGATTTTATTCAACTGCGCCCAGCGCCGCTGTCATGCGCTCTCAAAGTGGCTTGCCAGGCATCGCATCAAAACAGAATTATACCGCTCATCCAGCCGCAGAAGACGACTGAAAAGAGCTTGCTCCCTATTTTACTCAATAATGGAATGGCGGTGCCGCGCCTTTGCCACGATCATATTGCGCCGGCTGCTGGCAGCCAGGTCATAATGGCGGATGCGTCCAGGTAATTTTCCACGCTTTGCGGTAGGATAGGGCATCAGTGACTTGCGGAGTACAGTGGATGGATGCAAGAGAGAAAGATCCGCGGATCATATCGTCGCTTCAGCGCGCGCTGGATATTCTGTCCTTGTTCGGTCCGCAAACACCGGAATTGGGCATTACCGATATCGCCAAAGCCTTGAACCTGCACAAGAGCACCGCCTCTGGGCTGGTCTATACACTCGAGCGCAACGGTTACATTTCGCAGAATCCGGACAATCGCCGCTATCAGCTCGGCTTGCAGTTGGTAGAGCGCGCCGGCGTATTGCTTGATCAGATTGAAATCCGCAAGATTGCCATGCCCGATTTGGAAGACTTGCGAGATTGGGCTTCCGAAAGCGTCAACCTGGCTATTCTGGATGAGAACCAAATTATCTACATTGAACGTTTGCTAACCGATAAGAGCCTCGGTTTTCGCAATCACATCGGCAAGCGCGCCTGGCCCCATTCAACTGCCCTGGGGAAGGCGATACTGTCGCATTTGCCGCCACAGCAGGCGCTGGCAGTTTTGCAGTCTTATCCGCTGAAATCAATGACGCCGAACACTATTACCGACATCAATCGTTTGATGCAGCAGTTCGAGGTTTTCCGTCAGCAGGGATATGCCATCGAGCGCGAAGAAAACGAGATCGGCGGGCTTTGCATCTCGGCGCCAATTCATAATTATGGCGCGGTGCCCATCGCGGCCGTCAGCGTTTCATTTCCCTTATCCCGCTTGGATGAAGCCATCATTGCCGACTGCGGGCAAAAAGTGCGGGAAGTCGCTCAGCGCATGTCTGTCAAGTTGGGCTATACGCTTGAACCGCGCGACCTAAGCTACTCCAGCGAATTGCAGGGTGCCCCTGGGTCATAATCAGCGCCAAACGCGCCGCTGACATCGCCGGCTTCATTGCGCCAAAGTTTGTTGCCACAGATGCGCCCTTGGTCCCCGACCATGATTTTGACCCCGCCAGCTTCGTTGCTATAGATGACATTGCCGTAGACTTCGTTGTCGACGCCATATTGAATGCCATCAACCAAGTGCCCGCCGAGACGCACACCGGCGCCGACATTCGCGTAGATCTCGTTGTAGCGGATGATATTGGCTTTGCCGCGTGAGACGATTCCGCCGGAGTTAGGGTCTTGCTGCCCGCGGCAGATATTGTATTCGATAATGTTGTGCTCGCTGCCTTCTTTTGCTTCGACGCACTCATTGCCCTGCGTGTCCATCACATTGTGATGCACCCAGTTGTGCGCGGTTACATCGGGCTCGATCGTCAGATTGATGTCCCACTGCTTGCTTGATGTGCCCAGATAAATCGCTTCCCCAACGACGCCATGAGCGTGAAAGACAAAATCCCAGATGCCACAATCATGAAATGTCGAATAAGCGATTTCGTTGTAGCGGGCGAAGTATTTGATGCGCAGGCATTCTTCGCCAGCGTTGCGGAAGGTCATGTCGAGGACGCGCAAATGATGGACGCCATCGCGCGCATCATAGCCGATGACATAGAGCAGTTTCTCGCGAAAAGCGCCCATGCGGTTGGGCTCGGCATTGCGCCGCAAGCCATCTATCGTGAAGCCAATCAAGCTGATGTAATCGTGATGGACCTGGAAAATTCGGTTGCTCGTCAAGCCATGCACGACCGCGCGCTCAGTGCCCGTTATTGTAATCGGCTTGCCCGGCGCCCCATCGCGGACAGTGTACACATCTTGATAATAATGCCCGGGTCCTAAGTGAATCGTATCACCCGGCTGCGCCAGTTGAAGCGCACGCTGTATCATGCGAAAGGGCTGCGACGGGTTGAGGCCGCTGGCGTCCTTATCGCCTTCCGGGCTGACGTAGTATTGGACGCCTTCGGTTTGTGCAAGGCTCGCAAGGCATAACAGGGTAGTTAGGCAAATTATGATGATGCGCTTAATCATGTTATGAAGTCGCCTTGGCGCTGCCGTGAGCGCGCGCTGCGCTAATAGGTAAAAATATGGGCGAGCGGTAGTCTGAAGCCGGGCAGGATGTCCCCGCCGCTCAATTCGCTTTCGGAGGCGATGCTATCGTACACTGGCAGGCCGTCAGCCCCGCGACGCCAGACTTCGACAGTTTTCTCACGCGGGTCTACCAGCCAGACCAGGCTCGCGCCATGATGCAAATAGACCTCGGCTTTGCGCCGCACTTGCTTGAGCACCTGTGAGGGCGAGATGATTTCGACCGCTAAATCGGGCATGTAGGGTACGTAGCTAGACCGTGCGGGCTGCGCCGTTCGCGAATTACTCGTAAATGCGATATCGGGCAGAAGTACTGTGCGCCGATCACTGGGAGGATGGAAGCCAACTTCGCTCGTGACACGGCCCAGGTTCTGCTCGTCTACAAACAAGAAAAGGAAAGCGCTTAATCGAATGGCTATATCGCCATGCAGTTCACTCGGAGCTATCTTGGTCAGCAACTCCCCGTTTATGAGATAGTATTTTTCGGCCTGGTTCTGGGGCTGTTGTTCGAGTTGCCAGATATCGTCGACCGTGTAGACGCGCTCTTGGGTAACCATTGGCGCCTCGCCTTCCTCACCTGTCGCCTACCAGTATACCATGCCCAGCGACGCGTTTTTGCCAAGATACATCGCGCGCCGGGCGGTACGATCATGAGCCAAAGAAACCCTCCCCCGCGATAGGGAAGGGTTTCTTTTCTGGTTGAGCCAAGCCCGCCTTATTCGTAGTCTTCGATGTTCTCTAGGATGTAGGCGACCTCATCAGCGATACGCTGCATCGCATCCTCGACGGATGCCGCGCCGATCCAAACCTCGCCCAATTCTTGTTTCCAAAGCGAATCGAAGGCGGAGTACATGGGGTGAATCGGGTCATACATCGAGAAGTAGTTGCCCGCGCCAGCCAGGAAAGCGGCTTTGTTGGCGCCAGGCAGCAGCTCGGGTTCCAGGAAACGGGGATCGCTCTTGAATTCTGACAATACGGGCGTCATCACTTGCAGGTCTAGCAGCATATTGACGCCAACCGAGCCAGGGCCAGCCAGGAATTTGACCAGTTGCCAAGCTTCTTCCGGGTGCTCGGTATCGGCCGAGATGGCGAAGCAGCTGCCATCAGCGCGATTGACCGACTCGCCGCTTTCGCCCAGGGGCAAGGCGGCCATATCGAAATCGAAGCCGGAGCCGAGGTAACGCTGCATGCGCCAGTGGCCCACCACTTGCATGCTGGCTTTGCCCGCGGCGAACAAATCGCTGATATCAGCCCGCTGCTCATCGGAAGGCATGACGTTGTGCTCGAGAATCAGGTCGGCTACGAATTGAACCGAGTCGATCACGCCCTGATCCAAGCCATAGAATTCGCTAGGATGTCGGATATCGTCGAACAGCCCGCGATCGGTATTGCTCCAGACGACCATGGGCCAGTAATTGCGGAAGGTGTCGACGCCGAATTGATCGGTGACGCCATCGCCATCGGTGTCCAAGGTCAAGGCTTCGGCGGTAGCAAGGAAATCGTCCCAAGTCCAGCCATCGACGGGATAATCGACGCCAGCCGCGTCAAAGATTTCCTTATTGTAGTAGACGACCAGGGCAGCGTGATCAATCGGCAAGCAATGCAACTCGCCGTCAATCATGTAGTTGGCTAGAATCGTGGGGTCATAAACCGAAAGATCCAAGCCATCGCGCTCGACGAATTCGTTGATTGTAAGCAGAGCGCCCTTGCTGGCATAAGCGTTGGCGACATGAGTGGCGGGGTAGAAGACGTCTGGCGGCGTGCCACCGGCGACAGTTGTCTGCAGCTTGGTGTAGTAATCGCTGCCGCTGCCGATATTTTCAAACTCGACGCCGATGCCGGTCGCTTCGGTGAAGGCTTCCGAGACGGGCATGGCAACGTTTTCGACGCGATTTTGATCCCAGCGCATGAACCACTTGATAGTGACGTCTTGCGCCGTCGCGCTCAGCGTCAGCGTGAACAGCAAAGCCAACAGCACCAGACCGCAGAGAGTTTTGCCCTTATTCATCAGTTATTTTCTCCTTGTGGAATTGAATTGATTCGGTTCCATCACATAGGTCTTGCCAGGTTCTGCCCGCGCCACCTCCTTTCACGGCGAGAATACTCAACCTTTTGAACCGCCTGAGCCAGTCAAGGCGACGCCGCTGATGAAATACTTTTGCGCCAGGAAAAAGACGACCAAAGGTGCCAGCAGAGCAACTGCGGCGGCGGCCATATATAAATGCCAGGCGGTGAAATAATCGTTGCGGAAGGCAGCCAGTCCGATGGAAATTGTGTAATTGCGATCCGAGCTCAGATAAATCAGCGGACCGAAGAAATCGTTCCAGGTCGACATGAACTCGAAGACGGCGACTGCGCCCAAGGCGGGCCGCGCCAGAGGCAGGATAATGCGCAAAAAGATTTGGAAGGAGCTGGCGCCATCCATCTTGGCTGCTTCATCCAAATCCAGCGGTATGGTCAAAAAATATTGCCGCAGCAAAAAGATGGAGAAAGCGCCGCCGAAGAAGTTCGGCACGATCAACGGCAGGAAAGTATCCAGCCAGCCCAGATATTTGAACAAGATGAAGCGCGGAATGATCAAGATATGAAAGGGTATCATCAATGTGCTCAGCACGATCAAGAAGAGGACGCCACGCCCGGGAAAACGGAAGCGCGCGAAGCCGTAAGCCACCACTGCCGAGCTGACGACCTGCCCGATGACGCTCAAGACGGTGATGATGGTCGTGTTGATGTAATAGCGCCCAAAGGGACGGGCAGTCAGCGCATCGGGATAATTCTCCCATTGCACGGGATCGGGCACCCAGGTCGGCGGATACTCGAGCGTCTGCTGCTCGGTTTTTAGCGATGTCGAAATCGTCCAGGCGAAGGGGAAGAAGACCAAGACGGCGCCCAGCAGCAGAATCGCGTAGATTGCCAGCACGCTGAGATGGGGCAGCAATTTGTCAATAAGTTGAGGCTTGCGCTTTGGCGCGGCTATAGCAAGTTTCATCGCCATCGGTTTAACTGTCCCCCGTCAGCTCGCCTTCATAAAAGACCCAGGCTTTTGACCAGCGGAATACCAGCAAGGTCAGCGCCATGATGATGATGAAAACAACCACCGCCATTGCCGATGCGTAACCCATCTGGTATTGCATAAAACCCTTTTGAAACAAGTAATAAGTGAAGAAGAGCGACTGATTGCGCGGACCGCCTTCTGTCATCACGTAAGCCTGGGTGAACAGCTTGAATGTGTCGATCATGCCGGTGATGAGGTTGAAGAAGATAACAGGCGTGAGCAAGGGCAGCGTGATGCGCCAGAATTGTCGCCAGTAGCCGGCGCCATCTATGGACGAGGCTTCATACAGTTCGTTAGATATGCTCTGCAGCCCGGATAGATAGATGATCATGTTGCGGCCCGCCGCCGCCCACACCGCCATAACCATTAGCGATGGCAAGACGAGAGCGGCGTCATCCAGCCAGCGTGGACCAGGAATGCCCAGGAACTGCTGGATCATGGTATTCAGGATGCCGTAACGCGGGTTGTAGATCCACATCCAGACCAGCGATATAGCCACCGGCGGCAGTACTACCGGCATATAATAGATGGTGCGCCAGATGCCAATGAATTTGATGCGGCGATTGTTGAGCAGCAGCGCCGTGCCCAGCGCCACAAAGATGCCCAGCGGCACGCGCCCCAGCCCATAAACGATTGTAACTTCCATCGACTTGAGGAAGAGCCGGTCGCTGAACAGGCGCTCATAATTGCGCCAGCCGACAGCGCGCGGGTCGCCGATTAAATCCCAACGCTGGAAGCTGAGCCAGATCAAGCCGAGCATGGGACCGATGACAAAGATGAGGAAACCCAGCACCCAAGGCGAGATAAATAGATAGCCATTGATGGCTTCCCGCAGCCGCGCCGACCGGACCCCGCTTCGCTGCATTTCGATTGCAGTCATGGCAATTTATCCGCTCGCTTCACTCAAGACAGATCGGGTGGCAAAAGCGCGCTGGTGGATATCCGGGCGGGTGAAGGCAGTCAGCGCCTCCATGAAATAGTAGTCGCCGTATATCAAGCCATGCTCCATTAGATTGGCTGGCACGGATCTGGCGCCATCTCGCAAGATAGCCGCTGGACCGTCAGCATCCGCCATCAGATAATTCTCGCACAGCGATATCAACATGCGCTCCGCCAAGCCCAGCCAGCGCGTCGCATGCTCGCTGTCGACAGCTGCCAGCTCTAGCAAGCCACAGACGGTGACGGACCCCGCCGAAGAATCACGATACGTATTCGGGATATGCGGGCTATTATAATCCCAGAAGGGTACCAGGTCGGCTGGCAGATGACACGCGGTATAATCCGCCAAGGTGCGCGCAGTTGCCAGAAAGGCGGGCCGGCTCGTGTAGCGATAACAGGTGGCGAAGCCATAAAGCGCCCAGGCTTGCCCGCGTGACCAGCAAGAATCGTGGCTGTAGCCTTGGTATTGCTCGCGGCGAATCAGCAAGCCCGTTCGCGGGTCAAAGTCGGCCACATGGGCGGTGGAGCCGTCGCCTCGCACTAGCGCCAATCGCGATGTACGCGCGTGCAGCGTCGCAATATCGGCCAGCGTCTGGTCACCGGTGGCATCGCCAGCCCAATAGAGCAGGGCGAGGTTCATCATCAAGTCGATATTGCTGCGGCCCGCCCATTTTCGAATGCCATCGTCGTCCCAGGCTTGCAGGTATTCCCCGCGTGGATTGAAGCGCTTGATAAGGGTGTAAGCGGCTTCTTTTGCGTTGTCGAAAAAGGCGGCATCCGCGGTGAGGCGCCCGGCGATGACATGTGACAGGTAAAAGATGAATCCCAAATCGTGAGTGCCGGTGTTCGTTTTTAAGTGGGCAAGCTGGCTCGTCCAGCGTTCGGCGCCTGCTCGCAGCGAGGCGTCGCCCGTATGCGCGTAAGCTAGCCAAAGCAAGCCGGTCCAAAAGCCGTCAACCCAGTGCCCGGCGGCGCGTTCTTTCTCGATTGTTTGCCAGGCTCCGTGCTTGAAGGACTCGGGAAAATCATCCAAATTGCCCAGATTGCGCCGAGTTGTCTCGATGCTTTGCTCTAAGGCAGTTTGAAAAATGGCGCTCATTCGACAGCTCCTCGATTGACAACGATATTAGATTTTCCGGCTAGCGCCTGTACCCAGGCGACGCCAGTTGATTCATCGAAATGATGCTCGCAGGCGCAGCCATTCAGAGAAATCGAAACGGGCTTAAAACTCTTGAAGCGAATCCAACTGCGGTCGGCCGCGCTGACCTTGGCGATTATGCTTTCCGCTGAATACGCAAGAGCGATATCCACCGGACGATCGGCGAGAAAATAAAGCGCATTCCCCAGCCAGATGCTCGTGACGCCGCCGCTGAGGCATTTGCTAAGCTGCCCCTCGTCCCAGCGCCCGGCGAACCATCGGCCGTCGACATTAATTCCATCCGCCAAGACCCCAGCCTGCCCCTGAGCAAAGCCTAGCTTCCATTGCCGGTCGCCTTTACGAAGCAGCGCTGCCGCCCCGCGTTCGGCGTCCACGGATTCAACTGCGAAGCCAGCGAGGTCCAGAGCAAGGAAGAAGGAACAATCCTTGCGCGCTTCGGCTGGTGATAGCGCCAGGGCATATTGCGTATTGCTGATGATCCAGTCCGGCTTGGCTGAGGTGGGATTTGCCGTAATTTCCTGCTCACGTGTCTGATGAGTGATTTCGGCCGGCTGCAAGATATGCAATCGGCAAGCGGCTCCGCCATTCTTGATTATGAATTCGCCGCTGTCGCTCATGTCTGCTGGTCTGTCCGTCTGCAGCAGCCACTCATACTGATGAGGACCATCGGCTGAGACGGTATCATGTATTATGACAGCGTCGCCTTCGAGAAAGAGTATTTCTCGGCTGAATTGCCGCAGCTGCAAATTCCGTTCATAGGCGCGGGCTGCCTCGCCGCGGGCGTAGACGACATTGCCGAATTCCCTTATCGCTTCCAGCCGCGCGCCCCAGGTTTCGTCCAAGCCTCGAAAGGCATTGTATGCGCCCTCGGCATATTGACCACGGCCGTCAACCAGCAAAGTACTGTGGTTTCGCGTCAGCTTTTCTTTGGCGTAGCCATCGTCGACCGTGATATAGTCATCGCCGCTGAGGATGATGAAGCTGTTGGCGTCCGGATGATCGTGCCCGCCATTCAACGTCTGCCAGGCGCGGCGGCGGTTGAGGCTGTGCCCGGTGTGCCAAGCCTTGATGCCATTGGGCGCGCCGCTTTTGAAAGCCATCGTGACTGCGTCGGCAGCCCAGGAACTGCGCATCGCGACCAAGCCCAGATCGGGAAACTCGCGGCTGAGTGGCAGCTTCGCGATTGGCGACGGCGCGACAGCCGGCTGATACCACAAGAATTCCAAGCCGGATTCCGCCAGTAAGCCAGGCTTGACCAAGCCCTCGGCGCCTTCCCGTTTCCATTCGCCCACTTCATAGAAGCGCTGATAGAGCCATTGGGCTTCGCCAATTCCGTATAGACCGGCCAAGCGCGCGTAGACCGCCGCTGTGTGGGCGCTGCGCCGATCGTGGCAATCGCCGAAATTGGCGGTGTCTATCAGGTTGGGTCCGCTCAAATAGAGTCGATAAAAGAAGGTGTTTCTAAGAAAGGGGGAATCGTGTAAGTTCTCGCCCGTTTCTTGCTGCAGCAGGTCGGCGTGAATGAGAAACCAAATGACGCCATAACGCCAGTAAACGGGTCCTTCATAATTTGAACCATCCTCGGGCATGTAGGCAAGGGCATGAGCCAAGTTGTCACGAGCCCGTGCGGCCCATTTGCCCGCCTCGCTGAATTCGTCGCGGAGGGCGTAGGCTGCTGTAGCCAAACCGCCGTAGCATATCCAATTGTGGTTCTGCCAATAAGCGGAGCTCCACCAGTTGCCTTCCGTCTCCAAAGCGAATTCGTAGAGCTTTTTCGCTTGCAGTATCAGCTTATCGCGCAGGGCAGCTCGCTCATCAGGCGGCAGCTCATCCTTCAGCCAATCGTAGCCCAAACTCAAGCCGAACAAGAGCCAGGCGGCATCGAGATCATGATCAGGCATTCGCTCTTTGCCCCAATGGGGGTAGGCAATCGCCCGCGCCAGCCAGCGGCGAGCGCTTTCAAGATAAACCACCTTGCGGGAGAGCAAGCGCGCCAAAGCGAGATTGAGAACCGCAGTGCCAATATAGGTAATTGAGTCACTCGGGTGCTCGGCAGGAGGCAGGGTATCGTGATGGCTATCCGCCTGCTTGAGCAATTGCTGATATTGCGATGAATGCGACGATTCAGCAAGGTGCTGCCATTCATCGAGCGAATGGCGCTTGAGTAAGAGATATTCCCGCATGCAGCTAAACTTTCCGGCGCACCTAAACGAACCAGGCGCCGCCGTTGATTTCCGCCACTTGGCCCGTAACCCACTTGCCAAGATCGGAAACGTAATACAGTACCGCGCCAGCCACATCAGCCGGCAGCCCCGCTTCAGCCAGTGGAATGCCAGCGATGACGCCGGCGTAATTCTCGACGCCGGTGAAGGTCTCGTGAAATGGCGTCTCGGCGATGAAGCCGGGCGCCAGCGCGTTGACCGTTATCTTCCGCGGCGCGAGCTCCTTAGCCAGCCCCCGCGTGAGGCCAATCACGCCCGCCTTTGAAGCGGCGTAGGGCATGGTGCCATTGCCGCCGCCATTCCGCGCAGCCATCGAGGACATGTTGACGATGCGCCCGCCAGCCGGCATGAATTTCAAAGTCTCCCGCGTACAATAAAATGCGCTCGACAAGTTTACATCAATGACGCGGTGCCAGTGTTCATCCGACATGCTATCGATCGCTACACGATTCACAAGATGCCCAGCATTGTTGACCAGAATATCAATCTTGCCATTCATTAGCCCAGCCGCCTGCGATACAACCGTCGCGACTTGATGGCTGTCGGTCGCGTCCAAAGGCAGCATCGCCGCCTGGCAACCGAGCCCGCGCAGCAACTTTACGGTATCATTTGCTTGAGCCTCATGCGAATAATAGGTGATCGTCACCTGCGCGCCGCAATCAGCGAATGCTTTGGCGATGCCGGCGCCGATACCTACATTGCCGCCCGTAACCAATGCTGCCTTGCCCTCAAGCTCAATTTGCATAGCCGCTCCCATGTTTGATAATATCAAACTATATTCGTCAATATCGTACAGTGATTGTATCCAAGCCAGCCAGCCTTGTCAAGGGGGGTGAATCGGGGGAATCGGCCTGCGCAGTGGAGGAACGAGGCGATAAACTTGAATGGTGAGAATCGCTCGTTACCTAGTGCGCTGAAGCAGGCGCATTCAAGGATAAACCAAAGGGGAGGACTATGTCGGCAACTTATTCAGAATTGCTAGCCAAAGCCAAAGCCGCTGTCGCTGAGGCTGCTGCTGAAATCGCTGACGACCCTCAGCGCCCTGCCTATCATCTGATGACCGCGGCTAACTGGATTAACGACCCCAATGGACCCTGTTATTATGACGGCTATTGGCACATGTTCTTCCAGCATAATCCTTTCATCGCCGACTTCGGGCCGATGGCTTGGGGGCATGCGCGCAGCCCCGACCTGGTGCATTGGGAGCATCGTCCAATCGCGATTATGCCGACGCCGGGCACCTATGACGGCGCCGGCTGTTGGTCCGGCAGTGTGGTTATTCACAAGGACATTCCGCATATGATTTACTCTGCTGTCGCCGAGATGACGCTGTGGAGCGCCAAGGATGACATACCTCCGTCCGACCGGCAGCGCATCCCGCAAGGCTATTACAACGAGTACCTGCTGGAGATCGACCAAGAGACTCAGTGCATCGCCATCAGCGGCGATGAACTCGATACTTGGCACAAGCACCCGTCCAATCCGGTGATCCCTGCGCTACCGGCTGGGCTTGAGCTTATTGGCTTCCGCGATCCATTCTTATGGCAAGCGGACGATGGCTGTTGGAATATGCTGCTCGGCACCGGAATAAAAGGGCAGGGCGGGGCGGCGCTGCTTTACCAATCGCGCGACCTTATCGATTGGCAATATCTACACCCGCTTTATATTGGCGACCCGGCAGAAAGCGGCATCAATTGGGAATGCCCCAACTTTCTCGATTTGGGGAAGAAGCACATGCTGGCGGTCTCGCCTCATGGGCGCCCGCTTTATTGGCTGGGGGATTATGTTGATCATCGATTCCGCCCTGCTGAGCCTCCCAAACGCCTGGATTGGGGCGATGTCTTCTATGCGCCGAATAGCTTGCTCGATCCAACTGGGCGTTGGCTGATGTGGGGCTGGGTTCGCGAGGCGCGCCCGCGCGATCAGTACGCTGCGGCTCGCTGGGCATCTTGCCTGACATTGCCCCGCGAGATTTCCTTGGACAGCGATGGCGCTCTGCTGGTCAAACCAGCGGCTGAAATGCGGCAGCTGCGCCGGGCAACGCTATTCGAGGGGGATGTCCGCCTCTCGGCTGATGCTCCCGAATTGCTGAGCCAGGTACAAGGGGATCGACTGGAAATTATCTTGCAGGCGCTGCGGTCCGACTGCGAAACTCTTAGCATTCAGTTTCGCCGCAGCCCGGATGGCAAGCAGATGACCGAGCTAATCTACGATTATCGGGACGCCACCTTGCGCCTCAACCGCGCCAATTCGACTGATACAGCCCAAGTGACGGTCGATGCTTGCGAATGCCAGTTGACGCTGGCTGATGGCGAAGCATTGAAACTGACCCTTTATCTTGATAACTCGGTGATTGAAGTATACGCCAATGACAGAGTCACGATGACCAGCCGCATCTATCCATCACGACCAGACGCGCAGGGGCTGCAATTGCTTTGCGCCGGTGGTTCAGCCACAGTGCGGGTGGCGATTTGGCAAATGGGCAGCATCTGGCGGGCGGCGGAATAACCCTGCGCCAGCGCGGTCGCTAGAAAGCGACGCAAGTTCTTCAGCAGATGGCGGCGCTTTGGTTTTTGCTCGCAAAAAGTTGTTTTGTAGGCAAAATAGGTTATACTCGCCTTGATGCTGCTTAGGCTATACTTGGCTGTTTTTGATGGGAAAGGAGAGAGCTAGATTTGATAAATCTCGGCAGGATCTTCTATTGGTTGGCAGGTCTACGATAGACGGGAGTGAATCGAATATGTTACGCAAACTTTGCCTTGTTGCGCTGGTGCTGGCTCTTGTGGGTCTCGTTGCTGTCAGCGCGCAGGATGAACCGCAGTACGCCGGCTTGGATAAAGATCTGTCCGGCATCACCATAAAAATGGCGAATATTGGCGGGGGCCAGTATGAAGCCATGTACGAATCCATTTCGGTCTTTGAGGAAGCAACTGGCGCCACCGTGGAAATAGTCGCCTTGCTGGACGGCTTCTCGATGGATCAAAAGCTAAAGGTCGATTTCGCGACGGGCGCCGCCGATTATGACGTGGCTTGGGATCATACCAGCTTTGTCGCGCAATATACGCCCTTCTTGCTGCCGCTGCAAGATTACTTCAGCGACGAAGAAATCGCTGCCTTCAGCCCAGCGATCATCGACGCGGCGACCATCAACGGCAACTTGTATCTGATTCCGCGCCATGCCGATATCAGCCCTATCCATTATCGCTCAGACCTGTATTCGGACGACGCAATTGCAGCTGCCTACATGGATGCGACGGGCGATGAACTGGCTGTCCCGATGAACTTGGAGCAGATTGACCAGCAGGCGCGCTTCTTTGTCGAAAACGGGCATGCCACCTTTGGCTATGTTTTGGCGGGTAAGGAAGAAGCCTTGACGGGCCGCTTCTATGAAATGCTCTTCGCCAGCGGCGGCGCGCTATTCAATGACGGCTATGAGCCAACCTTCAATGACGAAATTGGGGTAGCAGTTGCGGAATTGCTCGCCGGCTGGTATGGCGATGGCATCATCCCGTCTGATACCACCTCATTGCTTTGGGATGGCGTGGCGCAGAACTTCTGCAACAACGATGTCGCCATTAAGTTGGAGTGGTATGGCTGGTACGCCTACTTCCAAGACTCGGAATCTTGCGCTGTGGCTGGCAACTTCGGCCTGGCGCGTGGTTTCACCGGCTTGTCGATCGGTGGCGACAATGTGCGTCCATCCGGCTGGGCTGGCGCGCATGCTTTCTCGATCCCGGCGACGGCGCCGAACCCGGAAGCTGGCGTTCAGCTGATCAAGTTCCTGGCTTCGGAACGCGTCGCCTACGAAGAAGCGCTGCTTGGTTTCTTGCCGACGCGCGACGACGTCTGGGATCGCATCATCGCCGACGCGGCCGATGCTGAAACTCCGCTGGATCGCGAACGGCTAGAACTGGCGCGCATCCAAGTCGGCGAAGATTTCAAGACACCGCCGCTTATCGCCGAGTGGATTCCCTTCTCGAACTTGTTCTACCCGCAATTGCAGGCGATTATCTTGGGTGATGTTGGTGCGCAAGAAGGTTTGGACGCCGCCGCCGAAGCCACCCGCGAGTTGATGGCAGACGCGGGATACTACTAGCGCTGCCGCAAGCGATACCGCCAGTTCTTCGCCCGCTAGCGAAGGACTGGCAGGCTTTTCAATTTGAAGCCTCTCCTTCGCTTCGAGGCAGGGGCAGCAGCGGGGGCGCGCCAAATCCCGGAATGAGCGACGTATTGTAGAAATGGCTACCGATTCAAACGCGGCGAATGACAAGGCAACACAGACGCGCTTTATTGAAGTCAGCCGAATAGAGGCCGGCTTTTTCCCTTTTGCCATGATCTCGCCCGCGGTGTTCCTCATCTTGCTGGTGGTTGGCTTTCCGCTGCTTTATTCGCTCTACGTGAGCTTTACGCCTTACGAGCTGCTGAAGCCGAACAGCTTGAACTTCACGACTGCGCGAGCGCTCCGCAATTATCAAAAGCTGCTCAATGACGAGATATTCTGGCGCTCGCTTTGGAATACGATAATCTTCTTGGCTGTGACCGTGAACTTGAGCTACGCGCTTTCGATGGCGCTGTCACAGTTGTTGGCGCGGGTGACCGTCGGGCAGAGCTTGCTGCGGACCTTGCTGATGGTGCCGATGATGTTCGCGCCTATCTTGGTCGGCATGCAATTCCGCTGGTTTTTCAACGCCAACGTCGGCTTGGTCAACAACTTCTTAATCAGTGTCGGGCTCATCCAAGAGCAGGGCCAGATCGCCTGGCTGGTTGATGTGCCGCTGGGCATGATCACGATCATGATCGCGTCGATCTGGATGAACATCCCGGTGCTGACGATTATTCTGCTGGCCGGCACGCTGTCTTTACCCTCAGAGACCTTTGAAGCAGCCGAAGTGGATGGCGCATCGGGCTGGCAGAAATTCCGCTATATTACTTTCCCGCTGCTGGCGCCCTTTTCTTACATTGCTTTGACCATCATGTCACTGGATATCGCGCGCGCCTTCGATATCGTGCGGATCATGACCGATGGGGGACCCGCGCGGCGCACCGAAATGCTCTGGACCTACATCACCCGCCTGGCGATTGAAGACACCAAGTTCGGTTTGGGCAGCGCCATGTCCTGGATTACAGTTTTCCTGTCGGTGCTGTTCACCCTCTATTTCTTTCGCCAACTGGTCAAGGCGAGGATCGTTCGGTGATTACACGCAGCGTTGGACCGAACCGCCGCCGAAACGATATCATCTGGAATACGGCCGCCTGGCTGGTATTGCTCATGTTGGCGCTGCCCGCCTTCTGGATCATCACCACGGCTTTTCGCCCGAATATCGAGATAAACACATTTCCGCCGGTTTGGATTCCGCGGCGGCTGACGCTGGAAGCCTACGCCAATATGTTCGGGCTGAACCCGGAGGTGCAGCAGCGCGTCGCGGTCGAGGCTTATCTGCGAAATTCGCTGCTGGCTTCTGGGCTTAGCACGGTTGTCGCAGTGTCTTTAGGCACATTGGCAGGTTATGCATTTGCGCGCTTCCGTTTTCGCTTTCATACCAGCCTGTTCCTAGGCATCATGCTCTCGCGCGCGGTCCCCGGTGTGGCGCTCAGCCTGCCCTTGTTTCTCCTCTTCAACCGCGTCGGGCTGGTGAACAATGTGCTGGGCTTGGCGCTTGTATACGTCGCGGTCAATATCCCGTTCACCGCTTGGCTGATGGACGGCTTCTTCCGCCAGATTCCCCAAGAATTGACGGAGTCTGCCTATATTGACGGCTGCGGATATTGGTCCGCATTTTGGCGGATAGAGCTGCCGCTCTCGCTGCCCGGGTTGGCGACAGCCGCCATCTTTGCCTTTCTGGCCGCTTGGAACGAATTTCAGATCGTCAGCGTGTTGGCGCGGAACAACGCGGCCAAGACCTTCCCGCCCGGCTTGTTCGCCTTCACCGAGCAATTCACCGTCGATTGGCGCGGTATGGCGGCGATGAGCGTGATTATGATGGTGCCAGCGGTCATATTTGTGATTCTGGTGCAGCGCAACCTGGTCAGTGGCTTGACTTTCGGCGCGGTCAAAGGATAGCCGCCACGCTCAACCACAGGTTCAATCGCAGTGGAAGACCTCGTCGATAGTATGCCACCATTCGCCGTCGGCGCGATCATCGACTGGCTTCTGCATTGGCATGCAGATATCCCACCACTTCTGAGTGGTTTCATCGGCCGCCATCTTTGCCATATCCGCTTCTAAATCGTCGCCATGATATTCCATATAGGCGAAGAGCAAGTCGCCATAGCGGTAGATTGAATAATTGCGGATGTTGCATTCTTCGATTTTCTGCAACACGCCGGGCCAGACATCCGCATGCAGGCGGATATATTCGTCCGCGTCTTCCGGGCGCAATCCAATGACCTGTCCTAATCGCTGCATCTTGCTTCTCCTATTCCTTTGGCTGGTTGAAGTTTTCCGGGTGGCGGTACATAACCGTCTGCAAATGCTCGCAGTAAAGCGCCAAGACGCCTTCGTTCTTGTAGACCTCGTAGCTAACCTTTACCAAGCCCATTTCAGCATATTTGGGTTCTTTGCTCAATTGAGTGCGCACTGTATAAATGGTGTCGCCGATAAAGACAGGCTTGATGAAGCGAAGCCTGTCATAACCGTAGCTAAAGGTATGCACGTTGTTATGCGCCATTAAGCCTAAGCCGATGCTGAAGACCATCGAGCCGGCGACTAGCCGCTTGTCGAAGATGCCTTCGTCGCGGGCGAATATCTCATCGGCGACATAAGGGTGCATATCAAGCACGATGGCATTGAAGATCATGCACTCGCCTTCAGAAAGCGTGCGGCGGATCGATTTAATCTTGGCGCCGATTTCGAAATCTTCGTACATCCAGGTTTCGGTATTGAAAAGCGGCAAATCCTTGTGCATTTCAACGGCTGTGTTTTCCGGCATGGTCTACTCCTCAGCTACTCGGCGGCAGCGGCGCAAGATTGGCCTGCCGCTAGCTCTGTGTCAATCCTTCGTATGGCAGCGCTGCGCTCCAGCAAGTTATCCAGTGATGGCGAATTCTGTCATGATGCTACGGGTGTCTTCACCGATGCGCGGCGCCCCTTTGGCGCTCTTCAGCACGGCGCCGTCAATGCGGATGGGGCAGCGCGTGGTATCCAGCTTGACATCCGCATCGCGCGTTACCTCTTGTATCATGTCGATTACTTTAAATCCGTCGTGCTGGAGCAGGCGGTCCCAAGTCAGGACATCGGCGCACCAGATATCCTGCGGCTCGAGTATTGCGAGCCAATGCTCGGTTGATTGGGTCTTCAGATGTTCGACCAATATCGCCTTAATTGCGTCTCGCTGTGTGAACCAAGTGGCGGAATCGGTATATGCAAGCAGGGGCGGGCAATCCAGCAAATCACCCAGCACGGGAATCGAACCCATCGCCAGCGCGAGAAAGCCATCAGCCGTCTCATAAATGCCATAGGGCGCGGCGAGGTAGGCATGCGCATTATTGATTGTGCTGCGCTGTGGCAGCTTGCCGCCGTCATTGAGATGGGTGGTTATCACTTCAAATTGGAAATCCAAGATGGACTCCAGCAAGCTGACCTGGACCAAGCCGCCTTGCCCCGAGATACCACGGCGAACCAGGCAAGCCAGAATGCCCTGTACCAGATGAGCGCCAGTGAAGAGATCGACGACCGCCAAGCCAAATGGGGTCGGCGGCCGGTCGGCATCGCCATTCAGCCAAACCAAGCCCGAGATCGATTGCAGCAGCAAATCTTGGCCCGGCTTGTAAACCCAAGGACCTTCATTGCCGTAGCCAGTTATCTCGCCGTACACGATGCCCGGGTTGATAGCGCGGACCGACTCGTAATCCAGCCCAAGGCGGGTCATGACACCAGGGCGAAAGTTCTGAATGATGACATCGGCTTGTTTGATCAATGCCTTGGCATGCTCAAGATCGATCGGGTCTTTCAGGTTGGCGGCGAAGCTCTCTTTGTTGCGGTTGATGGAGTGGAAGAGCGTACTTTCGCCATCGAGTTCCAGCTCGGAGATATATAATTGTCGGCACAAATCACCGCCATCGGGCCGCTCCACCTTGATGACGCGCGCCCCCAAGTCGGCGAGGCGCAAGGCAGCCGAAGGACCCGACAGAAAGATACTGAAATCCAGTACAAGCAAACCTTCCAATGGTCTCATTGTCGCCTCTGTTTCCTCGCTGAACGTCTTGGACTTTATGTTCCAATTAAGGCAGAGCTTGCCTCAAAAGACAGCGAATCTATTTTGCTTGCAAAAACACTTTTTATCCGTAAAATATAGTCAGCAAAGTCAATTCTGTCAAATTGTCTAGCAGACGGGCTTACAATTCATTGGGGGCGGAGATGGTAACCGTTGACACGCATCAACATTTTTGGAATCTGGACGAAGTCGCCTATCCTTGGTTGGTGCCGGCTTATGGTCCCATCTACCGCACCTTTGCCGCGGCTGAGTTGGAGCCGCAACTGGCGGCGGCGGGCGTCGACAAGACGGTGATTGTTCAGGCGATGGATTCTTACGCCGATACCGACTCGATGCTGGCAATCGCCGAAGCTAATGACTGGGTAGCCGGGGTCGTCGGCTGGGTACCGCTTCATGACCCGGCCGAAGCCGCCAAGAAGCTGGATGAGTATGGGCAAAATCCCTACTTCAAAGGCATGCGGCATCTTATCCACGAAGAAACCAACCCAGATTGGGTAATCCAAAAGCAGGTGATCGAGGGGCTGCAAATTCTCGCCGATCGAGGGCTGACCTTTGATGTGGTGGCGGTCTTCCCCAATCATCTCAAACATGTGCCAACGCTGGCTGAGCAAGTGCCAAATCTGAAGCTGGTAATCGACCACCTAGCGAAACCGCCGCTGGGTGAGGCAGATCGGGCAATCTGGCGCGAACAGCTGGCGGCTGCCGCTGAAAGCCCCAATGTCTACGCGAAGGTCTCGGGCTTGAATACGGTGACGCCGGACTTTGACGCGTGGACCTATGAAGATATTATGCCGCTAGTCGATTATGCCATGGAGCAGTTTGGCGCCGACCGTTTGATGTTCGGCAGTGATTGGCCCGTTGCCGTGCTGGCTGGCGACTACGCCAAAGTCTGGGACGAGACGAACAAGTGCTTGGCGCAGCTGTCGGATGAGGAACGAGACGCCGTCCTGGGCGGGACGGGCAATGCCTTTTATGACTTGGGTTTCTAAGAGTACAAGCTAGACGCCTGGGGCAGTTTCGGTTATCGCGTCAACCAAGCCCTCGCGCGACAAGATAACACCCTCAAGCCTGGCTAGGCGCTGGTTGCTGGCATCGACTTTTGTGTCAACGGCTTTGATCTCTTTCCGCAACTCAGCGATGTCAGCTTTGACTTCGGTCCGCAATTCGGCGATATCGGCTTTTAACTCTTGACGCAGGTCGCTGATGTCGGTTTTGACTTCGGTCCGCAATTCGGCGATGTCAGCTTTTAACTCTTGACGCAGGTCGCTGATGTCGGTTTTGACTTCGGTCCGCAATTCGGCGATGTCGGCTTTTAACTCTTGACGCAGGTCGCTGATGTCGGCTTTTAATTCAGATCGTAGAGAACCGATCTTGCTATCGATGTCACGATTGAGCTGCCAAACTGCGCCAAATATCGCAGCTACCGCAAGAATAATATCCAGCGAAAGTGTTGTATCCAACTGCATAGAGGAATCCCTCTTGGCCCACAGCTAAATCATATCGCGTGTATGCGCTGATGGCAAGCCACCCGTTCATACCTGCGGCAGAGTTGTTCCGCCGCGGGCGCTGGATTTGTAGGCGGCTTCAACTGTCGCCATGGTTAGAATCGCATCCTCCACCGAGGTGGGCAGGACCTCTGCCTCACCGCTGGCGTAGCGCATCAGGCTCGCCATGGTGCCGATGAAAGCTTCGGGGAACCATGATCCTTTGATGTCAAGCCTTTGCCAGGCGCGGTCGCCGTCCTCAAGCAGGATGTATTCGAAGCGGTCTGGAACGCCGTCGGGATAATTCATGTTGAGGCCGGCGCGGATCTGAATTGCGCCCTTGCTGCCTTCGAACTTAACGTAAGACTGCTGCTTCTCGGCGCCATAAGCGTGGCTGTGGTTGGTCATCACATTGACGCGCGGATTATCGCCATAGTCCATGATAACCATCGATCGGGCGCCGCCGTGCAAATCGGGCGCGCTCGGATGAGGCATCGTCTTGGCATAAACGCTCTGCGGGCTGCCACAGAATGAGCGGATGAGGTCAATGTAATGGATGCTGTGATATAGGATCTCAACCCGGGGCAAGGGGAAGAGAAAGCCCCAAAGATGCCAGGGCGTGTTGCACTGCACGCGAAATTCCATGTCATAGAGTTCGCCAAGCAAGCCGCGCTCAATCATATCGCGGGCGGCGATGACGAACGGGGCGAAGCGCAATTGAAAGTTAAGCGCCGCGACTAGGTCTCGTTCGCGGCAAATGGCTAATATCTCTTGCGCCGCTGCGAAATCCTCGCCCATCGGTTTCTGGATGAGCGTGGCGCGGCCGCGGGGGATGTTGCGCAAGATATCGGCGATAGCGCTGCCGGGCACCGCGATATCAAAGACAGCGTCGGCGGGTGCCTGCTCGATTGCTTCGGACAGCGAGTTGTAAAGCCGCGGCAAGCCGAACAGGTCCCTCATCATGGCGGCGCGCTCGCGGTTGATATCATAGCCCCCAATCACTTCAAAACCGGCGATTTTGTATGCGGGGTAGTGGGCGTCATGAACGATCCCGCCCAGACCAATGCTGACGATGGGCAATGGCTGGCTCGGCAATTCTGCTGATTGGCGAATACTGGCTGCTAAGGGCATGTTGTCTCGTCCTCGTCGAACAATGATTCAATGAGCGGGCTTTTGTCAAGCGGGCTGCCCGGCGAAATCGCTTAAGCCGGCGCGCAAGTTGATTTCGCTGGCACAGCGCAGCAGGGCGTCGATCACTTTGCGCGGGTCGCTGTTTTGGCGGCTGGCGGTCAATTGGGTGACGGCAATGGCGGCGGTGACGCCAACTTCGGGATTGCCAACCAGCACCGCCGTATCGTGCAAACCAATGAAGGATTCATCAACGGCGATAGAAATGCCGCTTAATTGGATTTCGGCGATGCGCGCCCAAAAGCCGTCGCGCTCCTTCAATGACATTTGCCGGTAGCCGTCGTCTTCGGCCAGGATGGCTTTGAGGCTGCTCTCATCCATCGCCGCCAGCAGCAAGCGCCCCGAGACGGTGGATACGAGCGGGAAGGATGTACCGACAGATACTGAGATCTGCACTTTTTCCGGGCTCTCCGCTTGACCGACGACCAGCAGCTGCCCATGCTGAATAATGCTGATATGGCAGGATTCTCGAATTGCCTGCGCCAATTCTTGCATTGGCAGGTTGGCGACGCGCAGCAGATGTTTCAGCGGTGAATGACGATTCGCCAGTTCAAATAGCTTTAGTGTGAGGCTGTACTTGCCATGCAGCTCGTCTTTGATGACGTAGCCGCTTTCGACTAGACAATTCATCGTGCGGAACAATTGACTGGCGCTGCTTGCCATCATCTCTGAGATTTCTGACAGCGACAAAGGTTCCGCCGCGCGCGCCAGCAATTCAACCGCCGCCAGACCCTTTTCCAAAGCTGGTACGCTGTAATTTGGCGCGGTTTTCAATTCAGCCATGGCGGTACTCTCTGTGCTTGGCTGTGGGCGCAGGCACGCTCAGGCTAGTCCGCCGGGGCGAGTTCCTTGCGCTGCACGAGATAAAGATGTTGGCAGGCGAGCACAATCTTCCCATGCTGGTTGAAGACCTCCACCTGCTCAATTACATAGCCATGATCGGAGCGCTTGGGATAATCGCGTTTCTCGCTTATGGTGGCTTTGACTGTGATCGTATCGCCGATAAAGACGGGACGGATGAAGCGGATGCGGTCATAACCATAAGAGAAAGCAACCGGATTGATCTCGTTGGCGGTCATGCCGATGGCGACGCTCAAGATTAATGTGCCGTGGGCGATACGCTCCTTGAACTCCTGGGTTTTGACCCATTCGGCGTCCATGTGATGGGGGAAAAAATCGCCCGTCTGGCCCGCATGTAGCACGATATCAGCTTCGGTGATGGTACGGCCGAATGTTTCGCGGCTTGAACCGATCTCGTAATCTTCAAAGTAGGTTGTTTTGATCATTGGGCTATCCTGGAAGCGTATTGAGCTGAGGAATCCGTCGCGCTCTGGTTGACAAGATTGCGGTCACTCACTATATTTTGCAGACAAAATTGTATTTTGCAAGCAAAATATCTTGCTAACGGGCGTCATCAAGTAAGGCAAATCAAAAGGAGACCGGCATGGGAGCGAGAATTGTCTTGCGCGGCATCACCTGGAATCATTCGCGCGGCTTTGTTTCGGTGGTGGCGACGGCGCAGCGATTCAGCGAAATGCAGCCGCAGGTCGATATCATTTGGGAGAAGCGCTCGCTGCAGGAATTCGCCGATGCGCCGATTCAAGGCTTGGCCGAGCAGTATGACCTGCTCGTAATTGACCACCCGTGGGCGGGTTACGCCGCGCACAGTCAAGCGCTGCTGCCGCTTCAGGAAATTATCCCGGCCGATTTTATGTCTGATCAAGCGGCGCATTCAGTGGGCCAATCACACGCTAGTTATATCTTCGACGGCGGTCAATGCGCGCTGGCGATTGACGCGGCGACGCCGGTCGCTTCTTATCGCGCGGACCTGCTGGCGCGGCACGGGCTGGAGCAGCCGCGGACCTGGAGCGATCTGCTGGCATTGGCGCGGCAGGGCTGGGTCATTATGCCGGCGATCCCGATTGATACCTTGATGAATTTCTATATGCTCTGCGCCACCCAGGGCGAGCCGCCTTTCTTTGACGATGAGTGGGCGGTATCCGACGACATGAGTTTGATGGCGCTGGAGCAATTGCGGGAGCTGGCAAACCTCTGCCCTAAGGAAATCTTCGAATGGAATCCGATTGCGGTGTATGAGACCCTGTCACGGCGTGATGCCTTCGCCTATTGTCCTTTCGCCTATGGCTACTCGAATTACGCGCGCGCCGGCTACGCGGGCAAGGCGCTGACATTCGACGATATGGTGGAAATTGACGGGCATGGACCCTGCCAATCAACCCTCGGTGGCACGGGCTTGGCGATTTCCAGCCGCTGCAAGACGCCGGAGCTGGCGCGCGATTACGCTATGTTCACCGCCAGCGCCGACATACAGCGCACGCTTTTCTTCGAGAACGGCGGCCAGCCTGGCCATCGGCTCGCCTGGGAGGATGCGGAGGTCAACCGGCGGTCGAATGATTATTTCCGCAATACTTTGCCCGCTTTGGACCGGGCGTATCTGCGCCCTCGATTTCCAGGCTATCTGCATTTTCAGGATCATGCCGGGGCGCCGATTCGGGAATACTTGATGCAGGGCGGAAGCGCGCCTAAGCTGCTGGCTGAGCTGAAGCAATTGTTCGCAGAAGCCCAGGGGCTTTATGCCGGCTGAGCCTGGCGGCGCCTTCTGCTGACTTTCGCGCTATTTTATTGGAACTGCCGTAGCGTATCCAGAAGCGAGCTATTGCCTTGCATAGCCTCAAACTTCACCGCTCCCATCGCTTAAGGCGCTAGTATAAATAGGCATCTGCTAGCTATGATTTTCGGGAGGATGCAGTGAGCGGGACATTGCGCGTATTAATCTTGTGCACAGCCAATTCGGCGCGATCGCAGATGGGCGAAGGCTTGCTGCGGCATCTGACGGATGGACGCTTGGAAGTCTTCAGCGCCGGCGCAGAGCCTGCTTCTGTCAATCCCTATGCCATCCGAGCCATGAACGCACGCGGCATCGATATCAGCGGTCATAGCTCCGACCACATCGACCAATACCTGGCGCAGTCCTTTGATTATGTCATCACCGTCTGTGACAACGCGGCGGAAAGCTGCCCGGCATTCCCCGGACCTGCCCGGCGTATCCATTGGAGCTTCCCCGACCCGGCCGCGGTCGAGGGCGATGACGAGGCTGTGCTGGCCTCCTTCGTCAAGGTGCGCGACGGGCTGGAAGCGAAGCTTCGTGACTGGCTGGAGAGCTTGTAAAATCGCCACTCCCCATTGTCGCCCAAGGTTGACGAGTTTCGGCAAAAGCGTTAATCTTTTCCCCATCGTTGCGGTTACATTGCAATTGCTGGCGCAGCTTGTCATAGTATCGAATGAGGAGGGTTGAGACCACGATTGAACTGAAGCGGAAGTCAGAGTCAGATTAACTCAAGTTTTGATGGAGAAAGTAATGAACATGAAACGGTTATTCAAGTTTGCGATCGTTCTGCTCGCGTTGATGAGCGGTTTAGCGCCCGGGCTCGGGCAAGATATGATGTATTCGGAAGCGCCAATGCTGGCGGAACAGGTAGCGGCTGGCGATCTGCCGCCGGTTGAAGAACGCTTGCCTAGCAATCCGAAGGTCATCCCGGTTGTTGATTCAATCGGCACTTATGGCGGGACGCTGCGTTTTGGCGATATTGGCGAGCGGCTTGACGAGGGCTTGCGCATTCGCCACACCGGGCTCTTCCGTTACAACTTCACCGCAAGCGTATATCAGGCTGATCTGGCGGAGAGTTGGGAATGGACGAACGAAAATCGCACCTTGACCATCAAGCTGCGCGAAGGGCTGAAATGGTCGGACGGCGATGACTTCAGCACCGAAGATTTTCGCTGGCATTGGGAAGATATCCTGAATGATCCCGATATCGCGCCTAATGGGCCAGGCGGCTTCTGGCGCGCGGGCGGCGAAGTGGCGACCTTCGAGGTTATCGATGACAGCACCTTCAGCTATACCTGGGCGATACCGTATCCGATCGCGATGGACAGCTTCGGGCGCACCCACTTCTCCAGCGACAACAGCCTTTACGGTCCCTCGCATTGGCTGAAGCAGTATCACGCCAAATACAACGAAAATGCGCAGGCTCTCGCCGAAGAAGCGGGCTTGGAATCTTGGGTTGACTTGGTCAACAGCAAACGTGCCCAAGGCTACAACCTGTCGGCGCAACCGCTTGACCGCCCATACATGGATAGTTGGGTGCCGGTCATCATCGAGAGCGACCGCGTCTTGCTGGAGCGCAACCCGTACTTCCATCAAGTGGATGAAGAGGGTAATCAGCTGCCATACATGGATAACATTGAAGTCTCGCTGGCAGGCGACCTCGACATTTATGCCTTGCGGCTATCGGCCGGCGAGCTTGATTTCGGCGTTCGCTACACGCGTCCGACCGACTTGCGGCTCTACCGCGCTGAAGAAGAGGCGGGCGGCTACACCACCTATATCGCGCAATCGCTGCGTCCCTCGGAATTCTCGCTATTCCCCAATCAGAATTACCCCGATGATGCCTTCCGCGGGCTTTTCCAGAATGTTGATTTTCGGGTGGCGCTTTCGATGGCGATTGACCGCGACGAGATGAATGATGTGCTCTTCTTCGGGCTGGCGGCGCCACACCCAGCGACGCCGCTGAAGACGCTGCCCTGGTTCAACGACGACTGGTTCAGCGAGAAGATCGAATATCACCCGGATAAAGCCAATGCCTTGCTCGATGGTTTGGGATTGACCGAACGAGATGACGCCGGCTTCCGCCTGCTGGAAGATGGCCGGCGCGTGGCGATCATCGCGCATGGCTTGGTCGATCATCAGCCCGGCTGTGAATTGATGGCCAGCGATTATGTCGACATCGGCGTTGAGCTAATTTGTCAAGGCGCCTCGCCGGATCTGATATTTGATCTGTATACCAACGGCGAAGTCATGACCGTGATGTGGCATATCGGGCGCGCAACGCTCTTCGGGCGCGGCACGCCTGATCATTTTGCTGTCAATGATCCGGCGCGTCACTTCTGGGCGCATGGCTGGACCACCTGGATTTCTTCCGGCGGGTCGGCTGGCATCGAGCCACCGCAGGAAATCAAGGACCTGAACATGCTGTGGGACGAGTTCAGCCAATACCCGAGTGACTCGGCCGAAGCAGCTGAATTGGGCGCCCAGTACTTCAGTTATTGGGGCGAGCAACTGCCGATCATTCCCTCAGTTGGCTTGACGCCGCAGCCGGTGATTTACTCGAACAGGCTACGCAACGTGCCGACCGAGAACTTGTTCTGGGGCTCGGACACCAACTTCTACGCGCCTTTCCACATCGAACAGTGGTACCTCGACGAGGGATAGGGCAGGGATAAGTTCCCGCCCCCAACCGTCCGTGTCGGCGGTCCGTGTCGGTGGTCAGTGTCTACGCGACCTAAGGGACCTACACGACCGGCGCGGCGCAGCCCCTTCCTACCTAGCTGGCGGGAAGGGGCTTGGGCTTGCCGAAGCCCTTAAAACGCAAGCCCCTCTCTTGATAGCGCACCTAGATACCGCGCTTCGGGGAGGAGCTTGGGGGGCGGGGGAAATAGGCGAAATATGAGCTTTAGCAAATATCTGTTTCAGCGCCTCATCTACGCCTGCCTCGTGCTGATAGTCATCAGCTTTTTGATTTTCATGATCGTCCAACTGCCGCGCGGCGATGCGGTTGACCGCATTGTCAACGCCCGTCAGGCGCAAGGCGACATCATCACAGAAGAAGACGAAGCGGCTTTGCGCGCGCAGTACGGGCTCGATAAGCCTATTTTCGTCCAGTATTTCATTTGGGCGTCGCAGTTTGCGCGCGGCAACATGGGGCAATCCATGCTGGGCATACCGGTGGACAAGCTCATCAATGAGCGGATTGCCGCGACGGTGATGCTATCGATCATATCGCTGATCGTAACCTACGCGGTGGCGGTCCCGATTGGTATCTACAGCGCGACGCGCCAATATAGCCTGGGCGATTATTTCTGGACCTTTGTCGGCTTCATAGGGTTGGCGACGCCCAACTTCCTTCTAGCGTTGATTCTGCTCTTCTTGTTCCATAAATTCTTTGGCTTGAGCATTGGCGGTTTATTTTCGCCGGGCATGGAAGAGCAGCCTTGGTCGCCGGCGAAAGCGATAGATTTGCTGAATCATCTATGGATCCCGATCATCGTGATTGTAACGGCGCAGACGGCGGGCACGATCCGCACGATGCGAGCGACGCTGCTAGATGAATTGGGCCAGCAGTATGTGGTGACGGCGCGGGCGAAAGGCTTGCGCTACCGTCAACTGCTGTTCAAATATCCGGTGCGGCTGGCGCTTAACCCGGTGGTCAATTCAATCGGATATATTTTGCCGCGCCTCATCTCGGGGCAGACCATTGTGGCGATAGTCTTGAACCTGCCGACGCTGGGACCGCTGTTATTCAGCGCGCTATTGGCGGAAGACTTAGAATTGGCGACCAGCATCCTGATGATCCAGAGCATCCTGGCGGTGATTGGCGTGATCCTGGGCGACATCAT
This sequence comes from Phototrophicaceae bacterium, assembly GCA_965214105.1. GTDB lineage: Bacteria > Chloroflexota > Anaerolineae > Aggregatilineales > Phototrophicaceae > UBA6055. The sequence continues at coordinate 347,160 of OZ243933.1, forward strand.
CTTGTCGCTTTATGACCCGCGCATCCGCATGGAAAAGGGGGTGACCTGATATCGGACCCAATCGATGAAGCCGGCGGGACGCCCGCCGCGAGCGGCATAATCTCCACCGCGGAAGAACGCTATTACATCGCCTCTCAGCAACAGTTGATTTGGCGCCGGTTCAAGAAACATCGCCTGGCGCTGGTTTCAGCCGCGCTTCTTATCGTCATGTATTTTCTTGCTTTCACCTACGAATTCTGGACGCCGTATCGCGAAGTGACGCAGCATCAAGGTTTTGTCAACACGCCGCCGACGCCCATCCACTTCTTCGACGCTGACGGCAATTTCATCGGTCCATTTGTTTATGGCCTGAATTACGAACTGAACCTCGATACCTTCGAGCGGATTTACACCGAAGATACAGGCACGATTCATCGCCTCCAGTTTTTTACCCGGGGGGAGCGGTACCGCTTTTGGGGACGGTTTGAGTTGGATTTACATTTCTTCGACGCCGGCGAAGGCAAGGTGTTTCTGCTGGGCTCCGATCAATTGGGGCGCGATGTATTCTCGCGGATCCTGGCCGCCAGCCGCATCAGCTTGACGATAGGCTTAGTCGGCGTGTTTCTGAGCTTTTTCCTGGGGGCGACGCTGGGGGGCTTATCGGGCTATTATGGCGGCTTAGTCGATATTGTGATTATGCGCGTTACCGAGATTTTGAGCGCGATACCGCAGATCCCGCTTTGGATCGCGCTGGCGGCGATCGTGCCGATTGATTGGCCCGTCACCCGGACTTACTTTGCCATCACCATCATCTTGTCGACAATGACTTGGACCGGGCTGGCGCGGGCGGTGCGCGCGAAGCTGCTTGAGATGCGCGAACAAGATTACATCATGGCTGCCAAGATAGCGGGCGCCAGCGATATCCGCATCATCTACGAACATCTATTGCCAGGTTATATCAGCTTTCTCATCGTCAATATCACGATCGCCATTCCGGGCATGATCTTGGGCGAGACCGCGCTCAGCTTTCTCGGGCTGGGCATCCGGCCGCCGGCGGTTAGCTGGGGCACCTTGCTCGAGGGCGCGCAGAACATCTCGAACATCGCCTTGTATCCTTGGCTCTTGACACCGGCGCTTGCTGTCATCGCCACCGTATTGCTGTTTAACTTTGTGGGCGATGGCTTGCGCGATGCCGCCGATCCATTTAAGGAACTGTAGCCATGTCCGATGTTGTGCTTGAAGTGAAAGACCTGCACACCTATTTTGATCTTGAAGACGGCACACTCAAGGCGGTCAATGGCGTATCCTTCAGCATACGCGAGAATCGCACACTGGGTGTCGTTGGCGAATCCGGCTGCGGCAAGAGCGTGACGGCGCAATCAATCATGCGGATCACACCGCGGAAGAATAGCCGAATCAGCGGGCAGATTTTGCTGCATCGCGAGACGGGCGCGGTGGATGTCGTCAAGCTGGACGAAGACGGCGATGACATGCGCGACTTGCGCGGGCGCGAGATCGCGATGATATTCCAGGAGCCGATGACCGCCTTCTCGCCGGTGCATACCGTGGGCAACCAGATCATGGAGGCGCTCTTTGTCCATGGCGAGCGGGACAGGAGTGCGGCGCGCAAACGGGTTATCGCCCTGTTGGATGAGGTTGGGATCCCAGCCCCGGAGCGGCGAATCGATGAATACTCCTTTCAGCTATCGGGCGGGATGCGCCAGCGCAGCATGATTGCGATGGCGATTGTGCTCAACCCGCGCTTGCTGATCGCCGATGAGCCGACGACGGCGCTGGATGTCACGATTCAGTCCCAGATACTGCGTCTGATGAAACGCTTGCAGCGAGAAAATGGCATGGCGATTATGTTCATCACGCACGATTTGGGCGTCATCGCGACGATGGCTGATGACGTTGCCGTGATGTATTTGGGCAAGATAATCGAATATGGCGCGGTGCGGCAGATATTCAAGAACCCGAAGCATCCATATACAAAGGGGCTGCTCCGCTCGATTCCTAAATTCGGCGCCACTGATGGGGCGCATCTGGCGACGATTCAAGGTACGGTGCCAGTACCGCTGGACCCGCCCGATGCCTGCCCCTTCGCCAATCGCTGCAGCGAGTTTATCGCGGGCGCTTGCGATGTTCGGATGCCGGCGGCGGTGACAGTCGCGCCTGGGCACAGCGTCAGTTGCGTACTGTATGAATAAGAAATTTTCTGACAGCGATTCTATACCTCCTTACTATGAGGAACTTGGAATCATTTAGCCGGAGTAATTCAAATTGAAAGATCTTTATCTCGAAAATGAATGGGAGCGGACAGAGCCAGATTTGCTGGCTTATGTGCCGACGGACTTTGCCGGTCCTGGTGCCTGCAATCAACACTTTCTGGTTGTCAAGACACCGCCAGGCACATTCCTTGGCTTCTGGACGCAGTCTACATTTGAGAATGCGGGCGATCAGCGTGTCGTCTTCAGCCGTTCTCGTGACCGTGGGGCGACCTGGTCTGCGCCACAGGCAATTGATGGGCCCCAGCCCGATGACGCGGCGGGAACCGGGCTGGCAAGCTGGGGCTTTCCTATTGTCGCGCCTGGTTTGCTTGAGGCTGGCAGGCATCGCGTATATTACTTCTACAACAAGAATGTCGGCATAGACGATGCCCGCGAGGATACGACTGGGATGGTGCGCTGCCGCTACACTGATGACGATGGCGAGACATGGAGCGGCGCCAGCTATGATTTCCCGATTGCGCCGAGCGCTATCAGCCACCCGGACCCGACCGTGCCGCCTAGTTGGATCGTCTATCAGAACATTTTCGTCACGCCGGAGAATCATGTCATAGCCCCCTTTACCCGCTGGGCAAGCCATACCTACGACCCGGCGGTGAAGCTCAGCTTGAATTTGCTTGAGCACTGGTCGGAGGTTTGGTTTCTGCGCTTCGAAAATATCCTCAGTGAGCGCGACCCGCAAAAGCTGATCGTCAGCACCTGGCCCAAGGCGGCGCATGGGCTGCAGGTGGAAAATCCCTGGCGGCTCGGCGTCAGCGTCGCTCAAGAGCCGACGGTGCAGGCGCTCTCTGATGGTCGGCTGATATGTGTATTTCGGACGCTGCTAGGCGTCAATTATTTTGCGCTCTCGGAAGATGATGGGCGCTCCTGGGACGAGCCGCGCGTGCTTCGATATGAACCGGGCGGGAATCCCATTCTGAATCCGATGTCGCCCAGCCCATTGTACCGCCTGCATGATGGGCGTTATTTGCTGCTTTTCTATAACAATGACGGTAGCGCCAACGGCGGCAAATCGCCGGTGGATTCCAAGCATAATCGTTACCCAGCCTGGCTAACAGTCGGGCGTGAAATCGAGGGCGAAAAGGAGCACCCGCTGCGCTTTGGTCCGCCTAAGATTTTTGTCACATCAAACGGGGTGCTGCTGCCCCATACCGGTGGCACGCAGGTGGCTGTCTACCCGAGCCTGATTGATGACGGCGAGGAACGCATCCTGTTTTACCCCGATCGCAAGCATTATCTCTTGGGAAAATACATCAGCGATGAATGGCTGTGCGATTGTGACCCAGCCTTCAATTCAGCCCGCATGCGACCGCCGATCACGGTGGACGCGATTAGAGGCTAATCCCGCATGAGCGACGCCAACCTGCTGGAAGTGCGCGGCTTAAAGAAGTATTTCCCCATCGAGGCGGGTTTCCTGCGGCGCGTTGTCGGGCATGTGCGGGCGGTCGATAATGTGAGCTTGCGCATCGGCAAGGGACGTACGCTCGGCTTGGTTGGCGAATCGGGCTCAGGCAAAACGACATTGGGGCGCTGCGTACTGCGCGCGATTGACCTAACAGCTGGCGAAATCCTCTTCCATCACGGAGGGGTTCAGACTGATCTGGCAAAGTTGAGCCGGCGCCAGATGCGTGAGTTTCGCAAACATATGCAGATGATTTTCCAGGACCCCTACTCCAGCTTGGACCCGCGTAAAACGATATTCGATATTGTGAGTGAACCGCTGCGCATACACCGGCTCGCCAAAGGCAAAGAGTTGGAAGACCGCGTCAGGACGGCGCTGGACCGGGTTGGCTTGGATCTGCGCTATATGAAACGCTTCCCCCATGCATTCAGCGGCGGACAGCGACAGCGGATAGGCATCGCGCGAGCCTTGAGCATCAACCCGCAGCTGATCGTCTGTGATGAGGCAGTCTCGGCGCTCGATGTTTCGGTACAGGCGCAGATATTGAACCTGCTGAAAGACTTGCAGGGTGAGTTCAACTTGACTTATCTGTTTATCGCCCACGATCTGAGCGTGGTTGAGCATGTGTCGGACGACGTCGCGGTGATGTATGTCGGCAAACTGGTGGAGCAGGCGCCAACGCAAAACCTGTTTTCTCGCCCGCGCCACCCTTATACCGAAGCGCTCTTATCCGCCATCCCCCGTCCCGACCCAGATCAACCACTGCCGGAGACAGGCGGCATCGAAGGCGAATTGCCAGACCCGGCAAAGCCGCCGCCCGGCTGCTATTTTCATCCGCGCTGCCCTTATGCTGAAGCCCTCTGCCGCGAAGAGGAACCGCCGCTGGTGGAGGTCGCGCCGGGGCATACCGCCGCCTGCCACTTCGCCGAAAAATTAGAGTTAGCCGGTCTTGAGACTTGAGGATAACTTATGCTGGACAATCGACACATCGCAACTGGATACGAGATACCGACCGAGCGCTATAGCGATCAACCTTATGTGGTCAAGACAGACGACGGCGCCTGGCTGTGCACGCTCACAACCGGGGGCGGCGTCGAAGGCGCTGCCGGGCAGCATATCATCACCACGCGCAGTACGGATCAAGGGCGGACCTGGTCGGCGCCGGTCGCTGTTGAGCCAGCCGACGGACCAGAGGCCTCCTACGCGGTACCCTTGAAGACGCCGGGCGGGCGCATTTATCTCTTCTACAATCACAATACCGATGACCGCCGTTATGTCATCGCCGATGACCCACCCTATAAAGATGGCAAGTGCTATCGGGTTGATTCCCAGGGCTATTTCGTCTTCAAGTACAGCGATGACCACGGCCGGACTTGGTGCGCCAATCGCTGCAATGTGCCCGTGCGCGAGATGGCAATCGACCGGGAAAATCCATACGGTGGCGCGGTCCGTTACTTTTGGAATGTGGGCAAGCCCTTCATCCTTGGCGGCGCCGCTTATGTTTCACTGCATAAAGTCGGGGGTCTTGGTCATGGCTTCTTCACCCGCTCCGAAGGCGTTCTGCTGCGCAGCGAAAATATCATGACCGAGACCGACCCGGAAAAAATAACCTGGGAAACGCTACCCGATGGCGACGCCGGCTTGCGAGCGCCGCTCGGTGGCGGCCCCATTGCTGAAGAACAGAGTTATGTCCTGCTGAGCGATGGCGCCATCTACAGTGTCTACCGCACCATTGACGGGCACCCGGCTTATGCCTACAGCCGCGATGGCGGATACAACTGGACGGCACCGGCTTACAAGCGCTTTGAGAATGGCCGCTTGATGAAGCATCCGCGGGCGGCAAATTTCGCCTGGAAGTGCGAGAACGGCAAGTTTCTCTATTGGTTTCACAATCACGGCGGCAACTGGTACGAGGATCGCAACCCGGTCTGGCTTTGCGGCGGCGTCGAGGCTGATAGCGACGAAGGGCGCGGCATCCGCTGGTCGCAGCCGGAAATCGCGCTCTATGATGACGACAGCTATGTCCGCATGAGCTATCCCGATTTGCTAGAAGACGGGGGCAATTATTATCTGCTGGAAACGCAGAAAGACAAAGCCCGCGTCCATCTGCTGGACCCTAGCTTGCTAGAAGCGATGTGGGCTCAATTGGATGCGGGCGCTTCCCTAAGGCGCGAGAATTGCGCGCTGGAGTGGAAAGCTGAGGCGGGGACCGATAATAGCCTCATGATGCCGCCGCTGCCGCCCTTCAACACACGGGATCATCAGCGCTCTGATTATGGCAGCAAGGACATGCGCAGCGGCTTCACGATTGAAATATGGCTGCAGCTTGAGCGATTTGACGAGGACCAGCCGCTGTTGGACGCGCGCTCGTCGACCGGGCAGGGCTGGGCGCTGCAAACAACTGCGCGCGGCAGCATCGAAATAATTTTGAACGACGGACGAAGCGAAAGCCGCTGGGATTGCGACCCCGATTTGATTGAAGCGGGCAAGCTGCATCACCTGGCGGCAATGGTTGATGGCGGACCTAAGGTCATCTCCTTTATTGTTGACGGCGTCTTCTGTGATGGCGGCGCATATCGGCAATTTGGCTGGGGGCGCTTCAACGGGGGGCTGCGCCATGTGAACAGCGCCGACAAGAACCCCATCATCGCGCCCGGCAACCCCAGCGCGCAAGATCATGCGCCGGCGCAAGCCGATGCCCAGCGCGTCGACATCTCGGCCCCAATACGGCTGCTGCGGATTTACGATGGCTGCCTGCGCACATCCGAGGTGATAGGCAATTTTCGCGCGGGTCTTTCGTAGCAGCGGGGAAGGCAATTATGGGGCAATTCGATAGCGCCCTCACATCGGAAGCGTTCAATCAAAATCCCTACCCCGTATACCAGGCAATGCGGGAGGAAGCACCGGTTTATTGGAGCGATGCCTGGGGCTGCTGGCTGTTGACCCGTTACCAAGACATCATCAAAACCTTGCAAGATTACCAGACCTTCACCAGCTTGGGGCGGTTAACCGCCACCATGGAATTGCCGGAGCCGCTCTGGGAAAAAGTAGCGCCACTGGTGCGTCATTATTCGCAGGGGCTGATCAATGTCGATCCGCCGGATCACACGAGAATGCGCCAGCTGGTGCATATGGCTTTCACCCCGCGCGCCATCCGCAAGATGCGAGCCTATATCGAAGCCATTGTCGAGCGGCTGATCGATGAACAGATCGAGCGCGGCGAGCTGGATGTGATTTGGGATTTCTCCTATCCGCTGCCGGTGACGGTTATCGCCGAAATGATGGGCATACCAGTCGAAGACCATGCCAAGTTCAAACGCTGGTCGGGCGAAATCGTCGGCTTTATGGCGACGCCAAAACCTAGTCCCGAGGTCTTATTGAAATCTCAAGATGCCCTGCTGGCGATGCAGCAGTATTTCCGTGACATTTACGCTCGGCGGCGGCTGGCGCCAGCTGACGATTTGATCACGGCGCTGGTGCAGGCGGAACTCGAAGGCGATAAGCTGACCGAAGAAGAGATGGTATCAAGCTGTGTGACGATCCTGATTGGCGGGCACGAGACCACGACCTATCTGATCGCCAATGGCATGTACGCCTTGTTGCAGCATCCCGCTCAGCTGCGGCTGCTCTGCGACAATCCTGCCCTGGACGCCTCAGCTATCGAAGAATTCCTGCGCTATGAGGGACCGTTTCAACGCAATCGACGCATCGCCACCCGCGATGTAAAGATCGGCGATATGACGATTAAGAAAGACCAACTGGTCATGCAGTTCCTCGGCGCCGCCAACCGCGACCCAGCCCGTTTTGACAACCCAGACGCGCTTGACCTGACCCGTTCGCCAAACAGACATCTTGCCTTCGGTTATGGACCGCATTTCTGCCTGGGTGCGCCGCTCGCCCGTTTGGAGGCGCCGCTGGCAATCCGCGCTCTTTTGACAAAACTGCGGCGGATCCGCCTGGCGCATGAAGACCTGGAATGGAACAGCGCCCTGTTTCGCGGCTTAAAATCACTGCCAATCCAATTTGAGCGAGCGTAATGAAAATCAGCGCGGTAAAGACTTATCTTGTCGAGGGCATCAAATACAATTGGACGCTGGTAAAGGTTGAGACGGACGCGGGCATCCATGGCTGGGGCGAGGCGACCAACTGGCCCGGCTCGCCGCTTATCGAAGCCGCCTGCCAGCATGTTGGCGGCTTTGTCCTGGGCTTGGACGCGCGCCGCATCGATTATATCTGGACGAAGATCTACCGTGACATGCACTGGCTGGGGCAGGCGGGTCCACTGCTTTCCGCCATCAGCGCCATCGATATTGCTTTGTGGGATATCAAGGGCAAGGCACTGCAGGCGCCGGTCTATGAATTGTTGGGTGGCTTGTACCGCGATCGGATTCAGCTCTACGCCAATTACTGGTTCATCGATGGCGATCATTCCGCGGCGAGTTATGCTCGGCAAGCGGCAGAGACGGTCGCGGCTGGGTTCACAGCGCTGAAGCTCGACCCCTTCGCTCATGTACATTACGGCTATGGCGATGATCTAAGCGACAGCAATCAATTGGACGAGGGGCAAAAGCTGCTGGCGCTAGATCTGGTGGCGGCGGTGGCGGTGGCGGCCGGTCCCGCGGCGCCAATCGCGATAGAGACGCACGCTTTTCTAAATGGCCCGACCGCGGTGGAAATGGCGCATCGCCTTGCCGAGCTGGATTTCAACTGCATGTGGTACGAAGAGCCGGCGCTGCCAGAGTATCCGCAGGCGATTGCCGATATTCGCCGCCAGATTCCCTTCCCGGTTTGCGTCGGCGAGCGCTTGCATTCGCGGTATATGGCGAAGCGCGTTCTGGACGAGCAAGCGGCTGACATTCTCATGCCAGATATTACGCGCTGCGGCGGCATCAGCGAAATGCGGAAAATCGCCAATTTGGCCGAGGCATATAATGTGCCAATCGCGCCACACAATCCCAATGGACCGATTTCAACGATAGCTTCGGCGCACTCCATGGCTGCCATACCTAACTTCTTTCGGCAGGAATTCATGGTCAAAGATGTAACCTGGCGCGATGCCTGTCTGTCGCATAAACTTCCGATCGAGGCGGGATATTTTCTGCTGCCAGATAGACCAGGCTTGGGCTTTGATATCGACGAAGCGATACTTTCAAATCACCCGGGCTTGCGGCAGCCGCCTTCCGACCGCGCATATTACATTTGAGGGAGATGATCATTAGCGCCATTGAATGGAAAGATGATGAAGAACTGTTCAGCTTGGCTCGGCAGGAGCTGTTCACGGCGGTAGTCGGCGATATCATGGACAAGCTGGGCTTCTTGCACCAGTTCTTGCCGCCGAAAATCCAGCCCTTGAGCGCCGATATGGTGGTCATCGGCCGGGCGATGCCAGTGCTGGAAGCGGATGTATTCGAGGAAAGCGCAAGCTCGAATAATAATCCAGTCATGGAGAAGCCCTTCGGGCTGATGCTGGAGGCGCTTGACGATTTGAAGCCGAATGAAGTTTATGTCTGTACCGGCGCGTCGCCGCGTTATGCGCTGTGGGGAGAATTAATGAGCACGCGGGCGCTGAAACTGGGCGCGGCCGGCGCGGTGGTGGATGGCTACCTGCGCGATACCAATGGCATCCTGGCGCTGGGCTTTCCCGCCTTTGCCTATGGCTCATACGCGCAGGATCAAGGACCGCGCGGCAAGGTGATCGACTTTCGTCTGCCGCTGGAAATTGCTGGTGCGCGCGTTCGCCCGGGCGATATTATCTTCGGCGATGTTGATGGTGTATTGGCGGTGCCAAGAGAAGCGGAACGGGAAATCTTCATCGGCGCCATCGAAAAAGCGCGCGGGGAAAAGCTCGTGCAGAAGGCGATTGAAGCTGGCATGAGCGCGAGCGATGCCTTCCAAAAATTCGGCATCATGTAAGCTATGAAAAAGGTCTTGATTACCAACGCGGTACCGGCTGATACGCTTGCGCCTTTGGCTCGTATCGCCGAGGTCATTCAAGGTCCAGCCGGGGGATCTCTCATGGCGCGCGAAACGGTTCTGCGCCATGCCCCCGCGGTACATGGCATCATCAATCAGGCAGAATTGCGAGTCGATGAAGCGCTGCTCAACGCTGCCCCGCAACTAAAGATTGTGGCTAATGTGGCGCTGGGCGTCGACAATCTCGATCTCGATCTGATGGAACGGCACGGTGTCTGGGCGACGAATGTGCCAGATGTTTTTGTGGCATCAACTGCCGATTGTACCTTCGCGCTCATGTTGAACCTCATGCGCCGAATAAATGAAGCGGATCGATATGTGCGCTCGGCGCAATGGCGGCATGATGGCTTCCAGCCGGGCATTTGGGATGGTGCGCTGTTGGCTGGCAAGACGCTTGGCATTATCGGCTATGGGCGCATTGGGAAAGCGGTTGCCAAACGCGCCAGAGCATTTGACATGCAGGTTATCTACCACAACCGAACCGCCTCGGCAGACGAAGCGTATCGGACGCTAGACGATCTCTTGGCTGAGGCTGATGTGCTTGCCCTGCATACGCCTCTCACAAGGAGCACGCATCATCTGATCAATCGAGCCAGGCTGGCGCAAATGAAGCCGGGCGCGCTGCTGATCAATATGTCGCGCGGCGCGGTGGTGCAGGAAGAAGCGCTCGTTGACGCTTTGCTGGCTGGCAAGTTAGCGGGCGCGGCGCTGGATGTCTTTGAGTTTGAGCCTGCGGTTCACCCCGCCTTGCTGCAGATGACGAATGTCTGCCTTACGCCGCATATCGGTGGCGGAACGCGGGAAAGCCGCCGCGCCGCGCGTCGACTGTGCGCGGAAAACATCGCCGCCGTGCTGCGAAACCAAGCGCCGATTACACCAGTCAATGCTCCGCGCGCAAACGCCGCCGGCACCTGCAGCTGAGTTCCACCCTCGCTGCTCAAAAGCCCCGCCCAGTGGCTCCTAAAGGCGCCATTTTGGCACGGGCGCGCTGGGTCGCTGTTTGCGGCCATTTTGCATATCGATGCTGGCGCTTACCTCTTGCAACAATTGCAGCAGCAGCTCCTGCTTGACTGGTTCATGCGCTGGGTCATGCCAGAGATTGCGCAGCTCCTGCGGGTCTTGTTCGCGGTCGATGAGCTCGCCCCAGTCTTGATTCAGATAATAGGTCAAGCGCCACTGAGCTGTGATTATGCTTCGCATCCGCAGTGCGGCAAAGTCATCATCATTTTCAACCAGCGCTATCGAGGGGCTTGGCAAGCTGGCATCGAGCAAGCGCGGCTTCAGCGTGCGGCCCTGCAGGCTTTCTGGCTCAGCAATATTTGCCATGTCCAAAAGCGTCGGCGCGATATCAAGCGTGGATTCTACGCTAGCTATCGTTTGCCCGGCGGCGATGCCGGGACCGCGCGCAATGAGGGGCGTTCGCAGCGCGCTCTCATAGGGCAGCCCTTTGCCATACATGCCGTGGTCGCCGAGGTAGTCGCCGTGATCTGACAAAAACACGATCACCGTATTGTCGCCCAGTCCAAGCCGATCAAGCGCGTCGATAATCTTGCCGACGCTGTGGTCGAGGAGGGCAACCATGCCGTAATAGATAGCTTTGACCTGCTGCCAGTCTTCGTGGCTGAGCTCGGCGTAATTGTGCGGCGGCGTGCCGATGACCCGGTCCCGCGGTCTCTCGCCGTCAATTGACTGCGCCTGGGGTCCCCGATAGACCTGCTCATGCAGCTTGGGCATATCGCATGACTCCGTAATCGGCGGAATCGGCAGTGGCATATCGGCTGGTTTATAAAGGCTCGCCCAGGGCTCGGGCACGGTGAAGGGATAATGAGGATCGGGAAAGGATATGTGGAGAAAAAAGGGCGATTCAGTTGCCGATTCCAAGAATTCGATAGCGCGGTCGGCAACATAGTGGCTGGAATGCGCCCACTCCGGCAAGTTCCAGCGCCAGCAATTGACGCCGTTTTCATAGGGTGTAACGTCTGCTAGCCGCGCTTCCAGGTCGGGCAGGCCAGCGCGGCGCCAAGCCGAAAAGTGATTGCCGAAACAGCGGCTGCCGTGGCCGTTGACCAAGTCCACTTCCTGGAAACCATAATAAGTCGCCTCGTCCGAAGCCAGGCGCTGGGCGGCGATGGCAGGTTCGGCCGCTTGCGGGACTAGGTGCAGTTTGCCGATTGACGCGCTGCGGTAGCCGCCCTTCGATAATACTCGCGGCAGAAAGCGCTGGTCATCCGGCGTATAACAGCCGACCATGCGCGCTCGTAAGGCTGATGGGTAGCAGCCGGTCAAGATTGACGCGCGGCTTGGCGTGCAGGTGGGCTGTGTGACAAAACATTGCGAGAAACGGGTTCCCTCGGCGGCGAGCCGGTCAATGTTTGGCGTTTGCACAATGGGGTTGCCATAGCAGCCTAGCGCGTCGGCGCGCAGCTCGTCGCAGAGTATCATGATGATGTTGGGTTGCTCAGCCATTGCTTGGCGCCACCAGCCAGTCCAGATCGAAGCGGGCGAGGGTCAAGTGATCATCGCTGTCTCCGCTGGCGCTTTTGCCGCGCTCAAACAGGCAAAGGACGGTTTCATCCGCGCCGACAGCCAGCGCGCTATAACCGGCGTAGCCGGGCTCAATCACTTTCGCGAAAGCCCAAGATTTACATTCATCAAAGCTGAGCTTTACTGTCAAGTTCTTGCGCGCGCGGAAAATGGACGTGCCCTTGGCGTCTTCACCGGCGAGATTGTCCGGGTTGCAGAAGAGAATGCGGCTAGCGCCTGCGCCCGCCCAGCTATGGCGGAAGAGCGTGCCTTGGCAGGTGGGCTCCAGTAATTGCGGATCGAGTTGCGGAATGGACCAGCCGCCGATGCCAGCGCGGCTGCGGCTAATGACACGGCGCGTCAGGCCAATGCCGTTGCGCATATTTAGCAGTACCGTGCTGTCTTCCAATTCGACGATGCCGCTTTCATTGAGATTCGGCACAACGTTTGGAATCAGCTCGCCGCGCTGCCAGCTGGCGCCGTCATCGTCGCTGTAAATGGTGGCGCAGCGGTTGGGGCGGTGCGCGGAGCTGCGCGATATGGAGAGCCAGACGGGGATAACCAGCCGCCCCGTTTGCCGCAGGCGGATGCCGTTGGGCAAGCCGATGGCGAGCACCCCCCAATCGTATTCAGCGCGAAAGTCTTCGAAAGTAGCGGTGATTTCTCGCGGCTGGCTGAAGCTGGCGCCGTCATCGTTTGACTGCATGTAAAAGGCGCGCGCATAGCCGAAACAAAAGAGCACATGCACGATGCCATTCTCGTAATCGACGATTGTATTGAAATTGTGCAGCGGACCGTCCCCATAATCCGCCTGGTTGAGAACTTGCCGCGGGGTGCCCCAAGCGCGGCCCCCGTCAATGCTGCGGCGCATGACAATGTCGCTCTTGTCCCAGTCGCCACCGCGCCCATACCGCGCTTCGGCATGCGCCAGGATCGCGCCACCGGGCGCAGCGCAGATGCCAGGGATGCGGTACATCGTGTAGCCGCCGGTATCGCGCGAGAAGAGATCTTGCCGCTGAAACAGCATCGCAATCAGTGCCCAGTGAGTTGCTCGGGACCCGTATCGGTCGCCAGCGCCAGCAGGTCAAAGCTCCGCTGCATCAGATCGAGCTTCGTCTCGGTCAATGCGGGGTTATCCCACAAATTGTCGAATTCATCCGGGTCCCTTGCCAGGTCGAATAATTCGCCAATCCCCTGCCCATGATAAACAACCAGCTTATAACGCTCATCGCGGATCATAGTGGCGTATGTGCCGTTGATGCCTTCGCGAACCGCCGGGTTAAGCGCGCTGTAGTATTCGCAGCGTACTGCGTCTCGGTGGTGGTCGGCCGCTCCCGCGTCCCGCAGCAGCTTGCCCAAGGACATGCCTTGCATGTGTTTCGGCACTGGCAGGCTCGCCAGCTCAAGCAGGGTGGGCGCAATATCGATTAGTTCGACCAGGGCTTGACGGCGCACGCCGCTCAAAAATTGCTGAGGAAAGGAAATAATCAAAGGCACCCGTGCCAGCCCGTCGTAGAAGCGACAGCCTTTGAGCAGCAGGCCGTGATCGCCCAGCATTTCACCATGATCACTCGTGAAGATGACCACAGTGTTTTTCAACTGTCCACTTCGTTTCAGCGCGTCCATCATCCGCCCGACATTATCGTCGATCAGCTCAATCATGGCGTAATAGGCGGCTTGAATGCGCCTGGCGTCAAAGTCCTCTGGGCGGCGAGCCACTGTCTGGAAGTCGATGGCGCTTAACTTCGCTTGCGCCGCCAGGTCGCTCTCGCGGAATTTGGGGCCGGGCATCTTGTCGACCTCAAAGCGATCCATATACGGCTGCGGCGGGTCAAAAGGCGCGTGCGGGTCGAAGATGTTGACGCTCATCAGCCAAGGCTTTCCGGCGTGATCAGCCTCGATAAAGTCTATGGCGCGGTCGGTGCACCAACTGGTTTGATGCAACTCGGGCGGCGTGTCCTGCGGATGTTCGAGCATTTCCGCTAAATCGCGCCCTTGCTGCTTTAGCCAGTCAGCGTAGTCATGACCCGCCTCCCAATTGGCGTGCGGACCGTGGCTCCAGTGAAATACACGATAACCGTCGTTTTGCGGCCGCGGTTCAATGCGACCTTCAGCGCCCGCCAGATGCAGTTTGCCCGCCAGCGCGCAGTCGTAGCCAGCTTCAGCCAGCAGCGCGGTCACTAGCGGAGCTGCCTCCGCCCAGTATTCGTTGCCGTTGCCACAGGCGCGCACGCTGCTTGGGTACATGCCGGTGAGGAAGCTGGCGCGGCTCGGTGTGCATATCGGGCTTTGGCAGTAGGCGCGCTCAAAGCTGACGCCGCTGGCGACGAGCCGATCGATGTTTGGCGTCTGCAATTGCGAATTGTTTAAGGCGCCGATGGTATCGTAGCGCTGCTGATCGGTGCAAATCCAAAGGATGTTTGGTGGCACTAGCCGATATCCTCCAAGTCAATGTTAAGCCCGAGCAAATGGGCGGTATCGGCGATATCGCCAGCATTGCTGTAATCAACCAGATAGATGCTGCCATCCTCACGTTGAATCCAAGAGGAATAGCCGTGGTCGGGCCAGGGTGCCTGCGCCGGATGATTGCCATGCAATTGAATCATGCGTTCGCGCTGATATTGATCAGGGTAGGTGCCGGCCGCTGCCTTCCAGGTCCATTCGAAGTCAGTCAAATTTGGGTTGCCCAGCTTGTAACTGACGCTGCGCCAATGGCTGCGGCCGCTTTCGCCGTATTGGCCGAATTGTGTGCGCCGCAAGGGGCTGCCGCCATGAAAATCGCTGGCGGGCCATTCTTCGCGAAAGACACATTTGTGCAGAACGGTCTCGCCATCAAGCTTGACTTGCAGCCAGCCTCGATGATGATGCAAGCCGACCCGATGAAAGCGCGTCATGTCTACCGGCTGACGCACATCATGGCGGCCGCGACTGATGGCGATGTGATCCGGCGCGATGGTCAACAGTTGGCCCAAGCGCGATAGAGACATGAAGGCGACTGCCGCATGCCCGGCTGAGGCTTCAACGCGGAGCTCTGCCTCATAATCGACCGTGCTGAATACAGATTCGGGCGGCAGCAAAGTATAGCGACATTCCTGCTCGGGGCGGTTCTCGATAAGCAGCCTGTCTTCCTGCAAGCTGGCGCTGTACTTGCGCCGGGGACCGCCAAGGGCGTAGCGGCCCGCTTCCTGCGCCAGGTTGCCAACCCAGGCATAGGTACCTAAGCCGCCGTTGACATGGCGCCCGGTCACCATGACGCGCCCGTCCTGCAATTGTTTGGCATAGGGGCGATGAATGGCAAAGGGCAGCATCTGCGCATCAGACCAGGTATGCCCGTTGTCGTCGGAGAATGCGACGAAAGAGGGGATGCCAGCGGAATGATTCTCGCGCATGACGCAAGCGAGGCGAGCGCCGCCATCGAGGCTGACTAGCGCGCCTTCGCAGAATCGATGATAGCCATTGTGCGCGATGGTGCTGCGTTCCATCCAGCTGCGGCCCCCGTCCGCCGAGGTCCAGAGCACTTGCGCGAATTCTTGCGAATCGCCGCGCATCAAGTGGGAAGTCAGGCCTAGCGTAGCATCGGGCAGGTCAATTATGCGATCGGGCTCGAACCCGCTTATGCCATTGTCTGTCTGCGCCGGCGTCCAACTGTCGCCATTGTCGTCGCTCCAGTACAGCCAGTTGCCCGGCGGCTGATCTTCGTGGAAGTGGCCGTCATCGTCATGATCGATGATCACAACCAGGCGGCCATCCTTCAGCCGACTCAAGCGGGGCGTAACCAGGCGCTCGTCACCGGCTGTCAAATCAGCGCGGTCAATCTCGCGGTGCTTGAACCAGGTCGCGCCATTGTCGTCGCTGGCGAGGAGCGTCAGAATCTGATCCTTCAGCGACCAATGCGCGTCGACATCGCTGTAGATCAGCAGGTAACGGCCCGAAGGCAAGACGATGATATCCGGATTTTTTGTGAATCGCCCGGGGCTGCGCCAGATGTCGAAAGTTTTGTGGGCGAGGGATCTTGTATGAATTAGCAAGGTGGTCTCCTAGTTTATGAAACGATGAAGGAAATGAAAGGAACGATTCAAATTGCACCGCTCCTGCTCGTAGGCAGGCAACTGGCGCGCGTCATTGGCTGTGGTCAAGCTCGACAAATGCCAGGCGCAGGAATTCGTATGGATGGCTCTCGCCGCCTTCGTAAAGGCAAAGGATACGACCATCTGGCAGCGCCGCCAGATCGGAATAAGCGCTTGGTCCCTTATGCAGCGTGAGCTGGCTTTGCCAAGTATCGCCATCGTCCAAGCTGGCGCGCAGTGTCATGTTCACGCGCTGGGTCTTGCTGGCTGGGTTGGCGAAGAGAACAAGATCGCTTTCAGGCGAGCCTTCATTTGAGTAGCCGATGACGCTCGCCTGGCATCTCGGTTCGATGAGCGCATGGTCGCTGCGCTGCGCGGCCCAACTGCAACCCCCGTCTGTGCTGATCGCAATCTGGCGGACCTGTTCACCTGTCAGGTAGCTGCGCATATTCAGCAGCAAACGCCCAGCGCTGATTTCGACAACCTCGCATTCGTTGACAGCAGGCAGCGGCGAGCGCCCGCCCAAGCGCCAGCTTGCGCCTCGGTCGTCGCTATAGATCACATGCGAGTAATAATCCATGCTGCCAGCTTCAATATGGTCGCAAGGAATGACGAGGCGGCCCCCGTATTCGCCTTGCCGCATTTGAATGCCGTGGCCCGGTCCAGTCGCGTACCAAGTCCAGCTGGGCAGCTTGACGTCGCTGGTGATATCTTTGGGCTGGCGCCAGGTCTGCCCGTCGTCAGCCGATGACGTGACGAAGACACGCCGCGTGTCCCGGCTGCTGCCCTGGATGATATCCCGTTCATGATCGTCGCCGCGGTTCCAGGTCAGCAAGAGATGAATGGTTCCCGTCTCCCGCTCGACAACCGGCGCCGGATTGCCACAGGTATTGCCCGCATCATCCCAGATGACCGCTTGGCTCGACCAGCTTGCGCCACCATCAGTCGAGCGCTTGACGAGCAGGGCGATATCACCGGCGTCGCCGCGGTGATGCTTTCGCCCTTCGCAGAAAGCCAGGATGGTATTGTCATTGGTAACGACAAGGGCCGGGATGCGATAGGTATGGTAGCCATCGCAGCCGCTGCGCCATAAATCGATCTGCTGAAAATGTGGCTTGAACATTTAGCTTAACCCTTGATGCCGCCGATCATGATGCCTTTGACGAAATAGCGCTGCACAAATGGATAAATGAAGAGAACCGGCACCGTGCTGACGATAATAAGGGCGGAACGCAAGGACGCGGCCGGCGGCGGGTCTTCAATAAAGGCGAGTTCTTCCAAGCCCTGCATATTGGTCGTTTCGAGCAAACTGCGCAGGATAATCTGCATCGGTTTGAGATGGGATCGGTCGATGTAGATGGCGGCGTCAAACCAGGAATTCCAATGCCAAACGGCATAGAAGAGCCCAATGGTGGCGATGACCGGCATGGAAAGTGGCAGCACGATACGAAGCAATACAGTTGGTGGAGAGGCGCCATCGACAATGGCGGCGTCAAAGAGCTCCTCCGGCAGGCTCATAAAGAAGTTGCGCATGATGAGCATGTTCCAGGCGTTGATCAAGCCGGGAAAGACCATCGACCAGAGCGTATTGCGCAAGCCGATGGCATCCACCAGCAGGAATCGCGGTATTAGCCCGCCGCTGAAAACCATCGTAATAAAGACAAACACGGTGAGCGGCACCCGGCCCGGCAAGTCTTTCTTCGCCAGCGCG
Organism: Phototrophicaceae bacterium; assembly: GCA_965214105.1. Lineage (GTDB taxonomy): Bacteria > Chloroflexota > Anaerolineae > Aggregatilineales > Phototrophicaceae > UBA6055. Next base: position 365,103 of record OZ243933.1, read on the forward strand.
TAAGCCATGGTTATCGTGAAAGCGAGGTTGAAGCCGGTCCCGACAACGACGCGGAAGAGCGTCACACTGTAGGCGTTCAGGATGACTTTGCTGCGGCCGAAGAGAATATCGTAGGCGCCCATCGAGATGGCTTCGGGATATAGCACATAGCCGCCGCGGCGCGCGAACTCAACATCACTAATAAAAGACGTGGAGAAGACGATGATGAAGGGAATCAGAAATGCCAGCGTCAGAAGTATGAGAAAGAAGTAGATAAGGGCATGAGCGATCTTCTCGTTGGCTGATAACTTGAGCATGCGCCTTCTCCTACCACAAACCCGGCTGGCCCAGGCGGTTCGCCAGAGAATTTGCCACTATCAGAAACAGAAAAGCCATCACCCCTTTGAACAAGCCGACCGCCGCGGCAAAAGAATATTTGAGACCCAGCAGACCCTCGCGATAGACATAGGTGTCTATGATATCCGAGACGCTGTAAACAGAAGGGGAATAAAGCAGAAGAATCTGCTCAAAGCCGGCATCGAGCAGGTTGCCAATTTCAAATATAAAGAGGATGGTGATAACAAAGGCAATACTAGGGATGGTGATATGGCGCGCCATTTGAAAACGATTTGCGCCATCGATGGCAGCCGCCTCGTAAAGCGCCGGGTCAATAGCGGACATGGCCGCCAAATATAGAATGCTGCTCCAGCCGATGGTTTTCCAAACGTGCGAAACAGTCAAGATGCCGCGGAAATGGTCGGGGTCTGTCAAGAAGGTCCAGTTCTCGCCGGTCCAATTGTTTAGCATCTCGGTGACGAGCCCGCCGCTCGTCGCCAAGAGCGCGGTTACCAGCCCGGTCGTCACCACCCAGGAGATGAAGTGCGGCAAGTACGATACCGTTTGCACGAATCGCTTGAACTTGATGCGGAAGACCTCGTTCAACATGAGTGCGAAGATGATAGGCGCGGGGAAGCCAAAGATGATCTTCAAGCCGCTGATGATTACCGTGTTCTCGATGACATTCCAAAAGAAGATGGAATTGAAAAAGCGGGTGAAGTGCTTCAAGCCGACCCAAGGCGCTTCGACGATGCCGGCGACGCCGCCAAAGGGGGAGATGTCCTTGAAGGCGATGACGATGCCAAACATCGGGATGTAATGAAATATGATGAAATACAAGATGCCCGGCAAGGCTAAGAGATAATAGAAGCGGTAGAACCATATCCGCTTAAGAAGCTTGCGCCATTTGCCATCGCTTGCGGGCGGCGAAGGGGAACCAAGCGATATTGTGTTGGCTTTAGTCTTCATCGCGCTGCGCTTAATCTGTCGGCGCTAGCCTGCGAGATTTGCGGCGGCAAGGCAGCCCGCCAGCCGGCGCGCAGTTGGCTGGAAAGATCGGTGACAGTCTGCATGTAATTGGCATCCTCAGCGAGGTTCTTTGTTTCAGCGTGGCTAAGGCTATGGTCGTACAATTCCCGCTCAAGCGCGACGCCGCTGCTGAAGTCTTGCCACTCAGTATAACGGAAGCGCTCGGTGCGCATACTATAGCCCATGACCGCCGGCTCGCCTTGGTATGCCCAAGGGCGGGGAAACTGACTGAAGGCGGCTGTCTTCCATGGCTGCTTTGGCTGGCGCAGCAATGGCGCCAAGCTGATGCCCTCCAAGCCCTCGCGCGGCGGCAAACCGCAGCAATCAACTAATGTCGGGTAAATATCGACGAACTCAACCAGCGCGTCGCATTCGCCGGCGGCCATGCCTGGCGCGGCGATTATCAGCGGTGCCCGCGTATCCAACTCATAGTTGGTGGTCTTACACCAAAGCGCCTTCTCCCCGAGGTGATAGCCGTGGTCGCCCCAGAGGATGATGATGGTGTTTTCGCTTAAGCCATGCTGCTCCAGGGCATCAAGCAGCTTGCCCACTTGGGCGTCCATATAGCTCACACAGGCGTAGTAGCCATGACGCAACTTCCGAATCAGTTCGTCGGCAAGGGGTCCTTCGTCCGGGATATCGGCGTAACCGCGCAGTTCCTTGCTGTTGTGCCAAGCGAAGTCTGGAATGCCTACCGGCTTCTCGGGCTTTTCTGGCGGCGCAATCGCATCGCGCTCATAGAGATCCCAATAGCGTTTTGGCGCACTGAAGGGCAGATGCGGCTTGCGGAAGCCCACGGCGAGGAAGAAGGGATTATCGCCGAATTCCGACAGCAGATTGCAGGCAGCCTCCGCTACCTTGCCATCGCCGTATGCTTTATCAGCCACATCAGCGGCTTCGCTGGCGGACCGCTTGAAACCGGGCCAGCGTTCGGCTGCCGGCGCTTGATTCTCTGGCAGCAAGTAATCAGCGCTTTTCCAAAGGACATTGTAGAGCGCATCGTCCGACCAAGATTGGGGGTCCTGTGTCTGTGGCGAGCCGTGATAAATCTTTCCAACCGAACGCGCGATATAATCGTGCTGCTTGAAATATTGCGGCAGGGTGACAATTTCGGCTTGGGCATGGCGGAAATGCGTACCGCCGCTGAATTGCGGCAGGCGAGCTAAACTCGCCGGCAGCTCGTGGCGGAAATGCGATTTCAAGTCCCAAACTTTGATCGTATCAGGGCGCAAACCGGTCGTCAGCGAGGCGCGCGACGGGTTGCAGACGGCTTGCTGGCAATAGGCGCGCTGGAAGACCGTGCCGCGGGCAGCGAGCCGATCAATCTGCGGGCTTATCGCGTCGCTATCGCCATAGCAGCCGAGCGCCGTTCTCAAATCGTCGACCGCGATGAAGAGTACGTTTGGCTTGTCCATAAAATCAGAAGAACCGCGCCCTAGCTTGGTCGCGCCTCGCGCGCTGCCGGCATGCTTTTGAACATGGGTATGGGTCCAGGCTCTGGCAGGCGGGAGGCTTTGCTTATAGCCCCCCGCCAAGGCAGACTATGGGCTAAACGCCGCCCAGCTCGTTGTATTGGGCACTAATGGCATTGACCCAATCGCCAATGCCGGCGCGCTCAAGATCGCTCATGAAGTCGTCCCATTCAGCCAGCGGGCGCTGGCCCGTGATGAACAGAATCGTCTGCTCGTCCAAGAGACGATTGAGATCGCCCAGCGTCGGGACTTCGTCGGCGATGCGGCTCAAATTGTAAGCCAGCCCGCCGTCGAAGGGCCACTTGGCGTCGTTGAGGTCAATCAGCTGCCCGCCAAGGTACTCGACATGCCAGGCGCGGGATGGATCGTCCAGGCTGTAGCGGATTTCGATATTGAGGTTGGGCAGCATATACTCGCTGACGTAGCCGAAGGTCAAATCGGGATTAACCAGTCTGGTTTCTTCATCAAGGTAATCCCACATCTCGCCCTTGATGCCATAGCGCGCTGTCAGTTGATTGTCGGTGGTATCGGCGCTGTAGACCCAATCCATGAACTGGATGACCGCGGCCGGGTTTTCTGCTTTGCGCGTGACGACATAAGCGCTGGCATTTTGCGGGCGGGCGGTGGCGATGTAACCCATGTCGGTGGTGATGCTGGTGCGCGCCCAGGCAATGCCCTCACAGCCGCTTTCGATTTGCGGTGTGATGAGAGTAATGCGAGAGTACCAGCCCATCCACACGCCCAAATTGCAAGTGCGGAACAATTCTGGCGCGTCAAAGCTGGTGAAGGTATCCGGGAAGAAGTAGCCAGCTTCCCACCAGGAGTTCAGCTCGGTCACCCAATCGAGGACGCCAGGCTGCATGACCCAAGGCTTGACATGGCCGTCGTCGGGGTCGAGCCAGTTGGAATGGCCATTGGGGGTGAAGCCGCCAAGGGTCGTCCAGCGGATGTCCCCGGGGCGCGTCGCGACCATAGCATCGGGATTATGCGCCATGAACGCTTCAATCGTAGCTTCCAGCTCATCCCAAGTTGTTGGCACTTCCAGACCGAGCTCATCGAGCCAGTCTTGGCGTACCCAGGTGATGTATGGGCTGGTCGGCGTCGAGCGCGGGATGCCCATGATTTCGCCATCGGCATTGCGCATGATATCCCATTGCTGCTCGGGGATGACTTGCATCAGGTTATGACCATGCTCCATAAGCAAGTCAGTAATGGGGGTGATCGCCATCTCGTAATCGTGCCAGCCATTGCCCGGCGCTTGGAAAAGGTCGACCGGGTCACTGGAGCCGAGCAGGAGGTTTAATTGCTCAGTAGAGCTGGCAGCGCCGCCTGGAACGATCGTAACCGGGCGCACGCCGGATTGCTCGGCGATGTGGTCTTGCACTCGCTGCAGTACATCGGGGTCGCTGCCGCCGGCATCGAATTGGAGCGTGCCGGAATTATTAAAGATGTAGATGACCGGTTCGTCCTGGGCAACTACCATGGGCAAGACCAGGATGAGTGCCAAAAGCACCGTCACGAATCTAATTTTGCGCATCTTTGTCTCTCCTTGTCACTTGTGCATCATCATGCGTAAGCAGAACCTTGCTTGCAATCTGGCTTATTTCACCTCCTTTTCCTAGGCAATTAACATTATGCGTGCCGAACATCGCAATTGTAGCGAAACGCGATAAAGGTGTCAAAGAAGATTCGCGGCGGAATCTCAGAGCGATCGCTTCAAATATTTTGCCACAAAGACACCGAGCGCATCGGTAGTCACCACTGCCCGTTTGCAGATTATGAGTTCAGCGATTTCTTCCGCTTTATAACCCGATAGAATGTAAGATATATTGGAATAATTCTCGCGCAGACTGATTCTGACCACCTTGCAAGATCGCCCTCCCCCACGTAAGACGCTTATGCGAGTGGCAGCCTGGGGACCGCCAAGGCATTTGGCTCTACAAAGCATTAGCCGCCGCGACTATGCAAGTATATCCTAAACCAAACAGCCGCCGATATTTGACATGCCATGGTATCGTGACTAGAATCCCAATTGTCAGCACAGTCGGGCGCGAAATGGTTTCAGCTTTCGGCGCGCTGCATTGCGCAAGTGAATCAGTTGTTCGCCGCTCAGGCTCTCTTTCAATATAGATCGCGATAGATCGCGCAGAAAACGACAATGAAAAAATACATCTTGCGCCGTGTGATCTTGATGATTCCGCTTGTGTTTGGCATCACCACGGTCACATTCGCGCTCATTCAGTTGATCCCCGGTGACCCGGTCGAACTGATGATGAGCAACACCCGCCAGATGACACAGGAAGAAATTGAGCGAATCCGCGATAAACTGGGGCTGAACGACCCGCTGCTGACGCAATATGTTCGCTATCTGACTAACCTGCTCCAGGGAGACATGGGCATTTCGGTTCGGTCGCGCTCTGATGTGAGCTATGAGATCGCGCAGCGAATGCCGGATACCCTCATTCTTACGATTACATCAATTGTGCTGGTGCTGGTCTTCGCTTTGCCTTTAGGCATTTTGTCTGCTTTGAAGCGTGGTACCTGGATCGACACGGCGGCGATGACCTTCGCGCTATTTGGCGTATCCATACCGGCTTTCTGGTTTGGCATCATGCTGATGCTGCTCTTTGGGCTGCATCTCGATTGGCTGCCCACCGTTGGGCAAGGCAAGACACCCATCGAATTTGCCCGCTCGCTTGTGCTGCCGTCGGTAACGCTTAGCCTGGTTTTGATGGGCTTGGTCACGCGGATGGCGCGCTCCAGCATGTTGGAAGTGCTGGGTTTGGATTACGTCCGCACCGCGCACGCCAAAGGCATGGGGGCGCGGCGCGTCAATTTCCGCCATGCCTTGCCCAATGCGCTTATCCCGATACTGACTGTGATTTCCGGTCAATTCGCCGGTTTGCTCGGCGGCGCGGTTGTCATTGAGAAAGTCTTCGGCTGGCCCGGCATTGGCCGGCTGGCGGTGGACTCCATCTTCGCCCGCGATTATCTGGTCGTCACCAACACGGTGTTGGTCTTCTCGATCATGGTCATTCTGGTCAACCTCGCCAACGACATCCTGTACTCGTACATTGATCCGCGCATTCGCCTGCAATGAGGTGAGCCATGACTGAGCAAACTGTCGAATTGGCGGCTGACGCGGCATTTTTTGAGCTAACCAAACCCAAATCGTTTTGGTATACAGCGCTTCAACAGATCAGCCGCAATACGCGGGCGATTATCGGTTTTGCGGCGCTGCTCGTGCTGGTGCTGGCGGCCATCTTCGCCGAGCAGATCGCGCCTTACGATCCTTACAAGACCAATTACAGCAACGTCAAGCAGCCGCCGAGCGCGGAGCACATTATCGGCACCGACGAATTAGGGCGGGACGGATTCAGCCGCCTGATATATGGCGCGCGCATCTCGTTGATGGTTGGCTTTATCGTCTCCAGCATATCGGTGACAATTGGCGTCGCATTAGGCGCCATCGCCGGCTACTTTGGCGGCATTGCCGACATGATTGTCATGCGCGTGGTCGATCTGCTGATAGCTTTTCCATTTCTCGTCCTCGCTATTGCTCTGGTCGCGGTGACGGGACCTAGCCTGTTCAATATGATGGTGGCGCTCATCGTGGTGTACTGGGTATGGTTCGCGCGGGTGGTGCGCGGCATGGTCTTGACCTTGCGCGAGACTGAATTCGTTCTCGGGGCAAGGGCGGTGGGCGCCACCGACAGTTCCATCATCTTCCGCCACATACTGCCCAATGTATTCCCGGTGGTGGTCGTCCAAGGTTCCTTCAGCGTCGCTGAAGCGATTCTTATCGCCGCTACGCTGAGTTATCTTGGCTTGGGCGCGCAGCCGCCAACCGCCGAATGGGGATCGATGCTCAGCAATGCCAAAGAGCTGATGCGCATCTTGCCGGTGATGTCTATCGCGCCTGGCGTCGCCATCATGGTCACCGTGCTCGCTATCAACTTCATCGGTGACGCCTTGCGCGACGCTCTCGATCCGACATTGCGCAATTGATTTGCAAATTCGGCGGCGGCTGCGATATTATCTCGGCTACGCGTCTCTTCAACTTCTACACCTTGTCACAACCAAAGAGACGATTATAACGGGCAGACGTCTAGGTGCGTGGCGGCGCCCGCCCCTGCTCAAGCAGATGACGCGCAGGCGCGCTGGAAGGAGGCTTTTATTGGCAGACCTGCGGGCTAGAAGATTGTAGGGTTTTTCAGCAAATCGAACTTGTATCGAACTTGTAATGAGGAGAGCTTTATCATGAAACTCAAGACTGCACTGAGCTTGCTTGTGTTGGTCTTTATCTTGGCGCTGTCGCTGGCGCCCGCCGCCGCCGATGGCCATTGCCCGCAAGAAGGCGGCACTTTTACTATCGGCGTCGATACTTTCTTGCCGATGGATCCAAACACCGCCGCGCATGACTGGACCTTCTACGCCATCACTAACATCAACAGCATGCTCTTCCGCATCGAATCGGGCCAGCCAGTCGGCGACCTGGCGGAATCCTGGGATATCAGCGAAGACGGCACGGTCTACACCTGGCACATTCGCCGCGGCATGATGTGGCACGATGGCAATGACGTCTTCCCCGAGGGCGAAAGCCGCGAAGTCACCGCCCATGACGTGGTTTACTCGATCTACCGTCAATATGATGATGAATCGTCAATTATGGCGGCTGACCTGCGCAACCTTTTCGTCTCGGCGGAAGCGACTGACGATTATACCGTCGTCTTAACCCTTAGCGGACCCGACGCCATCATGTATGACAAGGCGCGCGGTTTGACCTTTACCGCCATTGTTGCCAAGGAAGCCATCGAGCACTACGGCGACGACTATGGTCTGAATCCGCTGGGCTCCGGTCCATTTGAATTTGTCTCTTACTCGCCCGACGAAGAAGTTGTCCTGCGAGCTAACGAAGACTATTATATCGATCCTTGTTTGGATGAGGTCATCTTCCGCGTCATGCCTGATGTGCCGGCGGCGATGATCGCGCTCGAAGCGGGCGACATCGATTGGTGGGGCGCGGTAACGCCCGGTGATGATGTGGGCCGTTTCTTGGACAACGAAGACATGACCGTCATCAACTTCGGCTGCCCGGTCGCTACTCGTCTGTACATGTCGGTGGATAAGGCGCCCTTTGATGATGTGCGCTTCCGCAAGGCGCTCTCTCACATGAAAGACGGCGAAGCGATTAATGCGGCGCTGCGGGGCCCGACGCATGTCAAGGGCGCGGGCACGGCTGGTCCTGGCGTGGCTGGTTATGTCGAGGGGCTCTACGACGAATACCACAGCTATGACCCTGAATTGGCGATGTCGATTCTGGATGAATTGGGCATCGTCGATAGTGATGACGACGGCTGGCGTGAAATGGATGGCGAGCTGCTGGAGATACCGATGTTCTCCTGGAACTCTGACCCGGCGCCGGATTATGTCGCGGCGATGGTGGACGCTGGCGCGCAGGTCGGGCTCAAGATTCGGCCCGAAATCGCTGACCCTGGCACCAACAATGCCCGGCGCATAGCCGGTGAATGGGGCATTTATCTGGGTCAAGGCTGGTGTGGCGAAGGCGGCACCAATGCGCTCTGGGGTAGAAACGGTTGGATCTCCACCCTTGGCTATGAAGATGAAGAGATCTTCAGTCTGCTGGATCAGTCGGCGCAGAACCTCAACGAAGAGTCGCGTGAAGCGCAGCTGCAAGCCGCCACCACGCGCGTCGCCGCGCTCTACTTCGAGCCTGCCTTTGGCTTCTTCAACATCTTCACGGTCAAGAACAATTACGTGAAGGACTTCTTCGGCGGCGAATGGACGCTGAATCTGGTCACCGATGATCACAACGTCTGGGTCAACGAAGACGAAAGATAGGCGAGCGATAGCGCCTTGATGCCGCCCGTCCTTGCCGGCCCCTTCTTTCAGGCAGTGGGAAGGGGCGAGGCGCAAACGGGTGGCATAGAACTTCAAGCCCTCCCCCGATTATGGTTCGCTTAGACCGGGACCAGGGGGAGGGTTCAAAATGCAGGCGAATAGGGAATGAAAATGGACTTACAGCGAATCGCCGCCGCCGTCCCGGAGTATCAGAAATTCCTCACAGTTGATGAGTTGAACGCTTCGAGCTATCGACTGCGAGAGCAGCATCCGGACCTGGTCAGCATCCGCGAAGTCGGGAGGACGCGCAAAGGCGACCCGATTGAACTCCTGACCATTGCCGGCGGCGAAGAAAATGCCTTCGTTTTTGGCGGTCCCCATCCCAACGAACCGATCGGCTGCATGACGATCGAATATCTGTCACAGCGTCTCTGCAAGGATGAAGGGCTGCGGGCGGAGCTCGGTTACACTTGGCACTTCATCAAGACGATCGACGCCGACGGGATGCGGCTCAACGAAGGCTGGTTTAAGGGACCATTCACACCCAGCCATTACGCCCGCCACTTTTATCGCCCAGCGCGGCATGAACAAGTCGAGTGGACATTCCCAATCGATTACAAGACGCTCAAATTCGATGAGCCATTGCCCGAAACACGCGCGCTGATGCAGGTCATTGATGAGACCAAACCCAAACTGCTCTACTCACTGCATAATGCCGGCTTTGGCGGGGTCTACTATTACGTTTCAGAGCAGTGCCAGGCGCTTTACGACACCTTTCATCAGATTCCCGAGTGGTTCAGCCTCGCGCTGGACTTGGGCGAGCCGGAGCTAAGTTTCGCTGAGCCTTATGCGCCGGCGATTTACCGCATGTTAACCAGCAATGATATGTATGACCATCTTGAACGACACGGCGTCGCCGACCCGGGCGCGGTCATCGGCTTCAAAGCGTCTAGCGCGCAATACGCCGAGCGCTATGGCTCCTTCTTCCTTATTGTTGAAATGCCTTATTTTGATGAGCCCCGTGTCAACGATCAGTCTCTGTCGTCGGTCAGCCGACGTGATGCCATCCTGCAGGCGATGGATATCGCCATTGAGCACGATGATTGGATCCGGAGCCTGCACTCAGCTGTCGAGAGCGAGCTCCGCTTGGATACCGCTGTCAGACGTGCGCTGGAAGATTTCCTCGCCATGAGCGCCGGCTTTCGCGAAGCGGACCGCGAGTGGGTGATGGGGGACGAAGCGACCAAGCGACTAGCGACGCAGGCGGAATTGTTCAGCAGTTTGTATACATCCCGCTTTTATAAGTTGCTGAATACCGGGCTGCTGGCGCGAATGCTGCGCGAGGAGATCGAAAGCGGGAATACAAAGCCCGCCATACAGTCGGCAAGCGACGATGCGCAGGCGCGATTGGAGGCGGATGGCAAGGCGCTGGAATCCGCGCTCGATTATCGGGCGATCCCGATCAGAAGCCTCGTCGGCGTGCAGGTCTGCGCCGGTCTCGCCACTGCCGCCTACTTGAATGATGCCTAATGCGTCATTTACCTTCCGCGATGCCATTGACGCGCGCATCAAGATAAACTCAATAAAGAATGAGAGGGGCGAATTTTGAATATCTTAAAGCGACGCTCATATTGGGTCGCCATCCTCACTGCCCTTATCGCTGTGCTTGTGGCTTGCAGCGAAGGCGGAGCCGGCGGCAGCGCCGTCGAGGTTACCAGCCAGGTCGCCTTTGTCTATCGCGAAAATATCGAAGACTACAATTGGAGCCATCTGCACGAAATCGGCCGCCAATATCTTGACGAGCAATTGCCGGATCTCGGCACTAAGTATGTCGAGAATGTCTCGGTTGACGATGCGGAAAAAGTCCTACGCCAACTCGCGGAAGAGGGACACAAGCTGATTTTCGCCACCGCTGCCGAGTACTATGACGCTGTAATGACAGTCGCGCCCGATTTCCCGGAGGCATACTTCGAGGTTTATGGCGGCGGCGAGATCTCGGACAATGTCGCGACCTATGACGGTAGAATGTATCAGGCATTTTATGTCGCGGGCGGCTACATCGGCGAGATGACAGTGAGTGGAATTATTGGCTTGGTCGCGCCGGAACCCACTGTTGAGGTCATTCGGCATATCAATGCCCTTAGCGCCGCTTCGCTGCTGGTTCGCACCTGCGAAGATATCGCTGTCCATATTCGCTGGACTGGCTCTTGGAATGATCCAGAAGCCGAGCGCGCCGCCGCCCTGGAGCTTGTCGAAATCGGCGCTGATGTGCTCGCGCAGCATACTTACAGCCCCGAAGTGCAGAAGGTCGCGGAAGAAAAAGGGCTGCGCTCGATGGGTTACGGCTTTGATATGCGCGAATTCGCGCCCACTGCCAATATGACCAGCATCATCTGGCAGTGGGGTTGGTATTATCTGCGCCGCGTCAACGACATGCTCGAGGGCAAATGGAAGGCAAAAGCCTACGATGGCAAGGTCTCCACCAAGGCGCATGGCCGCGGCATCATCGATTTGGCAGCTTACAACTACGACCAAATTCCCCACATCATGGAAGCGCCGCCGCTCAAATGGCGCATCACCTGGAATGAGACGGTCAAGGACACCTTTGACGGTCCTGTTTATGCTCAAAATGGGGATTTGGTGCTGGCAAAGGGAGACAAGTTTCCCAAGGGATATATCTACACTGACATGGACTGGTTTGTTGAGGGCGTGGTCGGCGACGCGCCCGGCGCCCCGCCGGCCAAAGTAGAAGGTCGAGGGCGTGATGTCGTCTGCCGGTAGCTTATCTGGCCAGTTATGTCTTGAATTGTTCACTGCGAATTACGATGTCGCGAGCGACATTAACTAAAGCGGGAGGTGCCGATGCTACTAAACCAAGCGCCGGATCTAGCCACGGCGATTGACCTTTATGATGCCTGGATCCGCTTTACCATGCGCCAAAAGCATCAGCCTGGGCTAGCGCTTGGCATCGTCAGCGATGGCGAACTGTTATGGGGGCGGGGCTATGGCGACGCCGATATCGACGCGAAGACACCGGTCACGCTGGATACGCGCTTTCGCATCGCCAGCATCAGCAAGACTTTCACCGCTGTCGCCATTCTCCAGCTGCGTGATGCCGGGGCGCTGAGCTTGGATGATCCCGTTTCCCGCTACCTCGATTGGTTCGACTTGCGCTATGAAGGCGCGCCGGAAATCACGATCCGCAATTTGCTGACGCATACATCCGGGCTCCCGCGCGATTCTCACAACCCGATGTGGACTGAATGCGATGCGCCTGAATGGGATGAATTCGTGAAGGAGCTTAAGACGCGCCCGCCGACGCGTCCTCCTTACAAGAAATTCGCCTACAGCAATGTCGGCTATTCTTTGCTCGGCGGTATCATCGAGCAGGTATCGAGCCAATCATGGGCGAGTTATCTTCAGCAAAGCATCGTTGATCCGCTCGGCATGACGGAAACACGTCCCGTGCCGCATAGCGACGACCCCTTGTTGGCGACCGGCTATTCACAAATCAATGACGATTACATACGCAAGCCAATGCCTTTCTTCTTGATGAATGGCTTTGAAGCCTCCGCCAATTTCGCTTCGTCTATCAAGGATCTGGCAAAGTATGCCGCCTTTCACCTAACTGAGGCAGACAACGCCGTCCTTTCCCCACACTCCCTGCGGGATATGCATCGCATCCATTGGCTGGAGCCGACCTGGCGCTCGGGTTATGGCTTGGGCAGCATGCAGTACAAGCTGGATGACTGGTCTATCAGCGGCCACGGCGGCGGCTACCCGGGCTATCTGACCGGTTTCACGTTATGCCGCGAGCACAAGACGGCGGTAATCGTGCTCACAAACGCGCTCGGCAGCGCGCCGACTGAATACATCAACCAGGGCTATAAGCTCGTCATGCCGGAGATTATCAAGGCGACTAAAGCCACCCCGACCAAAGCGGACCCCGCCTGGAAGCGCTACCTGGGCGAGTATGTTCATGAATGGGGCTATGAGAAGGTCATATTGCGCGATGGGCAGCTGCAGATCGTCGCGCTGGATGCCATGGAATATCCGCCTGTTATCCTTGAGCCGACCGACGCCGAACACATTTTCACGCTCCGAGAACAAGGCGGTTCAAACGAAACTGCGCGCTTCGAGCTGGATGAATCGGGCGAGGTAGTGAGGCTGTGGTTGCGCAACGAGTACGCCTTCAAAAGGCGGCCGCATTGAGAGGGCGCTATCGATATGACTGAAGACAGTGGCAAACGAAACTTCGGCTTATTGGATGATCTGCGTTATGCGCGCCTTGGTAGCGCCCGGCTGTCACCCTGCGGGCAGTTTGCAGTCTGTGACCTGGCTCAGCACAATCTTGAACATGAACTCAGTAGCACATCGCTCTGGCGGATTGAGCTGGCAACTGGGGAGGCGCGTCAATTGACTCGGGCGGGTTGCCAGGACAGCGCGCCTGCCTGGTCGCCGGATGGGCGGCAGATCGCCTTTCTTTCCGATCGCGCGGGTAAGAAACAGGTCTTCCTGCTCTCGACCGACGGTGGTGAAGCGCGTCAGTTGACTGCCCTCCCGCAAGGCGTCGATGGTCCGCCAGTTTGGTCGCCTGCTGGCGAATCGATTGCATTTACGGCAGCGGCGGCGGCAGAGCCAAGAGACCCGACGGCGCCTTATCGGGTGACGCGCTTCATCTATCGCTTTGATGGCATCGGCTACCTTGATGATGCCGTGCAGAATATCTTCGTCCAGTCGATCCATGGCGGTAAAGCCAGGCAGCTCACCGATGACGCGCATCTGGATCGAACACTGCGCTGGTCGCCAGATGGGCGCGAGATACTCTACCTCGCCTCATTCGACCCCGCTGAGCCCGATTTATTCTCTGCCAAACTGCGAGTCGTCAACTTGGAAGGCAAGGTTGAAGAGCTGCTCGGCTTAGATTGGGGATTCATCAAGAACGCGGGTTGGCTGCCCGATGGCAGTGGCATCATGGTCATCGCCTCGCGCAGCGACCAACCCATGGCGACCAAAGACGATCTTTGGCTTCTCGATCGGGAGCGTGGCGCTGCAAAAAACCGCACAGCAGCGATGCCTGCCGGCGTTGAAGTTCAGTGGTTTCCTGTATTTAGCGCGGCGAATATCTTGACGGCCGATGCGGCGGCTTTGGTGAATGTGGTGGAACGCGGGAAAAGAGGCATCTACGCGGTAGCCTTGAGCGGTCCGCCGCAATGGCGAAAGCTGTTGGGCGGCGAGCGAACCACAGCGCTGCAGGATGCCGATGGCGAAAACATGCTCTTCCTTTCGAGCGATTTGGAGAATCCTGGCGACCTTCACATCGCCGAGTTGGATGGGGCTAAGGAGCGCCAAATCACGCGCTTTAATGATGAGCTGCGCGCTGAGATCGCCTTCGCAAAGGTCGAGGAACTGCAATACCAAAGCGCGGATGGCTGTCCCATTCAAGGCTGGCTGTTGCTGCCAAATCAGGGCGCGCCACCCTACCCCACGATTCTCTATATCCATGGCGGGCCCCACGGCTGGTACGGCTACCAATACGGCAGCGATTTTCAAATGCTGGCCGGCGCAGGCTATGCTGTGTTATTCGTCAATCCGCGCGGCTCCACTGGCTATGGCGATGCCTTCGCCACCGCGCTATCGGGGAATTGGGGCTTGCTGGATCATAAAGACCTGCTGGATGGGGTGGACCATGTCATTGAGGCGGGTTTCGCTGACCCAGAGCGGCTTGGCATTTGCGGTCTCTCCTATGGCGGCTATCTCACCTGCTTCACAATTGGGCAGACACAGCGATTTAAGGCGGCCGTTGCCGAGAACCCGATAACGGATCTGGTCAGCCGATATGGCACAGCCGATATGGGACCCTGGGGATCGCTGAGCGAGCTTGGCGGCAAACCGCACGAAATTCCAGAAGTTTACCGGCGCGGCTCGCCAATTGCCTACGCTCATAACTGCAAGACGCCAACGCTCCTAATACAATGCGAGGACGATTATCGCTGCCCGGCCGGGCAAGCCGAACAATTCTATGGGCACTTAAAGGCAAATGGCTGCACTGTCGAGATGCTGCGGATTCCCGCTTCATCACACGTGGCTTCGATTACGGGTCCCATCCGCGTCCAGAAAGCGCAGAACGAGGCGCTCTTGGATTGGATGCAGCGGCATGTATAAGGCTCAACCAGAGCCCTATCTATTCAGTGAATGCAAAACAAATCATCTTGAGGATATTGATTGCCCTGGGTGAAATTGATTTTAGGAGTGGTGAATTATGAGATATGCAGGCCGATATTCTATATTTGCATAACCTAGATGTAGGGGCGACACTTGTGTCGCCCACAGTTGCAGAAGCGGGTTTTGGGCGATCCAAGGATCGCCCCTACAACTCAGCACAAGCAAGCCTTATATCAATAATTCGCCACTCCCCTGGGTGAAATTGATTTTGAATCGATTGCTAATCGTAGTATAATATGGACTAATGGAAAGATTAGGAGATTGATGATGAGCACGAGAGACTTTGCACAATCCTCTTCGCTGGCAAGCGCTGGCGCATTTGCGGGGGGGGGGGGGGGGGGGGGGGGCATTCCCAGGCATTTGAGTTACTAGCAGGTATCCTCACTCAGTTTTCCCCTAGAACCAGAAACAGTTTCATAGCGGTCGTTGCGGCGCTGGCATTCTTATTCGCGCTGGTGGCGCTGCCCGCGCAGGCGCAAGCTACAGTGACGATTAGCGGACCAACAAGCCTGACGGAAGGCGGGCTGGTGGCGCAGCAGGTCGGGGACTGCCCCCAAAAGGAAATGGAGATACCGGCAAAAAATTCCTCAGAAACAGTGGCGGCTTGGTATCAAAGAGTTATCGCCTTCCTCAATAGCCAGTCCGATTCCCGTGGCAATTACTGTGAGTTCAGAGACAACCCCGTTCATAAAATGCACATAGAGTCGGCGACGGTCACGATAAGCAATGCGGATGCGGGTCAATACATCATCACAAAGGATGGCACGAAAATCAGTTTGCTTAGTGGGGACACGGAAATTATCGTTGACCTCCAGCGCCACAATTTGACGCAGGGCGAAACGAAGACCATAAGACTCGGGGTGATGCCTCTCAGTAACTATACGCCGGGCGATACATCTACGAATGCCATTGTGGTTCTTCCACCGGGTTCGAGTTTAATAGCTGCTGCCGTAGCCAGGCATGAGATCACGGTAGTCGACGATGACAACTTCTACTACATCGGCCAGCGAAACCATCACCCCTACGGCGAGAGCTGGAATAGCCAGCCGCACTGCTACTCGCCCGGCTGCGCCTGGGACTGATTGCCCGCGGCTGAATAACCAGGGCGCCGGCGCGTTCACATATTTCAGTTGAAAAGCTGGGGCGGCTTGATAAGTCGCCCCGAGAAGCTTTGCTCGCTATTGGTATTGCCGAGGCGCTTTTTTACCCATCCCTCCCGCCAATTCCAGCACCTTGCGGGCGGCCCGGTCATCGGTTACCAAGGAATCAATATAGCCTCCATTCAAGGCGCCGAGGATAGCGCTTGCTTTTTCAGTCGTAGCGGCGACCGCGATCACGTTATCGATCCGGCGCAGCGCTGCCAGACCAATGCTGATCGATCGATGATTGAGGCCGATATCTAGCACCCCGCCGTTCACATCAAAGAACTGCGCGCACATATGCCCGACAACGCCAATATTTTCCAGCCAGTCGCGTTCTTTGCGTGTGATGTATCCAGTCCAGATAATGCCGGAGGACTGCGCCTGCAATGACCCGATGCCGATCAGCACAACATTAGCGTTGGCTGCGATTTGAATCACGTCGTTTACCGTCGGCTCTTGCAGAAAGAGATCGCGCGTGCGCCTGTCTTCCACCAGCAGCGGCGCATGCAAATATCGGTATCGGGCGCCAAGTTTGGTAGCCAGCTGCCGCGTCAAATCAATGCCCTCTATCAGCGGATTGTCCGAGCCCAGGGCGCCGATGATAGGCACAACCGTGAGGCCCTCGCTGACCTGCGGGCGAACCTGCTCGACAGTGCTGGCCAGGGAGCGGCCATAAGATACGCCCAGCGTACTGTGTTCAGCCACTGCCTCTTCTAGCAAATCCGCGCACAATTTCCCTAAGCGGTTTCGGAGCAGCTCAAACGAGCGCCCTTGGCTCCTCAACACACGCGCTTCCCGCAGGCTAAAGCGGGTCCTCAGCGAGTCTTCCAATGCATGATCACGCAAGACTTCGTAATTGACTGTAATGGTAACGATGCCGGTATCACGCGCGCGCTGCAGCATGCGCGACACTGTCGAGCGCGAAAGACTCAGCCGTCGCCCAATCTCAGATTGAGTCAAGCTTTGTTCATAATAGAGGCGGGAGATCTCGATAATCGTCTGACGATTGTTCTTTCCATGTTGAGATTCCATTTTGCAATCTTTTCTGCAAATTTGTGCTATAGCTAAAATTATGCTCGTTATTTCGCGGAAACAAGACAGGTATTGTAGCAATTTGTGAGCTCTATTGCACATTTTCTCAATTGATTTTGCCTTCTGTTTGCCCGCTGGTAGCATTCTACTTAGTCGTAGTGGGCAGTCAAGCGAATCTACGCCGCCATCCGAGAGCAGACCAGACACAAGGCATCCAATGCAGATTGACAAGATCGATCGGGAATCCTGGATTCTCAGCAGCTTCCCGGAGTGGGGAACTTGGCTCAATGAAGAGATCGAAGCCGAGGTGGTAGCGCCAGGCACTTTCGCAATGTGGTGGCTCGGCTGCTGCGGCATCTGGCTCAAATCAGCCGGCAACACCAACCTGTGCATTGACCTGTGGGTACAATCCGGCAAGCGGACTCAAGCGGATAAATGGATGCGCGACCGTCATCAGCATCAGCGTGCCAGCGGTGTGCGGATGGTGCAGCCGAATTTGAGGAACGCGGTTGTGCCGCTGGACCCCTTCGCCATCCGTGAAGTGGATGCCGTCCTCGCCACGCACGATCACAGCGATCACATTGATGTTAATGTCGCCGCCGCCATCGTGCAAAACTGCGATTCATCAGTCCCTTTCATTGGTCCCCAAACCAGTGTCGATAAGTGGGTCGGCTGGGGGGTGCCGCGGGCGCGCTGCGTAGTCGTCAAGCCCGGTGATGTGCTGTCAATCGGCGATATCGAGATTGTTGTACTTGATTCCTTCGACCGGACTGAGCTGGTGACGGCGCCGCCCGATATCACACTAAAGGGGAAAATGCCGCAAGATATGGACGAACTTGCGGTTAATTATCTCTTCAAGACCAGCGGCGGCAATCTCTATCACGCCTCCGATTCGCATTACTCAAACTGGTTCGCCAAACACGGCAACGACCACGAGATTCACGTGGCGCTGGGCAATTTTGGCGATAATCCGCGCGGCATCACCGACAAGATGGGCTCGCTTGATTTGCTGCGTATGGCGGAGTGTCTCAATTGCGCGGTTGTCATCCCGGTGCATCATGACATCTGGACGAATTTCCAAGCCGATCCTAACGAGATCCTTGTCTTATGGGGCATGCGCAAAGATCGCCTGGCTTACAAATTCAAGCCTTTCATCTGGCAGGTCGGCGGAAAATACGTCTACCCCAGCGACAAAGAAAAGCTGATTTACAACCATCGCCGCGGCTTTGAAGATGTCTTCGCCATCGAGCCAGACTTGCCATTTAAGTCCATGCTGTGATTTAACTGGCGACCATGAGTAATCGATTCGCTCAAGCCGCGCATCGCTGATTATGAATTGTGAAAGCTAGCGAAAGGAATAGGAATTACTGAAATAAGCGATCGATCAAACTTGCAAACAAGGTAAACCTACAGGAGCAGAATTATGTACCGAAAACTATTGGCAATAGCGCTAATCGCTATCGCGCTCGTGGCATTTCCGGCGAGCGTCATGACGCAGGACGCCTTCGATCCCTATGCGCCTTACCGTGGCGATACCATCGTGGTGAGCTGGCCCTCGCTTTACCACTTTCAGCAAGCAGCCACCCTGATTCCTCAATTCGAGGAGGAGAGCGGCATCAATGTGGAAGTGGACTTCCTGCAATATCAGGCGATGAAACCGGCGCAGGAAGTTGAACTGCAGAAGCCGCGCACGGGCGAATACGATGTTGTTGCCTGGGTCGTCTTCACCAAGTCCGAGTATGTCATCAATGGCTACCTCGAGCCGCTCGCCAACTTCTTCGTTAATCCCGCCCTGGCGGATCCCAGCTACAATCCCGAAGATCTCGTGCCAGCCTGGACGGAGACCGGTGGCGTCGTCGGCGGCACCAACGCTTACTTGCCGGGTCCCACCCAAGCGCTTTACGGGCTGCCATTTGGTGCCGAGACCAGCATCCTGGCTTACCGCAAAGACATCTTTGAGGAACATGGCCTCGAGGTCCCCGCGACTTATGATGAGATGCTGGCGGCCGCCGCATACATCACCGAGAATGTTGACGGTGTCTATGGGATGACTAGCCGAGGCGCGGCGGGCCATCAAATTGTACATGGTTGGCTGCTGCACCTGAGCCCCTATGGCGGCGTCATTTTTGACGAGAATTGGGAACCGGCTGTAACCGCGCCGGAAGCGATCGCATCGCTTGAAGCGCTGAAAACCATCATCGAGAATTCGCCGCCGGGCGTGGAAGCCTACGGCTTTGGCGATCAGGCGAATGCCTTCTTGCAAGGCGATGCCGCCATGTATCTCGATTCGCACAAAATCGCGGCGATGACGCGCGACCCCAACTCGTCCCTGGTCGATGGCAAAGTCGCTTACGCCCTGCACCCGAAAGTCGGCGACGCAGAATGCGGCCTCTCGGAGACCGGCGGGTTCGCCATGGGTATCCCGTCCAACTCGGCTAACAAAGAGGCGGCTTTCCTGTTCATGCAATGGATGACCAGCCCCCGCATCGACCGCGAGCTGGCGCTGATTGGCGCCGATCCAGGCCGGATGTCGACGCTGCAAGATCCGGAATTGCAGGAACAGTTCCCCGAATATGCAGTCATTGTCGATCAGCTCCCATGCGCTAACCCGAATTGGCGACCGCTGATCCCCGAGTGGGGCGCGCTGAATGCGCCGATTCTGGGTGTTTATGTCTCCGAATACGCTACTGGCAACATGACAGCGGAAGACGCGATGTCGCAAGCGGCTGAAGAGATTCGCGCCGAAATGGAGCGCGCCGGTTATTACGGCTGGTCGAGCCGGGATATGTAGGCTTGCTGCGCGCTCACAATAACAAAACTGGGGAGCTGAATCCGTAGCTCCCCAGCTATTACATTATTCGGGACAAAACTATGAGTACTTCTAACAAAATCCGGCAAATACGGGTTGCATATTTGTTTCTGCTGCCGGCGATAATCGTTTTCTTTCTAGGCTTAATTGTCCCGTTGGCAAACACATTAGAGTTGAGCTTCAATCGGCTCTCGATGGGCTCTCGCTGGTCTGATCGCGATTATGTGGGCTTGGAAAATTATGAGCGCATGATCGAGGACGACCACGTCCGCTCGTCGGTGGGTGTGACGCTGCGTTTCGCGGCGGTTGTGCTTGTCGCCGAGTTGGTGATCGGCATGGGCCTCGCCCTGCTGCTGGAGAAGCCAATCAAAGGCGCCACTGTTTTTCGGACGATTTTCATCTTGCCGCTGATGGTGTCGCCGGTCGCGGTTGGTTTGATCTGGCGCTATCTGTTGGATGGGCGCATCGGGCTGATCAATCACTACCTCGGGCAGATAGGCATCCCGCCGCAGACATGGTTAGGTGAACCCAGCTTGGCTTTCTTCTCCATTGTCATTACCGATATCTGGCAGTGGACGCCCTTCATCTTCATCATTCTGCTGGCTGGCTTGCAAGCGCTGCCATCCGAAGTCCTTGAAGCCTCCCGCATTGATGGCGCCAATTGGTGGCAGATGACATTTCTAATCAAAGTGCCGATGCTGCGTTCGATCCTGCTCGTAACTGTTTTGATGCGTCTGATCGACGTCTTCCGCGCTTTGGAAGTGATATTTGTCATGACCTTTGGGGGACCGGGCCGCAGTACACAGGTGCTATCGCTTCACATCTATAAGACAGCATTTACCTCGCAAGCGCTTGGTTACGCATCGACCATCGCCGTATTGCTGATGTTTATTATGCTGCTGCTAAGCTTGGGCTTGCTGCTCTTTTCCAACCCGCTAAAAGAACGAGCGGACTTCTGATATGAGTGGAACGGTGTCAACGCCATGAGCTCGCTAAAAGGTCTGGACCGATCGACGGTTCTGCAGTACGTTGTTTTGATCATTCTGGCTCTGTTTGCCTTGGGTCCGATCATCGTGATGTTCCTCACGTCCTTTAAGACCCAGGTCGATATCATGTCCAGCGAGTCGATGTGGATCTTCCAGCCGACACTCGATAATTACATCCACGTCTTTGAAAACAAATTCGATTTGTACCTGCGGAATTCGATAATTGTAGCGCTGGCTTCGACCGTTTTGTCACTGCTGGTTGCCGGCATGGCGGCCTATGCGCTGGCGCGTCTGGAATTCCCCGGTCGCTCGCCGATTGCCTATTTCACCCTGATCATCCGCATGGTGCCGCCGGCTGTGCTGGCGATTCCCATCTTCATTCTTTGGCTGAACTGGGAGCTGTTTCTATTCGATCTCATCGATGCCACGCCCTTCCTCTACGAGATGGAAAATCCGGATCCTTACCTCTTTGCCGAGGGCTTAATCGATGGCCGCATCGGCTTGACGCTCTTCTACACCGCGCTCAATCTGCCCTTTGCGGTCTGGCTTTTGATTGGTTTCCTGCGGCAGATTCCCACCGAAATAGAAGAAGCAGCCACCGTTGATGGCGCGTCGCAATGGCAGATCTTTGCGCGGGTCATTTTCCCGCTGATGCGCCCCGGCTTCGCGGTAGCCGCGATCTTCACCTTTCGCATCTCCTGGAACGAATTCTTGCTGGCGCTTGTATTGACCGATCGAAACACGCGCACCCTACCTGTCGGCATCACGCTGTTTTTGACCGAGCAAGGCGTGCAATGGGGGCGGATTATGGCGATGGGCACCTTGATTGTTATCCCGCCGCTGATATTGACTTTTGTAGCCGCGCGGCAGATTATCGCCGGGATGACCGCCGGCGCCGTGAAGGGATAATGCGATGCGGAAGCCCCTGCTGCAGCTCGCGCTTGATACCCATGACTTGCCCTCGGCGCTTGCTCCCTTGCAGCGGGCCGCGCCGCATATCGATATCATCGAGGTCGGCACGATCTTGTGCTTGGCCGAGGGCATGGGCTCGGTGCGGGTCATTCGCAGCCTCTTTCCCGACAAGACGATTCTGGCTGACGTGCGCATCGCCGAAGCTGGTGGCATTATCGCCAAAATGGCATTTGAAGCGGGTGCCGATTGGGTCAGCGTCGTGAGCGGCGCGGCGCCTTCAACGGCCGCAGTTGTCTATGAGGTGGCGCAGGAATATGGTGGCGATGTGCAGATTGAGTTGAGCGATGGCTGGTCTTGGGAGCAGGCAGCGCGTTGGCGCGCGCTTGGCATCGATCAAGCCATCATCCATCGCAGCCGCGATGCCGAGGCGCAAGGAGAGCTTGCCTGGGCAGCCGCCGATTTGGATAGCATCAGGCGCTTGACCGATATGGGATACCGCGTGACTGTAGCCGGCAGTGTGCGCGTCGAAGACATCCCCGCCTTTGCCGGCATTCCCGTCTATATTTTCATTTCTGGGCGCGCGATAAGAAATGCCCCCGACCCGGCGCTGGCTGCGGCCGCCTTTCAGCAGGCGATCACCCGCGCCTACACCGCCCAGTGCCAACAGAGCTGACCCAGCAATGCCCGCGCGACTTCCACTTGGCATCTACGAAAAAGCGCTGCCACTCGATATCGACTGGTTTGAGCGGCTTGATCTGGCGCGCCAGGTTGGCTTCGATTTCCTTGAGCTTTCTTGCGATGAAAGCCCCGAGCGGCAAGCGCGTCTGGATTGGGCGCCGGCGCAGCGTCGGCATTTGCGCGCTGCCATAGACAGAGCGGGCTTGCCAGTGCTGACCATGTGCCTGAGCGCACATCGGGCGCTTGCCTTAGGCAGCTCGGACGCGAACACCCGGCGCGAGGGGCTTGCTCTGCTGCATAAGGCGATCGATTTCTGCGTTGATTTGGGCATCCGTATCATACAAATCGCCGGTTACTATGATTATTATGGTCTCATTGATGAGGGCACGGAGGGGCGCTATCTGGCTGCTTTGGCTGAGGGGATCGAATGGGCGGGCCAGGCGGGCGTGATGTTGGGCGTGGAGACCATGGAAGGCGACCATGTGGTCGACTCTATCGGGCGCGCCCTGCGGCATGTCGAAGCACTGGGCTCGCCCTGGTTCCAGATTTATCCTGATATCGGCAACCTGGCGGCGCATGGTTTTGATGTCGCGCAGGAGCTGGACCTGGGGCGGGCTCATCTTATCGGCATTCACGTGAAAGATTCACGACCGGGCGAGCCGCGGCGCGTCCCATTTGGTGAAGGCGTCGTGCCTTTTGTCGACGCCTTCCGCCAGTTGGCGCAGCTCGGTTACAGTGGACCCGTGCTCATTGAGATGTGGAATGACAATCGCATCGACTCAATGGATCGGATTGCCGCCGCCCGCCGCTGGGTGCTAGAGAAAATGCGCGAAGGTGGGCTGTTTGACGATGCCACGCTTTGATGTGACCACCATCGGGGAGGGACAACTGCGTTACAGCGTGCCGCTGGGCCGCCACCTGGAGCGCGCGACGCAGCTTGATGTGAACGTCACTGGCACCGAAGCAAACGTGGCTAGCTTGCTTTCGCGGCTGGGTTGGCGCTGCGGCTGGGTAACCGCCCTGCCCGATTCCCCTTTGGGGCGGCGGGTCGCCCTAGAATATGCCCAGTCGGGTCTCGATCTTTCGGCTGTTGTCTGGGCCGACCAAGGGCGCCTGGCCATCTATTATGTGGAATTTGGGCTGCCGCCCAAGGGCACACAAGTTTACTACGACCGCCAGGATACCAGCTTCGTCAATATGACCCGCGCTGACATCGACTGGGATTATCTGCTCGATACCCGGCTGCTGCATATCTCGGGCTTGAGTGTGCCTTTGTCGCCGTCGATTTGCGCTATCTTGACCGAAGCTGTCGAGCGGGCGAAAGCCGAGCAAATTCCGATCAGCTTTGATATGAATTACCGCAGCCGTATCTGGACAACCGAGGCGGCGGCTGAGGCAATCGCGCCTTTTCTCGAATCAGTTGATATTCTCTTCTTTGCCCGCGCTGACGCAGTGCGCATGTACGGCTTTGATGGCAGCCCAAAAGATATTGTGATGAAACTTGGGGAGCTCAGCTCGGCCAGCGCTATTGTCAGCTCACTTTCAAGTGAGGGCATCATCGCCTGGGACCGCGAGCAGTTCCAGCTCGAGGGCGCCAGAAATATCCAAGTCCTGGACCGCATTGGCGCCGGCGACGCCATGGTTGCTGGCGTCTTGCATGGCTGGCTGGCTGGCGACCTGTTCAAGGGGCTGCGCTATGGCGCGCTGACGGCCGCCCTCAACTTGACCCACTATGGGGACGCGGTCTACATCAACCGCGAAGAACTGGAGACTATGCTGGATGCTCCTGACTTGGACATCGTTCGATGAGCATCGCCGGCAAGGGATTTTCCGATCGCCAGCGCGCTGCAGCGCAGCCGCAATCAAGCATCGCCCGCTCTTTCTAATTCGCCCTGCTCGACCAGTTTCCAACTGGCGGGGAGGTAAATGATCCCGCGGTTTTCCATCTGTTCGATCACTTCGCTGTTGCCATGCACGTTGAAGGTGTAGGCGTAGGATACCGAGTCGATCACTGGACCGGCGATCTCCCTGGCGACCAAGTCGATCCAATACTGGCCCGGCAGCACGTTGATGTTGTCTATGCGGCACTCCAGAACGCTGTCGCGCTCCAAAGCCAGTGACCGGCGCGTCGATATTGGAACATCGACAAAACTGACGACGGTGCTTGCCGGGTCAACGATGCGCAGCGAAAAGCGATAGCTCGATGTCGGCTCTCTGACCTCGAGCGTGATACGAAACGATACGGAGTCGCCGGTGGAAAAGGCAGTGATCTCGCGGCCGCTAAGCACGTCAACCATGCTGATGTCCAGGATGCGAAAAGCACCGGTGCCTTCGCGCAGGTCAGCCGCAATTCGGTCATTAGCCCCAATCACTGTCGAGCGGTCCATCACGCCTTTGAAGTAGGCGGTCAGGATATCGCCTGGCGAGCCTGATGCGTTTATGCGGCCGCCTTCCAAATAGATCGCGCGCTCACAGATCCGCTCGATCGAATAAGGATTATGGGTGACAAAGACGAGGGTGACGCCACTGTTGGATAACTCATCCATGCGATTGAGGCACTTCTTCTGAAAATTGACATCGCCGACCGACAGCACTTCATCGATCAAAAGAATATCGGCATCGACGTTGACGGCAACGCTGAAGCCGAGGCGCGTCTGCATCCCGCTGGAATACTGCCAGACTGGCTTTTCCAACCAATCACCCAATTCGGCGAAATCTTCTATTTCCGGTATCTTGAGCTCCATCTGCGCCGCGGTGAAACCCATAATGGCGCCAAGCAGCTTGATATTCTCGCGCCCAGTCAAGTCTCTGTGCATACCCGCCGCCAGCTCAATCATAGGAAAGAGCCGCCCGCTAACCTGCACCGACCCGTATGTAGCCGGGCTGACGCCGGCGATCAGTTTCAGCAGGGTGCTTTTGCCGGCGCCGTTCTTGCCGACTATGCCTAGGGACTCGCCGTGTTTGACCTTGAAGGAGACATCGCGCAATGCCCAGGGACCATAAGCGGCGCGGTCGTCACAGGGCTCGCCGCGCAGCCGATCGAGCTGACGCTGCAGCCAAGGGCGCACAGGCAAGCCATAGCGTTTCCATACTTCGTTTGTCTGAATGGCCCAATCACCACTCATAGGCGATCTATAGTCCTCCTAATTTAGGCGATAGGCAGAGGCAACTCGTATGGTTGCCCGTATACACGGCGCTGTGTTTCAGCCATCGATTGCCCACTGCCGTCCTTGCGATCTCGTCTAAAGGACATCGACAAAGTAACGAGACATGAAACGATAAAGCGGGAAGGCAATTGCCAGCGCGAGACCGATAAAAACAACGCTGCCTAGCAAGCCGCCCACATTCGGCGCTTGCCCAAATACCAGCACTTTGCGGAAGCCATCAATGATTGAGACGGCCGGATTAAGCGTATACAGAAGGGGCCACTGGTCCAACAGCTCTTGCGATGAATACATAACCGGCGTCAGGAAGAGCCAAACCTGCATGATGTATTGGATGCCATGCAATACATCACGGCGGTAGATGGTAAAGGCGGATATCCCAATCCCAATCGTCCAAGCCATTGCGCTGGTCATCAAGATGAGCAGCGGCAGCCACAGCCAGGCAGCGGTAATCGGGATGCCATAGAGCTGAAGCACCACGATGAGCACAATGGCGGACATTAGAAAATCGAAGGCGGTCGTGAAGATAACGACCAGCGGGAAAATCTGCCGCGGCACTGGCATCTTGCGCAGGATCGTGCCGTTTGCCAGCACACCGTGGGGAATGCGAACGACGGAGCTCTGAAAGAATGTCCAGGGAATGGTGGCCGCCATGACAAAAGCCAGCCGCGGCATGCCTTCGCTGCTAGCGCCAACCAAACCGCTAAGGAAACTTAGAACCAAAGTGGAGAGAATTGCCGGGATAATCGCCCAAAGCGGACCCAAAACAGTGCGCCGATAACGCGCGCGCACATCGCGGCTGACCAGCGAAATCAGCAGGTGCCAATAGCTCAGCCAGATTTCCCGATTGTTCTGAGACGGGTTATTGTTCGACCATTGACTCATTGCGGTCCACGGTTTGCAAGGGATAGTTTGTCTCGCTATTATGCCGCGATACGCATATATGGACAGGCTAAAATCGGTGCTGGTTTGTGCGCTAATTGGCTTCAAGCAAGAGACTTTGCTGCTCAGCATGGACGCGCCGCAAGAGGGTCGCCATCTGCGCCAAGACTTGATCTCGCTCAGCCCTTTCGCCGCAGAGCGCGTCGCCAAAACAAAGGCTGATCAGCGGGTCGCGGTAAATGGGGAACATCATTTGGAAGGTCGCCGCCAGGAAATGCCGCTTGTCTCTATCTTTGTATCGCCGGACGATGGCATTGCGCAGCGCCGCATGCGAGAGCACACCGCCGACCGCAAAAGGCACAAGGGTCAAACCCGGCGCCTGGCGCGCCAAGAGCGTCATACTGCGCGACCATTGCGACAAGGAATCCAGCGCCGATTCCAAGTCAAGCGCGGGATCGGCTTCGATTTCCCCGCGCGGATACAGTAGCAGCGAGCGCCCCGCTAAGAGATGGCGCAGCGCCGCTCTATATGTTGCCACCGGTTGGCTGCGATCGACAACGATGACATGGCGCCGCATCGCCCGCAAGCCAGGCAAGATGCCAAAATCGTTCACCAGAATATGCGTATCCCGCCGCGGTGACGCCGATAGAAGCGCATGGGCATCCCCCAAGCCGGCGTGATTGCCGACGAAGAGCACCGGTCCTGAAAGCGGAACATTCTCGGCGCCATGGATGCGGATGCCCTTGGACCCGATATCGACCAGCCACTCGCTCGCGCCTTTTAAGTGACCATCGCGCGCGATCATGCGCTCCATCTTGATGCCGAGCCGGCTGAGCTCGAGCGCGAATGGCGCGCAGACGATGTGCAAAGCCCCGTTGATAAGCGGGTTGCTAAAGCAGAATGCCTCCACGACCGATAATGACATGGCGCGGTAGAGGCGCTGCCAAGAGCGTTTTTCCGCCGCCGGGTACAATTGGGTCATCACGGTTGATCGCATCGCTTGCCGCCGTCTGGATGCTAACATCGCGCGGGATATTGCTCTGCTCGCTACTACGATAAGTTACAGGGCTGGTAAAATACAGTGTGAGCATATCGTGGCCGGGCGGGTCCCTCCCCCGCGCAGACAAAGGAATAGCGTCATGCAAGCACTTAGCGATTTCATCACTTTGATGACCGACGGACGAGTATCGCTTGTATCAAAGCTGCTGTTCTTCGGGCTTATCGGCATCTATATCGTATTGCCCATCGACCTGATACCGGATTTTCTGCTGCCGCTAGGGGTGGTGGATGATGGCGGCATGGTCCTGGCGGCACTGGTCGCCTTCACGCGTCATGCCCGCAAACAAGTCGAAGCAGACAGCCCAATCGTGGCATCCGACAGCGATGCTATCATCATGCCACCAGCCGACCCCGCCTCGCCTACAGAAGCAAGGAAGCCGGTTGCCATCGCGGAATCTGCCCGCCCGGCAACAGCGCCGCCCGTCCTTATCCAGCAATCCAGCCGCGGCGGCGGAACGAATTGCGGCTGCCTGGCGCTGATTGCTTTGCTCTTCCTTTCGCCATTTATCGGCTTTGCCATCCTGACGCTCACGGGGGGCTTGGCATTAACGGGTCTCATCGCGCCCATCGTCGATTTCTTTGACCCGCCCGCCAGCGTCAATTTTGTCTCCAGCCGCACAATCGTCAACAGCTTGCAAGGGCTGGGGCAGCTGGTAACGGTGCGCAGCGAATTCGCCAAACCCGACCTCCAGGTGACCATCAACGAAGGCATCCTCAATTCGGGTTTCCACAGCGCCAATCACGAAGCCTTCGGCAGCATCGAAGCCGGGGTGGATATCACGCAATTCAGCCGCGACGACGTGCGCTACGACGGGACCGATGGCAGCATTCATCTAACCTTGCCGCCGCCAATGATCACCAGCTGCAATGTCGAGTATATCGACCAAGAAGAGTATTCAATTTCAGTCTTCCAGAAAGATTGGGACGCGGTGCGGCAACTGGCGGAATATGAGGCCATCATGCAATTTCGGGAGGATGCGCTGGAGGGCGACATCCTTGAAGAAGCGAAAGAAGAAATCAGACAGCGCTTGGGCACCTTCCTCAATGCCTTGACGGGCGCCCCGGTGCATATCGATTTTAAAGAGGCGGGCGAGCTGGAATTGGGCGATACCTGCCTGCCCGTTATCCCCGATGGCTGGGGGATTGACGCGGAGACAGGCGAGTGGGTGCGAGCGGGGTGATGTTGTCGCAAACACCAAAGTATTCATGTAAAGTCTATTCTAAGTTTCATGGAGGAATTGAGGCAAATAGTCAGAAAGGACAAATATTGTGGCACGGCTTTTTTCAGGTGTAGCAAAAAACTTGTTCATTATTCTGCTGGTGCTTGTGTGTCTAATGCTTGGGCTATTTGTCAGCGCAAATATCCCTACTATTGGGCAACTGTTTGACCTTGCCCCGAAAAGCGCAACTGTATCCTCTAGCCGCACTATTGTTACCAGCCTGCAACCACTAGGACAACTTGTCACTACGAGGGCGGAAGTTGCCCGTGCCGACGTATTGGTCTCGATAAATGAAGGCATTTTCAATCTTTGCGGTCGTGCCGCTAGCCATGTATCGCAAGGGGTTGTTGAAGCCGGGATTGATTTTAGCACCATAGACGAAACCGATATCAGCTATGATGAAGCGAATGATCAATATACCTTGATGCTTCCTCCGCCCATTATTACCAGTTGTAGAATGGAGTATATTCGCCAGTACGACAGATCAAATACGCTTTGCGACGTAGACTGGGATATTGCCCGGCGAATTGCTGAACATGATTCAATGTCTAATTTTGCAAATGATATGGTCGATGGCGGAATCTTGGAACAGGCTCAACTTGAAGCAACGGTTCAAATGAGCGCATTCGTAAATGCTTTGACCGGTAGCCAAGTGCTCATCAAGCCTTCTGAGGCGGATAAACCCGCGGAGCTGCCACAATCTTGTACGCCAGAGATACCCGAAGGATGGATCAAAGAAGATGACAAATGGAAACAAAAGAACTGAACTAAGTCGTACATCGGGGACTAACATGGATAAGAAAACTGTCGCTGTATTATTGGTTTTAAGTCTCTTGGTAGGTATCTTGGCTGGAACGAACCTATTCAATATTGGAGGACCTTTGGGTCCTGCGCCAACTGCGACTCCCACTGATACGCCGACCAGTACCCCATCCCCCACCGCAACCAACACACCAACACTGACAGCAACCGCAACCAACACCCCGACCAGTACACTTACTCCAACCAGTACACCCACTGACACACCGATTCCGCCGGAAAGGATTCTAAAAGGAATCCAGAATGGCGCACAGTTGATAACCGTCAAAATGGAGATGGCTCAAGTAGGACTTGAGGTGCGCTATGGCGCCAGCGCAGCCTGCGAGTATTACGCCAAGCATGCCGCTGTAGGCGTCATTGAAGCGGGGATTGATCTTGAGTCGATCAATGAAGAAAGTATTACGTATGACTTTACTGACAATTCGTATTCGATAATCGCACCCGCGCCAGAGATATCGAGTTGCCGAATTGACTATATTGACCAGTACACTACGGAGGGTGGCGGGACACCAACGTGTTTCGCCAACGAGTGGATGGATATGGAAACCATCGCGCGGAGGCTGTTTATCGAGCAATTCCTAAACGAAGCGCTACATGAAGATGACATTCTCACGCGAGCGGGAGACCAAGCAACGTATGTCGTGGGGAATCTGATAAGAGAATTGACCGGTAGCAATGTAAAAATCGTGTACGACGAAGCGCTGAAGGCGACAGTCATACACGACTCATGCCAGCCCGCATTGCCACAGGGTTGGAACAAAGATGACGAGGCGAAATGGAGAAAGACGGGTTAGGTTTCCGCCTACCCACCAGTCATCAGCAAGCCCAGCTGCTCGATATCGACATCGACATTCTCGACCTCGCCCACGATGCGCCCCTCGTACATGACGGCGATGCGGTCGGAAAGGGCGCGGATTTCATCAAGGTCTTCGCTGATGAGCAGGATGGCGGTGCCTTTGTCGCGCTCTTGCAAGAGGCGCTGGTGGATATACTCGGTCGCGCCGATATCGACGCCGCGGGTTGGCTGCGCCGCGATCAGCACACCGGGGTCACGAGACAGCTCACGAGCCAGCACCAGCTTTTGGATGTTCCCGCCGGATAAGCTCTTGACCTGTGTTTCTGTGCTTGGGGTTTTGATTTCGTAAGCCTCGATGGCGCGGCGACAGAATTCGCGGATCTTCTGGAAGAGCATGAAGATCTTGCCGCGCGTGAACTTCGGATGCCCGTGATCTTGCAAGACGTAATTCTCGGCGACGCTGAAGGCTTTAATTACGCCGTCAAGCATGCGCTCTTCGGGGATATGTGACAAGCCGATGGCGTTCAGCAGGGACGGGTGCGCATTGCTGACATCGGCGCCATCTACTGTCACTGCGCCCGCGGTGAGGGGACGCAAGCCCGAGATGCACTGCGCCAGTTCTTGCTGGCCATTGCCGGAGACGCCGGCGATGCCGACGATCTCGCCGCCACGCAAACGCAGCGAGACATTATCCAAGCCGACCGTGCCGCGGTTGCTGAGCGCGCTGACACCCTTGAGAATCAAGCGCTCCTCGCTTGGCTTTGGCGGATTCTTTTTGTACTCAAGCAGGACCGGCCGCCCGACCATCATCTCGGCGAGTTTGGGCCGCGTCGCGTCGCTTGTTGGGATGGAATTGACCCGGCGGCCATCGCGCAGGACGGTGACGCGGTGGCTGATTTCCAACACTTCGTGCAGCTTATGCGAGATGAAAACCAAACCATGCCCGTCATCAGCCAATTGATTGAGGATGCGGAATAAACCGTCCACCTCTTGCGGTGTGAGCACGGCGGTTGGCTCATCGAGAATCAGCAGCGCCGCCCCCTTGTAGAGCGCGCGCAGAATTTCGACCCGCTGCTGCTCGCCGACAGCCAATTGCCAAATCGGCAAAGACGGATCGACTTTAAGATTGTATATCTCCGAGAGCTCCAACACACGGCTGCTGACCAGATCCAAATCGAGGCGAGCGCCGCGCGAAGACTTCATGCCCAGCGCGATATTCTCGGCAACCGTAAGCGACGGCACCAGCATGAAGTGCTGATGGATCATGCCAATGCCATGCTGAATCGCGTCCTGCGGGTTGCGTATGGCGCTGGCTTCGCCGTTGATACGAATCTGCCCCTCATCGGGGTGGTAGAGGCCATACAGCATCTTCATCAACGTCGATTTGCCCGCGCCGTTCTCGCCTAATAGCGCGTGAATTTCGCCCGCTTGAACGTCAAAGTCGATATGATCGGCCGCGAGCACACCGGGAAAGCGTTTGACAATCCCGATCATCTCGAGCTGGTTAATGCGCTCGTGGCCGGTTGGCAGCTGCTTCGGCGTCAACTCTTTTACTCCGATCGCAGTGTTAGGGATGCTGTGGGCGGCACAGCGTACCGCCCCTGCAGATTCATAGGTGCTCGAATCGACGGCGAGGGCGATCCTAGCCAGCAAACTCCATCACCAAGCCGCCGTTGGCGAGCGTCAACATATAAGATTCGCCGCCCAATACGCCCATCTGAATATGGTCGATGATGTCAGCTAGAATGACCTCCCACTTGTAGACTTGGAAGGCGACGGCAGAATCACCGGCGAGTTCAGCTTGGCTGGCTTGAGTGCCGAACCAGTGCGCGCCATTTTCAATGCCGACAGCGATGGGACCAACCACCATCTGCGCGGTACCAGTCAGGATATCAGCGCCATTGGCGATATGAGTTTCAGCCGCTTCGGTCGCCAGCGGGACATCGCTGAAAGATTGAATGTAAACAACATTGACCGTGGCTGCTGGGTTGGACGCGGCGGCGCCGGCCACGAAACCGTCAACGTAGAGCTTGGCATCGCCTACTTCAATCGGACCGACAACGCCGATGACGCCGGTTTCGGTCATTCCGCCTGCCACAACGCCATTGACAAAGCCGCCTTGGTAAGAATCAGCGGTGTAGGCAAAGACATTGTCCAAGCCGAAGGTGTTTTCGTCGGTGCCCCAAGCGAAGGATACTTCGGGGAATTCTTGGGCAAGCTCTTCAACGACCGAGCCAAATTGCGAGCCGTGGGCAATCACAAGATGATAATCGCCTGAGGCGGCCCATTCGCGCAAGGCGACGGCTGCGTCATCGACGATGAAGGTGCCATCTTGGAAATCGAATTGGAAGGCCTCTTCACCCATTGCGCTTTGAATCGCCATCAAGCCATCATACATGCTCTGGCTGAAGGCGAGATCGTTGGTCGCGCTGGGCGCTACCGCGGCAACACGAAACAGGTCCTGCGCCATACTCGGCATCACCCCGATGAACAGGGCGATAATCAGGCTAAGCAGTGCTACTTTCTTCATGGTTACTCTCTCCTCGATTAGTTAATTGGCTTTAAACCGGGCTGCTTCTGCCCGAGAATAAACATTAGGCTGTCGCGCTGCGGTCAGCTTGAGCTTAGTCCTCGCTGTCTTCCCCATTCTCTTCATCAGACACATCATCATCCACCATCTCAGGGATTGGCACGATATCACCGGCAACGATGCCGGCAATGGTTTCATCCGCAATCGCCATCAATTCATCGCTGGCTTCGAAGTCCTTGTCATATTCCATTACGAGACCTTCGTTTTCTAGCGTCAGCGTGTAGTATTCGCCGCCCAATATGCCGTCCTTGATGTGGCTGATCATGTCCAGCAAGAGCACTTCCCACTTGTAAATCTGGAAGGCAACGCCGATATCTTCAGACAATTCGTCCTGGCTAGCATCGGAGCCGAACCATAATACATCATTCGCCACTGCGACCGCGATTGGACCGACTACCATCTGCGCCGTGCCGGTCAAAATGTCGGCGCCGTTCGCAATATGGGTTTCGGCTGCCTCGGTCGCCAGCGGCACATCACTGAAGGAGCCGATGAATACGACGTTCACATCGATATTTTCATCGACGGAAGCCACTCCATTGGCGAAGCCGTCGGCATACAACTTGCCGTCGCCAACTTCGATCGGTCCCACCAAGCCGACAACACCGCTCTCGGTGAGGTGCGCCGCCAAAACACCATTGAAGTACCCGCCTTCGTCGGAGGCAGCGGCATAGCTGTACACATTGTCCATGCCGAAGGTGTCTTGCCGCGTTCCCCAAGCGAAGGACACGTCGGTGAATTCAGCTGCTAATTCCTCCACAATCGGTCCATATTGAGAGCCATGCGCGATCACCAGTTGATAATCGCCGGAGGCGGCCCAATCTCGCAAAGCCACTGCGGCGTCATCGACAATGTAGGTGCTGTCTTGCACCGTAAATTCAAATGAATCTTCGCCAAGTTCCGCTTGAATCGCCATTAGCGCGTCATACATGCTCTGGCTGAAGGCGAGGTCATTGGTAGCGCTCGGCATCACAGCCGCAACGCGAAACATATCATCTTGCGACTGCGAAACCATAGCCGCAAGCACAAAGACAAGCCACATACCTATTGCTAAAATCTTTCTCATGATCGCTCCTTTTCCTAGAAACTATTTTGCATCGGCATTAGAAAACTTGCGCGCCGCCAACTTATTCCCCGCGCTCGTAAGGTTTTGTCAGCGCTGTTGGCTGCTCATGGCGCTTGGTGGCGAAAACCAAAGCGATGATCGTGATGACATATGGCGCCATGACAGCAAATTCGGAGGGAATGTCGGCGCCAATGACTTTGATTTGCAGCTGCAGCGCGTTAACAAAGCTGAAAAGCATAGCACCGGCCGCCACCGCATAGGGACGCCAGCCGCCGAAGTACACCAGTGCGACCGCGATGAAGCCCTGCCCGGCTGTCAGATTCTGCTGAAAAAGATTAATCAGCGCGATCGAAAGCGAGGCGCCCGCGAGGCCCGCCATCATGCCGCCAATGGTGGTGGTGGCATAACGGACGCGCGCCACGTTGACGCCCATCGCGTCAGCCGCTTCTGGATTCTGCCCCACCGCGCGGATCATCAAGCCGAAGGTCGTCTTGTTGAGCACAAAGGCTGAGATTGGCACCAAGGCAAAAGCCACATAGACAAGCAGATTGTGATGAAAAAAAATCTCGCCCACAATCGGCAGATCAGTCAGAATTGGGAAGTTGAGCCGCGGGAAGCCACTGACCGCTTTGGGCGTTCCCACCCATTGCTGGAAAAGCAACTCGCTCAAACCCAGCCCAAAGAGATAGACGCCGATGCCGCTGATCCCCTGTTTTGCCTTGAGCGTCACGCTGACGAATGCCATCGCCAAGCCCATCAAGCCGCCCACGAGCAGCGCGACTGCGACGCCGAGCAACAAACTAAGCGGCTCGCTCATTGCCCCGTTCTGCTGCGCGATATGCACCGCGTAGAAGCCGGTAAAAGCACCCATCAGCATCATGCCATCGACGCCCAGATTGAGCACGCCACTGCGTTGGGCGAAGGTCTCGCCGAGCGCGGAGAAGATATACGGGGTAGCCAGGCGTATGGCGGAGGCGAAGACGCTGGCGGTGAAGATGTCATCCAAGCCCATCAGCTAGCCTCCTCCCCATCCGCTTCTTTATCAGGACCAGAACTGCCCCCGCCTGCATCGCCGGGGCTTTCATTTTCCGCCACGCTCACTCGCCGCTTGCTGCGCTGTTGGATGAAGATTTCGCTGCTGACGACGAAGATGACAATCAAGCCATTGACAGCTGTAATCAAGGAAGCCGGCACGCCAAGCTCGCGCTGCATCTTTTGCGCGCCGACCAGCAGCCCGCCGAAGAAAGCAGCCGCCGGAATAGCGCCAAGCGGGTTAAGCCCGCCGAAGAGCGCGGCCACGATGCCATTGAAGCCGGCCGACCCAGTGAAGCCCGCCGGTGAGCCATCCGTCTGCAAGCGATATTGCAAGCCCAAGACCTGCACCACCCCAGCCAAACCAGCAAAGCCACCCGCCAGAAACATCGAAAACATCATCTGCCGTTTGACATTGATGCCAGCGTAACTTGAAGCGCGCTCATTCTCGCCGACCGCCCGAATGCGATAGCCCCATGATGTGCGCCAAAGAAAGATATAGATGACAGCCGCCAATACGATGGCGATGATCAAGCCCCAGTGCAAGCGCGTGCGAGCGAATAAATGTGGATCGCCAATCGGCAAAGACAAACGGGGCAGCTGCGCCGCGGTGACCAATCTCGCCGTCTTGGGGATATTGTTGAAGCCCGCCTCCGCCGGATCCAGCAAGATGCCATTGAGCAGGAAATTCATCATCTGCACGGCGATCTGATTGAGCATAATTGTGCTCAAGATTTCATTGACATCAAAGTAGGCTTTGAGGAAACCAGCCAAGCCGCCATAGAGCGCGCCCATCAGAAAGCCGCCCACCAGCGAACAAGTGACGATGATGATATCAAAGGCGCCTTTCTCTTTGGCAAGCTCAGGCGGAACGCGCATATCGCCCATGACCAGGGCAATTGTCACGCCAGCCAGGGCGCCCGCAATCATCTGCCCTTCCCCGCCGATGTTGATCATGCCGCCGCGGAAAGCGATTGTGATGCCGATGCCAACAAACAGTATCGGCGTCGCCTTGACTAGCGTCTCGGCTAGCGCATTCTCGGAGCCGGCCGCGCCCTGCAGCATAAAGTCATAAGCTTCGAGTGGGTTCGCATTAAGCGCCAGTAGCAATACAGATGCCACCAGGAGCGCCAATAACAAGGCGATGAGGACCGGCGCGAAGTCAATCAGCCGATTGAGACGACCCGCCAAAGCGGACTGTGAGAAACCGGTTGCCTTGTTCAAAGCCAAGATACCTTCATGAGACAGCTAAGATTCTTCATCGCGGTTTTCAGAAAGCCCGTGCCTCTATACAGCGCTTAATAGTATGCCAAGTTTTGCTCGTTACTTCAACTTCTCGTCGGCTCGCAGCCGAAATCCGATAGCTTCACAAATCTGTCGCTGCGAGCCAGTTGTTCCCCCGCGTCGGCTGGGCTGATTTCACGATGCCCGCGCCTGTTCGCTATAATAATCGGGTCTTGAAGTCTGTTACAATGGCATTATGCGTTCGCTTCCGAATTATGAGCTTGGCAATTTCAGGTTTCGGGCGGGCAGGCCCCGTCCATTCGGCGCGACGGTCAGCCCCGAAGGCATTAACTTCTCGATATTTTCCTGCTTCGCTAGCTCATGCAGCCTGGTTCTCTTTGAACGGGGCGCCGAGCTGCCAATGGTCGAGATCCCCTTCCTCGAATCTTTCCGCACCGGCGATGTGTATGCGATGACTGTCCTCGACTTGGACCCAGCCGAGATTGAATACGGCTTTCGCCTGGATGGTCCCTTCGACCCAGCCAGCGGACATCGATTCGACGCACAGCGCATTCTGCTGGATCCATACGCTCGGTCGATCGGTGGGCTGGACAAATGGGGCGAATCGGGAACGCGCGCCGGCATTTACCCCTACCGCGCCCGCCCCCACGTGGATGACTTTGATTGGGAAGGCGACCAGCAGCTTAATATCCCGCTGGAAGACCTCATCATCTACGAGATGCATACGCGTGGCTTCACTGCGCATGGCTCTTCCGGCGTCCATGCGCCCGGCGCCTTCGCCGCGATCATCGAGAAGATCCCCTATCTGAAAGCGCTTGGCGTCAATTGCATTGAACTCATGCCCGTCTTCGAGTTTGACGAGCTCGATAACGACCGCAAGAATCCCGAGACCGAGGAACAGCTTGTGAACTTCTGGGGCTACAACCCAATCGGATTCTTCGCGCCGAAAGCGGGCTATGCCGCCGCTGGAGAACCGATTGATGAGCTTAAGTCGCTTGTCAAAGCTTGCCATAGCAACGGCATTGAGGTTTGGCTGGATGTCGTATTCAACCATACCGCCGAAGGCAACGAGAATGGACCCACCATTTCTTACCGCGGCATCGACAATAGCATCTATTATCTGTTGAAGCCCGATGGCAGCTATCACAATTTTAGCGGCGTCGGCAACACATTTAATTGCAACCATCCTGTCGTGCGCGTGGTCTTGCTCGATTGCCTGCGCTACTGGGTCAGCGAGTATCATGTAGACGGCTTTCGCTTCGATCTGGCTTCAAGCATGGGGCGCGACCCCGAAGGCAAACCCGACCCCAACCCGCCGCTCTTAGAAGTATTGGCATATGATCCGCTGCTGGCGAATACCAAGTTAATCGCCGAAGCCTGGGACGCCGGCGGTTTGTATCAGGTCGGCAGCTTCCCGGCTTATGGGCGCTGGGCGGAATGGAACGGGCGTTTTCGCGATGATGTGCGCCGCTTCGTGAAGGGCGACGCCGGTATGGTCGGCGTTATGGCCGCTCGGATACAAGGCTCGCCCGATATTTACGGCGAACGGGGACCCCACGCTTCAGTGAATTTCATCACCGCGCATGACGGCTTCACCCTGCGCGACCTGGTGACTTACAACCACAAACACAATCTTGCCAATGGCGAAGACAACCGCGATGGTTTGGACGACAATCTCAGCTGGAATTGCGGCTGGGAAGGCGCCAGCGACGATCCAGCAATCAACAACCTGCGCGAACGACAGATGAAGAATTTCCTCTGCATTTTGCTGCTTAGCCAGGGCGTGCCGATGCTGCACATGGGTGATGAAATCGGCCACAGCAAAGGCGGCAACAACAATAGCTATTGCCATGACGACCCGCTCAATTATTTGGATTGGCGCCAGGCGCGGGCGAATAAAGCGCTATTCGATTTTGTGCGCCACCTCATTCTGCTCCGTCAGGCGCACCCCGTACTGCGGCGGCGCGCTTTCCTGAATCATCAGCCGGCCGACGCGTTCATTAGCGATCAGTCTTGCGGGAACATATCATTCCATGGTCGCGAGCCATGGTCGCCCGATTGGTCCCATGAAAGCCGCCAGTTGGCGGTTATGTTCTGTGGCGCGGGAGCGGCTAATGAAGATGCCTCGGCCGATATTCTCTACCTGCTTATGAATGCCCACTGGGAGGCGGCCAGCTTTGGCTTGCCAAAGTTGCCCCAGTCCTTGCGCTGGCATGTGGCGGCCAACACCAGCATGGCGCCGCCGCAAGACAGCCACCCGCCCGGGCATGAAGTAAGTCTGGACGACCAGAATGCCGTCATCGCTGGTCCCCGCTCGGTAATTGTCCTGGCCGCCCGCTGAATCAGCTACTGTCAATTGACGCTTGCATGGAGAAAGCATTTGATGTTCCTAGATACTTTGGCGCAACACAGCCGCAACCAGCCTGAAAAGGTCGCCGTCCAATTCATCGGCGGTCCGACGGTTACTTATGGCGCGCTGGCTGAAACTGTCGACCGCACGGGCAATTATCTGAGGTCCTTGGGCATTGCAAGGGGTGATCGCGTCGCCGCTCAATTGCCCAAGTGCATGCCCTTCATCTACCTGCATCTGGCTGCGGCGCAGATTGGCGCGATATTCTTGCCGCTGAACCCCGCCTACCCCAGGACCGAGCTGCGTTATTTCCTGGCCGATTCGGGGGCGCGGCTCCTATTTGCCGGCCGGCAGCTGCAGCCCGAGATTGAGGCGATCGGGACCGAACTGCCCGCGCTGAATCAGTGCGTTTTCATCGACCCCGCCGGCGATTGGGAATCACGAGTTGCCCATTGCTCGGTGGAGCGGCAATCACCCTTGCCTACTGACCCCAATCAGACGGCGATGATGCTCTACACCAGCGGCACAACCAGCCGTCCTAAAGGCGCTTTGATCACCCACGGCAATTTGACCGCCAACATCGCCGCACTGCACGTGGCTTGGGGCTGGCGCCAAGATGATGTGCTGCTGCATGCCTTGCCGATATTCCATGTGCATGGGCTGGTCGTAGCGCTGCATGGCGCCCTGCATGCCGGCGCGACCGCTTTCGCGCTGCCGACATTTGACGCGGCGGCAGCGCTTGAGCTGCTCTGTTCAGGGCGATTCTCCGTCTTTATGGGCGTGCCGACGATGCATCGCCGTTTGCATCAACTGGCGGGCGGGCGCCGTTACGACCTCAGTCACCTGCGCTTGATGACATCCGGCTCCGATCGCTTGCCCGATGACCTCTTCTTTGGCTATCAAGAGACTTTCAAGGTCACGCTGCTCGAGCGCTATGGCATGACTGAGACTGGCATGAACCTGTCGAACCCCTTAAATGGCGAGCGGCGCGTCGGCTCGGTTGGCCGCCCCCTGCCGGGCGTTTCGGCACGGATTGCCGATCCAGCGAGCGATTCGCCCCTGCCTGCTGGCGAAGTTGGCGAAGTGCAGATCAAGGGCGCCCATGTGTTTAAAGGCTATTGGCAGCAGCCAGAGAAGACAGCGGATGCCTTCACCGCGGACGGCTGGCTGCGCACCGGCGATATGGGCTTGCGCGAGCCTGACGGCTACTACACGCTCAAAGGGCGTGCCAAGGATTTGATCATCACGGGGGGCCTCAACGTCTATCCACCCGAAGTTGAGCTGGCGCTGCTGGCGCATCCGGCAGTGGCTGCTTGCGCGGTTATCGGCTGCCCGGATGCTGAATGGGGCGAACAAGTCGTGGCGGCAATAATCCTTCGTGATGACATGGAAGTGGGTGAAGCGGAGATCTGCGCCTTTTGCCGCGGGCAGCTGGCCCCCTACAAGGCGCCGCGGCGGGTCGTCTTCGTTGACGAGTTCCCGGCAAATGCCCTAGGCAAGATTCAAAAGGCGAAGCTGCGCGCGGGATTGTGCGGCTGATGGCTTGCGTTTTTGTCTTCGTATTCGCGCTTGCTACAATAGCAGCAGGCAGATGCTGAAATGTGCAGACAAGGCATGGAAGTTAGAGAACGAAAGTTGAGGACTTTTCCTGTTATGAGACCAGGTATGCGCGCGTATGAATTCTTAAGGCGGAAGATTAAATCTCTCGAGGATACAATAAGGCCTCATCCCTATGTCTCGCTGTCGCTCTTTGTCATCATTGTAGTCGCGGTCTCCGTCGCGGGCTATGCTCGTTACCAGCACGTTCAAGCTGAAATCGCCGCTCAGCAAACTATCCCCGCCAGAATCCAACGGGCATTTATCAGCTGGCGAGACGACCTTTCGATGCGTCTGAGTAGACTGCAAGACAGTATCCAAGGCACAGTGGAAGACGCGGGCAGGGTGATTGGTGGAGGGTTGGGAATCGTTAGTTACATCGTGACAGCGGTGCTGGACTTTATCGGCAACCTGCACATTATGATTCCGGTCCTCGTCCTATATGTTGGCGTCGGCTTCTTCGGCACGCTAAAGATGCGGGTGGCAACGCTGCTTGGAGCTATTGTCGCATTTTGGCTGTCGACGAGTAGCGGAATCGTACAGGGAAGTATCATTGGCTTGCTGGTGATTGTCGCACTGTTGCTTTTGAACAAGATTGATCCACGCTTGCTCACCAGGATTCAGGAATTGCTCGCGAAAATCAAAGCCCAGTTTCAACAAGGGCGAACCGGTATCAAAGGGTTTCCCGCTGATGAATCAGAGAAAGTCAACAAAACTCAGGATTCTCTCGCCTGAGGCTCTTTTTACACCAACCCGCAACCCAAGAGCGGGCGACTCACAAAGTCGCGGAGACAGCGACCGCCAGCCGCCCCGCCATTTCTTTGTATGCTTGAAAGTCGCTTAGCGCTTGCTATTTCCCCGCCGCGATGGACGCTGGCGCGGCCGCTTCATCAGCGGTCTCATTATGAGTTGATGGCTTTTGCATTTTCTCGCTTGGCCCAAGCATGGTTGCCAGTACGCTCCCGGGGCGTCGGCTCTGGCACGGGAACTCCGCGCTTGAGCCGAAAATAGATGTAATCTTCACTGACAATCTCTAGCGCGCTCTTGGCTGCCTGCGCCGAGTTTCCTTCCGCTACGCAGGATGGCAGATCTGGCATATATGCCACCCAAATCGTTTCGCCCTCTGGTCGGTCTTCTCGTTCTACGATTACTTGATAGTTGCGCGCTGCCAGAGACTTAGCCGCCTTAAGCAATTCCTGATCCATTTCTAAGTGCTCCTCAGCTCGTTTAGCTCATCAGCAATTTGAAGCAGTCGCTTCACGATGTATTATCCGAACTGGGTCACTTGACGGCAGTACCAAGTCCAGATGCGGGAAATCTGGGTGGTAGTATATGATGTGGCTTCCGCGTCCTCGTTCAGTTTCTTCTATGAAACCAGCCCATCGCAATACTCTCACAACATCGCGTCTAGACCAGTTCCGCTGCCGCTGCCGCATCTGCGCCAGCATTCTCTCAGCCTTTGGTGGCATCTACGACTTATTGCCATTCCCGCCATTCACCCGTGAGCGGCGCTGGGGGCGCTTCCGTGGCAGGCGCATCGGCAGCTTGTGACGGCGGACGCCATCAAACTGATATAGCGCGTTAGCGACCGCGCCAGCCGTCGGCACCAAGCCGATCTCCCCCACGCCCTTGGCGCCATAGGGTCCATACGGGTCGGGCACTTCGACGCCGATGACCTCCATTTCCGGCATATCCTTGGCGCGCAGGATGCCGCATTTGCGCAGCATCGTGCTCTTGGGGCGCCCGCCCTCCAGCGGCAGGTCTTCGCTGATGGCGTAACCCAAGCCCATATGGATCGAGCCTTCCAGCTGCCCCTCGAAGAGCGTTGGATTAAAGATCTTGCCCGCGTCATGGGCGGCGACAATCTTCTCCAGCTGCCCGTCTTCATCCAGCACCACCAGCTGCGTGGCGTAGCTGTAAGAGTAGTGGGTGTAAATCTTCTCGACCATGGCGCCGGGTTTTGTCGTCCAATCGACGGTAAATTCCCCCTCGTATCGACGCCCGACAAGCTCCTCCAGCTTATGATAGTCCAGGTCGGTTTTGAAGCGCTTGCAGGCATCAATGATGGCTTTGCCAATTAGCGATGTCGCGCGCGAGGCGGTCGTCATGCCGGTTACCATCTCAGAGTCGGTCTCCACCCGCGCTTCGATCATGGCGGGCGGGATACCGGTCTCAGTCACAAGCGTTTGCACCGCCATCGTATGCACGCCCTGCCCCATCTCGGTCCAGCCGTGGTCGATGATGACCTTCGCGCATTCCCCGTTTGCTTGGGGCGGCGCGGAAACAACCGACAGCGTCACCTTCGACGAATCGGGCATGCCGTTGCCGATGCCGGTATTCTTGATGCCACAGGCGATGCCAGCGAACTTGGCATTCTTGAATTCGTCTTTCACTGCTTCCAGCGTCGCTTTGGCGCCCGCGCCCGCTTCGATTACCTGGCCCGTGGCGGTCATGTCGCCATCATCAAGCGCATTCTGATAGCGGAACTGCCAGCGGTCGAAGCCACCCTGCTCGCAGAGATCGTCGATGCAGCTCTCCAGGGCAAAGGCAGTCTGGTTGACGCCGAAGCCGCGCATGGCGCCGCAAGGCAGATTGTTGGTATAAACCGCTGTGCTGACGATGTCCGTCACCGGGAAGTTGTAGGCGCCGGTAGCGTGCCCAGCCGAGCGCTCCAGCACTTTCATGCCGACCGAAGCGTAGGCGCCAGTATCGCCGACGAAGCGCCCCTTGCAGAAGGTCAGCATACCTGCTTCGTCGCAGCCGATGCTGTACTCCATCCAAATTGGATGCCGTTTCGGGTGCATCAGAATCGACTCGTCGCGGGTTAAACGCACCTTGACCGGTAGGCCCATCAGGTAAGCAGCCAGCGCCGCATGCCCTTGTACCGAAAGATCTTCTTTACCGCCAAAAGCGCCGCCATTGGCAACCAGCACCACCTTCACAGCCTCTTGCGGCAAGCCAAGCAGCTTAGCAATCTGAACCCGATCTTCGAAGACGCCCTGCCCCTGCGACAATACTTCTATGCCACCACCATCGCGATGAGGAGACGAGTGCCGTGAAGTTTCAGGCCCCCCTTGACTCGGCGGGGGGGATTTAGGGGGGGTGGACCTTGGATAAGCGATACAAGCTTCCGGCTCCATAAAGCCGTGCTCGATCATCTGAGTCTCGTAGACGCCATGCGCCGTATAAACCGATTCTGTCATCGATTGCTGCAAGTCGCCGCGGTTGGTGATCGATTGTGAGAGCACATTGCCGCCATCATGAATCGACGGGCTGTCTTCCAGCATGGCAGCGTGCATATCGGTGATGGGCTCCAGCACCTCGTAATCAATATCAATCAGGCTGACGGCTTCTCGTGCGATGGCATCAGTCTCGGCGACCACAATCGCCAGCACATCGCCGACATAACGCGTGGTTTCGCCAACGGCGACCATCAGGGGCCAATCCTGCTTGATTAAGCCGATGTAGCGGTCGCCCGGTACATCAGCCGCGGTGAATACGCGCCGGACGCCCGGGTGCGCTTGGGCCGCGCTAAGGTCCATCGACTTGATGAGCGCGCGCGGGTGATCACTGAACTTGAGCGCGCCAATCTTCATGCCTTCTAGGCGGATGTCATCGACATAGCGATGCTGCCCCAGCACGAGGTCCTGCGCCTGATACTTCGGCAAGCGCGTGCCGACGCCCCCGCCGACCGCCGGCATCTCGATCTCTTCTTCCTTGCGAATGGCTTCGGCTGCTTTTTCGATTGCGGTGACGATCTTTTTGTAGCCAGTGCAGCGGCAGAGATGCGGCGTCAGGCATTTCTCGATATCAGCGCGGCTGGGCTCGGGATTGTGCTTGATGAGATTGTTGGCTTGCATGACGATGCCGGGGATGCAGAAGCCGCATTGGACACCGCCCTCTTTGACGAAGGAGTTGGCGAAGACATTCTGTCGATATTCGCCCAGCCCCTCGGTGGTGGTGACGGACTTGCCCGCAACCTTGCTCATCTTGGTCACACAGGAGAGCGCTGCCTTGTCTTCCATGCCGACAACACAGCAGCCACAGGCGGCTTGGGGCGCGCAGCCATCCTTGGGCGAGATGATGCCCAGGTCCTCGCGCAAGACGTTCATCAAGGGTCGCTCGGGGTCGCCATCGTAGGCTACGTTTTTGCCATTTAGTGTGAAGTGGATCATGATTCGTGTCTCCCTATCTATGGTTCAAGCAGTCAGCGAGGCACTTTTCGAGAGGTACGACCTACACGCCGTGAGACACGACCTGCGACTGTAACCCTATTATGGTTGGGAATGGGATTTTTTTCAAATTGGCGCTGCGAGTCTTGCGCGACTAATTCTATTTTGATTCTGTACCTCTGCGTCTCTGTGGCAAATCTTTTACGCTACAATAGCTTGACGCTGCTGTGGGACGGGAA
Source organism: Phototrophicaceae bacterium (assembly GCA_965214105.1). Lineage (GTDB taxonomy): Bacteria > Chloroflexota > Anaerolineae > Aggregatilineales > Phototrophicaceae > UBA6055. Next base: position 409,792 of record OZ243933.1, read on the forward strand.
TAGGCGATGTCATTAGCAAACTTAGTTAGAGAGCGCTTCCTCGCTTCCTTCAAGGAAACCCCTGCTTATATCGTGCGCGCGCCGGGGCGCGTCAACCTCATCGGCGAGCATACCGATTATAACGATGGTTTCGTCTTCCCGATGGCCATCGACCGCGCCACCTGGATCGCCTTGCGCCCGCGCGCTGATAATAAGGTTGTCGCCATCTCGCTCGATATGGATGACCGGCGCGAGTTCGCCCTTGACGATCTGCGGCGGACCCCGGAAGTTAATTGGATTGATTATCTGATCGGCGTCGCCTGGGTCTTGCAGCGACGGGGGAAGGCGCTGCGCGGCTGGGAGGGCGTCGTCAGTGGCGATGTGCCAATTGGGTCGGGCTTGTCCTCGTCGGCGGCTTTGGAATTGGCGGCGGCGCGCGCTTTTCACTGCGTTTCCAAATTTGAATGGGCGCCGGCCGCCATGGCGCTGGCTTGTCAAGCGGCCGAAAACGAATGGCTGGGCGTCAATTGCGGCATCATGGATCAGATGATCTCAGCGACAGGCGTCGAGGACCGCGCCCTCTTGATTGACTGCCGCAGCCTCGAAACCGAGACCGCCCCCCTGCCAAGCGGGACCGCCGTCGTCATCCTGGATAGCGGAACGCGGCGCGGCTTAGTGGGTTCTAAGTACAATGAGCGGCGGACGCAATGCGAGGCGGCAGCGAGACACTTCGGCCAGCCCGCTCTGCGCGATGTCGATAGCAAGACCTTCGAGCGGCGGGCGCATGAGCTGGATGCTGTGAGCCGCAAGCGCGCCCGTCACGTAATCACGGAGAATGCCCGTACCCTGAAGGCGCGTGATGCGATGAATGCCGGCGATGCCGCTGCGCTGGGCCGACTGATGAACGAGAGCCATATCAGCTTGCGCGACGACTTTGAAGTATCCAGCCCGGCGCTGGATGCCATTGTCGAATGCGCCAGATCCGACGAAAGCTGCTATGGCGCGCGCTTGACTGGCGCGGGATTTGGCGGCTGCGCCGTAGCGCTCGCGCAAGCGGACGAAGCGCCGGCTTTCGTTGAGCGCGTCAAGACCTGCTATATCGCGGCGACAGGGATTCAGCCGACGCTCTACATCACCCGCGCGAGCCAGGGCGCCGAAACGGTGTATCCTTAAGCGTCAAACTGGAAGAGCGAGCAGCCGCCATCTAGCGTCAGGATGCTGCCAGTCATATACGCAGTCTGTGGACCCGCCAGGTAAACGACGGCGGACCCGATCTCTTCCGGGCTGCCCGGCTCGACCAGCGGGATCACCTTGGCGACGCGCGCGGCGTACTGCGGCTCTTCACGAAGCTGGCGGCCCGCCAAACCAGCGTCCACGATGCCCGGCGCCACTGCGTTGACCAGAATGCCATGCGCTGCCAGCTCGCGCGCCATCTGCTTGACCAGCATGTTGACACCCGCCTTGCTGACCGAGTAGGCGCTAATTTCGGGCCAGGGAATCGAGCTGACCCAACTTGATGTTAGGATGATCCGACCCTTCGTGCCATCAGCGACCATCTTCCGCGCCGCTGACTGGCCCACGTTGAAACAGCCGGTCAAGTTGATATCGAGGTGATTCCGCCAATTGTCTTGCGTCAATTCAAGGAAGGGCTGCGCCTCGACGATGCCGGCGTTGGAGCAGACAATATCGAGCTGGCTGAGGCTGGCGATCGCGGCATCGACTGCCGGCCGGTCGCGGACGTCAACTTCGGCGTAAGCCACGGCTGAGTCATAGGCTTGGACACGCTCGATTGCTTGGTCCGCATCGGCACGCGGGACGATATCCCACATGACGACATGAGCGCCATTCTCCGCCAACTGCCGCGCCATCGCGTTGCCCAGGTCGCCAGCAGCGCCAGTCACGATTGCGGTTTTGCCTTGCAGCATGATGTTCGCTCCTTTTTGTCAGCCAAGCGGAATATTGTAACGCAGGCGATGAATCCGCAAACTCCGCGCAGACGGGGAGTGGTGAAATTGATTGATATAAAGCCGCCGCGCTGAGTTGTAGGTGCTTGCCCAAAACTTACTTCTGCAACTGTGGGCGATACGAGTGTTGCCCCTTCTAGGTATCCATTTACAGAATATCAGCCTGCATAGCCTCGTAATTCACCACTTCCTTATTCCCACCACTGGTATTCCGGGTTCTCGATATTAGCTAACAGCTCTCTCAACCAGGGGCTGCGGGGAGCGGCCGGATCGATTGCCTCATAGGCTTCGAGCTGCATCTGTGTGCAGGCGCTTTCTTCGCGCGCTTGCCAACCCTGATAGGCGAAGCCGGCTTCATACCGATGTACATGGCAAGCCTCGTGAACGAGGATGCTGGCGGTATAAGCCAAATGCTCTTGACTGCTTAAGCCAGCGGACCATGTGTCATCAGTATGAAAATAGAATACCCGAGTGTGATAGTTGATAAAAGTATCGTCGTAACTGTTGGTCTCGGCGACTGTGTCGAGTCCGTCGATCGTGTATTGATACCAGCTCGGGCTCCTGCGCCACAGCAATAGCAGCGATTCAAAGATTAGCTCGCGAAAGGCTTCGCCGCCCTCAATAGTGATGGGGAGGTCTATGCGGCACTGGTCATTTTGAAATGCCAGCCAGCCGCGGCGCCAGTCATCATCGCTATGGCAGCGCCAATTGAGAAAGCAGCAGTTGTCGATGTCGGTCGCTGGTGTAGTAGGCGGGTCTTCAACGCGGGAGTGTGGCACCCAGCTGGCCATCCAATAAGATCGGCTATCGCGACTGACTTGCAGCCAGCGATTATGCTGCCCCAGGACCTGAAGCGTTTCGCCGGCTCGCGCGGATGATAAGACGGCGCTATCCAGGCTGTAGGAGGCGCGCAGGTTGGTGTTGTTCGTGACGCGGATCTGGTAGCTTTGGGCGGAAGTTAAGCCAAATAAGAAAAAGAAACAGAGCGCTGAGAATAATTTAGCGGTCATTAAGAGTTTCTTTAGTTCAATTATGCGATCAAGACACGCAGCACCTGGCTGTGCAGATGCCGGTTGCTGGCGATGATGCCATTGCCACTCAGCGGCGGTCCACCATTCCAAGCCGTGATTACCCCGCCCGCGCCTTCGATAATGGGGATCAAGGCGACGATGTCCCAAAGATGCATGATTGGGTCGAGCATGATATCGGCATAGCCAGTCGCCAACAGGAAATAACCGTGGCAATCGCCCCAGGTTCGGTTGTAATTGGTCCTGCCCATCAGCTGCTGGAAGGCGATGCCATTCTGATATTGGCCCACGTGGATGAAATCGGTGTAGAGCATCACGGCGTCGCGCAGCTGCCTTGTCTCGCGCACGCGCACCACTTCATCATTCATTCGGGCTGCCTTGCCATCGCCGATCAGCAAATGCGATGTGGCGGGATGGTGAATCGCCCCGACGATGGGCTGCCCCTTGTGCATCAAGCCAATCAAGCTGCCGAAGAGAAAGGTGCCGCTGATGAATGATTTGGTGCCGTCAATCGGGTCCAGCACCCACTGGTATTCGGCATCCTCGTTGTGATTGCCGAATTCTTCGCCGATGATGCCATGCGTCGGGAATGCTTTCATTATCATCTCGCGCATGATCTCTTCCGCCTGGCGGTCGGCGATGGTCACGGGCGAGTCGTCGGCTTTGGTTTCCACGCTTATATCGCTGCGGAAATAAGTCATGATGACCTCGCCACTGGCGCGGGCGAGCTCTTTGCTGAAGTCAATGAATTCTTGCATAAGGTCTTACTCCGTAAGTGTGCCCTTCGTACTGGGGACCCCTTTGCGCTCCGGGTCGACGGCAGCCGCTTGAGCCAGGGCGCGCCCAAAGGCTTTGAAGAGCGCCTCGGCTTTATGGTGATCGTTTCGGCCGTAGAGAACTGTCGCATGCAGGTTCATTTTCGCATGCGCAGCCATGGTTTCCAATGCATGCGCGACTAGGTCAGTCGGCATTGCGCCCATGATGGGCGTGCTGAAATCAGCGCTGACAACGGCGTAGGGGCGCCCGCTCAAGTCGATCACGACGCGAGCCAGCGCCTCATCCATCGGCACATAGGCGGCGCCCATGCGCTGGATGCCAGCCCGCGAGCCAAGCGCAAGATCAATCGCCCGGCCGAGGCAAATGGCGATGTCTTCAATCGTGTGATGAGCGTCTATGTGCAGGTCGCCCTGGGCTTGGACGCGCAGGTCAATTTTGCCATGATGGGCGATATGACCCAGCATGTGGTCGTAAAAGCCGATGCCAGTATTGATGTCGGCGGCGCCGGCGCCATCAAGGCTGAGACGCAACTCGACCGCAGTCTCTTTGGTGTTCCGTGTGATTTCGGCTGTTCGCGCTTTCATGAGCAGTATCCTCAGGCGAAACGATAGCACAAAATAGCTGATAGAACAGGGCGCGGGCGATTACAAAAGGCGCGGCTGATTCAATCAATCGAGTAGGCGCGCAGGACGTCCAGCAGGCGGTCGACTTGATCGGGCTTGCCCGCGCTGATGCGAATATGATCGAAGAGACGCGGTTTACTGTAATAGCGCACAATGATGCCAGCGCTCGCCAAAGCATCACGCAAGGCTTCGGCTGGCATGCCACACACGCGATTCAGCAGGAAATTGGCTTGGCTTGGGTAAGGCGCGAGGTAGGGCAATTCAGCAAAGGCGGCTTCCAGCCGGGCACGCTGTTGGATTAACAGGCGAACGCGCTCCCGAAGGAAGTCCAGATCTTGCAGCGAAACTTGTGCCGCCAGGTCGGCCGCCACATTGACATTGTAGGGCTGCTTGATCTTCCAAAGGTGCGGCATGAGCGCGCGCGGGAAAAGCCCATATCCAATGCGCAAGCCGGCCAAACCAGCCCATTTACTCAAGGTGCGCAAGACAATCAGATTAGGATAATCTCCTACCCAGGAGGCCAAGCCCTCGTGCTCGGCAAACTCAATATAAGCCTCGTCAACGACGAGAGTGGCTGGTAAATCGAGCAGCGTTTTGAAGTCGGCCCCGGCGATAAGCCCGCCGCTGGGATTATTGGGCGAGCAGAGGAATACCAGCTTGGCATTGTGCTGCGCCACTGCCGCTTGAATTGCCTCAATATCAAGCGAGAAGTCGGCGCGCCGGTAAACATCGACGGCTCTGGCGTGATAAAGCGGCGCGTTGAAGCGGTACATAGCGAAGGTAGGCGGGGTATTGATGATGGTATCGCCCGGTTCGATAAAGAGCTGAATTATAAGCTCGATAAGCTCGTCGGCGCCGGCACCACAAAGGATCTGGTCGGCCGGGACAGCGGTATAATCAGCCAGCAATTCGCGCAGACGACCCGACTCGGGGTCGGGATAGACCTGCATGTTCGGCAGCTTCGCCAGCGCTTCAAACACTTTCGGCGAGGGACCGAAGGGGTTCTCGTTGGCATCGAGTTTAATCAGGGCGCTTTGGTCCATGCCCAGCCGCTCAGCAAAGACATCAAGCGACGTGGTCGGGGTGTAGGCGCTCATTGACGCGATGTCGCGGCGGATGCGGACTTTTTCGCTTGTCATCATCTTATGGGCTCCGCAGTCTCGCGGCGGCGGCGTGGGCATCAAGCTTCTCCGCCTTCGCCAATAGCTGGGCTGGCTCGCTTAAGGCAGTGGCGCTGCCCTTGTTTAGCCCAATCAAGCTCGTGATTTTGACGAAGTTCAGCAAGTTCAGGGGCGATGCGAAACGCGCAGTGCCGCCCGTCGGCATGACGTGGCTGGGACCAGCGACATAATCACCCAGTACTTCATAAGAATGCTCACCTAGGAAGATGCCGCCAGCGTTGCGCGCCTGCCCAATCCAAGACCAGGGATCTTCGACCAGCAGACAAAGGTGCTCCGCGGCATATTCATTTGCCAACTCTATTGCCTGAGCCACATCCGCCGTGATGACGGTGCCGCTGCGCTTTGCCATTGCGCCCAGGATGATGTCGCGCCGGTCAAGCTGCGCCAATTGGCGATTGATCTCGCTTCCTACGACAGTGGCGAAATCTAAACTGGGCGTTAGCAGGATGGCTGATGCCAGTTCATCGTGCTCGGCTTGCGCCAGCAGGTCAGCGGCGGCCAGCCTTGGGTCGGCGCGGTCATCAGCAATGACCATGGTTTCGGTCGGACCTAGCAAGCCATCAATGCCGACATCGCCGTAAACTTGTTGCTTGGCCAGGGTAACAAAAAGATTGCCGGCGCCGACGATTGTTGCGACCGGCGCTATGCTCTCTGTGCCATAAGCCATAGCCGCGATAGCCTGCGCCCCGCCGACGCGGTAGAGTTTCTGCGCGCCGGCGATAGCGGCCGCTGCCATAATCGTCGGGTGAATATCGCCCGTTCCACTGCCCGGTGGTGTACAGACGATGACTTCGGGCACGCCCGCCACCTGCGCCGGGATGACGCTCATCAGCAGCGATGAAGGCAAGGGCGCGGTGCCACCGGGGACATACACGCCAACGGAATCAACCGGGCGAACCAGCTGGCCCAGCGACCCGCTCGCTCCCGCGTCAATCCAACTGCTTATGGGCTGCTTCTGGTGGAATGCGCGAATGCGCTCGGCGGCAAGCTCGAGGGCGCCGCGCAATTCGGGCGCGATACTGCGCAGCGCCTCCCCCATTTCAGCGCGGGATACGAGCAGGCTGTCGGTTCGCACCCGGTCGATTTTCTGATTCCACTCGAACAAGGCTTGGTCGCCGCCAGCGCGGACGCTGCTGATGATGCGGCGCACGGCGGCTTCAGGCATGAGGCGCTCGCCGAAGAGATTAACTGAGCGCTCGATGACATGTTCGGGCACGGCGTAATCGCGCAATGAATAGCGCTTGAGGATCGTTTGGCGCGCCTCGTCTAGGTCGGTGATGATAGGCCAGACTGCTCTGCTGCCCATGCGCAAGCTCCTGCCGCGAAATCAAATTGCGGCTGATTGTATCAGTTCGGCTGAGATTCTCAACGGAGAGCGGGTTTCGCGCTAGGAGACCGCAACTGGGCGACCCAACTGTTGCGCAGACCGTGGTCGCTGCCCGGATTGCGATGAAGCGAGGGCGCCCGCCAGCCCGGTACCAGGCTCAGTGCATTGTCGAGAGCAGAGCGCGAACATCGCGCAGCGGCGCCAGGGTTTGGGTCGTTCCAGCAAATTGGCACATCAGGCTGCCGGCGGCAGCGCCCCATTTTGCGGCTTCGATCAAAGGCAAGTCTCGTATCAAGCCATACAACAAGCCGGCTTTAAAGGTATCGCCCGCGCCAGTTGTGTCGACTGGCTTGACGGCTGGTGGCGCAACTTTCGCCGGCGCTGCGCCGCGCGCCAAGATGTTGATGTCGGCGCTGGCGTCAGTCACGATTACATCACAGTTGCCGGCTGCCATCAATTCAGCAGCCAGCTCCAGCGGGTTGCTTCCCGCATATTTGCTGCGAATGACAGCGGCGGAAAGAACCAGCACATCGACAAGCGGCAGGATTGGATGCTCCGGCTGGTAAATGTCGTTGATTAAGACGGGAATGTTCCGCTCAAGCGCCAACTCGGCCGCTCTCAAGCGCAGCGGGCTGGGACCGGACATATCCAGGTTGAGATATGTCACGCCCTCAAGCATTGCCGGCGACGGTGGCGTCATCCGCATATCTTGGGGCCAGTGCGTGATGAAACTGCGCTCGCCTTCGGGCGTCACCAGACATTGGCAGCGCGGCGTGCGATAGCCGGCCCGCGTAGCGATGAAATCGGTATCAAGCTGCGGCCGCTCGGCAAGCCATTCCCTGACGATATTGCCGGGGCGGTCATCACCTAGATCGTGGCCCGCCAGCCGCGTCGGCAAGCCCCAATTGGCCAGCCACAGCGCGCTGTTGGCCGCGGCGCCGCCAATGTTCTCAAAGTCATCCGAGCACCAGGCGGATCGTTCCATCGTTGGCAGCCGATTCAGCGCGACATAGATGTCAAGATCAATTTCACCGTAACAGAGAATGGTCATTTTGCCGCCGCCAGTTAGAAAGCGGGCGACCGGATAGGCCGCCCCATCATCAATCTTTGCGTGGGCTTTGCGCGGGTTTGGTACTAGACTGGGCGCACCTCGACATCTTCGCAGCCGATTCGCCCTTCTTCACAGACCAGCGCGATACCGCCGCCGTCAAAGCGCGCCTCGGGATCGTCGGCTTTGACGACCAGATTGCCATCGAGATAGCCGCTAAGCGTATTGCCCTCCACCTTTAGTGCCAGCTGATGCGAATTGCCCAGCGTCCAGCCGCCGTCAGCCTCAGCCAAGACGGTATCCTCGCCTTCAAGCGTCGCCACCAGCCGCGTGCCCGCCTCGTCACAGAGCAAAGCGTAGTGTCGCTTCATGCCTTGAACGCGCGCGCCCAGCCCGCCAGCTTTGCACATATGCGGTGTCAGCGTGGCGCTGACTTGATAATCAGTCCAATCGCGGCAGCCGTGCATCATCAGCCCGCGCCCTTCGTTCTGGATCAGTCGATAGGTTTCCGGATAGCGGTCGATGAAAACCATCTTGCCCTTGGCCGCGTCCAATCCATTGACCCAGGCTTTCTTCCACATCATGCCGGTCAGCTTCCGGTTCCAGCGGGTGAAATCGTGCGAATGCGGGCGTTTCAGCCGGATATTGGGCGCGCCATCCCAGGTCAGCCAGTCGAGATAGACGCGGCCCCGGGCGCCGCCGTCACCGCTGATCTGAATGCCAACACTGGCAATGGGGTAGCCTTCGAGGTCCGGCACTTGCCATTCCAGCTCGGCTGTATCGCCGGCGCTCATGCTGCGCGAATCGCCCACCAGCGTTTCCAAGCCATCTTTGCGATTGTAATGCTGCGCGTAGAGGCCGATGTCGACGGCGCTTGCATTCGCGCTATCGGCGAGCACGCGGGCGCGGACAGTCTGGCCCGGGTAGAGCTGCGGGCTGGCCAAAAGATTATAGCCGGGACCCTCAAAGTACTCCGAGACGGCCGCCGACGGCACGAAGACAGCAGTGCCAACCCGCCCCACTCGCCCTGGCGCCAGCGCCCGGTAATCCAGCGCCAGCAGACGATCGCCACGATTGCTGAGGTCGGGCGCATGAACATTGCTGATATCGACAACATCGCGGGCTTCGACCGAATCGTCATTCATAAAGCCTTGTACCGCGCCCGGCAAATCAAAGTGATAGCGGGCGCCGCCTTTTGGCGCGATGGGCGATTGCCCTTGCAGCGCGCGCCCGGTATTGACTAAGCGAACCGTCTGCGCGACCGCGTCCGTAATCGAGTTGCCGCCATCAGCGGTCGGGATATACATGCGGTCGGCGACGGGACCGCGGTAGTCAGGTCCGCTGGACAAGCCCGCCAGCCCATCCTTGATGCCCATCAGGCAGCCGATATTGCCGGAGTTGCAATCGGTATCCCAACCGCAGGTGTTGACGATCATCAGGGTGCGTTGGAAGTCATCATCGCCGTAAAGCAGCGAAAGAATCATCAGCCCATGGTTAGGCACCATATGGCAGTTGCCGCCGTAAATGTGGTAGCCGTAGCGCTCGGCCAGCAGTTCGCGCCCCTTGCGCCAATCCGGTTCTTTGGCATGCCATTCACGAATATCACCAATCATGCGATAAATGATTGAATCGTTCGGAATCACGGACAAGCCAGTATCGATCAGCTTATTAATATCGGATTCGACGAAGGCTTGCGCTTCCATCGCCGCCAGGCATTGCGCGCCGTAGACCGCTTCCCCGCCATGGCTGACGCTGCCAGCGCGTCCCGCCAAATCCGCGGCAAATTCGGGATTGCCAGGCGCGACCAGTGCCCAGCCATCAATGAAGATCTGCGCGCCGATCTGCTCGGCGACGACCTTGCCATTGAGCTCGACCGAGCCACTATGCGGCGGTTCATAGCCATGCTTGAGGCGTAGATAAGCAGTGTGCTCGGTAGAATTGCCCATGCCGCCCCACCAGAGCACAGTCTGCTCTTCAATGAGGTAATTTAGCCAGGTCTGGCCAATTTGCGCCGGCGAAATCTCCGGGTCGTATCCGTAATCTTCCAGCGCGCGGACGAAGGTAAAGGTGCCGGAAATATCGTCATCGGTAACGATCAGCGGAACATTCAGCTTGTCATGCACATAATAGTTAATCTCGCCCAGGCGCTGGCTGATTGCCTCGTAGGGCCAGCCCTCGAATGGGCGGCCCAGGTAGACGCCGATCAGCTTGCCTAAGACACCAGCATATACACGTTCGAGATAGTCCGAAGGTAGTGCCATTTTCTGCTCCTATATCCTAATAAACATTCAAAGAAGCCAGCCACTGGCTGACTTCTTGCGATAGCAATCTGGTTCTAGCGGCCCACTAGGACCGACGCCCGCCGCTAGGTCTTGATGCCGCCTTCAGCCAAGCCTTCGATAAACTGGCGCTGCAATGCCAGGAAGAGCACCATCACCGGGAAGATGATGATGATAGCGCCGGCACTGGTCAGCGCCCAATCTCGATCAAAGCGATCGACAAACTTGTAAAAACTGGTGGTGACCGGGAATTGGTTCGGGTCGTGGATGAAAGTCAGCGCGAGCAGGAACTCGTTCCAGACGCCCAAGCCAACAACCAAGCCAACGGTCAAGAAACCGGGTTTCGTCAAGGGCAGGACGATGCGCGTCAGCACCTGGAATTCGTTGGCACCATCGACGCGGGCGGCGTCTTCTAGTTCGGTCGGCAAATCGATCATGTATGAGCGCAGCAGGAAAATCGTCAAGGGCGCGCTGCCGGCGACGTAAACCATGACTAGCAGGAACCTGGCGTCTACCCCAAGACGTTTCAAAGAGTTGATTTGGACGAAGAGGGGAACGATATACATCCATAGCGGGATAGTAGAGGCGACCAAAAAATAGAGCATGAGCATATCAGAGCCGGGCGGTTTCTTGCGCGCTAAGGCATAAGCGGCCAAGCCCCCCAAAACCAGCTCAGCCGCGATCGTTGCCACCACGTAAATGACGCTATTACTCATCGTAACGGCGAAATTGCCCTGTTCCCAGGCATTAGGGAAGTTTTCACTGACGATGTTGATAGGCGGCCCCAAGGGATTCTGGCCAATTTCGAGATTGGTCTTCACCGAGTTGAAGGACAATACCAACAGCGGGATGACGGCGAAAGCGGTCAATAACAGCAGCACAGTGTGATTGAAGACCAGCAGCCGGCTGCGTTCGCGGTTGTGCCCTCGCTGCAGAATGGTGTCGCGAACCGATACTTTCCCGATAGCGGTCATATATCCCATCCTCTCCGCCGCAGAGTGACGAATATCAAGATGATGAAGCCAGCGAAAAAGCTAATGACGACGCCCTGCGCCGCGCCATAACCAGCTTGAAAGCGGAAGAAGGCGTTCTTGTAGAGCTGGGTGGCTATCACCTCGGAAGCGCCGCCCGGTCCCCCTTGTGTCAACAGGAAGATGTAATCGAAAGCGAGGAAGGACCAAATCGCCACCATCATATACATAAAGAGCAGGGTGGGCCGGATGCCGGGCAAGGTCACATGACGAAACTCATGCCAGCGATTGGCGCCATCAATCTTGGCGGCGTCGTATAAGACCGGTGGGATGGACTGCATGGCGGCCAGGAACAGGATCATCAAGAAGCCCCAGAAATGCCAGTTGTCGATGAAGGCAATCGAAATCAAGGCGCTCTCTGGGCGGCCTAGAAAAGCGACGCCGAAGACGTCCTCAAAGCCAAGCAAATTATCGACGGCGGCGCCGATACCCCGCTGCGGATTTAAGAGATTTTTCCAGATGGTTGTTGTGACCACACTGGCCAAGACATAGGGGATGAATAGAATGCTGCGGTAGAGCATGCCGCCCCGTTTGACTTGGGCCAGCATAGCCGCGCAGAAAAGCGCCATAACAAAGGGCACCGTCAGGAAGAAAGCCATCCATAAGATATTGTTGCCCAGCGCCTTGCCGAAAGTTTCGTCTTCAAAAAACAACTCGTGATAATTGTCCAAGCCGACGAAGTTTATATTCATGCCGACGCCGGTCCAATCGGTCAAGGACATGTATACGCCTTGCACCGCTGGTACGGCGACGACGAATATGTGGATGATTAGCAGCGGCGCGATGAAGATCCAGGGGATGACAACATTGCGCGCAAATTTTCGCCGCCAGGTTTCGTCGCTGAATTTTTCCAAAATCGTCGTCGGTTTCTTTTGTGCGAGAACCGCCATAACGCGTGCCTTTCCTGACTGACGGGGGGAGCAGCCGAAATTGGCGCTGACCGCCGAGACAGCAGCCAGCGCCAGAATACTAAAGATTAGCGGGTTGGGATCGGTGGGATATCCCCGTCGGCAAGCTCTTCGGCGAAGAGCTCATTCAAGCCTTCAAGATAATCCATCACGCTGATTTCGCCGGTCCAGACGCGCTCTACTTCTTCGTAGATGTAGACATCGCTCTTGGGGGGCCAGAAGGTCCAAGTGGTGTAACCGTAGCGGTCATTGGCGGAGGCGTCCGACAGCTCGGCATAGAGCCGGGCGATGCGCGGGTCCAGCTCGGACATGACATCGGCCGAAATCTCAACCGGCGCCGGTCCTTTGAGGCAGGACGTCAGCATCTTGCCCTGCGTTTCTGGCGAGAAGTACCAGGTCAGGAATTTCGCGGCTGCTTCGGGGTGCGGGCTGTTGGCGTTGATCGAGCTGGTGTTGCCCATGCCGATGGTGTAGTAATCGGTGCCGTCATGGCTGGGCACAGGCACCCAATCCCAAGTTTGACCGGATTCGCCGAAGTAATCGACGGTGCCGCGAATAGCCCAACTGCCCTCGATGTTCATCGCGGCCGAGCCTTCAGCCAGCGATGTCCGCCGGTATACGCCGTCATTGGTGAAGTAGAGATCCACGCCACCGCCGTACCAGCCGGCTTGCATGTGGGCATCCAGCAGCTCCATAGCTTGCACCATGCTCTCGTCGGTCCAAGGGATCTCGCCGCTAAGTGCTTTGTAGACATTGTGCGGGCCGGCGACCTGCGTCATATATTCACCAACGAAGTGTTCGTTGGTGGGGCGCCAGCTGGCGTTGCCATGGGAGAAGACAGTCAAACCAGCCGCCTCGACCTCTTCAGCCAGGGCGTTCAGCTCGTCCATCGTATCGGGCGGTGTCCAGCCATTCGCCTCGAAGACCTCGACGTTATAATACATCACCAACGTTTCGAGCTCATCGGACAAGCTGTAAAGCTGACCATCGACCAAGCCCAGATCCAGCGCCCAATCGAAGAAGAAATCGCCCCAGCCCATCGATTCAGCAAATGCATCCATGGGCATAATCAAGCCAGCTTGCGCCATTTCATAAACGAATGAGGGTCCTGGCGTGCGGACGATGTCCGGTCCCCCCCCCCCCGCGACTGCGGTGCGCGTGACATTCCAAGTATCGGCCTGCGGCACGATTTCCAACTGGACTGACGGGTCGACATCATTGAATTCCATCATGATGGGACCCCAGCAATCGAGCGTGGAGCCTTCAGCGAACCACATGCTGACGGTGGTGACGTCCTGCGCGCCAACGGGAGCAAGCGCCATAACAAGTACTGCAATTGCAAAAAGAAGCTTAAGGTGTTTCATGTCTCCTCCTCTGGAGTAATGCAATACGAATAGGTCACTGAAAACGTGTAACCTTCCTTGCCAGCCTTCTCTCATAATCGCTATAGACATGAGTTCGCTTGCCGCAGGCTCAGCCGATGCGCCCGACGCAAAGACCAGCTCGGATGCGCAGGGAGTTTACAACAGAAAGCGCAGTCAAGAAAGCTATCATCAAGAATAATAACCCATAGGAAACCGATTGCGCAAGTAATTTAAATAGCTGCCTGCCTTGCTTGCATTGTTTCGACCAGTCGCAAGCATTGCTTCGCAACTGCAAAGACCATCAGTCCTTCAATCCGCTGCTAGTAATCGCCTGGATGAAATAACGCTGGAAGGGCAGCAGGAGCACGATAGGGACGATTGCCGCCAGCATCGAACCAGCCAGCAACTCATTCCAGAGTGTCTGATATTCACCGATCGCATTGGCGATTTCGACTTGCACCACCCGCAAATCGGGATGCGGCGCGACCAGCAGGGGCCAGAAGAAAGAATCCCACTGCGAGAGGAACATCAAAAGCGCCGCAGTGATTATCACCGGGCGTGAAAGTGGCAGGATGATGCGAAAGAAGACGCTGAGCCAAGTGGCGCCATCGACGCGCGCTGCGTCAATCAGGTCTTGCGGGATCTCTTCAAAGAATTGACGGAACAGGAAAATCACCAAACTGTTGGCCAAGCCCGGCACAATCAAGGCTTGCCAGCTATTGATCCAGCCCAAGTCGCGCACCAGGATGAAACGCGGGATGGCGGTCAGGTCAATCGGCACCAGGAAAGTGATAAGAATGATGGATATGAAGATTAGGCGCTTGCCCCGAAAGTTGAAGCGGGCGAAGGCGAAGCCAGCCATCGCGTTGACGACTCCACCAACAGCCACCACGATGACGCCAAGGAAAAAGGTGTTCGATAGCGACAAACCAAAATTGCGCTCGAACAGGCTCTGATAGGCGCTTAAAGTAAATTCATTGGGAAATAAGGCGCGCCAAGAGAATGGATAGGCGTATTTGAAAACCAGCTCGTTTGGCGAGAAGGATGCCGCTATCGCCCACATCAGCGGTAAGATGCAGATGCCGGCGACAATGAAATGCAGGGCGTAAATCAGCAAGGTTTCGCCGACTGATCGTTTGCCGCCCAGGTTTAAGGAGATGATGAAGCGTGCTATTGCCGACAATTGGCTAGTCCCTACGCCGCAGCGCCAAAGCCTGAAAGAGAATGACAATCATCACAAATATCAGCATCACCCACAGCATCGCGGCTGATGTATTCAAATCGCTGTAAACGAAGCCGCGGCGATACGTCTCGAACATGATCAAATTGGTGGACAATTGCGGACCGCCTTGCGTCAATATCAAGACCGGCGCGATCAAGAGGAAGTTGGCGACCGTATCCGCCACCAGCACAAAGAGCATCACGCCACGCAGCAGCGGCAATGTGATCAGCCGGAAGACATCCCAGCGGCTGGCGCCATCAATCTTCGCCGCTTCCACCACAGATTCAGGAATGCCCTGCAAGCCCGCCAGGAAAAACAGCGCCCACAGTGGAACGCCCTTCCATGTCGCCAGGATAATAATGGACCAAAGGGCATGGGATGGCGCGGTGAGGAATGGCTGCCTGGGGATGCCGAGCTGCGCCAGGATGCCGTTGATCAACCCGGCATTGCCATCAAGCATCAAGCCCCAGACGATTGTCGTTACGTTGATGGACACCGCCACCGGCAGCAAATAGACGCTGCGAAAGAGCGCGATTCCCCGCACTCGCTGGTTCGCCAGCAGCGCCATGAGCAGCGCCAAGACAATCTGAATCGGGTTGACCAGCACGCTGAAGACCAGCGTCACATTAGCCGATTTCCAGAATACCGGGTCAGCTAGGATCCGCTCAAAGTTCTCCAGCCCGACAAATACGTTGCTATTGCTGATGAAAGACTTGGCGTGCAGGCTCTCGTTGAGCGTCGCCAGCGTCGGGTATAAGTTAAAAATCACCAGCAGCAACACCGCCGGCAATAGAAACAAATAGGGAACAAGCCTGTTATGTGTTCTCATGAATAAATTGCCCCACCCTAAGTCCCTCCCCGGCGGGTCGGTGTCGGCGGTCGGTGTCGGCGGTCAGTGTCTACGCGACCTAGCCGACCTACACGATCCTTAAAGCGGGAGGGATTTTTTGCTCCCCTTCCCTCATTTATATGAGGGAAAAGGGGATGGGGATGATGAGCCGGACTAGCGCTGATACTTGTCCATTTCGCTTTCGATACGAGTGACAGCCAGATTCAAGGCTTCTTCTACATCCTGTCCGTTGCGGATATCGCTGAAGGTGTTCTGCAAGATCTGCTCGTATTCCAGGAAGCCGGGCGTTGTCGGGCGCGGCACTGCGCCGATGGTCGCTTCGTCAGCCGCTACGCGCCAGTTGGACGAAGGCGGCTCCTCAAACTGCTCGTCGGTTGCGAACAAGGCGAGGATCGATTTCTGCGCCGGCATATCGTTGCTGCCGATGCGCCACCACAGCTCCGCGCCTTCGCCAGTCGAAATGAAGTGCACCAGCTTGGCGGCCGCATCGCGGTTCTCGGTATTCTTGTTGATGCCGATATGCCAGCTGCCGGTCGGCGTGACAATCTCGCCATCCTCAAAGTAGGGATGCCGCGAGACGCCCCAGTTGAAGTCGACATCTTCGTTGCCGGCCAGGCGATCGATATTCCAGGGACCGGCAATGTACATCGCCATCTTGCCCGAAGCGAAGAGATCGCTAGCGCCGACGGTGTCGTCTTGCGGTGCGGCTCCGAGCATGTTGAACATATCGGAATAGTAAGTGAAGCCATCAATCCAGGCTTGCGAGTTGATGATGCCGTCAACAGTCAAGCCGTCTTCGCCGATGGCGTCGCCGCCCAAGCCGTTGGCAAGCTGCTGCAGCTGATAGATGCGGTTGGTCTGTTCCCAGGTGAAACCCCAGCTATCGGTGCTGCCATCGCCGTCGGTATCCATGGTCAACTGCGGTGCGATCTCGGCGATATATTCGTAGGTCCAGCGTTCGTCCTGGCCCGGCGGGTCGATGCCAGCCGCTTCAAAGATATCGGCGTTGTAGAACAGCAGCTGCGTCGAGGTGCTGACGGGCGCCGCCAGCAATTCGCCGTTATAGCTGCCCGCTTCTAGCGCCGCGTCCAGCCAGTCGTCCTGCTCGCCCATGATGAAGTATTCATCCAGCGGCAGCAGCCAGCCGCGCAAGCCATAGCCAGCGACCAGCGGCACATCAACCGAGATGACATCGGGTTCGACGCTATCCGCTTGCAGACGCACCTGAATCTGCTCGAATAAGGCGTTGAAGGGAACTTGCTCCAATTCGACATCAATATCAGGATTTGCTTCCTCGAAAGCGGCGATAACTTCTTCCGCGCCGCCCCAAGGCAGCATCAGCCAGGTGACAACGGTAGGCTCATCCTGCGCCAAGGACGGGGTGACGGCAATCAGAAGCAACAATGCAATGAAGAGAACTCTCTTGACAAACATGGGGTGAAACCTCCTGAAAATTACATGAGCGGGAGTCACATCGGCCACTGCGTATCAGCGACACAAAAGAATCTTAACGCTAAGAAATCGGTTACGTCAAGGTATCGCTTGCTTCGCGCTGCTGCTGCGGAGGGCTTGGTGAAGCTTATTTGACCGCGCCCATCGTCAAGCCCTGCACCAACTGACGCTGCGCGACCCAGCCCGCGATGACTACCGGCAACACTGCGGCGGTAGCGCCGGCCGACATCTTTGCCCAGAACAGTCCCTCGGCCGTCTTAAAGGACGAGATGTACACGGATACAGGCGCTGCTTTGGTCACGGTGAGACTAAAGGCGAAGAAAAACTCATTCCAAGCGAAGATCAAGCAGAGTAGCCCGGTGGCAAAAAGCCCAGGCAGGACCAAGGGGATGACGATGAAACGGAATTCCTGCAATAGCGTCGTGCCGTCAATGCGGCAGGCTTCCAGGATTTCATAAGGCACATCCAGGAAAAAGGAGCGCATCATCCATACCACCAGCGGCAGGTTCATCGCTGAATAGATGATGATCATGCCCGTATGCGTGTCGCGCAAGCCCAGGTCACGGAAGATGACGAAGAGGGGCACAATCACGCCGACGGGCGGCAGCATGCGGGTGGAAATTAGCCACATCAGCGTTAGGTCGCTGCGTTTCGTCTGGTAATAAGCCAGCGCGTAAGCCGCCGGGATGCCCAAGCCAAATGCCACCAGCGTCGATAGCAGGGTGATGATCAGCGTATTGACCAAATGCTCAAGGAAATTGCTGTCAAAAAGCGCGATTTCCCAGTTGGCCAGCGTGGGCTCAAATATCACCTGTGGTGGGAAGGCGAAGGCGACCGCCTCCGTCTTAAATGAGGTCATAATCATCCACAGGATAGGGAAGAACATGGCAAAGGCGACGGCATAAGTGAGGAGCGTCAGGCTGCGGTCTAACCATGGAGACCGTTTCATACCGTCACTCCCTCGGCTTGCCCGCGCCGCAAGACACGAACAAATACCAGCACCACGATGTTGGCCAGGATTATTGCGAAAACACCCATCGCGCTGGCTTCGCCAATGTCCCAACGCTGGAAAGCTTCCTGATAGATGCCATAAGAGAGATTAGTCGTCTGAATGCCGGGACCGCCGGAGGTCAAGACGAAGATGACCCCAAAGACACTTAGGATAAAGAGAATCTCCATCAAGACGGCCAGTTCAATATAACGTTGCAGATGAGGCAGAATAATGTAGCGGAAGAGCACAAGCGGTCCGCCGCCGTCGATTTGGCAGGCTTCGATCTGGTCATGCGCCAGCGACTGCAAGCCGGCCAGCAAGATCAGCATCATAAAGGGCGTCCACTGCCAGACAATCACAATAATTACAGAAAACATCGGGAAATCTTGCAGCATATCCGGGCGGGGCAAGCCCAGCATCGCCGCCACCGCCGCTAACAATCCAAAAGCCGGATTGAACAAGACATTCTTCCACAGCACCGCCGATACCGTCGGCATGATGAGAAAGGGCGTGATGAGCATGGTGCGGACGATGCCCTTGCCGGCGAAATCGCGGTTCAGCAGCAATGCCAGCAGGACGCCCAAGATCAAAGTGAAGACAACAACTGAGATAGTGATGATTAAGGTATTGGCGATGATTTCATAAAAGTTTGGATCGCCAAGAACATCCAGGTAATTGTCTATGCCTAAGAATTTGCGCCGTTCCGGGCGCAGCAGATTCCAGCGTTCCAGGCTGTAACCGAGGGTGACAATCAGCGGGACTTGCGTAACGACGACCATGAAGATGATGGTCGGCAGGGGCAGCCAACGCCGGAGCGCGAAGAGCGTGTCGCTGTCTTTGACAGCCATAGACTAGATACCCACAACATAATACAGGGCGGATTCTAGCGGACTGGCGAGCAGAGACAAATCCCCGCCCGCCAGCAAAATTCCGATGGCTAGTCGTAGTAACCAGCCTCTTCCATCGCGTCGCGCGCCAGGTCGTTGGCTTGCGACAGCGCGTCTTCTACGCTGATATCGCCAGCCAGCGCTTCGGCGATCAATTGCGAGACATCCGTGCCGATGCCTTGGAATTCAGGAATGGCAACGAACTGCACGCCAACGTATGGGACCTCGTCGCGCCGCGCGTCGGTCGGGTCAGCGGCTTGCATCAAACCCAGGACAACCGGCGCGAAGGGCGCTGCGTCCAGGTAGGCTTGATTTTCGTAGGTCGAATTACGTGTTCCGGGTGGGATAGTCGCCCAGCCGTTAGTCTCGCCGACCAACTGGATATAGTCTTTGCTGGTCGCCCAGGAGATGAATTGCAGCGCTTCGGCCGCATGATCACTCGTGCTGGGGATGGCTAGAGACCAAGCCCAGAGCCAGTGGTTGCCCTTGGCAACCGGACCGACGGGGGCGTTCGCGAAGCCCAGCGTATCCACGATCTGCGATTGTTCGGGGTTGGACAGGAAACCAGCGGCGACGGTGGCGTCTACCCACATGGCCGCTTGTCCTTGCGCCATCAGCGTAAGCGCTTCGGTAAAGCCGGTGCCGGTTGCGCCAGGCTGCCCGCAGTCGTTGAGGAGGCTGACATAGAAGCTGACTGCCTCGTTCCATTCCGGGCTATCCAACTGCGGTTCCCAATCCATATCAAACCAGCGGCCGCCGTAGGTATTGACGACGGTGGTCAAGAAAGCCATGCCCTCGCCCCAGCCGGGCAAGCCGCGCAAGGCGATGCCGTATTGGCCATTGTCGGGGTCATGCAGGGCGCAGGCGAGTTCGCGAATTTCGTCCCAGGTGGGCTGCTCGGGCATTTCCAAGCCGGCCGCCTCGAACATGGCGGTGTTGTACATCATCATGCTGGATTCGCCGTAGAAGGGCAGGGAATACAGATCGCCATCGTAAGACAAGCCCTTGACGACGCCCGGCAGCAGGTCGTCAAAGTCGTAATCCATCTGTACGCTGTCCGGGTGCTCCATTGCCAGCCCGTCAATAGAGTGGAGCCAGCCATTGCGCGCCCACAGCGGCACTTCAAACATGCCGATGGTGACAATGTCAAAGGTGCTGGAGCCAGTCGCGACATCGGTCGTTACCGTCGCGCGCAGTTCATTCTCGGGCAAGACGACCCAGTTCAGGCTGATGCCCGGGTAGGCCTCTTCAAATACTTCGGTGAAACCTTCCATGACAATCATGTCCGGGTTGTTCACCGTGGCGATCGTAAGCTCGACGCTATCCTGAGCGGTGGCGGCAAAGGCGCCAACAAACAGGCAAAGCGCAAGCAAAACACAAGTCATTCGTTTCATTTTGGATAATCCTCCAAGATTGGACAGTAGGCTTACATTTTGTAAGCGGCAGAATGTTATACGATGATTGGCTTGTTGTAAATTGTCAAACCAGATTTGATACTATCAAACTTTGTCGGCGCTCGGGGGAGGGGATTGAAATGAAAGCGCCGCTAAAATGCCGCGATTTGCCCATCGGCGCGCGGCTCGCTGCCACCGTGCATGATGCCAGACTCAGCGTCGTAGCGGATAATCTGCCCGCGCCCGAAATTGCCTCGTCCGATGCCTGCTTCCGGTTGAATGCGATGGCCCCGTTCAGCCAGCCCCGCCAGGGTCTTGAAGGGACAGCCATCTTCGATGAGCAGGCTGCCGCCAGGGTCGCCATTATCGATCTGCCAACGGGGCCGATTGAGCGCCTCTTGCGGATTGAGCTCGTCGTCGACCATGGCGCTGATGACCTGGAAGTGCCCCTGCGGCTGCATGAAGCCGCCCATGACGCCAAAGCTCGCCCATAACTCGCCATCCTTCAGCGCCAGGCCAGGGATGATGGTGTGATAAGGTCGCTTGCCTGGCGCCAGGCAGTTGCGATGCCCGGGGCGCAGCGAGAAGCCAGCTCCCCGATTTTGCAGCCAGACGCCAGTACCCTTGGCGACGATGCCAACGCCAAAGCCCATGTACAGGCTCTTGATGAAGGAACAGGCGTTGCCCGCGCCATCGACCACGCTGAGGTAGATGGTGTCGGAGCCGCCTGGCAGCTCGCCCGGGCTCGGCGGCGGATCAATCGCGTAGTAGGGCTGAATGAGCGCCGCCCGTTTCGCCGCGTATTCCTTGCTGAGCAGCCTGTCAACCGGTACCTCCGCTCGGCGCATATCGGCGATATATTCATGCGCGTCAGCCCAGGCGAGGCGCATGCACTCGGCCATCAGGTGGATGCGCTCGGCTGAATCCCAAGGCAGGGACTTGAGATTGAAGTTTTCGGCGATATTCAGCGCGATAAGCGCGGTCAAGCCCTGCCCGTTTGGCGGGCACTCGTAGATGGTGATGCCATGATAATCCGTGTGAATCGGCTCGTCCCAAGTCGAGTGCTGCGCCTTCAAATCGTCAAGCGACATCAAGCCGCCCCGTTCTTGCAAGGACTTGACGATTGCCTCCGCCACTGGTCCGCTATAGAAGGCGTCGGCTCCGCCTTCGGCAATAGCGCGCAAAGTCTTCGCCAGCCCGGGCAAGCGAAGGACCTGCCCCGCTTTTGGCGGCGCGCCCTTTGGCAGATATTCCTCGGCATTGGCAGCATTGCGCAGAAACGCGCCCGAGCGCTGCCAGCGGTATCCCACTACCGGCGCGGTCGGGAAGCCCTCTTCCGCGTAGTAGATGGCGTCGCCCAATACATCAGCCAGCGTCATCGTGCCATGTCGCGCCAGCAAATCCTGCCAGCCGCGGACCGCCCCGGGCACGGTCACCGAATGGGCGTGATGGGGATTCATCTTCTGCCAGCCGAGCGCGCGAACTTTCTCCAGCGTCAATGCCTGCGGCGCGCGCCCGCTGCCATTGAGAGCGGTGACCTGTTTCGTCTTCGCGTCGAAATAGAGGGCGAAGCAATCCCCGCCAATACCGCAGGAGCCGGGATCCATCACATTCATCAAAGCTGATGTGGCGACGGCGGCGTCGGCGGCGTTTCCCCCAGCCCGCAAGATATTAAGCCCCCCTTGGGCCGCGAGCGGGTTGCTGGCGCCGACCATGCCGCGGCGGGCGCTGATCATCGAGCGACGCGATTTGAAGTCGAAGGACATGGTTTTCATTGCGCTGCCTCGCGGGAGTTTGGCTTTGGGCTATTGTCTCTTATTACGAATTGTTCCCGCAAGGCAGAAACGTCGGTGGAGTGGCGAATGCGAGACTATGCAGATCGAAATTCTGTGTTTATGGATAACCTAGATGTAAGGGCGGCCCCCGCGACGCCCGCAGTTGCGTTTTGGGCGATCCAAGGATCGACCCTACAATTCAGCGCGAGCAGGCCTTATATCAGTAATTCACCACTCCTCGCAGCCAAGCTTGTTGACAAACAAACTTCAGATGCTAGACTGCCTCTGTTAGCGATCTCTTGGCCCCAATCGGACTGCCCGCGGCAATCGGCAAGCCAGAGATCTTTCGACCTATAGACATCTGCCGCTGGAGGGAATAAGAAAATATGCAAGCACTTTACGAGACAAAGAACGCCACTCTGGAAGATGCGCTGCTGGAGTCGCTGGCGCCCGACGAGCCTTGGTCCATGATCGAGCGCTTCACCACCTTGGTGCGCGAATCATCATCGGACGATGAGCGCGCCTCCTTCGATTATGTGGCGCAGCGCTTGAGCGCGCTGGGCGTCCCCCACGAGATGCACATGCCGGAGCTGTTTCTAAGCGTGCCAATAGCAGCCTCGCTGGAGGCGGGCGGGGCGACCTACCGCGCCAAGACACCTGGCTTTTCGATCAACACGCCGGCTGGCGGCATCAGCGGCGAAGCGATCCCCATCGATGGCTTCGCCGCTGGGCGCAGCGTCGACTTCTTCGATTTTTCGCCGACAACCGAAGTTGATGTCGAGGGCAAGATTGTGGTGGTCGATGGCTTTGGCGGTCCGCCACCGGTCTGGTATTTCCAAAACAAAGGCGCAAAAGGGGCAATCTTCATCAACCCAGGCGTCGATATCCATTGGGGCATTTGCACCACGATTTGGGGCGCGCCCGACCTCGACAATTATCATCGCCAACCGACGATACCTGTCATTTCGATCAACCGGCCCGATGGCGACGCCTTGCTAGCGCAATTGGAAAATGGCCTGCGTGAAGTGACCTTGCATGCCGAGCTTAAGGAGGGCTGGTTTGAATGCCCCTGCCTGGTGGCGGAGATCAAGGGCAATGTCGAGCCGGAGCGTTTTGTGCTGGTGCACGGGCATATGGATTCTTGGGATATCGGCATCGGTGATAACGCAGTCGGCGACGCCACCCTGCTCGAGCTGGCGCGCATCTTTCATAACAATCGCGATCAGATGGGGCGCAGCCTGCGCGTCGCCTGGTGGTCCGGGCATTCCACCGGGCGTTATGGCGCCTCAACTTGGTATGCCGATGCCTTTGGGCTCGATCTGGCGCGGAACTGTGTGGCGCAGATGAACATCGATTCACCCGGCTGCCGCTGGGCAACTGAATACCGCGATGTGACGGTGATGACCGAAGTAGAAGACTTCGCCGCTCAGTCCGTGCTGGATTCCACGGGCAAGGGTTTCACTGGCGAGCGCCCGCATCAGGCTGGCGATTATTCCTTCAACAACATCGGCATTTCGAGCTTGTTTATGCTGCTCTCGTCCATGCCGCAAGCGAAGATCGACGAATTGGGTTATTACGGGGTCGGTGGCTGCGGCGCCAATATCGCCTGGCACACCGAGAATGACACGCTCGAAATCGCTGATAAAGATAACCTGATGCGCGATTTGCGTGTCTATGCCACGTCGCTGCAGCGCCTTTTGAACAACCCGGTGCACCCCTACGACTTCCGCAAGCTGACGGCGGAATTCAAAGCGACGCTCGACAAATACGCGGCGGCCGCTGGCGACGAGGCCGACTTTGGACCCTGCTACGACGCCCTCGCCGATTTGAATGGCGCGCTCGATGGTCTCTACGCGCAGACGAAACGGTTGGCAAATGGCACCATCGATGACCCGGCGGCGCGCGCTTACAACGATGCCCTGCTGGCGCTGGCGCGCGAGCTGGTGCTAATCAATTACACGCGCAAGGGACGCTTCCGCAATGAGCCGGCTGTGCGCGTGCCTGAATTGCCTGATCTGGCGCCGGCGCTGGATCTGGCTGAGGCTGATGATCACATGCGGCGGGTAACGCGGACGCATCTGCTGCGTGGCGTCAACCGGGTTGCTTGGGCTTTCGAGAGCTCGGCGAATATCGTCCGCGTCGTGTTGGAAAAGATAAACGCTTGATTCTGCGCCGAATGTAAGGGGGCAGCCAGGTCGCCCGCCAAGAGGAATAACACATGAAACTTATCTACCTTGTATCTGGTCCAATGGGGCGCAGCCCCGAAGGGCAAGCGGAATTGGGGCGGCGGCGCGAGTATTTGCAGCGGCACGCGGCCGCCGGCACCGACGTTGACATCACCGATATCCCGGCGGGACCGGGCTCAATCGAGAGTATGTACGAAGAATACCTTTCGATCCCTGAGACAGTTAAACGGGCGCACGAACTGCAAGCTGATGGCTGGGACGGCATCCTGCTGGGCTGTTATGGCGATCCCGGCTTGGGCGCGCTGCGCGAGATTGTCGATATCCCGGTGGTAGGCGCCGGTCAAGCGACCGCGCTGATGGCATCGGCTCTCGGGCGGCGCTATTCCGTCATCACCGTCACCGACAGTGTCATTGGCCCGCTGGAAGAGACCATGCGCAACAGTGGCGGCGGCGACAAGCTGGCAAGCGTGCGCGCGGTGAATATCCCGGTGCTTGAATTGCATCGGGACCGCGAACAGGCGATCGAAATCACCTTGGAAGAAGGCAAGAAGGCGATCGAAGAAGACCGCGCCGACACGCTGATAGTCGGCTGCATGAGCATGGGTTTTCTCGAGATTCCAGAAGCCTGCCAAGCCGAGCTGGGTGTGCCCTTTTTGAACCCGGCACGTGTACAGCTGAAGTTCCTGGAAGCGATGCTAGGCAGCGGGCTCAGCCATTCGAAACAAGCCTATATGACGCCGCCCAAAATCGCGTCCGGGCAAGCGGCGGGCCCGGCTGATCTGTATTACAGCAGGAATTGAGGCAGGAATTGAGATAGAAGCCCCACATGTTTGTACGGGCAATTCATGTCTCGCCTAAGGTGGGGAGACATAGCCTTTCGACAAGCATCTTCGATAGGGCCGGTTGCCCACACATGAAATCGTGAATATGAAAAGGATAATGGCATGGGATACATACTCACCGGCGCGACCCTGATAGACGGCAATGGCGGCGCGCCCCTGAACGACGCAGCAGTTTATATCAAAGGCGAGCGGATCGCCTGGGCGGGCAGCGCAAGTGACTTGCCGGCCGATGCGCGGGAAGCCAAACAGTATGATGTGTCCGGCAAATGGCTGATGCCCGGTTTAATTGACGCTCACATTCACATTTGCTACAACGGCAGCGAAAGCGTCTTCGCCCTGTTGGAAAAGCATCGCGATGATTTGGTGTTGGAAGCGGTGGCCATTTGTGAGCGAACGCTGGCACAGGGCGTGACCACAATTCGTGATGTCGGCGGCGAGCGATACATCGAAATGTCGCTGCGCAATGCCATCAACCGTGGTTTCATTCGCGGCCCGCGCATGAAATTATCTGGTCGCGTCATTTCGATGACCGGCGGGCACGCGCACTTCATCGCCCGCGAAGCCGACGGTCCCGATGAGATGCGCAAAGCCGCGCGCGAGCAGATCAAAGCCGGCGCCGACCTGGTCAAGCTGATGGCCACCGGCGGCAGCGCCACGCCCGGGCAAGATATCCACGCCAGCCAGCTCACGGTTGAGGAGATCTCCGCGGTCACTCAAGTCGCGCATATGATGGGGCGTCACGTCGCAGCCCACTGCCATGGCACCGGCGGCATCCGCAATTGCATGCTGGGCGGCGTCGACACGATTGAGCATGGCACCTATCTCGATGATGAAACAGCCGACATGATGGCGGCCAATGGCGCGGCGCTGGTCTTGACCGTCGGCGCCGGCAATCCTGATTTGGAGAGCTATCCGCTGTCGCCAACGCAGCAGGCTGATGCCGAGCGGCGCAAGCCAATGATCGAGCAGGGTCGCAAGCAGATCCGCCAGACAATCGCCCTGGCACGTTCCAAAGGCGTATTTCTCGGCTGCGGCACCGACGCCGGCGGCAACCCGCTGGCGCCGCATCAATTCGCCATGGCGCGCGAGCTTGAACTGCTGGTCGAAAATGACTTGTCCGCGCTGGAAGCGATTACCATCGGCACCCGAAATAACGCCAAGATTCTGCGCTGGGAGGATGAGATCGGCACGGTCGAAGCAGGCAAATACGCCGACTTGCTACTCCTTGACGCGGACCCCCTGGTCGATATTCGCAACCTGCGCAATATCGCTGCCGTCTTCAAAGGCGGCGAAAAAGTATAAGCGTGCCTGGGCGGCTTTGTCGGAGCTCATTACCGAAGGGCGCTGCTTAGTGCCCAAGGCACAACTTTGAATCGCCCATTGGTAGGAATAAAATGCCCACGATAGCGATAGTCGGCGATGTATTCTTGCAACAGGCGCTGCCACGCTCCCGCGAACTTTCGGCGGTGAGGGCGCTTCTGCAATCGGCCGACATCGCCTTCGGCAACCTGGAGACGCCCGTCTCCACGCGCGGAAGGCCGATTGAAAAGTGGATCAATATGCGCATGCCGCCGGCTCTGCTCGCCGATGCGATCGGGCTAGGCTTCGATATTGTGACGCTGGCAAACAACCACATGTGGGATTTTGGCGAAGTCGCGTTCTTCGATACGATGCGGCATTTGGACGGCAATGCCCTGTCTTATGTCGGCGCGGGCGCGGATCTCGATGCCGCTTGGCGCGCCGAGGTCATGCCAGTCGGTGGGCGCAAAGCCGCCTTTCTGGGCGCGACCTCGACGCTGGGGCCCGGCTCGGCCGCGGCCGCGGGCCGCCCTGGCGTCGCGCCTATCCACGTCTCCGAGTCCTATCACATTGATCCAGCAGCCAGCCTGGAGCAGCCCGGCAGCGCGCCCTACGTCAGCACGCGCGCCTGGCGCGAAGATCTAGAGAGAGCCAGCGCAGCGATACAATCTGCCCAAGCGGGGTCCGACTTTGTTATCGTGGCGCTGCATTGGGGTGTGCCGCCCTTTTGGCGCCCGCGTTTTCAGGATGGCTTAGCCGATTATCAGATTGAGGTCGGCCACGCGCTGATAGACGCCGGCGCCGATGTCATCGTCGGGCATCATCCGCATTCCTTGCAGGCGCTGGAGCTTTATCAAGGCAAGCCGATAGTCTATAGTCTGGGCAATTTCATCTTTCATCACAATCAGGGTCCAATGCGGGAGACGCCAATCAGCCGCAACGCGCCGTATTCGGTTACGGTCGATCGGCGCAACCGTCACTGGTCGGAGACGATGATCCTGCTTGTCGATTTCAAGGCGAGTGGGCAAGTTTCTTATGCCTTGCAACCGGCATTGCTGGATGCCGCCGGCAACCCGCAACTGCTCAATGGTGATGAAGGGCGCGCAGTCATTGAAAGGCTGGACGCAATGTCGCCCAAAGCCGAGATTCACTATAGCGGCGGGCGGGGGCACTTGCAATTTCCCTAAGGGGAAAGCCATACTTAAGCTCCCTCTGGTTTTGTCAGGTTAATTGTTGCAGGAGGTGGGTTAGAATCAGTACAGTTGTAAGCGTGACCGCTATCGATAATTTTGCCATGTGAATGGCAAGGAGATAAACAAACCATGAGCAGAAAACTGATAAGCATTGCAGTTCTGATGATGTTGCTGCTGGCGCTGGTGCTGCCGGTAACATCGCAGTCGATGGGCGAAGCGGTGCCGCCGATTATCGTGCATTCAGTGACGCAGGCTGAGCGGCCCATCGAATACGAAACCACCCGCCTGGTTGTTGAGAACATGCGCGAGCTGGGGCTGGAAGTCGAGCATCGCGCCATCCCCTGGGCGCAGTTGATTGATGAAATCTGGTACAGCCGAACCGAAGAAAGCTCAGCCGCCGATCGCCCCTTCCAAATGACGCACTGGCGCATGGTGGGCCGCCCCGAGCGCTCGGATCCAGACGAGTTCACCTATAACCTCTTCCATTCCAGCGTCCGCGATGGCGGTTACAATTTCATCGGCTACAGCAACCCCGAATATGACGCTCTCGCCGAAGCGCAGCGCGTGGAAGTAGCCGACAAGGAAGCGCGCCTGGACATCATCTGCGAGGCGCAGCAGATCATTCGCAACGATATGGTCAACGCCTACTTCATTCACCCACTGACGCCGCAAGTGGTCAACACGGCTGTCTTCAATCCGGATTCCATCACCACGCAAGCTGGCATCGGCGTGCACAACTTCTGGACCTGGATCGGCATTGAGCCGACCACCGACGACAAGACGCTGATCACCTCGACGACTTCCTTCCTCAATTCCTTCAACCCGCTGGAAATCGCCGGCGACGCGCCCAGCCGCGTAACCGAGATGACCTGGGACCGCCTGATGCGCATCAACCCGATTGGCGTGGCTGAGCCTTGGGCGGCTGAGAGCGTCGTCTGGGAAGACTCGCTGAACGTGGTTGTGACCCTGCGCGAGGGCATGAAGTGGCACGATGGCGAAGATGTGCAAGCCGATGACGCCGCCTACTCCTTCGAAGCGGCGCTGGCTGGCACAACGCAGACGGACGAAGATGGCAACGAAGAATTCCGCCCCGAAGCGCCTGACTACCACCCCTTCGCCCGCAATGTCGCCAATATCGAGATCATCGACGATCTGTCGCTGCGCTTCACGCTGCACACGCCGTCGGCTGCCTTTGAGACCAGCTCGCTGGCTAAGCTGAACTTGATCCCCAAGCACATCTGGGAACCGATCATCAAGGACTTGCTGGCGCGGGATGACGCCGATATCGATTCGATCCAGGAAGAGCTTCCAATCGGCTCTGGTCCTTTCAAATACGTCGCCTTTGACGTGAACGAGTTCGTATACCTCGAGGCATTCGACGACCACTGGGCGAGACCTAATATCGATGCCTGGATTATGAACGTCTTGCCAAACCAGGAAGCGACGCTGGGGCAGATACAGGCTGGCGAAATGAATTTCCTCTGGGAATGGCCCGGCGACCCTGGTGTGCTGCAGCAGATCGTCGCCGATAACGAGCATCTCGATCTCTTCTCGGCGATCAGCATCGGTTTCAACTACTTCGCCTTCAACGTTCGCTATGCGCCATTTGACGATGTAACCTTCCGTCAAGCCGTCGCGCATACGATCCCGCAGCAGTTCATCATCGACAACATCTTCAACGGCTTGGCGGCGCCGGCCGATAGTTTCGTCTCGGCTGCGCTGGAATACTGGCGCCAATGCGACGATCTGCCAACTTATGACCAGGGCATTGATGGCGCGCGCGCCTTGCTGGAAAGCGCCGGCTACAGCTGGGATGAAGACGGACACCTGCATTACCCGGGGAGTTAAGGCACCCCGCATAGCGCAATATCAAGGTAACGGGTCAGCCACCGGTTGACCCCTACGCGAATCGCAAATGCCAGAACTTGTCGGGTCGATGCCGGTAGTCGCCCGAAAGCGCAATTCACTGATGTGGCGGGCGACGCTCCGGGGTCGCCTGGAAGGACCTTCAAAGCTCCCCTTCCCTAGCTCGCTGGGGAAGGGGCTGGGGGATGGAGTAAACAAGCAATGAACCGCGGCGTCGCCTTCTACATCTTGGGGCGTTTCTTGCAGAGCCTGATGGTGCTTTGGATCATCGTGACGCTGCTGTTCTTACTTTTCCGCCTGGCGCCGAGCAATCCGCTGGCCAGTTATATCGACACCACTTTCACCAAACAGCAGGAAGCGGCGCTGCTGGCGCGCTTCGGCCTCGATAAGCCCCTGGGCGAGCAGTACATCATCTATCTCGTCAATCTGCTCAAGTTAGACTTGGGCGATACTTTCAGTTACTCCGGCAAGACAGTGCTGGATATCCTGGGCGCTGATCTGCCGAACACGATTTACTTGACGCTGACCTCGCTGCTGGTAGCTTATGCTGTCGGCGTGCTGGGCGGCATCGTGATGGCGGCTATGCGGGGAAGCGCGATTGAGCGCGTCGGGACGACCTTCACGCTGATGACGCGGGCGGCGCCGCAATTCTGGGTGGGGATGCTGCTGCTAACGTTTTTTGCTTTCCAATTGAAGCTGCTGCCCTCGTCCGGCATTGGTCCGCCGATGGTGCGCTTCCGCTGGGAAACTGAGTGGGACAAACTATTGTCGCCGGTGTTCTGGCGCCACATGATCCTGCCCACCTTCACGCTGGCGCTGTATTTGCATGGGCTGCCGCTGCTGCTGATGCGCTCGAATATGCTCGAAGTGCTGGACCAGGACTATGTAACCATGAGCCGGCTGGCTGGCTACAGCGAGTGGCGCGTGATGATCCAGACGGCGGCGCGCAATGCCATGCTGCCCGTGCTGACGGCGCTGACCTTGGGCATTGGCTACAGCATCGGCGGCAATGTGGTAATTGAGCATGTATTCTCCTGGCCCGGGCTCGGGCGAACGCTGGTGCGGGCGGTCCAGCAAGCCGATTATCCGCTGGCGCAAGGCGCTTTCTTTTTGATTGCGGTCATTATTGTATTTATGAATTTCATCGCCGATATTCTGTACAGCCTGTTGGACCCGCGTGTCGGGGCATCGGCGCAGGCGCAGGTTTCTTAAGGCGAAGGTAAAACGATGCAACGGGAAGCAAGCGTTCGCGGGGAAGCGCGCGGCAAGGCGGAGATGCAGTTCCGGCAAGGCTCAGCCCTGCGCCAACTCTGGGAGACCAACCTGGAGGTCTTTCAGCGCGACAAGATGGCGCTCTTCGGCTTGATCATTTTTGCCGTCTTCGCCATTGTGGCGATCTTCGCGCCGCAGATTGCCCCGAATGACCCGCTGACGCCGCTCAAGAACAACGAGGGCGACTGGGTCAAGGATGCGATGCCATACTGGCTCGCCGAACCAGGCGAGGACGAAGCCGAGGGTTACACGAATAATTTCCTCCTGGGCACGACGAACATTGGGCGCGATATCTATTCGCAGTTGATTCACGGATCACGCTCGGCGCTTTTAGTCGGTTTCTCGGCCGCGGCGGCGGTCGCGGTCATTGGCACGGTGGTGGGCTTGCTGGCTGGATATTATGGCGGCTTGGTTGATGCCGTCTTGATGCGAGCGGCTGATGTCGCTTTCGGCATTCCCTTTATTCCTTTCATCATTGTGATTTCCGCCTTTCTCGACCCCAGTATCTGGAATGTGGTGGTGGCGATGGCGGTCCTTCTCTGGCGGGACACGGGACGTGTCATCCGCTCCCAGGTGCTGGTGATCAAGGAGCAGGCTTTTGTCAGCGCGGCGCGGGTCTCCGGCGCTAGTGACTTGCGCATTATCTTCGTTTATATCGCGCCGAGCATCCTGCCGCTCACCTTCTTGTATGGCTCACTTGCCATCGCCTGGGCGATTTTGACTGAAGCCAGCGTCAGCTTCCTCGGATTCAGCGACCCGGAAACGATCAGCTGGGGTTTCATGCTGCAGGACGCCTTCAATTCGCTGGCGCTCTCGCGCGAGGCTTTCTATTGGATCGTGCCGCCGGGCCTCTGCATTATGCTGACGGTGATGGCGGGCTTCTTCATCGGGCGTGGGTACGAAGAAGTGCTATTCCCTCGTCTAAGAAGGATGTAGAGAGCTACCATGTCCATCCTCTCCATCCGCGATTTGAAAGTCAATTACCAAACGCAAGACGGCACGGTTCAGGCGGTAGACGGCGTCACCCTCGATATGGAAGAGGGGCAGCGTCTCGGCTTAATCGGCGAATCGGGCTGCGGCAAGACCACGCTGCTCAAGGCGATTGTGCAGGTGCTGCCGCGCAACGGCCATATCGTCAGTGGCGAGATCATATTCAAGGGCATGGATCTGCTGCAACTGCCGCCAGCCGAGATGCGCCAATTGCGCTGGCGCGAGATAGCCACGATTCCGCAAGCGTCAATGGACTCGCTGAATCCGGTGCAGCGCGTCGGCAGCCAGTTGATGAAATTGCTGCGGGTGCGCGGCGGCTACAGCAAAAAGGCGGCGCGAAAACGGGCGGTCGATCTCTTCGACCTGGTCGGGCTTGATACCGAGCGCCTGATGCACTATCCCCACGAATTCTCCGGTGGCATGAAGCAGCGGGCTGTCATCGCAATGGCGCTGGCGCTGGAGCCGAGCCTGCTGATTGCCGACGAGCCGGTCACCGCTCTCGATGTCATCGTGCAGCATCAGATACTGGAAGTGCTGCGGTCGCTGGAGCGCGAGCTCAATCTAACGGTGATGCTGATCACGCATGATATATCGGTAGTCGCACAAGTCTGTGATTCGGTTTCGGTGATGTATGCCGGGCGCATCGTTGAGGAAGCGGCGGCAGAGCCATTCTTTGCCTCGCCCGCCCACCCTTACAGCCTCGGCTTGCAGCAGGCTTTCCCCAATCTCGCCCAGCCCCGCGATGTGCTGGTGTCGATTGAAGGTTATCCGCCCGATTTGCGAGAGCCGCCCGCGGGCTGCCGCTTCGCGGAACGCTGCCCCTTCGCGCAAGAAGACTGCCATAAAATCGACCCGCAGCTAGAGCTGGTCGGCGCCGGCCGACGAGCCGCTTGCCTGCGCTCCCATGAAATGGACGCCCTGCGCATCCAAGCCGAAGACCCGACGCTCTGGCAGAATGTCGAGGTAGCGCGGGGATTTGCCCCCGCACTTCAATCCGTGACTGTCGGTAGGGGCGATCCGCCGGGGCGGCCGATAAATTATTCCCATGATGAGACGGCTGGTCAGCCACCGACTGAGCCCTACAGGAGCGCATCCAGGTCAGAGGCGGGGGAAGAAAGGCCCCTGCTCGAGCTGAAAGATGTATCAAAGCGCTTCAAAATCGGCGGCGGCTTATCGGGGCTTCTGCGCGGCGATAAAGAGCAGACGGTCTACGCTGTCAACAACATCTCTTTCACCCTGCGGCGCGGCGAGAGCCTAGGCTTGGCTGGCGAATCCGGCTGTGGCAAATCGACCACGGGCAAGCTGCTGGTGAAACTGATCGACGCCAGCGATGGGCAGATCGCATTTGATGGCGACGATTTATACAGCGTCGATGACAAAGAACTGCTGGGCTTCCGCAGCCGGGTCCAATTGATGTTTCAGAATCCCTTCGAGGCGCTCAACCCCCGCTTCACCCTTTACCGCGCTTTGACCGAGCCCCTAATCATCCATGGCTGGAAGGATGAGGACGAGCGCCTGCAGCGGGTGGTGGAAACCCTGGATCGCGTCAACCTGCGACCAGCCGAAGTATTCCTGGACAAGTACCCGCATCAGCTTTCCGGCGGGCAATTGCAGCGGGTTGTGCTGGCGCGCGCCCTGGTGCTGCATCCCGACTTTCTGGTGGCTGATGAGCCGGTCTCGATGCTTGATGTCTCGGTGAGAGCCGGTATCCTCAATACGACGCGCCGCCTCGCGCGGGAGCTTGGCTTGGCGACGGTGTATATCTCGCACGATTTATCGCTGCTGCAATATACCTGTGATCGTATTGCCATCATGTATCTCGGCGAAATCGTCGAGATCGGACCTAGCAAAGAGGTCATCAACGCTCCGCAGCACCCCTACACGCAAGCGCTGATAGCGGCTGTGCCAGTGCCCGACCCCACCATTGAAAACCCACCGCTGCGAATCCGCGAAGGCGTACCCCGCCCTACCGAGAAGTTCATCGGCTGCCCTTTCGCGCAGCGCTGCCCCGAGGTGATGGAAGCTTGCCTGAACATACCTCCGCCAGTTGTCGCCAACGATCGCGGGCATCAAGCGCAGTGCCACCTCTACGGTGAACATCGAGAGTCGCCCAAGCTCAAGCAAGCGACTTAGGCAAATATCCCGCCCGCCGTCACATTCCAGGAAAGCCCAATCGTAGTAAACTAGCAGGCAGCGCGCGCTGTTTGCGCGGAGCGTTGCATAGGGCATATTAGACGGTTCTGGCACTCGTATTGGAGGGCGATATGGTAATTACGGCCGGCGCATTGGTGGGCGCGCTTGTATTTCTGATCTACGCGCCAATTTGCTTGATCTCGCTGCGCTGGCTCATTCCAGGGCTTGCGCCGACGCCCCGACTGCTGGCGCTTGTGATGCTGGCCGCCCAAATCTTGTTCCTGGCGCTTGGCTTGCAGAATCTTCCGCACTGGGATACGTTTGGCTGGCTGGTGCATTTGAATCAGGAATGGAATATCCCCAGCACTTTTGCCTCGGTGCAGCTGGCGCTTGCAGGCGGCGCCGCGCTCATAGCAGCCTTGCTGGCAAACTCGCGCTCTGTCTATTACCGCTTGTATCTCGTTGCGATTGGCATACTTTTCCTCATCTTCGCCTGGGACGAATACTACTATCTTCACGAAGGCAATATGCCCTTGAAACTCGCCTATGTCGCGGTGAGCGGGGTGATCGGCTTGGCGACCATAAAGATGGCGCTGCGTTCGCCGCCCCGCGCCCGCTTGTGGCAGTTTAGCCTGATGGCCGGCATGGTGATTTATTTTTTTGGCGCCGTGTTATTGGAACCGTATCATGAAACCTGCATCGACCTCGGCTTTATTCAAGTTGAAGGTTGTCTGCGCTTTTACAATTTAGAGGAAGCGCTTGAATTTATAGGCGTATGGCTGGTGCTTGTCGCGGGCCTCGGCGTCCTGACTGACGAGACCGAAAAGTTAAGCAGGCTCGCGCGTCTCACGCTGTTTGCCTTGCCTGTCATCTGGTTGGTCCCGCTCGTCCATAATGCCGTGCTTCCTCGCCTAGAACTCCGCTTCTTGGCGCGACCCGCAATGGTGCACTTCGAATCAGGAACGCAATTGCTTGGCTACCGCCTGGAATGGGACAAGAATACAGTCAAGCTCTGGCTCTATCCCTCCGCTTGGCGAAGCCACTATAGTGAGTTGGGTTTCTCCGTTCATCTGGTCGATCAAGCCACTGGAGAATCCGTCGCCAGCCGCAACATCCACTCCGAGTTGCAGTTTCACCTGCTGCAGGTGCCCGGCTATGCGCACGTTTATAGACAGCTCATTGTCCTTGATATTCCAGCGGAGACGCCAAGGAACCGCGCCTATTGGGTCACGCTGTCCTACTGGCGCGATAGTGGCGCTGAGTATGAGATTCACAAGATAGTCTCAAGCGATCACAAACAACTGGGGGACGCGCAAGTCCTGTTGGATGAATTGGTCTTATCGGAAGCGGCAGCGGAAGCGGCTTCAGCGGCAGCGCCTCTGGCTGTATTTGATGAGGAAATCAAGCTGAGCGCCGCCGATATTCCCGAGCGCGCCCGGCGTGGCGAGTCGCTCCCGATCCGATTCGACTGGTCCGCGACCGGCGCTGGCAGCCAGGACTTAATCCAGTTTCTCCACTTAGGGCATCAAGCTAGCGGAGAATGGTGGGTCTATGATCAGCAGCCATTGGGCGCGCGTTTGCCAACACGGCTATGGTACAGTGGCTTGAGAGATAGCGAGACCTGGCAGGTTCCGCTGCCCGCCGATCTTGCGCCAGGGCAATATGAGGTATTCACCGGTCTCTATCGCCAAAGTGATTTCCAGCGCATACCAGCCAGCGATGCCGACGGGGCGCCTTATGTCGACGCACGCGTGCCGCTGGGCAGCTTGATCATCCAGCGATAATTGCGCTTGAAGCAGATCCCGCCCATTGCGACGCCGTGGGCGCTCATTCAGCAACGAGTGACTATTTCGAAGGCTGATGCCAGTAGGACTCGCAATCGTATGCACAGCATAGAGCGTACAGTATCAGCCGAGAGCCTGACGGGCCTCTTGCTCTTAATGCTCTATGCGCCGGTTTTTTTCCTCAGCTACCGGTGGTTTTTCCCCCGGCTTTCGCCGACATGCGCCCGGATAGCAGGCGCTTTTCTAGCGGCACAGGCGCTAGTGATGCTGCTGGCTTTGCAACTCGGCCCAGATACGAGCCCGGATTGGTGGCGCTGGGATTTAAATAGGGAATACAACATTGCCAGCACACTGGCGTCACTGCAGCTTGCCATGGTCGGCGGTCTGGCGCTTATCATGGCTGCACTTGCCCGCGGACGACCGGCTTGGCGCCGGCTCTACCTGCTTGCGCTTGCTGTGATCTTCCTCATCTTGGCTGGGGACGAATACTTCAAGCTGCATGAAGAAATGCGCCATTGGAAGCGATATTACGCCGCGCTCGGTATGGCTCTTGCTGTGGCAACCATGTATGTGGCTTTTCGCTCGCCCCCGCGGGCACGGATGTGGCAGGTTTGCCTGCTGGCGGGCTTGGGGGCCAGCGGCGCCGGGGCAATCCTCATCGAGGAATTACCGCTGGCCTGCGGCAACTTGGGCTGGATCCGCTTGGATGGCTGCCTTGAGTTTGACGTCTGGGAAGAATGCCTTGAGCTGCTTGGTGTTTGGCTGGCGCTGGTAGCTATGCTTGGAGGCATTTCCGACCTGGTGCCAAGCCCAAGTCCGCGTATTCGCTTCATGCTCATTGCTTTACCGGCATTTTGGCTTCTTCCAGTATTCAGCTACGTCAACATTCCCCAGCTTGAACTCCAGCTATTGGCAAAGCCGGCATCTGTCGAGTTCGAATCGAGCCTGGTTTTGCGTGGCTATCAGATTAACAGGAGCGGTGAAGCAATTCGCATTCGGCTCTACGTGACCGCCAAGCGGGGCATATACGAAGGCATCGGCTATTCAGTTCATCTGCGCGACCCAACCAGCGGCGACTCAATTACCCGCGCCGATAGAGTGGCTGAGGCTGACCCTGCTGCCGGTTTCTGGATGATAGCGCCTGGCCATGCACCGCTCTACCGACAATCGATGGAACTCACTATCCCACGGAGCCGCCCTGCCGGCGGCGCGCTTTGGGTCACCCTCTCGATCTGGCGCAGGCAAGAGGCCGAACAAACCCAGCTGCGCATCCTCAGAAGCGACCATAAACTGCTGGCTGAGGGACAGGTTCTTCTGCAGGAGCTGGCGGGATCATGATCAGCTGCCCTTGGCTGAGTGCTGACCAACCCGGCTGTGGTATAGTGGCTTAGGCTGTGTCGCTGCTGGCGATGTTGCCATTTCATGGCTAAGGCATTGTGGGCGCGTCCGAGCGACTGAGCGCAAGTACGCGACAACATAGGTGTATGCAGAAGTGACTGTAAGCTCCGAGACTATACTGCGCGTCTTGGTATTCCTATTATATGCGCCGGTATGTCTACTCATGTATCGACTGCTGGTTCATCGATTGTCGCCCGCCGCCAAGCGCTTGGCCGTGTTTATGCTCGCGGCGCAGGTGCTGGCTGTCGTGCTTTCGTTTGAAATCCATCCCAATTCAGCAACCGAGGAATGGTTCTGGGACATTGATCTGGAGTGGAACTTCGGTTCGGTGGTCGCGACAATACAACTGGCGCTGGTCGGGCTTGTCACACTGTTGACTGCCTGGCATGCGCTGGCGCGATCAAACTGGCAGCGCGTCTGCATGGTTGGCGTCGGGCTGGTCTTCCTAATTCTTGGATTGGAAGAATTCCTGGACACCAAATACCCAAATCCTGACTGGCCCTTATACTACGGGCTTCTCGGCATAGTCCTGATCGCCACGATCTTAATCGTCGCTTGGCGCTTGCCTAGGCACGAACAAAAGTGGTCGATCTTGCTGATTGTGGGCTTGCTAATAATGGCCGGTGGCGCGCTGCTGCTTGATGAATTGCCCAGCGTCTGCGGCGATGCCGGCTTCATTTACGTTGACGGCTGTCTGAAGCTGACAACAATTGAAGAGGCAGTTGAATTGCTTGGCGGCTGGTTAGCGCTTGTTGCCACGCTGGGATGGATGTCAAGCACATTGCCGAAACTACCATCACGGCTCCGGCTTGTGCTGTTCGTGTTTCCAGTAATATGGGTTGTTGTTCTCATCCCGCTTTCTCCGGTTCGCAGCTTCACCTTTCGCTTGCCAGCACAACCGGTATCGGTCAAGTTTGAGTCGGGCGTGCAGCTATACGGCTACGATTCGCATAATCTCGGGCTGCCCTACGCCGCGTTCTTGTATGTTCCGGAAAGAACAATCAGATCCGGGTTAGGTTATTCGGTCCACCTGGTTGATCAAGTTTCGGGCGGTTCGATAGCCAGTCGGAATCAATGGGCGGATCGTTCGGTTGGCATTTACGTGAGTGGCAAGAGCTATATCAGAGCCTACCAGCAGCCATTTGAGCTCCAGATTCCACCACTGGCACCGGTCAACCGCGCACTTTGGGTGGTGCTATCAATATGGCGCAAACAAGACGACCACATTATCTACCAGCGCATTCTCGAAAGCGACCGCCAGCTTTTGAACAATACACAGGTCATCCTAGACGAACTGGTTCTTCGGGCCGAGCCGCCCGCTGCTTCAGGCGAGCCAATTGCTGTTTTCGGCAGCAGCTTCGCCCTCGAAGATGTCGCGCTTCCAACCCTTGCTCAAGCCGGCGACACGGCGGACTTCCGCTTTTCCTGGCGCGCGAACACTGCGTCTAACGAGGACTATATGCAATTTCTGCATTTTGTTCACAGAACAAGTGGCAAGCAATGGGGCTTTGACCAGCCGCCCCTGGGTCCGCGCTTGCCGACGCGGCTGTGGTATAGTGGCTTGGCTGATAGCGAGACTTGGGCGGTTCCGCTCCTGAGCGCGCTCGAGCCCGGTATGTACAAGATCTTTACCGGTCTCTATCGCTTGACTGATCTCGAACGGCTGCCAGCCACCGACACGGCTGGAGTGCCCTTTGTTGATGCGCGCGTGCCGCTGGGAGAATTGATCGTCACGGGATGAACTCCCGGCTTTCGCGCCGGCAGTGAGGAGATTCGTGCATGGGCACCATGAAAGCCGCCATATTCCACCAACACGGCGACCGTGATGTGCTTCAAATAGAGCAAGTGCCGGTTCCGCAGCCAGCCGCTGATGAAGTGCGGATCAAAGTGCTAGCCTGCGCTCTCAACTGGCTCGATGTGGGCATACGCCGGGGTCCGCAATTCGGCGCCGTCCCCCTGCCTTTGATTACCGGCGTCGACGCCTCCGGCATCATTGACGCTGTCGGCGAAGAGGCGGTGGGCTGGCGCGCCGGTGATGCCGTTACCTATTACTCACTGATGACCTGCGGCCGCTGTGAATTCTGCCGCGCCGGCTCGGTGACTGTCTGCCCCGAGCATAAAATTATCGGCGAGCACATGAATGGCGGGCTAGCTGAATATGTGCTTGTCCCGGCGCGGAATCTCATCGCCAAGCCAGAGCGCCTGACGCATGTTGAAGTGGCGGCGCTGCCAGTCGTGTCGATGACGGCTTGGCACATGCTCATTACTGTCGCGCGCCTGCGGTCCGGCGAGAGTGTCTTCATACCGGGCGCGGGCGGCGGCGTCGCTTCAATCGGGATTCAGATCGCCAAACATGCGGGCGCAACCGTTATCGCCAGCACATCATCGGCAGAGAAGATGGAGCGGGCGCGTGGCTTGGGCGCTGATTACGTGGTCAATTATCGAGACGCTAATTGGGTTGAGCAGGTGCTAGACTTCACCGAGGGCCGCGGCGTCGATGTGGCGCAGGATCTCGTCGGCGCCGCAACCTGGGCAAACTCGCTGCGAACCCTGGCGCGCAATGGCAGGCTGGTCGTTTGCGGCTCTCATTCGGGCAAAAGCTTCGACCTCCGCATCCCGCCAATTTATCATCGGCAGCTGAGCATCCTGGGCTCAAATGGCGGCACTTATAACGAGCTGCGCAAGTGCCTGGCTTTGGCCAATCAGGGTGTGCTGCAACCCGTGATCGACCGCGTGCTGCCATTGTCAGAGATACGCGAAGGGCATCGCATCCTGGAAGAGCACGCTCACTTCGGCAAGGTGCTTATTCAAGTGTCCGATTGACTTATCGCCAGTGGCGAAAACTTATGCGAACAGGGTCGGATATGAGGAGTGAACAACGATGAGTCAGCCGCCCAATATCCTCTTTGTCATGACCGACCAGCAGCGGAGCGACACGATAGGCGCTTTGGGCAACGGCGAAATTCGCACGCCGACGCTCGATTCGCTGGTTCGGTCCGGCACGGCCTTCACCAACTGTTACACACCGTCGCCCGTATGTGTAGCTGCGCGCAGCGCCACAATCACGGGGGTGCCGCCGCACTTGAACGGCTGCGTCTCCAATAATGAATCGCCACTGCACCTGCAGAGCATCATGCAAGTCTTGCAGTCGGCCGGTTATCAGACCCATGGCATCGGGAAAATGCATTTCAATCCGCAACTGGACGCGATGTGGGGTTTCGAGAGCCGTGATATCTCTGAGGAAGGCGCGAGGCTCAACGGAACCCGCAATGATTTTCACGATTATCTGAGTGACAAGGGCTTCGGGCATGTGCTTGAGCCGCAGGGCTTGCGCAGCGAAATGTATTACATCCCGCAGCCGTCTCAACTGCCGGCCGAACATCATCACACAACCTGGGTGGCGGACCGCGCCATTGATTTTCTTCAGCGCAAAGACCGAGCCAAGCCCTTCTTTCTCTGGGCGAGCTTCATAAAGCCGCACCCGCCCTTTGAATCTCCCGTGCCCTGGAACAAGCTGTATCGCGCCGCCCATATGCTGCCGCCACGCCGCCCGGCCGGTTTCAGCCACTTATTGAGCTATTGGAATCGCCATCAGAATCGATACAAATATCGCGATAAAGGCTATGACGAAATGCTCGCCCGAACGATGAAGGCGATGTACTACGCTTGCATTTCCTTCATCGACTTCAACCTCGGGCGCATACTCGAGGCATTAGGCGATGAGATCGACAACACCTTGATCCTCTACACCTCTGACCACGGTGAGATGTTGGGTGATTATGGCAGCTATGGCAAGCGAACGATGCTGAATCCGGCGGTGAAAATCCCGCTGATAATAAGAGAACCTG
Source organism: Phototrophicaceae bacterium (assembly GCA_965214105.1). Taxonomy (GTDB): domain Bacteria; phylum Chloroflexota; class Anaerolineae; order Aggregatilineales; family Phototrophicaceae; genus UBA6055. The sequence goes on from OZ243933.1 coordinate 450,683, forward strand.
ATTGCGCGAATCGGGGCAGACGCATAGACATTCCCGTCAGCCTGCTAGATGTTTTCCCGACCTTCGCTGCCGCCGGGGACCTGGGCATAGATGCCCCATCACCCGAAGGCGCGGATCTGCTCGAATTGGCTTCCGGCGCGGTCGACCGTGAAACTGTCTACAGCCAGGTCGGCGAAGGCAATATCGGCCTCTACATGATTGCCAGCCGCGCTCTAAAGTACATCTATTCAGCGGCAGACGACAAAGAATGGCTCTTTGATTTGCGCATTGATCCGCAGGAGACGAAGAATTGGGCCGGCAATGCTGGCTACGAAAGACAACTGCGCCAGATGCGAGGCAAGCTCCTCGCGCGCTTCGAGCGCGATGGCTACCACCTGGCGGCGCAAGATGGCGCGTGGTGCCGCTATGAGCCGCCAGCCTTCCCCGACCCAGCTGGCGACGATGGTCTTCTCTTCCAGGATGCGCCTCATCTGCCGGCGCTGTTGCGCACGCTAGGACCATACTACGATCCATGATAGGGAATAGCGGCGCAGCCTCGTCGTTATATGATGCCGATTGCGGCCCGGCGCCTGCATTTGCTAAAATTGCTCAACTTTGCGCCAGCGCGAGAGAAAGTGACAACTAAACGATGATGAGAATAAGCGCCTTTGGTGATGAAATTGCGCCTGATTTTGAAGAGCAATTGCAGGTCTTAACGCAGCTCGAGATACCACTGATCGATATTCGCGCCGCCTGGGGCCTTAATTGCGCCCAATTCACTGACGATCATATCGCCCGTATCCAAGAGCTTTGCGCGCAATATGATATCGCCGTGAGCTGCATGGGCAGCCCCATTGGCAAATCGCCCATCGATGACCCAATCAAGATCGAAAGCGAACGTCTCAAGACCATCGGCGATACCGCTCATCAACTTGGCACGCGCAACATCCGGCTATTCAGTTTCTACCCAGCAGGCGAGCTTGACGATGCCGCCATCCAATTGTCAATTGACCGCTTGGGCCGCCTCACAGAAATCGCCGGCGAACAGGGACTTCAGCTCTTGCTAGAGAACGAGAAAGGCGTTGTTGGCGATACCCCGGAGCGCTGTCTTCAACTTATGCGCGCCATCGATTCGCCTCATTTGCGTTTCATTTGGGATCCGGCGAACTTCGTGCAATGCGGCGCCGTCGACCAGGTCGATCGTTGGTGGAATGACCTGCATCCATACATCGGCTACATTCACATCAAGGACGCGCGGCTGGCGGACAAGTCAGTGACGGTGGCTGGCGAAGGCGATGGACAACTATTGGAATTGCTGACCCATCTGCGGGACATCGGCTACGAAAATGTGCTTTCGCTGGAGCCGCACTTGCTCGAGGCGCGGCATTCGAGCGGGTTTAGCGGCGCAGATGGAATGGCGGCGGCGGTCGGCGCATTGCGGAAACAGCTGGCAGCGGCCCGCATTGAGGAAGGATGAGCCCCCGCGTCGGCCTCTATGCCAGCAGGGCAACCTGCCCAGACTCTGTTTAGGAGGGGGGCAACAGCTCGAAGAAGTCGCAGTGCCGCGGACGATAGATCGAGAAGTCGCGCCTGTCAAAAGTGGCGATCCTTTTGATGCCAAGTCGCTCGGCCAGCGCCATAATGCAACAATCGACGATATCGAAGCCGGCGCTGGCGTATGTCTCTGCGATTTCGTATATCCTTGCCAAATCACTCTGTTCCAGCGGCATCAGCTCTACGTCGCTTAGCCTAAAGCTCTCTAAAACCGTTAACAGTCCCGCGTAACCGAAATCGCGTATCGAGAGATAGGCCAGCTCTGGGAGGACCACATCGGGGACCAGCATCATATCTGGCGAAGACTCGAAGGCAAAGCCCGCGGCCACCTTATGATTGATGTCCTTAGGATTATGAACGGAAAAGATAAAGCTAGTATCCGCAATGATCGTCATCTACGGTTTCGTCGGTCAATGTAGTTGGCGAACTCGTTATTGAGAATCTCGCGGCTACGAGCGGAAGTGTCGACCTTTTCTTTTGACGCCATACCAGACTTGATCGCTACTTTCGCGAACCTGGCCAAGGAGCCCGGCGGATACTTCTCTTCACGCGTATCGGCCAGTTCAGCTAAGGTATTTCCGCCCTCGTTTACTGGCAACTCTGGGGCATGAGCGGCCGCATCAGCGTCAATTGAAGATTGCTTTTCACCTAGTAAGTCATTCAGCAGCTTCTCTAATGAAACGCCGCGCCTGTTGGCAGCCTCATTGAGCCGCTCCTCAAGTTCAATTGAAATGTCAATCATTATTGCGGTCCCTCCCATAATCTGCCTTGCGCCAGTTTCTCGAAGAGACTTTGGCATTCACAACTTTAGTATACCCAAGCTAGCCCAGAATCATAATATGCACCTCGCGGGGACCATGCGCGCCTTTGACCAATTGATGCGCGATATCGGCCGTCTTGCTGGGACCCGTCACCACAGTGGTATTGCTCGCTTGGGTAAAAGCGGGGTAGCCAGCTTGCTTCTGCGCTTGCTGCCAAGTTTCCAAGTCGGGCAAGATTTGTTCCGCCCGCAGCAAGGCGATATGAACTTCCGGCAGCAATGAGGCACTACGAGAACGCCCAGCGCCACTCTCCAGCACGAGGCTCCCGGTAGCCGCCAGCGCCGCATTCACGCCAGTTATGCCGACGCGCGCATCGCCGGCCGCTGCGCTGTCTATGCCCCCCCCATCAGGCTGCGCCACCGTCACAGCAAGTGATTCCAGCATCCCGTGCAATCCCTCAAATGGGATCTCGCTCGCGTCCCAACTCAATATAGACGGGTCGTCACCGATCAGTTCCATGATCTGTTCGAATGCTTCGTTTTGATCGAGCTGATAAACGGCGCAGCCGACGGCTTCCGCCTCCTTGATAAATTGCTGCAATTGCTCCTGTGGCGAAAGCGCTTGTTGCGGGATCATGCGCCGACGTTCAGTTATCGGCTGAATCTCGCGGAAAGGTCTCGCTGCGCCACGCAGTTTGCCCAGTATCTTCTCACGCGCTGACACGTTTACGGTCCTTCCACAATTGCCGGAATGGCTTGGGCGCGAAGGCGGGAAAATCGCGGTGCTTGCTCCAATTGCCCAGCGGTCCAGGCATGTATTCGCCCATAAGCGCCTGACCAGCGCGCGCCGCCTTGCCGCCGAGGGCAAAGCGCGTTGGCGAGGTCATGCCGATCGCCCACATCTTCATCGCCGTATCCCAGCCCGCCTGCGATTCACCCTGGCGCACCAAATCCCAGCGCAGATCGAGCAGCATACGCGGCAAGTCAATATCAACCGGGCAGACTTGCTTGCAGCTGCCACAGAGGCTGCTGGCATGGGGCAGTGGCTTGGCGTTCTCCAAGCCGACAAACAACGGGGTTAAGACCGCGCCGATGGGACCGCCATATACCCAGCCGTAGGCGTGCCCACCCATTGTACGATAGACCGGGCAGGCATTTTGGCAAGCGCCGCAGCGAATGCAGGATAGCACCTCTGCATACTTGGTGGCGTAGATATCGCTTCGACCATTATCAACCAGAATGACGTAAGCTTGCTCGGGTCCTTCCGCTTCATCGGCGCGCCTGGGTCCATTCAAAATGTTTGTATAGACAGTCATCTTTTGCCCGGTGGAGCTGCTCGGCAGCACCTGCGTCAGCGTGGCATAATCCTCGACCGTGTCGACCAGTTTCTCAATCCCAATCAGGGCGATGTGAACGCGCGGCAGCGAGGTGCACATGCGTCCATTGCCTTCGTTCATCACCAGCCCGATAGACCCCGTTTCAGCAACAATGAAGTTGCCGCCGGAGATGCCCAGGTCAGCGCTGAGGAAATCTTCACGCAGCATCCGCCGCGCAAAAGCCACCATCTCCTCCGCGTTATCGGTCGGCGTCATGCCCAGCTCACGCACAAAGACATCGCGGATTTCCGCCTTAGTCTTGTGCATGACGGGACCAACAATGTGGCTTGGCGTTTCTTTCGCGAGCTGGATGATGTATTCGCCCAAGTCAGTTTCGACCACCTGCAAGCCAGCCGCCTCCATAGCCTGGTTGGTGCCCAGCTCCTCAGTCAGCATACTCTTGCTTTTGGTTACCGTCTGCGCTTGGTGGCGGCGCGCGATATCCAAAACCAATTGATTGGCTTGCGCCGCGTCTTCAGCCCATTCCACCTGAAAGCCGTTCTTTTGAAGGTTGCGCTCCGCCTTTTCCAGCAGATCTGGCAAATCCCGCAAGGCGCGCCGTTTCGCCTCGGCTGCCTGCTGCCGCATGAACTCGCCATGTTCATCGCTATGGGCAAACATAGTATCCAGGCGTCGGTAATAGGCGGTGCGCGTCCCCTCGCCGATGGCATGCTGCAAGTCCGGATTGTCTAGCGCGATATCGGAAAGCGCGATGAAATTGTTCGACTGCAGGTCTTGCGTCATGCGCCGCCACCTCTCAAGCCTTGCGCCAGCACATCAGCCAGATGTCGGACGCGCTTGCCAGATTTCTGCCGCGACAACCCGCCGTTCATCTGAGTCAGGCAGCTGATATCGCCAGTCACAATCGTATCAGCCGCGGCGGCATTGATATTTTCGATCTTGTTCTTCAGCATCGCATTGCTGATATCGGGCATCTTCACGCTGAACAAACCGCCAAAGCCACAGCAGACTTCGCACTCGTTCAACTCCGTCAATTCAGCGTTGCCAAGATGCCTTATCAGGTCACGCGATGCCTGCCCCAGCCCCAAGCCGCGCAAGCCATGGCAAGCATCGTGAATCGCGAAAGACTGCTTCTCCGGCAGCTTCAAATCGAGATTGACGATGCCCAGCCCATCGACCAGAAATTCGCTGAACTCCCAGGTGATCGATGCCATCCGCTGCGCCTGCTCGTATAATTCGCCATCTTCGGCCGAGAATAGATGCGGATACTCGTGCCGCACCATCGCCGCGCAGGAACCAGATGGCGCAACGATGACCTCAGCCTCTTTGAAGGCTTTGAAAAAATGAACCGCCACTGTGCGCGCTTCATCACGATAACCCGAGTTGAAGGCCGGCTGGGCGCAGCAAGTTTGGTCCGGCGGGAAGTCGACCTCGACGCCGATGTGCTCAAGAATATCGACGACCGACATGCCCGTATCCGGATAGATCATGTCTACGATGCAAGTTACAAAGAGGGAGACAGGTTTGCCAATAGGCGATTCGCGCGCGGGAAGTGCCATGCGGTTCGCTTTCACTGAAGTTGGTGAAGTCAATCAGTTAGTTTACCCAAAAGCTGGCTGACAAGCGATAACAGTTTTTGTTACAATCGGCACGATATGATAGAGGGCAAAGGACTTGGATATGGCAGATTACACACCGAAACCCGAACATAAATTCACCTTCGGCTTGTGGACAGTGGGCAATATCGGGCGCGACCCCTTCGGCGACGCGACCCGCGCCCCTATCTCCCCAGTCGAGATTGTGAACCTGCTGGCGGAGGTCGGCGCTTGGGGCGTCAACCTGCACGACAATGACCTCGTGCCCATCGACGCGACGGCCGCCGAGCGCGACAAGATTGTCGCCGATTTCAAGCGGGCGCTGGACCAAACCGGCATCGTCTGCCCGATGGCGACAACCAACCTCTTCTTCGACCCCGCCTTTAAGGACGGCGCGTTCACCAGCAACGACCCAGCCGTCCGCGCTTACGCCCTGCAGAAAACCATGAGCTCGATGGACCTCGGGGCCGAGCTGGGCGCGGAGGTCTACGTCTTCTGGGGCGGGCGCGAGGGCACGGAAAGCGACAGCGCCAAGAACCCGGCTGATGGCGTCAAGCGGATGCGCGAGGCGATCAACTTCCTCTGCGAATATTCCAAAGACAATGAATACAATTATCGCTTTGCCCTAGAGCCCAAGCCCAACGAACCACGCAGCGACATTTACTTCCCAACCGTCGGCAGCATGCTCGGCTTCATCGCCACCTTAGCTGATCCCGACATGGTGGGCGTCAACCCCGAAGTGGCGCATGAGCACATGGCCGGCTTGAATTTCCTGCATGCGGTGGCGCAGGCATGGGAAGCGGGCAAGCTCTTCCATATCGACCTCAATGACCAGATGTTCGGCCGCTACGATCAAGACTTCCGCTTTGGCAGCATGATGATTAAGCAGAATTTCCACCTGGTGCGCTTCCTGGAAGATGTCGGCTACGACGGCAGCCGCCACTTCGATGCGCACGCCTATCGCAGCTCCCAATACGAAGACGTCAAGGATTTCGCCCGCGGCTGTATGCGCTCTTATCTCGTATTCAAAGAGAAAGCGGCGCAGTTCAACACTGATGCCGAGATTCAAGCCCTGCTGGCTGAGATCAACGCCGATGATGGCCGCTACGCTTACCTCAGCGATGGCTATAGCAAAGCAGCCGCCGAACAGCTCAAAGCGACCGCTTTCGATAGAGTTGCTTTGGGCGCGCGAGACCTGCCCTACGAGCGGCTGGATCAGCTGACATTTGATGTGCTGCTGGGCGTGCGCTAGGGGGATTCGCCACTGAAGTAAGTGCAAGTAAGTAATAAAATAAAGAAATGTCGCTTTTCTACCCCATCCCCCCGGCCCCTTGCCCCAGCAAGCTAGGGAAGGGGAGCTTTAGTGCGAGAATATTTTTTCGCATTATTCAATGGGAACTACTGGCAAGATTTTTTGCCCATAATTTCAAGGGCAAGCGCCTGCATGAGAAGAGCCATCCACTTGATGAAGAACAGAACCAAGACTTGTGAGGAAGAAGAATCATGCCCTACCTGATGGGACTGGATATCAGCACGACCGGCGCCAAAGCGCTGATCATCGACGAGACCGGCGAAGTAATTGCCGTCGCCAACGCGCCCCAGCCAATCAGCCAGCCCAAGCCACTCTGGAGCGAGCAGAACCCGACCGATTGGTGGGAGGGCATCAGCGCCAGCATCCGGCAAGCGCTGTCGAGCGCCGGCTTGCGCGGCAGCGACATCAGCGCCATTGGCTTGACCGGGCAGATGCACGGTCTCGTCTTATTGGATGCCGCTGGCAAGGTACTGCGTCCATCGATCCTTTGGAACGACCAGCGCACGCAAGCGCAGTGCGATACCATGACCGAGGTCATCGGCGCCGATCGGCTGCTCGAATTAACCGGTAATCCGGCCGTCACCGGTTTCACCGCGCCAAAGATCCTCTGGGTGCGGGACAAGGAGCCGGCTGTATACGCGAAGGCAGCGCAGATACTGCTGCCCAAAGATTACATTCGCTTCAAACTGACGGGCACATACGCCACCGACCTGGCTGGCGCCGCTGGCACATCGCTGCTCAATGTCGCTGAACGAGCCTGGTCGACTGAAGTGCTGGACGCGCTCGATATTCCAGCCGAGTGGCTGCCGCCCGTGCACGAGGGCACAGAAATCACCTCGACGATAAGCGCGGCTGGCGCGGCCGCCACTGGTCTCAAGGCTGGCACGCCCGTCGTTGGCGGCGGCGGCGATCAGGCGGCCGGCGCCATCGGCATGGGCTGCGTCAGCCCCGATGTGATTGGCGTCACGGTCGGCACGTCGGGCGTGGTTTTCGCCCCCCTCAGCCGCTATGCCTACGAGCCAGAGGGCCGGTTGCACGCCTTCTGCCACGCCGTGCCCGAGACCTGGCACTTCATGGGCGTGATGCTCAGCGCCGCCGGCAGCCTACAATGGTACAAAGACAGTTTCGCGCCCGCGCTCGAGTTTGACCGTTTACTGGTTGAAGCAGAGGCTGTTCCGGCAGGCAGCGAAGGTCTCTTCTTCCTGCCCTACCTCACTGGCGAGCGCACGCCGCACCCCGATCCGTTGGCTCGCGGCGCCTTCATCGGCTTGACCAGCCGCCACAGCCGCGGGCATTTGACGCGCGCGGTCCTCGAGGGCGTGGCTTTCGGTTTGAAAGATTCTTTTACGTTGATCGATCAAGCTGGCTTGCCGGAGCAATTTGAGGTGCGCATCAGCGGCGGCGGCGCCAAGAGCCCAGTTTGGCAGCAGATCATCGCCGATGCGCTGGCGGCTCCCTTGGTCAACATCAATACGACGGAAGGCGGCGCATTTGGCGCGGCAATCTTGGCTTCTGTGGCGGCTGGCTTTTTCGACGACGCGGCTTCCGCCTGCGAAGCGATGATTCAAACTGGCGACACGGTAGCGGTTGGAGACAATGCCGCTGCCTATGCGGAACGGTATGAGATTTACCAATCGCTATATCCGGCGCTGAAAGAGACGTTTCCGAAGCTGTGAAAGTAAGAAGAGCCGCCCGCCTTTTAGGCTGGCTTACAAAGCGTGCGTCAAGACCAAGACCCGCGTCGACTGCGGCAGGTCGTCCCGGCTCAATTCCACTTCCCAATCCGACTGGAAATCGATGTCCGCATCATTGAAGTGCTGCAAGAATGCCGTGATCCACTGCATATTGCGCGGCTTGTAGCGCAGCGTGCGGAAGTGCATCGGGATGACCAGCTTGGGCTGAACGCGGTCGATCACCTGCTTGAGGTCGGGCAGCCTGATTGTCGGCACATCACCGGCCAGCACCAGGAAAACATCCAGCCCTTCAAAGAAGGCAAATTCCGCTTCGGTGAACGGATTGCCGACATCGCCCATATGCCCGATGCTGATGCCATCCATCTCCCAGCGATACATGGCGCATTTGTCGGGCTCGTGATAAGGATGTTCATACATCTCTGATGACTCGATACCCTTGAAGACTAAGCCAGCCGCCTCGGTTTCGCCGCCACTCCGCGCGACATCCAGCATGTTGATCCGCGCCGGCTCGCCCGGGATCAGGTCGGAACGATCGTGAAAATCGTCATTCAGCGACGAAGTCAGCACCACATCGGGAACATCGCTTATCGGCTGATAACCCGATGTCTCGGGTGTATAAGGATCCGTGATCACCGACCGGCCATCACTGGCGGTGATAATAAAGGCGGCGTGTCCGTACCATTTGATCTTCATCTGTCTATGCTCCATTCAACATGGGAATCACTTCTTCGGTAAACAGGCTGATAATCTCCTCAGCGGGCGCGCCTATGATATCGATCATGAAATAATCGCAGCCTTGCTCGATAAAGCTGTTCATCTGCTCGGCAATGCTTTGTGGCTTGCCGACAAAGGCATTGTCACGCGTCCACTTGTTTTCGCGAGACAAGCCGCGCGCCGCCGCTTCTTCTTCTGTCCGGCCGATGGCAACGCGCCCGAACCAACTGCAGCGCAGCGTGGCGGGGTCGCGCCCAATCTCGTCTAAATGCCGCCGGAGAATACGCTGACGTTCCACGTATCGGTCCAGCGGCGCATCGGGATAATTCCAAATATCGGCGTATTTCGCCGCATGTTTCATTGTCATGTAGCCACCACCGCCGACCAGAATCGGAATCTTCGCTGCTGGCTTCGGCTCACACCAGGCCTCTTGGACGCGGTAGTGCGCGCCGTCAAAGCTCACTTGCCCAGGCTCTTCCCACATCTTCTTGAAGATGATCAGCGTTTCTTCCAATTGTTGGAGGCGCGTCTTCGGCGCTGGGTAGGGATAATCGTAAGCGAGGTATTCGTCTTCTTTCCAGCCCGCGCCAATGCCCATGATAAAGCGCCCGCTTGAGAGCGCCTGCAAAGACGCCGCCATCAAAGCCAGCAGAGCCGGGTTGCGATAATTCTGCCCCAGCACCATGGGTCCCACTTCGAATTCTGGGTAGCGCGCGGCGATATAACTCAATACAGTCCAGGCTTCAAAAGTGGGCTGCCCCTCCCACTGAAAATGGTCGGTCATCCAGATGCTGCGAAAATGCCCCTGCAACTGCGGCAGCGTCTTATCCAGCTCCCTTAGAAATTGATCTGGCTTTCCCGGCGGCGGTCCGTGCAGCAGCCCCAATCCGAAATCGACCATTGCATCGCTCCTTCTTTCGCTAGCGTTTGGCTTATTGTACTGCCTTTCGGCAGAAATCTCCGCTGGCATTTTTGCGGCGAAGGCTCGTGGAAGGCGGTATTATCAGACGGCGAAATGAGCTAGTTTCAGGAGCCGCCAAATGGCATCTCGCCCCAATATCCTCTGGTATTGCACCGACCAGCAGCGATTTGACACCATCGCCGCTTTAGGCAATCGGCATATCAATACGCCTAACTTAGATAGATTCGTCGAGCAGTCGGCTGTGTTCACGCATGCCTACTGTCAATCGCCAATCTGCAGCCCGAGCCGCGCCAGCTTTCTCACTGGCATGTACCCCAGCGCAGTTGGCGTAAATGGCAACGGTTTTCGCAGCTTCCCGCGCCATTACGAAGACCGCCTGATCACAAAAGCGCTGCGCGATAAAGGATACGACTGCGGCCTCATCGGCAAGCTGCATTTGGCAAGCGCCTTTTTGCGCCGCGAAGAACGCGTGGACGATGGCTATGACTACTTTCAATACAGCCATGATCACAAGGGTGGCGAGGAACGCGGCAACGAATACGTCGAGTGGATAAAGGCGCAGGGCATCGATCACAACTCGGTTTTGCAGCCGCGCGGCATCAAGTCTCTTGAAGACTACCGCAACTCGCATGAGCACATAGGCTTCGGCGGATTCATGGAGCCGACGGCGGAAGCTGACAACGTGCCGCCTCACTTGCATCAGACGCATTGGTGCACAGAAAAAGCGATCGAGTTCATCAGGCGGAATCGCGAAGCGGATAAGCCCTGGCTGCTCAGCATTAATCCCTTTGATCCGCACCCGCCTTTTGACGCCCCTTACGAATACTATCGCCGCTACGACCCGGGGGCGCTGCCCGGCGCCCATTTCAAAGAGAGCGACCTCGCCCATCAACGGCGCCTGGAAGCGGCCGACATCGACTTTCAGACTCGCGCGCGCCCAGCCCAGGAAATCCAAGACCGGCATATCCAAGCCTCTTACTACGCGATGATCGAATTCCTTGATGAAGAGTTCGGCCGGCTTATCGACTTCCTGGACAAATCAGGACAGCGCGAAAATACCATCGTCATCTTCATGAGCGACCACGGCGAGACCCTGGGCGATCATGGGCTGGCGCTGAAGGGCTGCCGTTTTTATGAGGGCTTGATGCGCGTCCCGCTGATGATATCCTGGCTCGGGCGGATCCAGCCTCAGATCTCCGACGAGTTAATCGAGCTGGTGGACATCGCGCCGACATTGTATGAATTGCTAGACATGGACCTGCCGCCGTGGCTGCAGGGGCGCTCAGCCGCGTCCTGGATTTGCGGTGGCGAGTTGAGCGCGCCACATCGTCAATTCGTGCGCGCCGAGCATTACGCCGCAACCAACTTCCCAGACGAGACACACGCGACAATGTATCGCGATCGGCGTTGGAAGCTGGTCGTCTACCACCAGAAGAACCTGTGCGAACTTTACGATTTGGAAAGCGACCCCTGGGAGCATAAGGATCTCTCGCGAGACCCAGCCTACGCGGCTCTGAAATGGGATCTCTTGCAGCGCAGCTTCGACGCGGCAGTTTATGCCCGCCCAGCGCAGACAGATAGATATGGTGCCTTTTAGTTTTCACGGGACTTAGAGCTGCGATTTGCTCCCCTAGTTGGGGAGTGGTTAAGCGCGCGCGCATAGGTTAAGCTAGGCTCACCGACTACCGTTCAATGCGTGGAGGCGCCCATGCTCGAGGGCATCGCCCCGATACTGTTCACACCCTTTGATGACAAGGGCGACATTGACGCGGCCAGCCTGCGCAAACTTGTTCGCTTCGAGGTCGACGGCGGCGTGCAGGCAATCGGCATCAACGGTTTCGCCAGCGAAGCTTACAAGATGACTGATGATGAACGCCGCCAGACTGTCGATATCGTAGCTAGCGAACTGGCGGGCGCCCTGCCCCTGGTCATCGGCAGCGCCCCCAACAGCAGCGAAGCCGCCTTGCAACAAGCGAGGCAGCTCGCCCCTTATCAGCCGGCTGCGCTGATGACTCTGCCGCCGCCAACGATGGACAATGGCGCCGAGGCGCTGGTAGATTTCTACATTGAGCTTGGCAATGCGGCCGAGGTACCCATCATCATCCAGCAAGCGCCGCATATCCCGCAATATCGTCACACCGAATTGCCGGCGGAAGCGCTCGCCCAAATCGCCGAGCGTGCGCCGAATGTCTTGTACTACAAATTAGAGGGACCGGGGTCCGCGGCAAAAATGGCGGCACTCAAGCCGCTGCTACCCGAGGACCGCAAGATCTTTGGTGGCGGCGGCGGCATCACCGTGCTCGAAGAGCTGCGCAACGGCGCGGCTGGTCTCATACCCGGCGTCGGCTTCAACGAAGTGTTTCTGGCCGCCTGGAATAAATGGAAGCGCGGCGAAACGGAGGCAGCCGAGGCGATTATCATGAAGGGTGCCCCCTTAACCAAAGCCGTCTCGGGCCGCGGGCACGAATATTCCCTGCATATGCGCAAGCAGCTCATGAAGCGCCACGGCACAATCAGCAGCGCCCGCGTGCGGCGGCCGACCGTCGCATTCGACGAATGTGATTTGCCCGCGTTCTTTGCTATAGTTGACGCGCTTGATTTGAGAGTCGCCATCAATATTTGAGAGGACATCCATGCAACTCACAGGCTATAACTATATCGCGGGCCTCACATCCGCCGCGGGCGTCGACACCTTCTTCAGCGTCGACCCGCGCAGCAAGGAATCCGCCGCCCTGCCCTTTCACAACGCGACCGCCGCCGAGGTCGATCGCGCAGTCGAGGCTGCTGCCGCCGCCTACGCCGAAATCCGAAATTATTCCTCAGCGCGGCTGGCGGACTTCCTCGATGAAATCGCCGATCAAATCGACGCGCTGGGCGACGAATTGCTGCATTCAGCCGACCGTGAGACCGGGCTGAGTTTACCGCGTTTGAGCGGAGAGCGGGTCCGCACGACCGGGCAATTCCGCGCCTTCGCGGCATTGCTGCGCGAGGGCAGCTACCTGCGCCCCATCATCAATTCCGAGCAGCCGAGCCAGCCTTCCATTCGCCAGATGCAATTCCCAGTTGGTCCAGTCGCCATTTTCGCCGCGAGCAATTTCCCTTTCGCTTTCGCCGTCGCCGGTGGCGACACCGCTTCAGCGCTGGCAGCCGGCTGCCCGGTAGTCGTCAAGGCGCACCCGGGCCACCCCGCCACATCGGAGATGTTCGCGCAGGCATTCAAAGCCGCTGTCGCCGCGCAAGGCTTCCCCGCCGGGACATTCTCCATGCTGCAGGGCAATGGCATTGATGTGGGCCAGTGGCTGGTTGCCCATGATGGCATTGAAGCGGTGGGCTTCACCGGCAGCCTGCGCGGGGGTCGGGCAATCTATGATGCCGCCGCCCGCCGCCCACGCCCCATTCCCGTCTATGCCGAGATGGGCAGCGTCAACCCAGTGGTCATCACAGCAGCCGCCCTTGCCCAGCGCGCCGATGACATCGCCGATGGCTTGGTCGCCTCAATCACCATGGGCACGGGGCAATTCTGCACCAACCCGGGCTTAATCCTGCTGCAAGAAAGCCCAGCCGCGCAGGACTTCATCGCCACCGTTACCGAGAAGATGAGCGCCGCGCCGGCTGGCGTGCTGCTCAATGAAACGATCGCGTCTGGATTGAATGCCACTGTCAGCCAGACGACAGCCAATCCAGCCATCAGCGTCTTGACCGGGGGCGAAGCCATCGCCGATAGCGACTATTTCTGCTTCAGCAATACCGTGCTGCAAACATCAGCCGCCGCCATCCGCAGCGATGACCGCCTGCAAGTCGAGCATTTTGGTCCCGTCACGCTATTCGTCGTCTGCGAAGACAGCGATGACCTGCGCGCGACTGTCGCCGCCCTCGAAGGCAACCTGACCAGTACCATCCACGCCGAAGCTGACGAGCTGGAGACCATTGGCGATCTGCTGCATCAATTGCGCGAGAAAGCCGGACGCGTCATCTGGAATGGCTTCCCCACCGGCGTCGCCGTCGTACATGCCATGCAGCATGGTGGTCCCTACCCAGCCACCACCGCGCCCGGTACCACCTCGGTCGGCATGAACGCGATTTACCGCTTCATGCGCCCGATCGCTTTTCAGAATGTGCCAGACGCCCTGCTGCCCGAGCCGCTGAAGGACGCCAATCCCCTAGGCATTCTGCGCCTGGTGGATGATGTGTATACGGCTGAGGCGCTTTAAAGAAAATCAAAACAGCCCCATCATCCGATGAGGCTGTCTCGCTTTTATTCAGTTCAGGCTCGCGCTACTCCGCCGCTAGCTGATAAATCCGCACGTAATCGACGATCATCTCCTGCGGGAAGACTGTCGTTTCGTCCGGGTTGCCGGGCCAGTATCCGCCGACCGCTACATTCATCAGCAGGAAGAAGTCGTGGTCATAGACCCACTGCGCCCCATCCAAGTCCTTAACGCTCGTCACATTGACCAATTCACCATCGACATACCAGCGGATGACATGCTCATCCCAGTCAATTGCGTAGACGTGGAACCCTTCATCAAAGTTGACATCGGCGCGATAGACATGCCCGATATTGCCGGCGCCGCTATAACCCGGCCCATGCAGGGCGCCGTAGACCACGTTCTTCTCGCCGACATTCTCGAGGATATCGACCTCACCGCTGAGGGGCCAGCCAATCTCGGGGAAATTCGCGCCCAACATCCAGAAGGCGGGCCAGATGCCCTGGCCATTGGGGATGTCTATCCGCGCCTCGACCCGGCCATAAGTGAACTCGACCTTGTCCTGCGTGATGCAGCGCGCCGATGTGTATTGGCATTCGCCGTAATGGCAGCTTGAATCGGCTAAGGTCTCCTCGCGCGCCGTGATGACCAGATTGCCAGCGCCATCATGCGCGGCGTTCTCCACGCGGTCGGTATAATACTCTAGCTCGTTATTGCCCCAGCCATGCCCGCCAACTTCGCAGGTCCATGATTCGCTGTTGATAGGCGCGCCGGCTTCCGCATCAAATTCATCAGACCATAGCAGCTCCCACTCGCGCGTATCCCAGCCAATGCTCTCGTCAACTTCGACTTCGGTCACCATGTTGCTAACGCCGATCTGCACCTGCGTCGGGTCCTCTACCACCACAATCATCAGCTCGTCGAGATAGGCAGTCTGGGCGCCGACGCCAGCCGGGAAGCCAAATGCATAACCCCAGACGGCATCCAGGTTGAAACCATCATCAGGCGCGCCACCGGGCTGCCAATCCGCGCGGCGCTGGAAGAAGGCAAAGGGGATGGTAAATTGCCGCCAACCCTCATAGTCGTCCAGCAGGTGATAGAAGAAGCGCTCGGCTGTATCGGCATTGCTATCCATCTGTCGGTTGTCAAAAATCTCAACTTGGATAGCGCGCCCCGTATTGTTGCCATAGAGCCAGAATTGCAGGGCATTGTGCCCCGACCAGTCCATGCTCTGCCAGCCCATGCCATCGCTGAAAGCATGCGTGAAGCCGCCCCAGGCGCCGATGTTATAATCGATGCGCAAGATCTGATTGACTGCGCTGGCTTCGGGGATGGCAAGACCGGTGAAGGGCATAATCTGGCTGAGGCCGATGACCGTGTTGGCAGTCGAATCACCCCAGGCGACGAAGCCAATCGCCGCGCCATCAGCCTGGCTCACGTATTGCAAGCCCCTCTCATAACCGGCGACCAACGTCGGTTCGGCAAAGGGCATCGGCGCCAGCAGCGCTTCATTCAGCTGGACCGCCGGCAGCTCGATCGCCTCGGGCGGGGCCGCCGGCTCGGCTTCCACTTCTATTTCCAAAGAAGATTGAGGCGAGCCCAGGCCCGGCAAGAAAACAAGCTGCACCTCATCGATAATGACGAAAGCGCTGCCGCTGCCAGCGGGCAAGCCAAAGGCATAGCCGGAAACGGCAGCCAAGCCCAAGCCATCATCGGGCGCGCCCGCCGGCTGCCAGTCGCTGCGGCGCTGGAAATCAACGAAGGGGATCTCGATTAGGCGCCAGCCATAAGCATCATCATCAAAGCGATAAAACCAGCGCTCGGCACTGTCGCCGGCCAGATCGGGATTGCGATTATCGAAAAGCTCAAACTGAATGGTGCCACCCGTGTTATTGCCCAGGAAAGCAAAACTAATCGCGTTGTAATCGCGCCAATCCATGCTGATCCAGTTCAAGCCATCGTTAAAGACATGGCTGAAGCCGCCCCAGCCCTCAATATCGAAATTGACATTCAGCGCGCCCGATTCCTGTCCCCCGCGTATCGCCTGGAAAATGCTCAGCTCAACATTGCCGGGGCTGTCTCCCCAAGGCACGAAGCCGATGTTGTTGCCCGCGCCATCTGCGTCGACGAAAAGCTCAGCCATTTCAAAGTCAGCCAGCGTCAAGGGCTGAACATCCAGCGTTAGCAAGCGCACATCATCCATATAAGCGGTCTGAGCGCCGGTGCCAGCCGGGAAGCCAAAAGCGAGACCCGACACCGCATCCAAGCCCAAGCCATCATCGGGCGCGCCACCGGGCTGCCAATCGCTGCGCCGCTGGAAGCTGCGGAACTCGATGGTGAATTCCTGCCAGCCTTCGTAATCATCGGCGATGCGATAATACCAACGTTCAGCGCTGTCACCGGTGATGTTTGGGTTGCGGTTATCAAAGATTTCGACTTGCACATCGCCGCCAGTTTGGTTGCCGTAAAGCCAAAAGCGCAGGGCATTGTAGGCGGTCCAATCCTGGCTGACCCAGTTGAGCCCATCAGTCAAAGCGTGGGTAAAGCCACCCCAGGCGCCGATGTCGTAGTTGATCTCCAGCACAGTCGAGCTGCCATCAGCCACATCCATCTCAGCCAGGGAAAGCGCAACATTGCCGGCGATATCGCCCCAGGGCGCGTGGCCGATGGCGTTGTTATATTGGTCACGCCCTTCAAATAATTCAGCCACCTCAAAGTCGGCGAGAAGGCTCGCATTCGCTTCTTGAGCATTGCCGAGCCCGGCAGCCAGAAGCAGCGCCAGCAGTATCCATACCACCGACAGGCTTTTCAAAGACATTGTTATCTTCCTTCCTAATCATAGGCTTCGAAAAACTAAGCAGAAACATGTCACATCATGATGCCCGCGCCGATTTCCCAGAGCGGCGCGTCGTCACTCGATTGCAGCGCCGAGAGCGGCACCTGGTCCATTGAACGAGGCCAGCTGAAGGGCAAAGTTCCGCTGAATGGATAATCGCCAAAGAGGACATCGCTCAAGCCATCGCCCTCCGTGCCCGGCAGCCAAGCCATCACAAAGGCATCCACCAAGGGCAGGAGATCGCTGATAATGCGCGGCCGACCGGCGACCAAGATCGCGATCAACTTATCGCAGTGCGGGCGCGCACGCTCGACCAAGTCAAAAGCGTCGGGGGGCAGTCTCAAATCAGCGCGATCGCCGAAGCCTTCCGCGTAGGGTTCCTCGTGCAGTACAACAATGCCGACATCGGCATAACAATCCTTGTCGAAACAGCCGTCAACGGCATATTGAAGGGCACTGCTCGTGGAAACCGCCTGCCGAAAGCCATCGAGTATAGACGCGCCCTCAGTAATCGCGCCGGGCTCGCCCTGCCAAGAAATTGACCAGCCGCCACATTGCAGACCGATGTCGGCGGCGGCGGCGCCAGCGATGAGCAATTTACTCAGGTCTTTAGAAAGCGGCAGCGCCTCTCTTTCGTTTTTCAAAAGCACCAGCGATTTCTGAACCGCTTCGCGCGCCACTTGACGATGCGCAGCCGAGCCAACACAGTCCAGGTCCCTTCCAGCGCCGAAGGGATTTTCAAAAAGCCCGAAATCGAACTTAACCCGCAGGATCCGACGCACCGCGTCATCAATCCGCTGGACCGAGACATCGCCCGCCTCGGCCGCCTGCAGCAAGGTGGCGATGAACCACCGATAATCGTAAGGCACCATGACCATATCAATGCCCGCATTAACCGATTCGACGACGCAAGTGTAATAATCCGGGTCAAGGTGATCGATCGCCATCCAATCCGTCACGATCAGCCCTTCAAAACCCAGCTCGCCCTTCAACACATCGGTGAGCAGATATTTGTGACCGTGCATTTTGATCTCATTCCAGGTGCTGTACGACGCCATGACGCTGAGCGCGCCAGCCTCAATAGCCGCCCGATACGGCGGCAGATGAACAGCTCGCAGACATGCTTCATCAATGTCTGAAACGCCCTGATCAATCTGCCATTGCCCCAATTCCATATCGGCTTGCGCGGTCCCCGCTGTTGGCTGTGGCGGCGCCGTGCTGCCCTGCTGCACCGTGATCTGCTCTCCGCGCCACCCGGTCGCGCCGTCCGCCACATAATGCTTAGCGCAAGCCAAAACTCGAAATTCGTCACTGTCTTGCCCCTGCAGCCCGCGAACGAGAGCCGCGCCCAGTTCCGACACCAGCTCAGTATTCGCGCTGTAACCTTCGTAGCAGCGGCCCCAGCGCAGGTCTTGCGGCACCGATACTGATGGCGCGAAAGTCCATTGAACGCCCGTCTCTAGCAGCTCCCGCGTGGTGACACGTCCAATGCGCTCGACAAGATCGGCATCAGCCGCGGCGCCAAGCCCGATATTATGCGGGAATATCACAGCGCCTTTCACATTGTTGTGCCCATGTACGGCGTCCACCGAATAAATCAAAGGGATGCCCAATCGCGTCTTCAAAGCCGCCTCTTGAAACTCGCCGACCATCGCGCGCCAATGCGATGGCGAGTTGGGCCTCGGGTTGCCGCCGCCGCCGCTGAGCACCGAGCCAATGCCGAACTCGGCGACTTGCTCGGGTTTGATGCTGTTGTTCTCCACCATCGTCATCTGGCCGACTTTTTCTTCAAGCGTCATGCGCGATAGCAGAGCCTCGACCCGCCCCGCAATATCTTCTGACAGTGCGCTATCCCGAGTAATCTTGCCCGCTATGTTAGCCATATCGCTCCTTCTTTAATTTGCGAGCGGCGCGCAGTGCTGGAGCGCGCCACTCTTTGAACCTGCGCTCGTGGGTGTCTCGCGGCTCAACACTTGATATCGCCAACCGCCCGCCAGCGCTATCCGCTACTTATCTACCCCAGTGACCACAATGCCCTGGATGAAGACCCGTTGCGCCAGGAAGAAAATAACCAGTGGCGGAATCATCGAGATGACCGCTGCCGCCAAGATCAATTGCGTCTCCGAGCTATACAAGCCGTTGAATTCGGTCAAGCCCACCGTGATTGGGTTGGCATTGCGATTGCCGGCCAAGTAGATCAGGGGACCAAAGAAATCGTTCCAAGCGAAGAAAAAGTGGAACAGTGAGACGGCAGTCAAGGCGGGCACCGCTTGCGGCAAGATGACCGAGACAAAGGTGCGGATGCGGCCCGCGCCGTCGATCTGCGCCGCTTCTTCCATTTCACGCGGAATCGTCAGGAAATACTGCCGCAGCAGAAAGATGTTGTAGGCATTGCCAAACATCGCCGGCACGATAAGCGGCAGCCAAGTCCCGCCCCAATCCAGTACATTGACGAAGAAGGCATAGGTCGGCACCAGCGTCACCGCCGGCGGCAGCACGATTGTGCCAATCATGATCATGAAGAGCACATTCTTGAATGGGAAGTTGAAGCGGGCAAAACCGTAGGCGGCACAGGATGACGCGGCGACCGTGCCAAACATGGTGATGAAGGCATACATCAAGGTATTGCCCAGCAGCCGCGCGAAGTCTATGGTGTTCCAAGCGCGCGGATAATTATCCCACTGGACAGCGAATTCGCGCACCGGTTCGAGCTGCCGCCAGTTGCCTTCCCATTCAATCAGCCCAGCCGACACGTTCGTCGGATCGATAAACTGGCTGACGCGGCGCCCTTTTTTGACCAAAGCCCAATGGCGAATCCCCGATTCAGTCGGCACTTGCAGCAAGTCGTAGTTCTCGCCTTCGTAAGTGAATTCAACCGCTTCGGCGGGCCAAACTGGCGCGCCCGGGTCCGAGGTTTGCGCCTTTGATTTCAGCGAGGTGATGACGCCATAAGCCATCGGCATCAGATAGACAGCCAAGATCGCCAAGGTAAAGAGCGTCACCGCCGCACCCAGCAGCAAGTTGCGCCGGCGGCGGTTGATTTCGTATTCAGTCTGGTTCTTGCGCTTCTGAACGGTCATCACTTGCTCTCCCCGGCGTAATAGACCCAGTAGCGACCGGACCAAAACAGGAATATGGTGATGACCAGCCCGATGATGAACATGAACCAAGCGAGCGTGGCGCCATAACCCATATTCTGGAAGGGAAAGGCTTGCTTGTAGAAATAGATCATGTAGAAATTGGTCGAGCCCTCAGGGTAGCCATCGCCGCCGTTGAGCACGTAAGGCACGATGAAGTACTGCAGTAAACCAACAACACTCAAAACCAGATTGTAAAAGATAACCGGCGTCACCATCGGAATTGTGACCGAGCGCAATTGTCGCAGCCAGCCCGCCCCATCAATCGACGCCGCCTCATACAGCTCGGTAGGCACACCCTGTAAGCTAGCTAAATTGATAAGAATCGCATTGCCAATTCCCCAAAGCCCAATGAAAGTGTAGGCGATATAGATCAAGTTGGGGTCATCAAGCCAGCGCAAGCCATCTATGCCGACCGCTTGAACCCCCGTCAGCTCTATCATCTGGTTCAACCAACCCGTTTGTGGATTGAGCACGCGCGACCAGATCAAGATAGCGGCGATCAATGGCACCATCGTCGGCGCGTAAAACAGCGTACGCATGACATTTCGCCCGAGCAAATGCTTCGAGTTGAGCAAGACCGCCAGCAAAAATGCGGAAGCCATCCCAATCGGCAGCGAAATCAAAGCGAACTTGAAGGTGACGAATAGCGCCTCCCAGGTATTTGGATCTTCCGCCAGCATGCGCCGCCAATTTTTCAGCCCAACAAAGAATGCGTCTTCCGGCGCCGAAAGCGTAAAATCGTAGAGCGAGAACAAAAAAGAAACGATCATCGGCGCCAAATAGAATAAGAGGAAACCGATCAGCCAGGGGCTGAGGAAAAGCAAGCCCCACTTCGCTTCATCGCGCTGGGCGCCCGTCAGCCGAAAAGCAGCGCGTATGCTCCACTTCGCCTGCCCGCGCGCGGCGCCAAATTCAGTCATCATGTCCATAAGAATTGCCTTCGAATAGCAGCTTCAGGTGGGGGGGGCGGTAGAGACCAGAGCTCGGTCCCTACCGCGTATTGCACTTGTCTCAGAACGCTTTAGCCGGCTGCGTCGAAGATGGCTTGCAGGTCATCCCGCAGCGCGTCCAGCGCCGCGTCCACATCTTCATCGCCGTTGTTATCCACCAGCTGGCCGTATTCGCCATAACGCGCGCTGGCTTCTAGGAAGCTCGGCATGCCCTCTTCGTGGTTCGGGTTATCGGGATACTGCAAGCCCGCAAGGACGACATCCCAATTCAGCCCCGCCCAATCGATATCGGGATAAGCCTCACTCTGCGCCGCGACCGTGCGCGAGATGAAGTCCTCTTGCAGGCTCAAGCGCGCCGGCATGCCGCCATACAGGCTCGTGAGATCAGCCGCGCGCTCGCCCAGCAGGTAGGTCAAAACAGTGAAGGCTTCGTCCGGATGCTCGCTGCTGTTCATAACGCCGAAGGTATCAGCATGCAGCTTGGCTGTGATGACGCCGTGGTGCGAGGGTACGGGACCAAAATCCCAAGCCGCGTCCAAGTTGGCGCTGCCCCAGCCGAGATACCACAGGTGATTGGTTATCATTGCCATGTTGCCGGTATCGAACCAGTTGGCGCTGCCGCCGCCCATGATCTCGCTGCCGCTGTAGACGGCGTTGGGGTAGAAATACTCTTCCCACATGGCATTGTGATACCAGTGCTCCGCTTCGCGCCAAGCATCGGGAATCACAGCATTGCCCTCGTCATCGACAAAATTGCCCGAGCCGAAAAGCGTGGCGCGGCCCCGGACATCGGTGAACTGTGTGCCGTAGCCGAATTGCACGATGTTGCCGGTATCAAATTCTTCCATCGTCGCATCGTTGCCATTGATATCGACCGAGAGAATCTTAGCCACCTCCGCCAAGGTATCAATATCCCATTCATGCTCGTTCCCTTCCCAATCGGTGTAGGGCTCGCCATAGGCGCTCGGCGGGTAAGGAATGTCGGCTTCGTCGAAGAGGTCAACGTTATACATCAGGAAGGACGGGAATACCGCAAAGGGGATGCCCAGCTGGCCCTCGCCTTCAACGCGATAGAAATCAATCAGCGCTGGGTCGAAATCGCTGAGATCATAGCTGTTCGCTTCGATTTGCGGCGTCAGATCCAGCCAGGCGCCGGGGAAGGATGCGCGCCCGCGAATGCCCATCGGACCAACGATATCCGGCGCGTTGCCAGCGGCTATCTGCGTGCTCAAGACATCGTATGCCTGGGCATTGTCGACGATCTCCAGCACGAGCTCGATCTCGTCCTGCGATTCGTTGAAGTCGGCCACGACCGCTTCCTGCGCGGCGACCAGCGGGGCATCGGTGCCGGCGCCCAAGCCGACATACCAGCGGATGCGAACAGGATCCTGCGCCCCAGCCATACCGACGGTCAAGGCGAGCATCACGCTCAAAAGGACAAATAGGGTGGCTTGCTTCTTGCTATGCATTTTCTGCTCCTGATCATTGAAAAATGTAAAACCGACGGACGAGATTGAAACCGATTTCAACAACAGCGACAAAACTAGGCGACGCCTGCTCATTTCAGCGAAGGAGAGCCAAGGTTTTCGCGCCCTTTGCGCTCAGAAAGCGGTTTCAAGACTGACCAAGAAAAATCAATATCGTTTCTCCTCTCTGCCGTCTAAGGTCACTTCGATTGAGTTGCGCCGCAACTTTCGCGGATCACTAACTTGACTGACAAAATCGTTTTCTCTGCCGGCGCGTTCCCGCCTTGCGCGATTATCTCCGCCAATCTTTTTACCGCCAGTTGCCCCGTCCGGGCAATCGGCTGCTGCACGGTGGTCAGTGGCGGGTCGGCTAAGATAGCTGGCGGCAAATCGTCGTGACTCACCAGCGCAATATCTTGCGGCACACGCAAGCCGCCCTCGCGCAATGCCCTTAGCGCCCCGAGCGCCATCGTGTCCGACGCCACGAACACCGCTTCCGGCTTGTAGGGCAGCAACGATTGCATCGCCGCATAGCCGCTCTCGAGCGAGTAATCGCCAAAGGTAACCAGCCGCTCATCAAATGGCAGGCTACGCTCGCTCAAAGCGCGCCGATAGCCGGTTACCCGATCTTCACCGGAGGCATTGCGATTCGAGCCAATCGTGGCGATGCGGCGATGGCCTAAATCAATCAGGTGGCAAGTCGCCAAGTAGCCGCCTTGCAAATTGTCAACATCAACGTAATTGATGCCTTCAGCCTGGCTTGGGCGTCCTATGAATACAAATGGCATATCGGGCGCCAACTGCGGCGGCAAAATTGATGTGCCTTTCGCATCCGCCGTCAAAATGAGGCCATCAAATAGCCCCGCCGCCAGGATGCTCTTCAGCGTATTTTGCCCCTGCCCCGCCGTGTGCGACATAAACAGCGCCATTATCAAGCCGCTATCGCCCGCGGCATCG
This sequence comes from Phototrophicaceae bacterium, assembly GCA_965214105.1. Classification (GTDB taxonomy): domain Bacteria; phylum Chloroflexota; class Anaerolineae; order Aggregatilineales; family Phototrophicaceae; genus UBA6055. The sequence goes on from OZ243933.1 coordinate 474,107, forward strand.
GAAATCGATTCGGTCAAAGCCGGGAAATAAGGATCGTGGAAAACGACTTGCGCGCTGCTAGAGATAACAAAGCCGATAATGCTGGAGCGATCGGAAGCCAGCAGCCGCGCAATATTGTGCGGCTGGTAACCAGTCTCGCTGATGACCCGCTGCACTTTCTCGCGCACTTCCGGGCGCACGTAAGGATAACCATTCATCACCCGCGAAACGGTTGCTTTGGAAACATCCGCCAGCTCGGCAACCCGTTGAATTGTAATCCTGCCGCTCATACAGCCATCACTTTGAAACCGATTTCAGAGACTGTATCCCAATATCGGCGGCTTGTCAAGCATAATATTGAAACTGGTTTCAGATTGAAGTTTCGTGGCAATTTACCGAGGACGGTCACAGGGCTCTGCGCCGCCGCAATCAGGCAACATAGTAATTGAAACAGCCCCATCATTTGATGAGGCTGCTCGGTTCATATCGCAGATTTTCCTCAGGCTATTCTAGCATGTCGCCCGTTATCAGGTTGACACCGGTCTCGATATTGCCAGCGATCAACTCCGCGTTAACTGTGTTGACCTGCTCCCAGACCGAGTCGGGTATATCCGCTTCATGCGGGGGCGCCAAGCCAACGCCATTCATCGCCGCGTCCATCAGAAAGACGCTGCCGCCGGGGAAATCGTCCATAGTGCCTTCCGCCAGCATGGCGACCATATCATGTACGCCGACATCGACGCGCTTCATCGCCGAAGAGATGATGAATTCGGAACCCTCGGTCTCGCCCGCGCCGAAGCTGGTCAGCCATTCGTCCTTGTCCACGCCGATGACATAGACGCCTTCCTGCGCGCCCGCCAGGATGGCGCCAGTGCCAGTGGGCCCGCCACCGCCGAAGAGCACAGTCGCGCCTTCGCCGATGAATTGCAGCGCCGCCGAGCCACCGCGATCAGGCGCGATGAAGCTATCAATGTAAACACCGAGAATGTTCAAATCGGGATTGACGTATTTTGCGCCTTGTTCATAGCCGTTGCGGAAGCGCTTGACCGGCGGGATGTCGATGCCATAGACGCCGGCGATCGTATCGGAGCCTTGCCATGCAGCCACGTAGGCAGCCAGCACACCAGTCATGAAGCCGGATTGATCTTCGCGGAATTGAATGCCCACGTAGTTGCTAGGACCGTCGGCAAGGAATTGATCGACGCCCAGGAAGTAAACATCTGGGTTGGCTTCAGCCGCGGCGTAGGTCGCATCCGCGATGAGGAAGCCCACGGTGATAATCGCCTCGTAGCCTTCGTCAACGCAAGTCTGGATATTGGCTTCGTAGTCGGTCTCGGCTTGCGTCTCGATGAAGTCATACTCCAGGTCGTATTTGTCAGCCGCCGCCTCAGCGCCTTCATGTGCCGCTTGATTGAAGGTGCCGTCATTGACGCGACCCAAATCCGTGACCAGGCAGACGGTTTCGATGCCCATCATGTCAGCCGCCTGGACGTCCATCATGTCCATTTCCATGAGATCGCCCGAGACTGGATCAACCCCAGTGGCAACCGCGCCGGCGATCATCATCTCGGCAACCTCAGCCGCGACCTCGAAGAAGGCATCATCAATATCGGCATCGTGCTTGTCCGCCAGCCCAACGCCGTTCAGCGCCACATCCATCAAGTAGACGCCACCGCCGGGGAAGTCTGCCATCATGCCTTCAGCGATGGCGGCGACCATATCGTATACACCCTGATCAACCCGCTTGACCGCGCTCGAAATGATGTATTCGGCACCGTCGGTCTCGCCCGCGCCGAAGCTCGTCACCCATTCATCCTGATCGACGCCGATGACATAGACGCCTTCCTGCGCCGCCGCCAAGATGCCGCCGGTACCAGTGGGTCCACCGGCGCCGAAGATAACCGAAGCGCCTTCGCCAATGAATTGCATCGCAGCCGAAGCGCCGCGGTCGGGCGCGAGGAAGTTGTCAATGTAGACGCCCAGCAGATTCAAATCGGCATTGATGTAGCGCGCGCCCTGCTCGAAGCCATTGCGGAATTTCTTGACCGGCGGAATATCGATGCCGTAAATGCCCGCGACAGTGTCGGAGCCGAGCGAGCCAGCCACCTGCGCCGCCAAGACCCCAGCCAAGAAGCCGGATTGATCTTCGCGGAATTGAATGCCGACGTAATTCGTCGGTCCGCCCATGACAAATTGATCGACGCCCAGGAAATAGACATCCGGGTTAGCTTCAGCCGCCGCGTAGGTGCTATCCGCGATTAAGAAACCGACGGTAATGATGATTTCAAAGCCTTCATCGATGCAGGTCTGGATGTTGCTGTCATAATCCGTCTCAGCCTGAGTTTCGATGAACTTGTATTCCAGGTCGTATTCATCGGCAACGTCCTGCGCGCCCTCATGCGCGAACTGGTTGAAAGTGCCGTCATTGACTCGCCCAATGTCCGTCACCAGACACAAGGTTTCCGCACTGCCCTGAGCGGCGGCGAACGGTATCAGCCCTAGCAGCAAGGCTAGCAGGCTGAACAAAACGATGAGCTTTTTCATTTCGATATCTCCTGAGAACATTTCATGCGATGGGGATTGCCAGCGCTTACTGTACTATCGCGCTGGTCGTTTTTCAACGCGCGGACTCGCGATCCTAGGGGATGGTTTGCTCGTCTTCGTCGGCGGCCGAACGCGCGATAAGCGCCCACGGTATTCTTATTCCTTCACATAAGGCTGGCCCACCGCTTTCGGCGGGCTTGCCCGGCCGATGAAACCAGCCAGCACCACCAGCGTCACGGCGTAGGGCACCATCTGCAAGAACTGGACCGGGAAGCCGACCCCAACCATCTGCAAGCGAATGCCCAGCGAATCGGAGAAGCCGAAGAGCAGCGCCGCGCCAAATGCGCCAATAGGCGTCCACTTGCCAAAGATCATCGCCGCCAGCGCGATGAAGCCGGCGCCGCGCGTCATGCCATCGTTGAAGCTGCCGGTGGCTTCCAGCGAAAACCAAACGCCAGCCAAGCCCGCGATCATGCCGCTGATAAAGACGTTGATCCAGCGTGTGCGATTGACGTTGATGCCCAGCGTGTCAGCCGCGTGCGGGTGCTCGCCGACTGCCCGCGTGCGCAAGCCCCAGCGCGTATAGAACATCACAATATGAGTGAACGCGAGCATGACGAACATCATGAAAAAGATTGGCTGGTTGGTAAAAATCGCCTCGCCAAGCACTGGCAAGTCACTCAATATCGGGATGGCGACATTGCCTAGCTTGGCCGCGCCGGCTTCGGTCGATAGCAGATACTCGCGGCGCACGAAGCTCGTCACGCCGACAGCAAGGATGTTGATGACCGTGCCGCTGACGATCTGATCGGTGCGGAAAGTAATCGAAAGCCAGCCATGCAGCAGCGCGATCAGGCCGCCGGCAAATACACCGATGATCACAGCCAGCAGTTGCGCTGTCTCAAGCGGCAAGGCGGTGCCACGCAGGAAGAACAGAGTCGTGAAGCCGAAGCAGGCAGCGAAAAGCATCATGCCTTCAATGGCGATATTGACGACGCCAGCCCGCTCGCACCAAATGCCGGCGAAGGCACCAATCGCCAGCGGCGTAGCCAGGCGCAAGCTTTCAGCGACAATGGTGGTGAGATTGGTATCGTTGCCAGCCGCCGCCGCAATGATCACCGTCGGGATGAAGAGCGCGCCGCAAAGCGCCAGCAGCGCCAGGCTGATCCTTCGCCAGCGAGGCGCGTCAAACTCATAGAAATTCAGCGCCCCGCTGAGGACGAAGAGCAGCCCGATGATCAGCAAGTATGCGGCTGTCGGCACCGGGATATCGGCGACGGACGGCGCCTCGCCAGTTGAACTCGATTCAAAGGTCAAAGTGGTGACGAGCTCGCTATCCAGCGTGCCCGATTCAAAGAAGATGAATAAGCCCAGAACCAGCAGCAGCGCCGCGATGATGCGCTTCCGCGTCAGCTTGATGCCGAAGCGGCGGCTCGATTTCGTCTTGCCCATGGCGGCCATAGCTAACTGCCCCATCCAGTTGAGAAGACCAGCTCCCCTTCTTCTTCGTCGCTGCGTTTGGGCACGCGCCACAAAAAGCGGATGATTTGATCGGCTGCCACAAACATGATGATCAGCGCCTGCACAATCTTCACCAGATCGATTGAGATATCAGCCCGTATCTGCATCAGCGCTGCCCCGCTCAGCAGCCCGCCCCAGAGCAGGCCAGCCCAGACCATGCCTTTGGGGTTGTTGCGCGCCAGCAGCGCCACGGCGATCGCGTCAAAGCCAACGCCAGCAAAGAAGCGCGGCAACATCTCATGCTCGACGCCGCTGATCTCGATCGCGCCGGCCAAGCCAGCCAACATGCCGCTGAGCGCCATCGCCAGCACGATGTTGCGCGGCACGCTCATGCCGGCATATCTCGCCGCGTTCTGGTTAGCGCCCACTGTGCGCAGCTCAAAGCCGAGCGTCGTGCGCGACAGGAACCAGTCCGTCAACCAGACCGCCCCAATCATCAGCCAGAAGCCGAAGTGCAGCTTGGATTGGTCGCCAACCGCGATCAGCGTCAGGAAAAGCTGCAGCAGGCTCATCACCGCCGCCCAGATGAGCCCCGCGCGCAGCGCCGCTTGGGGCTTATCGCGCCGGGCGGGCAAGTAATTCAGCAGAAAAGCAACCACCGCAACCGCCGCCATCAACAGGAGCAGCGCCAACGGTGAGCTGATCGCGTCCATCGTCGGCAGCATGGCGGCCGGCAGAATCACCGGTGTCTTGGGCACGCTGGCATTTACATCGCCCAGGATGACCGGATCGACTGACTTGATCAACCAGTCGACGATCAAAATGGCGATGAAGTTCAACATGATCGTTGTGATAACCTCGTGCGCGCCAGTATAAGCTTTGAGCGCACCCGGTAAAGCGCCCCAAAGAAAGCCGCCCAGGATGCCGAAGAAAATCACCGTCGGCAGCAAGATTAGCGGCGATGTTTCCGGCGGCGAAAAGGCGCCAAAGGCGGCAACGGCAATCGCCCCGGCGTATAACTGCCCCTCGGCGCCAATGTTAAAAAGCCCGGCTTTGAAGCCCAAGCCCACCGCCAAGCCAGCAATGATGAAGGGGATGGCGCGGACGATCGTCTTCTCCAGGTTGGAGGGGATGAAGAGCAGCACATGATCACCCAAGCGCAGGAATAGCACCTCCAGATCCTGGTCGTTCTTGAGGATGCCGAAAGCCTCCCCACCAAGATCATCGGCATTCAAAACGCGATTGCCGGGGCGGCGGATCACGAGATGCTGCCGCAGTGCCGCGTCCAGCTGCTCGTCCAGCACCACATTCACCGAATCACCGGCCAGATATTCCGAGTCGTACATTCTTCCAACGATGCGGAATTGCGCCCCCAGCGCCGCCGGATCTTCGATACCAAGCGCATCCAGCGAAGCCAGCGTTTCAATCGCTTCGCGGGCATCTTCGTAATCGGCTGCTACAATCGCTTGAATGGTCTCCGCTTCGGCGCTGTTCGGGGCGATCTCCAGCGAGTCCAACTGAGCCAATGCGCCGTGACTGCGCAGCAGGCTGACCTGCCCGTATTCATCGATGGTCCTCAAACCCGCCCAAGCAGCAGCCAACTCGTCTTCCGACAGTTCAGCCAGCAGCGGGAAAATTGCGAGCGCCTCTGCCAGCGCCGCGCCGCTTGGCTCGGTTGATTGAGCAGCTAATTCCGCCAATGCGCGCGCGTCCGAACGCTTGAGATCGCCCAGGTCATCAAGCAGCGGTTTGAGCTCGCGCAGGCGCTCAGCCCCGATTTCAAGAATCGTCGGGAGGCGCTCGGCGATGGCAGTCGCCGCCTCTTCGCTGATCTCAAAGCGCGCGAAAAAAGCGCCATAAGCGCGCGTCTCATCCAAGCCCACTTCGAGAATACGCTCAAAGGGGCGGGCTTGGCGCGACAAACTGCGCCTCGTCGTGATTTCGTGGCTGGCGGCATAAGCGCGCATTTCGCCGAAGTCGTCCACAGCGGCGACTTCGTTTATCGTCAAACCGGTGATCGACTCGACCAGCGCCGCGTAAGCCGTCGAAGAAACGCGTAAACCCTCGGCGATATCTGGCTGAAGGGCATTGTCGCTCACGGTTATCGTGATCAAAGGGATGCCAGCCAGGAAAGCCGTAATCACCGCCAGCAGCGGCACTAGACTCGGTGAAATGCTCGACCAAAAGCCGATGAAACCGCGCCGCCGATCGCTCTGCCCTGATGCGCTCATAGCTCAAGGACCGCCCGGCTGTCATCACGCACGCCAGCCATGCGCAAGCCAACTGTATCGCGATCTGCTTCTTCGATGGCTAGAATGTCGATAATCTCGCCCTCAAACATGACCGCCACCCGATCAGCCAGGCTAAGCACCTCGTCCAACTCCGATGAGACAAGCAGAATGCCAGCGCCAGTATCGCGCATGCGCACAATCTGACGATGAATAAATTCGATGGAGCCGACATCGAGGCCCCGGGTCGGCTGCGAGGCAATCAGCAGATCGACATCGCGCGAGAACTCACGCGCCACGATAACCTTCTGCTGGTTGCCGCCCGATAAGCCGCCAGCGATGTTATTGATAATCGGCGGACGCACATCATATTGCTCCACCAGTTGGCGCGCGTTATCGGCGATGGCGCGGTCGTCCACCACGATCGAGCTGGAAAAAGCTTCTTGATAATAGGTACAGAGCACCAGGTTGTGCATAACGGTGAAGCTCGCCACCATGCCGTCGCGCTGTCGATCTTCCGGCACATGCCCGACGCCTCGCTCGGTGACCTTTCGTGGCGAGGCATCCGTCACATCCTCCCCTTTGATGAAGAAGCGCCCTCCTTCGACCGCCCGCATGCCGGTCAGCGCCTCCACCAGCTCGGTCTGGCCATTGCCCTGTACGCCAGCGATGCCAAGGATCTCGCCGCGCTGCAAACCAAAACTGACGCCTTCCACCACTGCCAAGCCGCGGTCGTCATGCACCTGCAAGTTGACAACATTGAGTATCTCGTCACCCGGGCGCGCTTCTGCCTTTTCGACATCGAGTATGACATCGCGGCCCACCATCAGCGAAGCTAAGGACTGTTCGGTAGAATCTTTTGGATCAGCCCGCCCGGCCACTGCCCCGCGCCGCAGCACAATCACATCATCGCAGATTTCCAGCACTTCCTTCAGCTTGTGGCTGATGAAGATGATGCTGACGCCCTTATCCAGCAGCGTGCGCATGATTTTGAATAGACCGCGCGTCTCCTGTGGCGTGAGCACCGCTGTCGGCTCATCGAGGATTAGGATGTCAGCGTGACGATACAGCGCCTTGATAATCTCCACCCGCTGCTGCACCCCGACTGGCAGATCCGCAATCAAAGCCTCTGGCTCGACATCAAGTCCATATTCGCGCGAAAGCTGCTGAATCTCGTGCCGCGCCCGATCGCGCCGCAAAAAGGGTCCGCTCACCGTCTCGTTACCCAGCATGACATTCTCGGTAACAGTTAAGACGTCCACCAGCTGAAAGTGCTGGTGCACCATGCCGATGCCTAGCTCGATAGCGTCTTTGGGTCCGGCGATTTGAACAGGCGCGCCATTCACCAGGATTTCGCCTTCGTCCGGCTTATACAAGCCATAGATCATGTTCATCAAAGTGCTCTTGCCGGCGCCATTCTCGCCCAGCAAACCGAGGACCTCGCCCTTGCGCAGCGTCAGGTTGATATTGTCGTTTGCCAATACACCAGGGAAACGTTTGGTAATGCCCCGAACTTCAAGCACGGGCGGCGCTTGGGTCATCGGTGGGTCCTTCGGGCTCGGCCAGTCGCGCTCAACTCATTTGTGATTATAACCTAAGTTAAAGGCAGAGTCGCGTTACTGGCAATAATTGTCAGGGCAATCGCTTCAAATTTTTTCGCCACAGATTATGCGCAATTTCACGGGCGACATACACGGTCAGTGTCTACGCGACCCAATGTCGCCCCTACATTTTGTAATTTTACGTGGCGAAAGACGCATAATCATAAGTCGGTAAATATCGCCCGCGCAGGCTTTGCTAGCACGAGGCATCGCCCGGCACTAGCACTATCTGATCAGCCGCTTCTCCATCAATTACCAGCGGAAGACGCCTGCCGTCCTGCGGATCGTACAAACCGAAGGCGACTTGAGCAACGTCTTCATCAATGCGAAGTGAAAAGCCGCTCCTGATATGCTGCCCCGCGCGCCAATGCGACATCGGATATTTGCCAGCCAGGGGCTCGCCATCATTCTGCCTGACGACATCCCCGCCCTCGTTTAGCCCATGCACGAGATGATGAAAATCCCGCGCCGGCTGTTTGAGGACTTCCCAATAAACTGTCCCTGTTAGCTCATCTGCCCGTCGCGCCGTCTCGATACAGCGCAAGGTTAAGAAGTCGTCAAATTGAATCGCTTGTGACCTTCCACTAAATGGCTCGCCAGGGCGCGAGATCTTAATCAGATCGGGCAGCAAATAGCGATCCGAGCCATCAGCCAATTGCGCGAAACTGCCCGAGCCATCTTTGCGAATCAGTTGCAGGGAAATCCGCCCGACATAAGCAGGCGCATGCGCTAGCAACTTCAGCCGGTGGCCATCGGACATGAATTGCCCCGGCGCCAGCGCCGACAGCGAGCCGCCTTCAAAGTTCTGCGGTTGGCTGACCGCCCAGGCGCCAGCGACAGTCAGGTCAACCAGTTGCGCCACCGGCTGGTACTCTGTCTTAGGCGCCGCTTCGAGCTGCCAATACAGTCTAATCTCCAAGGGAGCGCTCTCACTGATGAAGTCCGAAGCCAATGTATATCCCAACAGAGTGACTGCGCCATCAAAGGTCGCATCGGCTTCCCGCTTCATATAAGCTGGCTTTCCATCATCCGTTCTTAGGCGGAAGACCTTATCCTGCAAATAATTTGCATTGATGATGGCGAAGGTCATCAGCCCAGCGCTTATCAGCAGCGCCGCTCGCGAAGAGATAACTGGCGCTGGCGCGGGCAGGCGCGGCGGCGAGGCGCCAAATCGGAAGATCAAGAAGCACATGCCGACGCTCGCCAAGCTAATCGCGGCCGCCAGATCTTGAACCGGCGTCCCCACATAATCCAATTGCAAGAGATGCGCCCCTTCGGGCAGCCGAAATTGGATCAAGCCAAAGCGGTCATCAGCTTCAAATGGATGAGGCTCGCCCGCAATAGTCAAGCGCCAGCCGGGCATATAGAATTGCCGCAAGCGCAGGTCCACCGCTTGACCTGACACCGTAATCAAAATCTGATTGTCGGCGCGATACTCATAGTGAGCATCGCCACCAGTGCCCGCGAAATCGCTCGGGTAAACATGAATCTGCAAGGGCGCGTCGATGTAACGGTCCAGGTTTCGCGGCAAGTCAAACGAGGTGGATTCGCCCCAGATTGGCAGGAATTCGTTGTAGGCGGTTGTGCCCCAATTGCGCTCCTTATACTCCATCTCGATCTCGTCCTTTGCCGAAAGCGCGGGCCAGACCCGGTCATCATCGCGCGGGTGCATGATAGGCAGCGCCTGCGCGATCACAGCTGCGGACAAGGCAAAAGCCGCCAGCGCCCGCCAGCGCGCCGGCAGCAGCAGCACGCTTGACGCGCCAAGCAAAGCGACAAACAGCGCCGCCAGGCGGATGATGCGAGCGGGAAAGCGCAAATTGCGAAAGCCGGGTATCGTCAGCCAGATATCAAGCGACGGCTCCAAAGTCAAAAAAATCGCGCCAAACAATCCAGTGAGCAAAAGTAAAGCGAGCCCGAAGCGGCGGCGAAACAGCAAAGCGGCGGCGCCAAAAGCGCAGAAAACCAGCCCAATTGGTCCCAGAGTTCGCGCCATCAGCAAGGTCTTGTCATTCCCGTCGATAAGCTGCGGGGGACTCAAAAGCTCCGCCCAGCTGAGAAATTCATGCCGGAGGAAGTCCACCGTGTCGCGGAGCTCGCCGCCGATTCTCACATACTGCAGTTCGGCCGCGACTGGCAGCCAAAATATGGCGGACAAGCCAGCGCCCAGCGCCCAGCCGATGCCGATGAAAACGATACGGTTGACGGCGGCGCGCCGAGTCTCCGAGACAAATGCGGCCGCCAAGCAAAATGGCAGGGCAAACAAGATGACGATATAGCTTGTTGGCGTATGCGTCAAAATCACCGCCGCCAGGGGAAAGGCAATCCACAAGCTGGAGCGCAGCTTAGGCGCGCGCCTCGTTAAGAGGATTCCATAAAATACAAGCGGGATAAACGAGGTCGAAACAACTTGCGCCAAGCTGCCCTGCCACCAGAATTCGAAGAAGCGCGAGGGCGCATAGACCCACAGCACACAAGCGAGTAGCGCGGCCGCGGCTGGCAAAAGGCGGCGCGCCAGCAGCCACAGACCCAGGCTGCCGATACACCAAGCCAAGACACAGGTCAGCGTATAGGCCGCGACTACATCAAAGCCCAGCAAATGCAGCCAGGCGCCGATATGGGTGGCGCCCGGCGCATAGTAGGTGAAAATCGGGTAGCCATAGCCCAGGTGAAAATAAGGCACCCAGCGCGGATACAGATCGCCGGCTTCGATAAGGCGAGCCATAGCGAATATGCGATGGGCGTGGAAGGGGGCGTCGGCGCCATTTGCCAGCCCCTCGCCAAACATCGGCAAGAGGCCAATGAGCGGGATGATGATGGCGAGCAGAAGGCTTTTGTCACGCAGTCGCAATTTAGCTCTCAATCGCTCTCGCGGATTTCGGCAATCTTCCAGCGTGCTTCTTAAGCAATTGGCTCTCGGAAAATGGTCTGCGGGATAGGCTCGTTAAATGGCGTTCAGCCGCCGGTCAGGATTCCAGATATGCTCGCAAATTTGGCGGTAAAGCCGCTGCCGCTGAGCCAACGCTGCTTTGTCGAAGCATTCGTGCGACTCGAATGGCAAGCCGCTGCGCTTCACGAAATTGGTGAAGTTGGGGTTGTTTTGATAGGTCTGCGGGTGCAGCGAGGCGGCCAGCAAATTCTGCTTCAAATAGTGTGGGAGCTTATCCACATAAGGCATATCGCTGTAGCTCTGGTTTGTGCCGCGCGGCAGCAAGACCAACCCGCCGAAAAAGTTGCGATGTCGCTGGAATTGCCAGCGGTCGCTAAATTCTTCCTGATGCTGATCAAACTTGTTGGCCCAGATATGCTCAATTTCCAGGGGGCGCCCTTGCGAATCCCACATATAGCTTGCGAAGGTGGTGGCGATGCCCGCCTGCTGCTCGACCCAGGCGGTCATGCGCGCCAGCAAGTAGCGAATGCTGTTTCCCGAACTCCTGTTCAAATGCAAAGCCCATTCGCCCCAACCATCGACGCACTGGAATTGCTCCGTATTGCTGTTGAGCTGCTCCAGCAGGATAGTGCGCAATTCTTCTACAGAGGCATCACGGATGCGCTTGGTCATGTTGAAGAGGGTGTACTGCAAGCTGCTGTAGCCGTTGCGCCGGGAATTCACCATACGCCGAGCCAAAAATATATCAGCGAAGATCGTTACCACACGTATTTTTTCGTTCACAGTGGCGACATCGTCATCGTCTCGCAATGGCGCTAGCGCTAGCATATATTGCAGGGTGAAGTTGTTGTAGGAGTTGTAGTAGATTTCTTCTTGACCCTGCGTTAGGCACTGTGCGGCCCTTTTCATCCGAATGTAATGCCCTGCGAATCGACGCATGCGCTCGGTGACGAAATCATAAAACGCTTGTGAATCCTTTTCGTTCAATCCCAATCGCGCTCTATTGTCACGCGCCCAGCGATGATACTTGTCGATATCCTCGAAATCTTGGTTGACGGCACCCTTTTTGCGCTTGCGTGTTTCCCCCGCGTATTTCGCGCGCAGCCATGTCTTGAAGAAGTCATCCGCGCTGCCGTTCTCGAGTTCAGCGAACTCTGTCATACGCCGCTTCCATGAACGATTGGCTTCTTCCTTCTTGGCTTGCATCATGTTTGGGTCAGCGAAGTTGATATGCGCCATATAGATAGCCCTTCAACATATCCGCCTGACTAAGATTAACGCCGCGGTCGTTCATCGTCTCGAAGATCGTGAAGGCATCGTCGTCGGATTGCGCTTCAATCTCGACCAGGTCGACATTTTCTATCAGCCAGTCGACAAAGTAGGGCAAGGCGCCATCCCGCAAAGACTCGGGGAAGAGCTCTTCGAGGTCTTTATAGCGATCAAGCAGGTTGCGCACAGACAAATCAGCGCTGTTTAGCCCGGCTACACTTTCGCCTTCGTACAGCGCCCGCATGCAGTCAAGACGTTCTGGGATATCGAGGTTGAAGGCTTTTGCCCCATAGCTTTCAGAAAAGATCAAGTCTTTGACATCGGCTACGCCACTGCCATCCTGCGCCATGTGGTGAATGTAGATCAACAAGCATGTGAGCGTGGTCAAGCGCTGTTGGCCATCAACGATGTATTTCTGGTTGTTCTCGGTGATTGTGATGATATTGCCGAGGAAGTAATGCGGATACAAGCGCACCTCGCCTCGTTCGTGCGCCTCGTGATAGTTGTCGAGGAATCGTCTTTCGAAGTCGTCAAGCAGCTCCTCGACATGGCGGCGTTCCCAAACATAGCCGCGCTGGTAAAAGTCGATGTCATAGCGCACTTTCGAAAGCAGCTGCTTGACGGATTTCGTCTGCGCCTGGACTTTGCTCATGCCAATTCTCGTTGTCTGCGGGCGACCCAATGGCTCGCCGCTACATCATCCTTAGTGCCCTCTTTGTTGAATCAATCCTCCAAGGTGCTCAAATCCCCCAGCGGCTGGCCCAGCGCCTGCGCCTTCAGCACGCGCCGCATGATCTTGCCGCTGCGTGTCTTGGGCAGGTTATCAACGAACTCGATGCTCGCTGGCACTGCGATGGGACCGACCTCATGCCGCACGTGGGCTTTTAGCTCCGCCTCCAAGGCATCCGAGCCATCGACGCCTTCGACTAAAATGCAATAGGCGAATATCTTGTTGCCGCGCAATTCGTCGGGTACGCCAATCACCGCCGACTCAGCCACCGCGCTATGGCTGACCAGACCCGATTCGACTTCGGCTGTGCCTAGGCGATAACCGCTGACCTTCAGCACATCGTCATTGCGGCCAATCACCCAGAGGTAGCCGTCTTCATCGCGCCGCGCCGTATCGCCCGCCAGGTACCAGCCCTGCTCGCGATATTTCTCCCAATATTGGCTGATGAAGCGCTCGTCATCGCCGTAAACGGTGCGGATCATGCTGGGCCAGGGGCTGGTGATGACGAGATTGCCATCTTCGTTTATGCCGACTGGCGCGCCATCATCATCGACGATATCGACTTCAATGCCAGGGAAGGGGCGGGTCGCGCTGCCCGGCTTCAAAGCGACTGAGGGCAGCGGCGTAATCATGAAGCCGCCAGTCTCCGTCTGCCACCAAGTATCGATGATCGGGCATTGTTCTTTGCCAATCACCCGGTGATACCAGCGCCAAGCCTCGGGGTTGATCGGCTCGCCCACCGAGCCCAGCAAGCGCAGGCTGCTCAAATCGTGGCGCTGGGGCCAGGCTTCGCCAAAGCGCATCAAACCGCGGATGGCGGTCGGCGCGGTGTATAGAATGGTCACGCCGTAATCGGCTACAATCTGCCACCAGCGATCGGGATTGGGATAGGTCGGCGCGCCTTCGTAGATGATGCTGGTCGCGCCTAGGATCAGCGGCGCGTATACGATATAGCTGTGGCCCGTTATCCAGCCGGGATCGGCCGCACACCACCAGCGATCCTCTTCTTTGATATCAAAAGCCCATTCAAGCGTGGTCGAGGTATAGACCTGATAACCGCCATGCGTATGCAGAACGCCCTTGGGCTTGCCAGTTGTGCCACTCGTATAGAGGATGAATAGCGGGTCTTCGGCATCCATCACTTCGGTCTCGGCATTCGCTTTGGCGAGCGGCAAAGCCATCAGATCGTGATACCAATAATCGCGGCCCCGCTCCATGTGGATCTCGTGCTTCGTGCGCTTGACGACGATGACCGTCTCCACTACTGGCGAGCGCATGACCGCTTCATCAACCGTATCCTTAAGCGGGACAATCTTGCCACGCAGCCAGGCGCCGTCGCAGGTGATTAACACTTTGCTCTGGGCGTCTTCGATGCGGCTGGCCAGCGCCTGCTCCGAGAAGCCGCCGTAAACGACGCTGTGCGGCGCGCCGATTTTGGCGCAAGCCAGCATGGCGATGGCGATCTCCGGCACGCGCCCCATATAAATCGTAACGCGGTCGCCCTTCTTCACGCCCATCCCCCGCAAGACATTGGCGAACTTGTTCGTCTCCTGCCACAGCCGCCAGTAAGACAGCGTGACCTTTTCGCCGTCTTCGCCTTCCCAGATGATGGCCAGTTTGTTGCGCCGCCAGGTCTTCACGTGACGGTCGAGCGCATTGAGCACCATATTCGTCTTGCCGCCGACGAACCACTTGTAGAAAGGCTTGTTGCTATCATCGAGGACTTTGTCCCACTGCTGATACCACTCAAGTTCATCAGCGCGCTTCGCCCAAAATGCCGCTGGGTCTTGCCGCGCCAAATCGTAGACCGCCTCGTAATCCGGCACATTGGCTTGCTTGACCATGCCCGCGGCCGGGTGATACCATTCGCTGGTGGGGGGGGTGAATCCTTGTTCAGCCATACAACACTCCTCTTCAGTTTCCACCACGCTCAAAACACTGCGAGCGCTTTGTTCTTACAGCGCTATATTATAAACGATAGTCGCCATAAATCTAAGCCCAGCGGCCAGCCGCCGGCGGGGGACCGCCTCTCGTTTCTCAGGCGCGGAGTTTGCTTTACGCGCCTGCCACAATATTCTACAATCAGCTTAGGTCTTAGAGTATTTCAATTAAAAGGAGCGACCTTATGAATTCCTCCAAATACAAGTTGCTTATCAGCACACTGCTTTTCCTCAGCCTGCTAAGTGCCCTGCTGCTGCACACCCTGGCTGCCGATATCCATTGGGGCTATGAGGGCGATGCGGGTCCCGTCAATTGGGGCGCGCTGTCGCCGGAATACGCCTTATGCGAAGAGGGGCAGGCGCAATCGCCAATCGATATCAGCGCCGCTGTCGAGGCTGACTTGGTCGATATCGATTTCCACTACGGCGAGAGCGCCAATAAGATCTTCAACAACGGGCATACGATTCAAGTGAATGTCGATGCGGGCAGCGCCATCGTCTACAATGGCATTCACTACAATCTATTGCAATTCCACTTTCATGCGCCCAGCGAGCATACGATAGCGGGCCTGGCAGCGTCGATGGAAATCCACTTCGTGCATCAAGATCCCAACTCCGGCAACCTGGCGGTGGTCGGTGTCATGCTAACAATGGGCGAAGACAGCAACGAGGCTTACGCGCCGGTATTCGATCACATGCCAGCCGAAGTCGGCGAGCCGGAGGCGGCCCGCGAGCCAATCGCTCTGGCGGCGCTCCTGCCGAATGCGCGCACTTTCTACACCTACCAAGGCTCGCTGACCACGCCGCCCTGCAGCGAGATCGTGCGCTGGCTGCTGTTGGATGAGCCGGTGACGCTTTCGGCGGAGCAGGTGGCCGCCTATCGCGCTATCTATGATGGCAATGCCCGCCCAGCCCAGCCATTGGGCAAGCGCGACCTGCTGCGCGCAAAGCCTTGACCGATTTGCGCTTGCCTAGCGCCGCGTTATAATTGCGGTGGTACACGTCTATTTCCAAAATGTTTGAGGGAGACCGATAATGTCGAAACAACTTTCACGCCGCGACTTTTTGAAGTACACCGGCATGAGCAGCGCCGCTGCCTTTGCCGCCGCTTATGGCATGCCACTCAGCACTGCCCTAGCGCAGGCGCCCCCGGGCGACACATCGGGCCACCTGGTCATCTATAACTTCGGCGGCACCGAGCAGCAGCGTATGTTTGGCAATGCCATCACGCGCTTCAACGAGCGCTATCCCAATGTGCTTGTTGAAGACCTCTACATTCCTTGGCCCGACGGCTGGGGACACTATATCACCAACCTCAAGCTGCGCGCCGCCAGCGGCTTAAAAACTGATATTATCGCCATTGCAATCGAAGGTACGCGCGAGACTATCTTCGAGGACCTCGTCCTGCCAATGGATGACGCTATCGCCGCCGATGAAGAGCTGCAGGCGATCGTCGATGAGGTGGAGCCGGTGCTGCACAATGCCCTCAAGGGACCGGATGGCGCCACCTATTACTTCACCCGCGAGTGGAACAATATGATCATCCACTACAACCCGGTCAAGTTTGAAGAGGCTGGCTTGGATCCGCCGGCGGAAGATTGGACCTGGGAAGACTTCCTCGAAACTGCCTCCGTCTTGACCCATGGCGAAGGCGGCGACAAGCAGTTTGGCTTCGCTATACCTTATTTCAACTTCGGCTTGACGCCCTGGTGGCACACCAATGACACAGCGACTTTGACTGAAGACTGGTCGCAATCCAACCTGGATGACCCGAAGATGCTGGAATCGGTCAAGTTTGTTCATTCGCTGGTGCACGAGCACGGTGTAGCGCCCGCGGTAGAAGGCACCAATATGACGGAGCTGTTCATGGCTGGAACAGCCGCCATGACCGGCGCCGGGCGCTGGCCCTTCGACACCTACGTCACAACCGACTGGCGCACCGTCGATATCACGCCCTGGCCCCGCAATCGCGCTGGCACTACCGTATTCGGCTCCGGCGGCTGGGCGGTTTCGAAGACGACCGAGAATATCCCGCTGGCGCTTGAGTTGATCAAAGATTTGGCCGCCTTTGAAACGGATATGGAAGCGGTCGCCGTCGGCACATCGCTGCCCGCCCGCCGCAGCGCCACCGAAAATGAGCTCTTCAACAGCTTCCCAGCCAACGCCCAGCGCTTCTTCGGCAGTCTAGAAGATATCAAGCCCGTGCCCTCGCCGGCGAACTTCGCCGAGGTCGAAAGTATCTTCATGCGGCATATGGGGCAAATCATGGCGAACTCCGTTACGCCCGAGCAGGGCCTCGAAGCCGCGCATATAGAATTGTCAGCCGCCATGGACAAGCTAGCAGAGCGGCTGGCTGAAAGCTAAGCGCCGCCACAACAGTACACAAGATTGAATGAGCCTACATAGATTGCTATGTAGGCTCGTTTCCATAAGCCACTATAGAGCCACTATAGAGATTGAAGATGCAGAAAAGCGGACCCCTCCCTGAATTGACGCCGAAGCGCCGCGAAGCCTTCGTCGGTTATCTCTTCATTTTGCCGACTTATGTTGGCTTCGTCATCTTCATCCTCTACCCGCTGGTCGAATCCATGCGCATCAGTTTTCAGGAATTCAGCCTGCTGCGCGGCTCGACATACATCGGCTTAGAAAATTATGCGCAGATGTTCGCCGACCCTCGCCTGCGCATCTCTTACATCAACACGATCATCTTCACCTTATTTGCGGTTTTCTTCAACGCTGGCATCGGGCTTATGCTGGCGGTCATGCTCAATCGGCGGCTGCCGGTCTTGATGCGCAATTTGTACCGCTCAATCTTTTTCTTCCCGGTGCTCATCGCCCATACCTATATCGCTGTCATCTGGCGCTTTCTTTATCAGCAGGATACCGGCGTCATCAATTATTACTTGGGCCTCTTTGGCATCGACGCGATACCCTGGCTGAGCAACGCACACTGGGCGATGGCAGCGATTATCATCCTGGACGTCTGGAAGAATACCGGCTTCGCCATGCTGGTCTTTCTCGCCGGCTTGCAGAGCATCCCCAACGAATACTACGAAGCGGCTCAACTTGACGGCGCCAACGAGCGACAGCTCTTCTTCCGCATCACGGTTCCGCTGCTCAGCCCGACTATATTCTTCATTCTCGTCATTTTTATGATCGGCGCGCTGCAAGTCTTCGATACGATTATCGTGCTCACAGCCGGCGGACCCGGCGACGCCACCCGCAGCGTGGTGCTTTACATCTACGAGATCGCCTTCCGCACCTTCAACATGGGTTATGCAGCAGCCGTATCGATGACCCTCTTTGCCATCATCCTGGTGCTGACAGTCTTGCAGTTTTGGATCAGCCGCCGCTGGGTGCATTACGAATAGCGGGATCAAGCCATGGCCACAACACAAGCAACCGCCTTCGGGAAGCCAACTAATGCCCGCGGCAAGAGCAAGAAAACAATCAATATCAGCGATGTCATTTCGTATACGATACTGACAATCGCCGCTATCCTGGTCATGATGCCGCTGGCTTGGATGTTCTCTACTTCCCTGCGCCCAACAACCGAGAGCTTTCAACTGCCGCCGGCTTGGCTGCCCACGCAATTCCGCTGGGAGAATTATCTCGCTCCCTTCGAATCGAGCGTACCCTTCGTAGACCTCTTCATTAACAGCATGCGAATCACGCTGGCGGTCACGCTTGGGCAACTAGCGACCTGCTCGCTGGCTGGCTATGCCTTCGCCCGCTTGCGCTTCCCCGGGCGCGACCTGCTCTTCATTCTTCTGCTGGCTTCCCTGATGGTGCCGGGGCAGGTAACGATCATCCCGATATTCTTACTAATGCGCGACCTTGGCTTGATTGACAACCCGCTCGCCATCATCTTACCGGGCCTCATCAGCGCATTCGGCGTCTTCTTGATGCGACAATTCTTCAAGCAGATGCCGGAAGAGCTTTTTGACGCCGCGCGCGTCGATGGCGCCGGTCACATCCGTTCCTTCATTCAGATTGCCCTGCCCCTGGCGGGGCCGGCAATGGCGACCCTCGGCATCATCACCTTCAATGCCACCTGGAACGCCTATTTCCTACCCCTGATCTTTCTTAATTCCTGGCACAAGATGACGCTGCCGCAAGGCATCGCCCTGCTCACCGGCTACATGGGCTCAGGCAATCCGTCGGTCGTGATGGCGGCGGTGACGATGGCCATCATTCCGGTGCTGGTCGTATTTATCGTGGCGCAGCGCTGGATTATCGAAGCCCTGACGCGCAGCGGATTGAAGGGCTAAGGCAATCACTTCCCAAGAACTAGAGGTCTAGACGACATGACAGAATTGAATGGTACCAGCTACCCGGCTTTGGTCGCTTACGATCAAGCTCACTTGCGGCAAATCGGTCTGCCACTTGGCGGCATCGGCACCGGCGTCGTATCGCTGGGCGGGCGCGGCAATCTCCACGATTGGGAGATCGTCAACCGGCCAGCCAAAGGCTTCGACTTGCCGCAGACTTTCTTCAGCCTGTACACCAAAACCGCCACCGGGCGCAAAACCGCCACCGCCCTCGAGGGCATTATCCCGCAGGCTGATTATGAAGGCGCGCGCGGCGCTACCATCCCCAATCACGGCTTGCCTCGTTTCCGCGAATGCAGCTTTGCCGCCGCTTATCCCTTCGGGCAGGTCAGCCTCAGCGATGACGACGTGCCGCTCGGCGTCCAGCTGCGCGCCTTCAATCCGCTGATCCCGACAGACAGCGATAATAGCGGCATCCCAGTCGCGATTTTGCGCTTCAGCCTGAGGAATGAGAGCGACAGCGAAATAGAAGCGGCTCTTTGCGGCAGCTTGAATAATTTCATCGGCGCAGACGGAACCAGCGGCGCGCCCAAAAACAACTACAACCGCTATCGCGAAGCTGAAGGCTTGGCGGGCATCTTTATGCAATCCGCCGGCGTCGACCGCGACGCCCCTCAATGGGGCACGCTAGCGCTGGCAACGCCATACGCTGCTAGCGGGCAAGCCTCCCCCCAAGACAATGGCGGGATTGAAGGGGATGAAACAGGGAGCATCACGCATCGCACAGCCTGGGCAAATTACAGCTGGGGCGATTCTCTGCTCGATTTCTGGGACGATTTCAGCGACGACGGCCGCCTGGAAGAACGCGAGCGCGACGGCTTAGACAACCCGACTGGTTCGCTCTGCGTTTCCTTAACCGTCCCCGCAAAAGGCACAGCCGAAGTCAGCTTCTTCCTCGCCTGGCACTTCCCCAACCGCAGCACCTGGTCGGAATCCGGTTCCAATCACCCGCACAGCCTCGACCAAGCCGGCACGCTCATCGGCAACTACTACACGACGCAATACGCCGACGCCTGGGCTGCGGCCGCCTACACCGCCAATAATATCAACTGGCTGGAGGCGGAGACACGGGCTTTCGTCGATGCTGTCTGCGCGAGCGACTTGCCGCCGGTGGCGCTGGAAGCCGCCCTCTTCAATCTGAGTACGCTGCGCTCGCAGACTGTCTTTCGCACGCCGGATGGTTTCATGTTCGGCTGGGAAGGCTGTGATGATACCGCCGGCTGCTGCTTCGGCTCCTGCACGCATGTCTGGAATTACGAGCAGGCGACCGCCTTCCTCTTTGGCGGTTTAGCATCGGGCATGCGCGAAGTTGAATTCAATTACGCGACGCGCAATGACGGCGGCATGAGCTTCCGCGTCGAGCTGCCGCTGGAGCACGCAGCCTCTTGGTCTATCGCCGCGGCTGACGGGCAGATGGGCTGTATCATGAAGCTCTACCGCGATTGGCAGCTCTCCGGTGATGATGTCCAGTTGAAGAAATTATGGTCCCAAGCGCGGAAGGCCCTCGAATTCTGCTGGCTGCCCGGCGGCTGGGACGCGGACAAAGACGGCATTATGGAAGGCTGCCAGCACAATACGATGGATGTCGAGTATTACGGGCCGAACCCGCAGATGGGCATCTGGTACCTGGGCGCGTTGCGCGCGATGGAAGAAATGGCGCGCCACCTGGGCGAGACGAACTTCGCCGATGATTGCCGCCGGCTCTTCGACAAGGGCAGCGCCTGGGTTGACGCCAACCTCTTCAATGGCGATTATTACGAGCACGAGATTCGCCCCGCCACTGGCATAGACGCCGTGCTGGGCATGCTGATGAGCGACATGGGCGCCGCTGATCCTAGCCAGCCTGTTTTGCAGCTGGGCGCCGGCTGCCTGGTCGATCAATTAGTCGGGCAGCTACTGGCGCACGTCAGCGGCTTGGGTTATCTAGTCGATGAAGCCAAGGTCAAGCGAACGCTGGACAGCATCATGCGTTACAACTTCAAAGAGAATATGTACGGGCACTTCAATCACATGCGCTCCTACGTGCTCAATGAAGAGTCGGCGCTGCTGATGGCCACCTATCCCCGTGGCAACCGGCCCGCGCGCCCCTTTCCCTATTACAACGAAGTGATGACCGGCTTCGAATACACCGCCGCCATTGGCATGCTATACGAAGGCGATATCGAAAATGGCATGAAGTGCATCGCCGCCATTCGTGATCGCTACGACGGGCAGAAGCGCAATCCATTCGACGAAGCCGAATGCGGGCATCACTACGCGCGGGCGATGGTGAGCTGGGCCGCCATTCTGGCGCTGACCGGTTTCCAGTACTCGGCGGTCGACCAGACAATTGGCTTCGCCGCGCCTGCTAGCGATCGCCGCTATGTTTGGTCGAGCGGCTACGCCTGGGGAACTTGCGCCCTCAGCCCTGGAAACGACGGCGGCTGCGCGGTGGAATTTTCCGTCATGGGCGGGGAAATCAGCTTCGCCGAGTTTGCCTTGACCGGCTTGGGCGCGCTGCAGTTTGAGGCGACGCAATGCCTCAAAAAAGGTGGCAAACTTGCATTCCACGTTAATGGCTAGCGCCATCAACCCAGCCATTGTCGCTTAGGCCTATAGGCGCCTCATACCGCCTGAGTCTATTGACCCCTTAGCAATGAGTGGCATTTTGGCCCTATGCTGGGCGGTCATCAGATTGCCCTGTCAGATTATCCGCTTCCATTGTGCTGAGGCGCTATTACGCTAAAATAAACGCTATTGTCCCAGGATTTCTGTGAACACAATATGATCGTCATTGCCAGCAGCAACGGTGCCATCGGCATCAAACAGGCGATGCGCGCGCTCAAGAATGGCGGCTGCGCGCTGGACGCAGTTGAAATCGGCATTCGCGCGGTCGAAGCGAATCCCGAAGAACATAGCGTCGGCTACAACGGCTACCCCAATATCCTGGGCGAGCTCGAGCTAGACGCCAGCATTATGGATGGGCGGTCGCTCAATTCGGGCGCGGTCGCTTTGCTGCGCGGCTTCCCCTACGCCATTTCTATCGCCCGCCAGGTCATGGACAGCAAAATGCCCCATGTGCTGCTGGCTGGCGCGGGCGCGGAACGCTTCGCCCGTGAGATCGGCGCGGAACAATGGGATGCAATGCTGACTGAAGAAATCAGGGCGGTCTGGCGTAAGCGCTTAGCCGCCAGTACGGATTCAGAAACCTTCCCCGAATTGACCGACGAGACGCCCTTGCTCGACTGGGTCAAACTGGCGACTGACCCCGAACGGGTGGCGGGCACGGTCAACTTCATCGCCATCGACAGCGCGGGCGATATCGCCGCCGGCGTCAGCACCAGCGGTTGGGCTTGGAAGTACCCGGGGCGCATCGGCGATTCGCCCATCATCGGCGCCGGCAACTACGCCGATAACCGCTATGGCGCCTGCGCTTGCACTGGCATGGGCGAAATGGCAATCCGCGCCGGGACCGCGCGCAGCCTCGTTGTTTATCTCAAGCTGGGCATGTCACTCAGGGACGCAGCACGCCAAGCCATGCTTGACCTGCGCGACTTGGGTGGCGATTACATCGGCGACATGAACCTGATCGCGCTAGACCGGGAGGGCAATCATATCGGCATGTCTTCTGAAGCCGGGCGGACCTACATCTATCAGCACGCGGATATGGCAGTATATGAGTCGGTTGAGCGCGAAGTGGTGGAGATTCCGGCGCGCTGGGCGGGCGTATTGCGGGTTTGAAACTACGCCGCCATAGGCGTTGGTGTTGGCGCCGGACTAGGAAACATTGCCGTTGGTATTGGCATCGGCATTGCGCTTGGCGGCGTGATGGAATTCAATTCTTGCCGCCTGCTCGACAAGAATTGAGACCGGGACTCGCCAACAACTCCTGCCGGAATCATCCATCGTGCTGGATGGGGATTCCGCGGGAGCGATCGAGAGAGAGTTTTCCTACTCAGAGTTCAAGATCGTCCAAAACGAGGACGTTTATGTCGTGGAGACGTCGGAAGTCACTGTCATTCGTGAGAATCACGTCGCAGTCCGACTTAATTGCGGTTGCAGCATGTATTGCGTCAGGTGTCCGTAACCGGTAACGCGCGCGAATCGCGCCTGCGGATATCGCAATATCATACGTGACGGAAACTAATCTGTAATCAGCGCTGCTGACTAGAAAATCATGATATATCTGCGCAAGATCCGTATTGCCATCCCTTAGCGGCTGGACCATGACTTCCGCTAAGGTTAATGTTGAAGTCAAAGCTTGCCGCGGAGACGACTCAATGATGTCAATGAACCGATCCATTTTCGCGGTGTAATCAGTATATTCTTCAACCCAATAGATCAGAGGCGAGGTATCCAAGTAGATACGCCGCGCGCTTTGTATGGCGGTGTCGAGGTTCAACGTTCACGATCCCACTCGTCGCGCAATTCATCTACATACGCTTGCGCGTCGCTGCCTTTCAAGATTCCAGCAGCTATGCCACGCAACTCGCGCAGGCTTCGCTTCGGTCTATTGTCTTCCTCTGCATTCAAGTCAATTAGTGTCTTGACCAATTCTTTGCGCTCGTCCAAGCTCAACGCTTTGGCTTGCAGTAGTACTTCATTAACCGACATGATGCGATTCTCCATGCAATGTTGCCGAAATTATACCATCTTGAAGGGCTTCGTTTCCAGATCCCTGGTATGCTCCAGCATGCGCATCAGGTGTAGGCCGCAGCCAGCAGTCACAGGCAATCAGTATACTGTCCTCCCCAGATTCGTTAGAAATCCGAATATACGCTACAATACCCGTCATTCATTCTGGAGGCAGGAGGGACGATGAGCGATCGACCCACTGTGATAGCTATCTTCGGCGTGACTGGCGACCTCGCCCGCCGCAAGCTTATCCCGTCGCTCTATAGTAATTTCATCAAGGGGCGCCTGCCCGAGCGCTTGCGGATCGTTGGCGTGGGCCGCCGGGAATGGACCGACGCGACGCTGATTGACCACGCCCGCCAGTCACTCAAGAATTACGCCGAAGCCATCTTTGATGAACGCGCCTGGGACCGCTTCCATCCCATGCTCTCTTACAGCAAGGTAAACCTGCCCCAAGCCGAGACTTACCAGAATCTGAAACAAGACCTCGACGCGCTGGACCAGGGCGAGAGCAATCGTCTTTATTATCTATCCATTGCGCCCGAGTTTTATCAGGATGTCATCTGCAATCTGGGCGCGCTGGGCATGGCGCGTGAAAACGGCGGCGCGCGCGCCGGCCGCGCAGACACAGACCGCCGGCACAGCCCCTTCTGGCGCCGAATCGTCATCGAGAAACCATTCGGCTACAACATCGAGACCGCCCAATCGCTCAACCGTGTCCTGCATTCCGTTTTCAAGGAATCGCAAGTCTATCGAATCGACCACTACCTGGGCAAAGAAACGGCGCAGAATATCCTTTTCATGCGCTTCGCCAACACGATTTTCGAGCCAATTTGGAACCGCAGCCATATCAGCAATGTCCAAGTTACCGTCGCGGAGACGGTCGATGTCGGTACGCGCGCCGGCTATTATGACCGTTCAGGCGTTATACGCGACATGGTGCAGAACCACCTGCTGCAGCTGCTCTCGCTGATCGCCATGGAGCCGCCCTCCGCCTTTGACGCCGATGCCCTGCGCAACGAGAAAGTCAAGGTATTACAGGCGGCTCGCGCCGTTAAGCTAGAAGACACAGTGCGCGGGCAATACGCCGGTTACCACTGCGCCAACGGTGTGAAGCCCGATTCAACCACGCCGACCTTCGCCGCGCTCAAGCTCTTCATCGATAACTGGCGCTGGAAAGATATTCCCTTTTATCTGCGCTCGGGCAAGGCGATGCGCCAGAAAACCACCCAGGTCAACATCCAGTTCAAGCGCCCGCCAAACAGTATCTTTGAGCTGACCGAGACCGGCGATTACTCCCGCAATATGCTCTCGATCTGCATTCAGCCAGACGAGGGCATTCATCTGACGATCGAAGCCAAAATCCCCGACCAGCAAATCGCCAAGTCAGTCGATATGGAGCTGCACTACGAAAACGCCTTCGTCGCCGAAAACTTGCCCGATGCCTACGAGCGGCTGCTGCTGGATGCTATCAATGGAGACGCTGCGCTATTCATCCGTGGCGATGAAATCGAAAGCGCTTGGAAGATCGTCGATCCCATCATCGAAAGCTGGCAATGCGACCCAGCCGCGCCGCCCATGCAGCAATACGAGCGGGGCTCTTGGGGGCCGGCCGCCGCAGACAAATTGCTCGAGCGCGAGGAGCATATCTGGCGGCTGAGCTGCTTGCATCAAGGCTAGCCAGCTCGCCATGATGCGCCAGATATGAGGGGCGCCGAAGATCGCTAGGACCCGGCCGCCCCCAGCTAGCCTGCGTTCTACTCTATCCAAGGATCCGCTTTCGCCAATTGCATGATATAGAAATGCGCGCCGGCCGGGTCTGCCACGACGGTAAACCAGCCGGTGTCGGGCGCTTCCATCTTCGGCGTGACGACAGCCCCACCCAATTCTTCGATGCGTTTCATGGACTCGTCGATGTCCGCCACATGGAAATAAGCCATCCAACAAGGCGGCATCTCGCCGAAGCTCTCGTCCATCGCCATCATGCCACCATTGTTGCGCCCGCGGTTGCTAATGTGGATGTAAGGACCATCGCCATAGAATTCCCAGCCGAGCAGCTTGCTATAGAAAGCTTTGGCTGTCTCCACATCGCGCGTGAGCAATTCGTTCCAGCACATGGCGCCAACGGTGTTGACGATGCCGGCGCCGATGTGGTTCCGCGCCTGCCACAAGCCCAGAGCTGCGCCCGTCGGGTCCATCAAGAAAGCCATTCGCCCGCTGTCGAAGACATCCATCGGACCAAAGATGATTTGGCCCCCGTTCTCGGTGACGATTGGCAATAGCGCATCAACATCATCGACCGAGACATAACAGGACCAGTGCGATGGTATATTCTGCTCGAGGGCCTCTGGCGTCGCATCGCTGAGCGCGGCGACATGCTGCCCCCCGTGCTGGAACATAGTGTAAGTCATGTCATTGCCGATTGGGATATCGTATTTGCCCCAGCCGAACAGATCCATATAGAATTGCTTGGCTTTCGCCGAATCAGTCGAGCTGGTATCCGCCCAATTGAAGGTGCCGTGCGGGTATTTGGTCACGTTGTACATTTTTCCTCCCTTGTGCCCTGTGTTTACGCAGGGCTTCTAGCCAAAGCCTGGCAAGCGCGTCTTTTGATAAGCGGTCTGGCGAAAGTGGGCGACTCAGCAAGCCGCCCCTTCAAGGCTTGCTTCTTTGCCAGCGCGGTCTACTCTTGCCAAGCCTCTGCCTGGATCAACTGGATGATATAGAAGTAAGCGCCAGCCGGATCATTGAGATAAGCAAAGTGACCGGCCCCGGGCGCTTCCGTCTTCGGGATGATGATATTGCCGCCCAGTTCACCGGCTTGGCGGATTGACTTGTCAATGTCAGCGACGGTGAAGTATGGCTGCCAGACCGAGGGCATCTCGCCAAAGCTCGCGTCAATCTGCATCATGGCGCCGTTATTGCGGCCCTGATTCAGGATCCTGATGTAGCCATTCTCATCAGGGCAGAACTCCCAGCCAAACAGAGCGCCGTAAAAGGCTTGAGCCGCCTCGGTATCCTTCGTCAGCAATTCGTTCCAGCACACGGCGCCGATGGTGTTGACGATGCCTGCGCCAATGTGATTCTTCGCTTGCCACAAGCCCAGCGCCGCGCCAGTCGGGTCCTGTATCTGCAGCATGCGGCCAGCCTCAAAGACATCGCCAGGACCATAGAGAATCGCGCCGCCATTGGCGGTAACGAGATCGGCCATCGCGTCCACATCATCGACAGTCACATAGTTGTTCCAATGCGACGGCACACCCATTTCCCGTATCTCGGGCATCATACCCGCGAGCCCGGCTGTATAGGCGCCGTCTAGCTTGAACATGGTATAGGTCGCGTCCGCCATGTCGGGTCCCATCGGGATCTCGTCTTTGCCCCAGCCCAACAGCGCCTGGTAAAAGGCTTTTGCTGCCACAGCATCGGTCGAGTTGTTATCCACCCAGGAGAATGTGCCCTGAGGGTACTTCGTCACTTTATACATATTTGTTCTCCGTTGCGGCTCGTTCAGGGCGGCCAATCCTAATGCAAAGCGAATCAGCCGTCAATGCGCCTCGGCATCACTCGACGACGAGCTTTCGCTTAAGTTCCAGCGCATCAGCCGCCCCCACCCCGATGCGCCTTCCCGTCGCCGGCGCGTACCAGCCAAGCCGCAGCTGATATTCTCCCTCAGGCAGGTTTAAGCTATGCCGCGTGGTCACATATTCTCCTTCGAGCCAACCGGTCGTGGGCCGCGTCCAATCGACCGGCACACCATCCCACTGCCGCGCGATTCCGCCGGCCTGGTCAAGCGCGTGCAGAAACAAATGCAGGCTTTCGCTCAAGCGCCGGCTCGCGCCCCAAACCAGCTCAATCTCGCCGGTCGCGCTCAAGCTGAACCCGTGCAGGACGATGCCATTTTCCCATATTGCGTCCGCTGGCAGGTCATAATTTGGCGTTTGAAATACGCGCTCCGGCGTCGCCACGGTCATGGTCGCAGCGAGCTGAATGATCGCCCCAATTGACATATCCCCGGCATCGAGCAGACGAATGCCCAAGCGGTATTGCCCGGCTGGTAGATTTGGCGGCAGGACCAGCTGGTGATGCCCGCGATTCGCCTCGCCGACGCCCCAGGCTGAAAAGCGATGACCCGTCACCAGCGGCAACGCGGCAGCGTTAGCCAGCGCATCACCGTCATCGTTCAGCCAAGCCACTTGCGCCATTGGCTCGGAAGCGCTATCCCGCCGCTTCTGCCAGAGCCAACTGAAGCGCAAAATGTCGCCCGCCTTTGCCGCAGCCGGCAAGACTGGCGCATCCAACAGCAGCGCCACGTCGTCGCCAGCTTCTGCCAGCGGCTGAAGCGCCTCGGGCGCCGCGTCTATCCAGCGATAGGGCAGAGCCGCAATTTGGTATTGCTCATCGACGGGGCGCTGTCTGCGCGTCCTTTGCGGCTCGCCGGCCGCATTTATCAGGCTCAAGACCTGCAGTCGCTCACTGTCGTAGAGGCCGACATCGAAGGTATAAGAATCCGACAACGCTGGGGTGAAGGGTGGGATCGCCAAATCAATCACGTCTTCAATGTAGGCACCCGGCAGCCAGTTGCTGGTCGCCAAGCCGCCCGGCGCAAAAGAACTCGCTTCAGCCACAACCAGCCCCTGCGGGTCGCGCATGCGAATGACACTCGTGTAATCCTTATCTAAAGGCTGTTCATGCAGGCGCCAATATAGCTTGAATGTCGCTTCGGGCTGCTTGATTGCTTCGTCTGGCGCTTCAATCGCTAGCAAATCGAGCTTATCGCCAAAATTGGCGCGGGCGACCGCCCTCTCAACATTGTCAAAGCGGTGCCGCTTGATGGGCGTATCAGCCGCATCCAGCGCGACAACTTTCAGGATAAAGACCGCGATGCCGAGGACCGAAAAGCGCCATAGCCAGCGCCATTTATGAGACTCGCTCAGGGGCTGCTCGCTCGCCCCAGGCATCGCAGACGGCCAGAGCAGCAGCGACAAGCTGGCCCCCACCATGCCGATTGCGCTGAGTGTGATCGCGACCGATTGCGCTGCCGTTGGCTCCAGCGACAGCCGCAGCTCGAACTCGCCAGCGGGTGCCGCCAGCGCAACCAAACCAGCCGGCGCCGACGGGAAAACATCAACCGGTTCGCCATCTATGCTGGCTACCCAACCCGGCAGGTAAAGCCAATCGAACTGGAGCGTCTGCGCCGCGGCGGCGGATAATCGGAGCGCCGCCGCCGTCCCCTGCCAGTCTTCTTCTAATATGTCTACGGCAGCTGATGAAAGCAGGCGCGGGATCGCATCACGCTCGTCAAATCGCGCAATCAATCGATTTGCGTCAAGCTGGCTCGCATCGGCGCTCACTGGCAGATACTCGGCGTAAGACGACAGCGCAAGCTGCCCACCCTCCTTCTCGAAGCGCTGCGCATCGCCGATGTCAGCCACAACAAGATCATCGTGGAAGCGCGTGACAGCCCAAGGCATGGCATAGAGCAGGAGCAGCGCAGCAATGCCAATGCCAGCGATGACAGCGAATCGACTCCGCTTATCACCCAGGCTTAGCCAAAGCAGCTGCGCGCCCACCGCGCTCATCAACGCTAACAGGAAACTTGCCAGCCCAAGTGTCCGCCAAGGAAACTGCGTGAAGCCAAACAGAGGAATGTTCGTCCAGAACCAGGCTGAGGCTGGTGTATTGAGGAAGACCAAGCAACCGACGGCAGCCCCCAGCAGAGCCATCAGCGGGAGATATTGACGATTTGACGCGCGCCAGCTCAGCAAAGTTCCGAGCGCCGCCAGGATCAACTGGATCCAGCCGAGACTGATGGGCAGCGCCTGGTTCTGCTGCATCGGGTCGGCGCTGCGCGGCAAGGCGAAAACGTCCGCAAGCGGGCGCAAATGGCGCGTGACATCAATATGACCTAGCTGCCCGGCGATAAGTGGCAGCTTGATGCTGTCTACTTCGGCCAAAGCTGGCAGCCAATAGAAGGCTGTTAGCAGCAGCGAGAGCGCGCCAGCCAGCCCAAGTTGAAACGCTGCCCTGGACCTGTCTTGCGCGCGCCAAATCAAGAAGAGGCAATAGAGCGCCAGCAGAGCCGCCCCATGCAGTGTAATCACCGTATGGAGCGGGATGAACACAGACAGAGCAAGCAGCGCGATCAAGAAGTCACGGCGCCGCCCAGCGAAAGCGACGCGCGTTACCCCATAAAATGTGAAGGGCAGCAGCGCCAGCGCCGCCAACTCCGCGGTGGCGCCCCGCGTCAGGCTGTCGAAAAGCAGGTATGGTGAATAAACGTAAGCGGCTGCGCCAAGCCAAGCAGCCAGCTCCGAGCGCGTCCACAATCGCCCCAGCAGCGCCATGCCCAAGCCCGCCAAGACCGTAAAGGCGGACATGGAAAATAGCCAAGCACCCAAGAAACTCAAACCAAGGCTGTGCAACAAGCTCGCTGGATAGTAAGCCAGGGGCGGAAAAAAATTGAACAGAGGCGCGCCATAGCCATAGACAAGCCCGGACGAGAAGCGGGGCCAAAGCGGATGATCGACGCGCAGCGAGTGCTCGATGGCGACGACGCGATACAAGTGCAGCAAACCATCGGCTGTATGCGGCATCTGGTTCAGGGCAAATGCCTGAATCGCGACCAGGCAGAGGCAGGTCATGCCGATGCAAAATAGGAGGGGCGCTAGTGCGATTCTTGCAACAGTGCGGATGGATGGCGGCAAGGCAGTGTGTCTCCACATAGTTAGCTGGACGGTGCCGGCGTCTTCCGCGATTTTTCACATGGCTAATTTGGGATCACTTCTGTGCCTTCGGTGTGTCTAAGCCAGTGGAAGAGACCGAAGGCAACCGGCAAGAGCATCAAAACGGTGATTGCAGCGAGCAAGGGAATCGTCTCCAGTGTTGAGAAGCCCAGCGCGACGATCAAGATAGCGACGACGAACATCACGATTTGGCCCAGCCGGTAAGATTGCGCGGCATTCGCACGCGGCGGGAGCGTCCAAATCATCAGCGCGA
The DNA here is from genome assembly GCA_965214105.1 of Phototrophicaceae bacterium. Lineage (GTDB taxonomy): Bacteria > Chloroflexota > Anaerolineae > Aggregatilineales > Phototrophicaceae > UBA6055. Next base: position 504,690 of record OZ243933.1, read on the forward strand.
TGCCGGCCAGCACCAAGCCAATCGCGCAGACCAATAGCCAGCGGACTTCAACCGGCAGCGGCTCGGTCGCATGGTCGATGACATTGACGACTGCCGCCCCGATCATGGCGATGCCGGCGGTTACGGGCAAATGCGCGTAAGACCAGACATAGACGCGCATCGCTCCGGGGCCAGGAATGCGGTGAGAGACAAAGTCAAAATACAGCCACCAAGTGCCGAAGGCGATCATCATGCCTAGGGCGCTGATGCCGACAACCTGCCAATCCAGCTCGTGATAGCCGGCCAAGCCTTGCACAACACCGACGATGACCTCGCCGAGCACGATAATCGTAAATAGGCCAAACCGTTCCACAATCGACGGGGTGGCTAAGGTGCTCATTTCAATCTGCGCTTGCACATCCGGGCTATGGCGGCGAATGCGAAATAGGTATAGCGGCAAGAAAATCGAAAGCACAGCCGCGACTATCCAGAAGGTAAACCGGTCGGGCGGCTCAACAAAATAGGACGCGATGAATAACAGAGTTGTTATCAAGAAAGCGAGCGCATACGGGCGCGAAAGAGGCTGATGCGCTGGGTCGTGGACGCCGGTCCGCCACCATAGAAAGGTCAATATGAGTTGAAAGCCGGCATACGATAAGGCAAAGCCCGCCGAAGTATCTCCCAGCGCGTCATGCGCATACACCGCCATCGCCGCGACAGTGAACATTTGCAGGAAGGTGAAAACACGGGTGCGGATGTCATTATTGCCATGCAGATCGTGATAGGCTGTCCCGTTTAACCATGCCCACCAGGTAATGATGAACAGGAATAGAAAATTGAGGATATGGCGCAGGTCAATATGATGGGCGAGGGCGTGGGTTAATTGCGCAATCAACACCACATAAACGAGATCATAAAACAACTCCAAAAACGAAACTTTACGGTCTTCCGACCGCTCGCGGATATTGCGCGGTCTTTGCCACCAGCGGCGGAAATTCCTCATAATTAGGCTCATTGCTTTGCCATCTCCTTATTGCGTAGCTTCTGTTGAATCTCGAAGATGGAGCCGGCATTTTCCGGCTTGGGCAGGGGGATGCTCACCGGCACCGCCTCTTGCCGAGGGCTCGAGCTTGGTTCGCCGCGGAGGACCGAAGCGCAATACTCTTCATAGCTGGCGCCAAGCAGGGGCCATGAATCAAGCGAGCAGTATTCAAAAAGTAGCAGGCGCCGTGGATTCGCCGAGTGGTTCGGCGTTGAGGCGTGCAGCGTACGGGCATGATGAACGGTGATGCCGCCGGCTTTGACCAAGCACTTGGCTGTTTCCCCCGGTTGGAATGCGGGGTCACTCACCGCGCCGACGAAGACGCCGTTCTCGTGGTGGCTGTAGAGCGCGCCTTTGTGTGAGCCGGGCACCATCAACATGCAGCCGTTCTCTTCTGTCATATCATCCAGGCAGACGCCCACCGCCAACACATCGTCATTCGTATGCGGATAGAAAGCCCAATCTTGATGCCACTCAACCGCGCTGCCGTGGTCTGGCTCTTTCATATTCAGTTTGGTGTTTTGGCGCCGCAAGCCGGGGCCGACCAGTTGCTCGACGATGTCCAGAATGCCTTTATGCCGCATCGTCTGATCGAAAACCTCATGCTGGGCAATTGGATTCTTGATGCGCCGCAGCCGGGGCCGCTCGGCGCTGTGATTCGGCTCCAAGTCAAAAGCATCGTCGCTGACGCAAACGCCGCGCGAACGCTCGACGAATTCCTTCGTCACCTGCCGCAGCGCCGCCAATTCCTCATCGCTGAGCACATCCTCGACGACGATGTAGCCGTTTTCCTGATAAAAGGCGATCTGTTCTTCAGTTAACATGTGCCGATTCCCCTAAAGCGCTTTTGTCCACGAGTATGAAATAGCCACGAGTGCATGTCAACACAAATTGCGGGCGAGGCTCCTACAAAATTCGTTAAATTTCAATTATGGTTCGGGCAAGCGCTAATGAGAATCGCGAGGCATATCTTGAAGAAGCCGATGTCTAATGGTAACTTGAAACGCATGGCAGAAGTAAGCGGAGCTAGAAATGGCAAGAAGAAAACTGGCAATAGACGAAAAGACCCGTTCTAAAGACATTAGCGGGAAGGTCTATATTGTCACTGGAGCCAATTCTGGAGTCGGCCTTGAAACAACCAGACAACTGATTAAGCAGGGCGGTCATGTGGTCATGGCTTGCCGACGAACAAATGCCGGAGAAGAAGTGGCTCAGGGCTTCAGCGGACTGAAAGGCAGTTATGAAGTCATGAAACTGGATCTCGCTGATCTGCAAACTGTGCGGGATTTTGCCACAAAATTCAAGCAGGCGTACGACCGACTCGATGGTCTCGATTGCAATGCGGGCATGGTCAACATGCAATCCGAACCTGTGTACACCAAAGACGGGTTTGAGATCACGATGGCGGCGAGTTACTTTGGTCATTTCTTGCTGACGGAATTATTACTTGATGTGTTAAAGAAAAGTGCACCATCGAGGTGGGTTATCGTTTCCTCTGTTGTACATGCAGGAAACCCCAAAAACCGCCCCGATGTGCATCTGGACGATTTGCATTACAAGACAAGGGATTTCAAAAGTTTTGCTGCTTATGCAGAGGCGAAGGTTGCCGTCGTTTTGTATGCAAAGGAACTTGCGGAACGATTAGCTGGCACGGGTGTCTCAGCTTTCTCGGTACACCCCGGTTGGGCACGATCAAACTTCGGCTCGGGCGGGAACTTTTTGATGCAAGCGATTATGAAACTGATACGACCTTTCACCCGCTCAATGTCGGACAGCAATGAAGAGTCGGCTCAAACATCATTGCATTGTTTGCTCTCTGATGATGCACCAAAGCACTCAGGTGCGTATTTCAGCCAGAGCAGTGTGTTATATCGTGACAAGGGCTTGCGTGATGGTGGTTGGCCCATGGAATCGCCAAATCCAAATGCCAAGAATATGGACACCGCACGCAGACTGGTTGCGATGAGTTATGGATTGGTTGGCTTAAAAAAGGCCTAGAAATCCCCCACCTGACGGGCGAGCCAATGGCTCGCCTCTACATGACTTTTCCTGTCATGTTACATCATTTGCTTTGACCGACCTAGTCGCCCTGCACCGCCAAGCCAGCATTCAGCGCCGCGATGATCTTATCCACATCATAGACGCTGCCGGCCCAGACGCCACCGCTGACTGCCTGTAGCGCCGCCCACAAACGCGTATCGGCAGGTAGCTCGGGGTGAGGCTGCAAGGCGGGGTGGGGCGCGCGGGCAGCCAACAGGCTTGCCGCCGCTTCTGCCGATAGCTCGCCGTCTACTGTGCCGACCAGGTTGACTGACCCGCGCAGCTGATGGCGATCTATGCTGATTTCGAGCCGGTCGCCATCGCGCAGCTTGCCGATGGGACCGCCGGCCAGCGCCTCGGGTCCCACGTGGCCGATGCAGGCGCCGGTCGAAACGCCGGAGAAACGCGCGTCCGTGATGATCGGCACTTGTTTGCCCCAGGGGATGAACTTGAGCGCCGAAGTCAGTTGATAGGTCTCTTCCATGCCAGTGCCCATGGGACCCAAGCCGGCCAGCACCAGCACATCGCCCGGCTGGATCGCTTCGCCTTCCAAGCCCTTCAGCGCCCGAATCGCCGCGCGCTCCGAGGTGAATACCCGCGCCCGACCACGATGGCGATAGACCTTGTCTTCATCAATCACCGAGGGGTCGATGGCGGTCGCCTTAATGACGGAACCCTGCGGCGCGATATTGCCCCTTGGGAATACCACTGTGCTCGTAAGCCCGCGCGCCTTCGCTTTCTCCGGCGACATGATGACATCGTCTGGGTCAATGCCCTCGTTAGCCCGCAATCGCTCCCGCGCCAAGCGCCGCCTTTCGCTGCTTTCCCACCAATCGAGCACGGTAGCCAGCTTATCACCGGTTACGGTCAGCGCGTCGGTATTCAGCAGCCCCTGGCGCCGCAGATGCAGCAGGACTTCGGGAACGCCGCCCGCCATATAGACCTGAACCGTCGGATGATTCCGCGGCCCATTGGGCAGGGCATCGACGAGGCGCGCGGTGCTTCGATTGACGCGAATCCAGTCGTCGACCGTTGGCGCTTTCAGCCCGGCGGCATGGGCGATGGCGGGGATATGCAGCAGCAGGTTGGTCGAGCCGCCAAAAGCCGAGTGCGCCAGCATGGCATTCTCCAAGGCAGCCCGCGTCAGAATATCCGCCAATGTCAAGCCAGAGGCTTTCATGCGCAGCAGCGCCAGCGCCGACCGCCGCGCATTATCCAGCCAGACCGCTTCGCCAGAAGGCAGAAGCGCGCTATGGGGCAGGCTCAATCCCAGCGCTTCCGCCACCACTTGCGAGGTCGCCGCCGTGCCCAGAAACTGGCAGCCTCCACCCGCTGAGCCACAAGCTTTGCAGCCCATTTCGGCGGCGTAATCGAGCGTTATCAAGCCATGGGCGAAGCGCGCGCCGATCGTCTGCACAGTGCCGGCGTCCTCCGCGCCTTCCGCGGGCAGGGTCACGCCGCCGGGCACGATGATGCCAGGCAAATCGCCACAGCCGGCCAAGGCGAGCATGGCAGCGGGAAGCCCTTTGTCGCAGGTGGCCACGCCCATGACGCCATCGCGCGTCGGCAAGGAGCGGATCAGGCGCCGCATCACCAGGGCGGCGTCGTTGCGATAAGCCAAGCTGTCCATCATGCCGGCTGTGCCTTGCGAGCGACCGTCACAAGGATCAGAACAGTAGATGGCGAAGGGTATCGCGTCTTGAGCGCGGATCGTCTGCGCCGCTTCTTTCACCAGCAGGCTGATCTCCCAGTGCCCAGTATGATAACCCAGCGCCAGCGGGCGGCCGTCTTCGGCGCGCAAGCCGCCGGTCGTGCTGACGATCACATACTGTTCGCGGTTGACCTCTTCCGGGTGCCAGCCCATCGCTACGTTTTGGGTCATGGCGAAGAGATTGCCGCTCGCTTCATTCAGCAGCATGTCTTCATCAAAGGGCAGCTTGCCTTCGCGACCTTGTCCCCGCGTCCGCGTATTGCGCAACAGTTCCGCCCCGCTGTAAATGTCGTCTCGCATGACTCGGCTCCTGTTATTCTATAATCGAGTATAACCAGACTATATTTCACCCTTCCGACAGTGAAGCAGCCTAGATATACAGCGGGTGCCTCACAACGTCGCCGCTGCAACTTCTTGCTAAAACGGGTCTGTCACTGTGTACTCGCTGAACTCGGTGGTTAAAATACCACTATTGAATACATCAGGCGAAGCGGATTATGACACAGAAGCGATTTGCAAATCAAACGGTCATCGTAACCGGGGCCGGCGAGGGCATTGGTTGCGAGGTGGCGCGTCAATTCTGCGCGGAAGGCGCCGCCGTCTTATTGAACGATATCCAGCCAGACCGCGCCAAAGCCAGCGCCGAAGCCATCGCCGCCGAGACGGGCGCGCCCTGTCTCCCGGCCCCCGGCGATGTCGCCGATGTCGATGTCCTGCGCGCGCTGGTTGAAGAAGCCACAGGAGCATTCGGTCCCCTGAACGTCTGCGTCTGCAACGCGGGCTTGACCTCCTGGGGAAACTTCTTCGATTACAAGCCGGCCGATTTCGAGCGCGTGCTGAACGTCAACCTCCGCGGCAGTTATTTCCTGGCGCAAGCGGCCGCTCGTCAATATCGCGCGCAAGGCAGTGGCGGCCGAATCGTACTCATGTCCTCGGTGACCGGGCGCCGCGCCGTGCCTTACCTGAGCGCCTATGGCATGACCAAGGCGGCACTGGAAATGCTTGCGAGAAACCTCGTGCTTGAGTTGAGCCCGCATGGCATCACGATCAATTGCGTGGTGCCTGGCGCCGTCATCACCCCGCGCAACCTCAGCGACGATCCGGACTATGAAAAGCGCTGGGGCAATCTGATTCCAGTCGGAAAAGCGATTCAACCGGCGGACATCGCCCAGGCTGTGCTCTTCTTGGCCGCGCCAGAAGCAGCCAAGATCACGGGGCAAGCGATCGTTGTCGACGGCGGCTGGACCAGCACAAGCCCAATTCCGGACATGGATTATGGCAAAGATTACGTGAACTGAGGTCCAGCCAGGTCAATCCATCAATTCTTGAAGGAGTTGGTTGGTTGTCGAAAGCCGATCCGACAGCAAACGCGCAATAAGCACGTGAATCGCCGATGCGGTTTGCGGCGCAGTCTCTTCCAAATTGCGGAGCGCGTCGTGGCTCAGGCGCTGTAATAAGCCCCCCTCGGTCACCACGATGGAAGCCGAGCGCGCCTTGCCCAGATAGAAGCCAACTTCGCCAATCACCGCGCCCGCGCTCATGCTGCGAAGCCGCAAAACGTGGCCCGCCTCATCGCGCAAGAGAACATCGACCCTTCCCGATTCAATGAAGTACAGCGAGTCCGGCGCGTCACCCTGCTTGAAGATGGTATCGCCGACTCGGGTCTCCAGTGGTTCAAGAAAGGGCTGCGCGGCGCTGGCATCCTGCGGGAGGGCAATCGCATGCTGCGCCAACTGCTGCTCAAAGGTAACATGCGCGGCGTCCAACAGTTCAGCCTCTTTAAGCAGGCTGATTTCGCACCATTCAAGGGCATGATCCAGATCATCAAATAAGGCTGGCTTATCAGGAGGACCTTCCAAAATTCCACCATCGGCGAGCAGCGTCTGCAAATGCGGCGCCGCATCCGAGATGAGCAATGCGATGCCCTTGCTATCAGTCAGCTTCTTCAGCTTTTGGAAGTCCACCATCGTTGAGACGTCAAAGCCGCGGACCGCTTTGAAGTCCAGAATAACAAAGCCGAGCTGAACGCCGGCTTGGCTCGTGATTCGAGTTCTCAAACGCTCATAAAAGCGGTAGGCGCTGCCAAAAAAGATGTAGCCCTGCAAGCGCAAGATAAGAATCTTATCGCCTTCTTGCTGCAGCAACTGGCGCTGCGCGAAAGAGCGGTCGAGATTGCTGCGGTGGATGCGGCCCGAGAACTCTTGCTTGATGACATCCATCCGGCTGTATTCCAAAACAAAGAAGGCGATTGCTACAATGACGCCGACGCCCGTGCCGGCAAATATGCCAAAGAAAGCGGTGACCAAAGTAATGACAGCGACCACGATATAATCTTGTCGCGGCAGCTTAGACCGGCTATCCACCAGCCACTGTTTCAAGAACGTCAAGCCAACAAACATCATCAAGCCCGCGGGCAAGAAACGCGGAATCAAGGAATAAATGGCGCTGCCGAACATGATGGTCAGCCCGAACATGAGCGCGAGAAAGAGGCCAGCCAGCCGGCCATAGGCGGACATGGCTACCAGCACGGCTGTCATGGAAGGGACATGATAACCGACGACCCCGCCGCCGGCAATGCCACTGACGATATTTGCCAAGCCATTGACGCGGCATTCTTGATTGAAATCCAGCTCGCGCTCGGTGACGAGTTCCTGCGCGCTGGCTTTGGAGAACAAGTTAAGCAACGTTTGCACAATCGTCATAAAGATGCCGCCGGCGCTCGCCAAAATCATGGCGGGGCTTATCAGCCCGAGAGCGTTTAAATCGGGCAATTGCCAATAGATCACCGCCGGCAATTTGGGCAGGAACCAGCCCGCTTCCGCCAAACCTTGCCGGCCGCCTTCGACAAATTGCGCCCAAACATAAAATAAAACGAGAGACAGCACAATCATGCTTGGCATGACAAGCGCGCTTTTGGAACGAGCGCCCAGCGCAATGAGGCCCAGGGCGAATATCATCGAGGGCAGCCAACGCGCAAACAGAGCGCCGTCCAAGAGCAAGCCCGCGCTCTGCCAACTGATTCTGAGGTCGGTTGCAACGATGTAACCAGCGTCCAACATCAGCCAGCCCATGCCAGCCATAAAGCCGCCGACGATGGGATAGGGGATGTAACGGACAAAACCGCCGACGCCTGTAAGGCCCAGCAGCAGCACCAGAGCGCCAGATAAGACCGATGACAGCGCGATGAAAATGAAAACCACCGAAAACAGCGTCTCTTCGGGCATCTCGGGCGGCGCCGCCGCCATGATTGCGCCAGCAAGAATGCCCTGCACCACCGCCGAAACGGTCTGCGGGACGGCAAGCGTCGCATTATCCGAGCTGAAGAGCGCGGTGATTATCAAGCAGACAATTTGGCTGACCAGCGCAATCGCCAAGCCGGCGGCAAAATAACCCGACAGCTTGCCATGGAAAATCAGCCTGGAGTACGATGGCGTTACGCTAGCCAATACCAGCCACATGACGGCGCTGGCAGACAGGCTTCGCAGAATGACAGCCGGCTGCAGCGCGTAGCCCAACGCTTGGCGAAGCCTGCTATTGGAAATGTCTGAGGCAAATGGCTGAGCCATGAATAGTCTTTATTGCGGGACGGTTATGCTTTCTAGTGGCTATATTATAGCGCGTCCGGCAGCTACTCCGCGCTCGACGCTTTCCGCGCGGTCTGCCGCCGCCCGCGGATGAGGTCCGTGCCCAGCCAGCCCAAGCCCAGCAGCGCCAAGCCTGCGCCCGCGACAATCATCATATTGAATTGCTCCGCCACGATGCGCCGGCGTTCAATATCCGACGCCATCAAGCCTTGTGCCTGCCCTTTGCTCTCTATCGTGACTTCGCCGCCCTCTTGGTGGATTTGGGCGGCCAGATTATCATCAAGCTGATTATGCAGCATGACATACCGTATCGCCCCGCCCACCGCCAGCACAATGCCGACCACGAGCGCGGTGAAGAACAGCCGCTCAATCAGTTCAGAGTCCATTATTCGGCGCATATGCCTCGCAAGGGAAAGCTTTTATTGTCGAATGAGGATCCAATCCTTACAATGGATCCGGATGACAGCCATTTTACGGAAGTTCACTATGACTAGCAACACAGTATCTGTCGGAGTTGTCGGCGCCAGTTGGTGGGCAGACGCCATGCACCTGCCCGCGCTCGACAGCCATCCGGGCGCTAATACAGTCGCCATCTGCGGGCGCAACCGCGACAATGCGCGGACGATGGCTCATAACTGGAACATTCCACAAGTCTATACCGATTATCGTGAGATGATCAACAGCGCCGGCCTGGACGCCATTGTCATCGCAAGCCCAAACAGCAGCCACTATCCCATCGCCATGGAAGCGCTGGCAAAGAACCTGCACGTACTCTGCGAGAAACCGATCGCCCTCAGTTATGCGCAGGCGCGCGAAATGGCGCAGACGGCACAAGCCAAGGACCTCAAGACTCTGGTGCCCTTCACGTACCGCTTTATGCCGACCGCGCGCTACTTGAAGGAATTGATCGCCGACGGTTACCTGGGAAAGCCATACCACCTCAATATGCGCTATTACACCGGCTTCGCCCGTGATGGCGATTATCGTTGGCGCTTCGATCGCAAGATCGCCGGCTCAGGCGTGATTGGCGATCTGGGCTCGCATTTTCTTTATCTGGCTGAGTGGTTCTTCGGCGAGATTAGCGCGATCAGCTGCCGTCTCGGTTTCACGGTCCCGCGCCCGCCAGTCGACCCGGCTGGCGAGCCTTATGAAGTCTTGGATGATTCTTGTATGCTCACCCTGGAATTCGCCAGCGGCGCGCTCGGCATGATACATTGCACCGCCCTGTGTTATGAGGACAGCCCCTTCGGCCAAACGCATCATATGGAATTTCACGGTTCCGCTGGCACGCTGTACCACTTCATCGATTGGGACAAGATTCAAGAAGTCAAAGGCGCGCGCGTCGGCGAAGGCATGATCCGCGAGCTGCCGATACCCGAGCGTATTTGGGGCGGGGCGCGCCGCGATACGGTGCACAATACCTACCGCGACGTATTTCGCTCAGAAGATTTCATGATTCGCGGCTTCATCGACGGCATCCTGAATGATTGGGATCTGGAGCCCAATTTTCAGCATGGCGCGCGCATCCAGCGCCTGTTGAGCGCAGCTGTGCAGAGCCACCAGCGCGAGCGGCGGGTCGAGATCGAGACAATAACAGGTTGAAGCGGCTGCAATGCCCAGCAAGCCCCGGCACATCCAGCGCCCTTTGCAAGACAGCTTCAGCGCAAATCACAAGACTTTACACTCTCTGCGCTCTGTGTCTTTGTGGCAAAAATTTGAAGCGATTGCCCCGCCTCCGGCCAACAGGTTTTTGCTATTACCGCCTCAGTTCGTTATATTCCTTGCAGGAACGCACTTCCTAAGCGCTCCAATTAGATTGATGAAAGGTGCTGTCGTTATGTTTAAGAGAGTTTTCCTGTGTTCGCTTGTTTTCGTTTTGACCTTGTTGCCCCTTGGCAGTGTCGCCGCCCAGGATGGCTTTGTCCTCCATGTGTTTGGGCCGACCTCGCTTGACAATCTCGGCTCGATGGCGCCGGACGATGTTCAAGCGCAGGTGGAGCAAGAAGTCATCGACGGGTACTTGGCGGAAAATCCTGAAGTGTCGGATGTTGTTTGGGATGCGCAAGGTCCCATTGATGGCGGTGTGACACGATTGCTGACCGCCCACCTGGCCGGTGAGCGCATGGATGTGATTGGCTGCGCCGCCAACCCCACCAATGGCGCTTATGTACGGCGTGGCGTCCTGCGAGACATCACCGATGATATCGCCGACTGGGTTGACCGTTTCGAGCCAGCCTCGCTTGACGCGTATACCATCGGCGGCCGCGTCTACGGCATTCCGGTATCGCCCGTCTCCACCTCGTCCTTCTTCTACAATGTCGATCTGTTCAATGAGCTCGGCTTGGCAGAGCCCGATTCTTATGAGGACTTCATCGCGGTTGCGGCGGCGCTTGATGAGGCTGGTTATGTCCCGGTTTTGCATCAGGGCAAGAATGTTTGGATGTGGCCCATGTGGTACTTTGAAACCGCCTCACAGACAATGGGCAACTCGATCGCCAAGACTGTGCAGAACCTGCGCGGTGAAGCCAAATTCACCGATGCCCCCGATGTGGAGGCATTGGCGCGGATCGGCCAATTCGTCGATGACGGCATCCTCGATCGCGATTCGCTCTCGGTCGATTGGGATGGCATGCGCAGCGCCTTCGCCAGCCAGCAATCGGCGGTCTATTATGGCGGCACCTGGGAGCTGCCCTGGATAGAAGCCAACGTGGTCGATTTTGAGTGGGGCGTATTTGAATTCCCGCAGCTTGCCGATGTGCCAGGCGCGCGGGGCCATGGTGGTGGACCTGATTCCGGCTACTGCATCTACAGCGGCGTTAGCGAAGAAGCCTTGCCTCATGCGGTCGCCTTCCTCGAATATCTCTCGCGGCCCGAGATCGCCGACAAGCACCTCGGCATCATGGAGCCACTGGCGACTTCAATCAAAGGCGTGACGGTTGTCGAATCGGATATCGCGGATGACTTGCGCTCCAACCACTTCCCCAATACGGCGCGCTTCCTCGATTGGATCTGGCCCACTGAAATCAATGACGCCTTCCAGAGCGCCATCCAGGGCATTGTCGGCGGCACAATTACAGCCGACGAAGGCATGGCGCAGATTCAAAAGGTCTTCGACGATCTCGTCTTCGATGGCTATTCCTACGATGACTGATTGAGTTAAGCGCCGACCGATTGCAAGCAAATGATGGTGGATCTATCCCGGCAAGGGGTGGGTCCACCCGTCCCTGCCAACAGCTAGCCCGCGAAAAAAGGAAACTTTGTCATGCCAAAAGAGCAGAAGTTTGAGATAGGCTATCACCTGAATACATGGGATTTCGAGGGCCGCCCGGAAGAAGGCTTCCCCTTCTTGGCTGAAGTTGGTTTCGTATGGTATGAAGCGCTGATTTTCAACAGCCTTAGCGACTACTTCGCCCGCCGTTTTATGACTCTGGAGGATTCTGGTCCCCCCGAGATGTTGACGGACACCGATTTCTTGCGCCGCCTGCACCTCTACAACAAGGCGCAGGAAGATTACGGATTGCGGCTGTCTTCGCTTTATGCCAATTGCGAATACACCAATGCGGAGCTTTGGCCCTACGAGCGCGACTGTGTCATGGCGGTTACGCGCTTCTTGCAAAGCTTCGGCTCCAAAATCCTCGTCTGTGGCGGGGGACCGCCCGTTGGCGCCAAGCCGCAAACGGATGAAGATTTCCGCAATTTCGCCAATGCTCTGGAAGAATTGGGCACTTTCAGCAAGAAGCTCGGCATCCGCACCGTTTATCATCCGCATTTGGATTGCTTCATTGAAACGCGCGAGCAGCTTGACCGCTTCATGGCGATTGTGGATACCGATCTCGTGGGACTTTGTATCGATCCCGCTCACCTGGTCATCAAAGATACCGACCCAGTGGATGTCATGCGCAGCTATATGGAGCACATCGATTACATTCATTTCAAAGATGCAAAAGACTTTGAAGGGCTTGAGGGCTACGCGCGTTATCTTTCCTTCTGTGAGTTGGGCGCCGGCGTGGTTGATTTCCCCGCTATGGTCGAGATTATGTTGGAAAGCGAGTACGACGGGCTGGCGCTCATCGAGCTGGATGCATCGCATAAAACAGCAGAGCAGAGCTGCCTCGAAAGCATCGACTATGTTGTTAAGGACCTGGGCTTAAAGCTGAACATCGCCTAGCGTGTCTAGCCGCGGCACCGACAATTACTTTTGGGAATAGAATTATAAAGATGCCGTCACGCCGAAGAGAAGAGGCATCAGCCGCCGCAGCCAGCGCCAAGCGGAAGCGCTACCCGCGCGTCTACCGGCATCTCTCCGCCTATATGATGATGACGCCGGCTATCATCCTGCTTATCATCTTCGTCATCATCCCAATCGTTTACGGCTTTTACTTGAGCTTTCACCGTTGGGATGGCTTCAATTCGCCCGTTTTCATCGGCACGAGGAATTACGTCAGGCTGATAGAGCGCGACGATGTCTTCCTAAAGGCGGTGACGAATACGATCATCTTCGCCATTTCCGTTGTGTTGGCCAAAAATGTATTGGGGCTTTTGCTGGCGCTGCTGGTTAATCAAAAGATTAAGGGCGTCATATTCTTTCGCACCGCTCTTTTTCTGCCGGTGACACTTTCATTTGTCGTCATTGGATTGCTCTGGTCCTGGATATACAACCCCACCTTCGGCCTGCTGAATGCTGGCTTGGAATTGTTGGGGCAAGAGAGCTTGATCCGCGCTTGGCTGAGCGACCAGGCGACCGCGCTCGGCGCCATCATCACCGTTGATATTTGGAAATGGACCGGCTTCCACATGGTGCTCTTCCTGGCTGGGCTGCAATCCATCCCCAAGGATCTGTATGAAGTGGCCATCATTGATGGGGCTGGCGCCTGGACGCGGCTCAGGCGCATCACCCTGCCCCTGCTCGCCCCCGTAACCTTCATCAGTGTGCTCCTTTCGTTGAATGGCGCTTTCGTCAGAAACTTCGAGCTAGTCTATGTGATGACAGACGGCGGACCCAACCACACCACCGAAGTTGTGCTGACGCATCTTGTTACGCAGGCCTTTCGTTTTGGCAAGCTGGGCTACGCCTCGGCGATGGGATTCGCTTTGTTTGTCGTTGTGGCGGTTATCGCCTTCAGTTACATACGTATTGGACGCAGCGGCGCTTATAATTTCTGAGGCAGGGAGAGCGCATGGCATCGGCCGCCGGACACAGTAAGCCTGATTTCTTTCCCGATGTGTTTTCGCGGCTGCTAAGCGATCGCCTCAAGCTGCTGCTGGTCTACGCGATACTCATTGTCGCTACTGTTCAAACCATTTACCCGCTGTTCTGGATGGTCTTCGGCTCGCTGAAAACCGACGCCGATCTTTTCAACAATGTCTGGGGACCGCCGCGGACAATGATTTGGCAGAATTACATTGATGCCTGGCGCATTGCAGATTTAGGCGCGCGCATCGGCAACAGCATCATCATCACGGCGCTCAGCTTGGCGGTGCTGCTAATCGTGTCGTCCATCGCCGCTTATGCCCTGGCGCGGCTGCAATTCCCCGGGCGTCAGGCGATATTTCTCGTCATCCTGGCCACCATGATGATCCCACCCGAGGTGACCGTCATCCCGCTGTTTATCGTGGTCAGGACGCTGGGCATACTCAACAGCCGCTTCGGGCTTGTCTTTGTATACGCTGGCACATCTATGGCATTCAGCATATTTCTTTTGCGCGGCTTCTTCATGTCTATTCCGCCCGAGCTGGAAGACGCGGCGCTGGTCGATGGCGCTAACCGATTGCAGGTGTTTTGGTATGTGGTGCTGCCCCTGGCGCGGCCCGGGTTGGCGACGGTCGCCATCTTTCAAGGCATGTTCTTTTGGAATGAATTCTTTCTGGCATTTATCTTCATCCGCCAAGCAGAATTGCAGACGATTCCCCTGGGCTTGGTCAACTTTTTCTATCGTTACTCGGCCGATTGGACGCTCTATTTCGCCGCGCTCAGCATGGTTACGATTCCCGTCATCGTCCTCTATGTCGCTATGCAGCGCTGGTTCATCGAAGGCTTGACCGCCGGCGCCGTCAAGAGCTAAGCACACCACTCAATTAAGAAGGAGGCTCGCATTGGACAGATTACGCGTAGGCATCATCGGCTGTGGCCAGATCGCCCAGATCATGCATCTGCCATATTTGATGGAACTGCCACAATATGAAATCAGCGCCGTCTGCGATATTTCGGCGAAAGTCGTCAATTCAGTCGGCGAGCGCTATGGGGTCAGCCAGCGCTACATCGAATCTGACGCTTTGCTCGCCCAGCCCGATATCGATATTGTCGCTATTCTGACGATGGATCATGGCGATATCGCCGAAGCCGCCGCCGCGGCCGGCAAGCACATCTTCGTTGAAAAACCCTTTTGCTTCGACCCAGCCGAGGGCCGCCGCGTATTGGACGCTGTCGAACGCGCTGGCGTCAAGCTCATGGTCGGCTATATGAAACGTTACGACCCCGGTTATGAGTATGGCATGGCGCGCATGCGGGCGATGGAAGATGTTCGGCTGATCCGCGTGCATGATTTCGCTGGCGATTTCAGCGTGCATGAGCCGCTCTATACTTTGGTCGCCGGCGATGACATCCCCCAGGATGCGCTCGCCGACGGCGCCGCGAAAATAGACGCCGCGTCAAAAGCGGCTTTGGGGCCAAGCCATGCGCATCTTGCCAGTCTGTACCAAATGCTGCTGATGCTTTCCAGCCACGACCTGGCGATCCTGCGCGGCGCATTTGGCGCGGCTGCGGGCGTCTTATTCAGCGACGCCATCTCCCCGACCGAGATTCTGTCGGTGCTCGATTTTGGTCCGCATTGCCGCTGCGTCTTTGAAGCGGGCGTCTGGCCCGATTATCTTTGGTGGGACGAGCAGCTCACCGCCTATGGCAAGAGCGAGACCGTCAGCATCGTCTTCCCCAATCCCTATGTCAAATACGCCCCGACAACCGTAACTATTCAGGAAAACGAAAACGGTTCTCCCGTTAGCAAAGTGGTGCCGGCTTCGCACGATGAAGCATTTCGCCGGGAATGGCTGCACTTCTACGATTGCATTCGCGAAGACCGAGAAGCGCGCACGACCGGCGCCGACGCCAATGCCGATGTTGAGCTGGCAGTCGAGATGATCCGCGCCATCCGCGCCTGATGACGCAGGAACTCGCCATAATGGCTGGGCTGTTTAACGCTTTCCTTTGGGGATCGTGGACGGTCCTAATCAAGAAGCTGGACAGCTACCCCTTGGATGCCTTTTTCATGGGGCTCTACCTCTTCTCTTTCGCATTGGTTTGGCTAATCGCCCTCTTCGCGCTGGGGCAGGAATTGTTCAAAGAGATTGCGGGGGCATGGCACGAGCGGCACTCGGTCATCATCGTCCCGCTTATCGCCGGCGGGACCTTTGTCACCGGGGTACGGATCACCTTAACTGTATTTACAGCGGTCGGCTTATCGGTTACCGCACCAATACAGACCTTCATGAGCCTGTTTCTGGGCACATCGCTGGCCGCGCTCGTTGGCGGCGCGCCGGCTGCCCTATCCGCCTTTGATTTGACGGTCGCTTGCCTGCTCTTGTTCGCCGCTGCGATGGCCACCGTCTGGGCCAGAATCCTTCGCGATCGCTCGCTTTTCGAGGCTGCGGCGCCGGAATTGCGGGCGGCTGCCAGCGAAACGAGCAAAAGCCTAATCGTCAAGAACATGGCGCTTGTGGGCTTAGCGTCGGCTATTATCACCGCCTACCCGCTTGGCTTATCATACTCGCTGCAGGCGCCGGGCAATGATAATGGGCTAAAGCCGCTTGCTTACACGGCTGTATTGGTTACCGGTTCGCTCATCGGCGCGTGCCTGACATCGGGCGCTGTCTTGACGCTGCGCCGCCAGTGGTCGCTGTTTTTACGCGCTGGCTGGGGGATGCACCGCTACTCGCTCATCGCTGCTATCGCGCATTATGGCGGTAATATCGTCAACGCCTTCGCAACCGGCGCCCTGACTGCCGCCGTCTCTTGGCCCATCAGTACATCATCGCAGCTATGGACTTATGTTTGGGGCTTGGCGACCGGTGAGTTTAAGAGCGCGCCGCGCAGGTCTTATATGTTGATCGCGGCCGGCGCCGCCCTTTATCTCGCCGGTATTTTGTACTTGCGTTGGGCGCTGCTGCGCTCGGCTTAATTGAGAATCGTGGAGGTCAATGATGAAACATGTGCCGCAAGCGGAACGGCAATCAAGCGCCAATGTCTATGTTTCGGGCGGAACATCACAGCTGGAGCGGCTGATATCGGCGCAGCTGGAAGGAGGCATCTCGGTCGCGCTGGTGCATTTCAGCGATGGGGCGGTAACCCATTGGCATACCCACCCGGGCGAGCAGGTCCTGCTTGTCACCGCGGGCGAATGCCGCTTTGGCAACGAGGCTGGTGCAGGCGGCGTCGCCCAGCCAGGCGATGTCATCCACTTCCCGCCGGGCGAAAGACATTGGCATGGCGCGGTCGAAGGCGACGATATGACGCACATGAGCATCACCAACGTCGGCGGCCCCAACTGGATGGAAGCCGTGACCGGGTCCTGATGCGCACCGGAGTACGCATGGGCAGCGAGCTAGCGCAATGAAGGTCGCGGTTACGGGCAGCAGCGGGCTGGCTGGCTCGGCGGTGGCAGCGCAGCTCATGGCGCAGGGCTGCGCTGTAGTCGGCATTGACCGCGTGCCGCCGCGGCCGCCTGTCACAGAGTTTCGCCTGGTGGACTGTACTGATTTGGGGCAAGTCTATGGCGCCTGCGCCGGCTCGGAGGCCATCGTGCATTTGGCTGCTATCCCGCGGCCGACTCAGCATAGCCCGGACGAGGTCTTCCGCAGCAATATGATGGCGACTTTCAATGTATTCGAGGCCGCCGCCAGGTTGGAGATTCCGCGCGTAGTCTATGCCAGCAGCATGTCGGTCTTGGGGCTGCCCTTCTCATACCAGCCCATTCGCCTTGCCTATCTCCCCATCGACGAGGCTCACCCGCGGGCGCCGCAAGATGCTTACGCGCTATCGAAAACCTTGGGCGAGGACATCGCTATGGCTTTTGCCCGGCGGATGGCGGGGGCGCTTTCTGTTGTCAGCCTGCGCTTCCCCTGGATTCATAAGCCAGCATCATTCAGAGCGGAGCTGAAGCCACTATGGGGCGATCCGGCCGGTGGCGCGACCAATCTCTGGGCTTATATCGATACGCGCGATGTCGCTCAAGCCTGCCAGCTGGCGCTAGAAGCCAATATCAGCGGGCACGAGGCATTCTACATCAGCGCGGCAAACAGCTTTATGCAAACGGATTCGGCACTCTTGGCGCAGCGATATTATCCCGAAGCCCGCCTGAGCACGCGCCTATCTGGCAATCAATCTCTGTTTGATAGCGCCAAAGCGAAGGCTAAACTCGGTTATGAAGCACAATTCTCGTGGGAGGATTATGACTGAAACTAGGGGCCCATCCGCGCCATCGCCGTCATCATTCATCGTGAAAGATTTCGCGCCTTGGGGGGATCTCCAAGACATCAAAGGTGATTATGGACTAAGATGAAGAGAGCGCTCGGCGGGGCGGGCGGCAAGCGCAGTGAAGGGCGGAAGGCATGTCAACAAGCAAGAATTCATTCTCCGAGAAACAATCGCAGCAGCGGGACAAAATCATCAATTTCGACCCAGCGGCTACCGCCGTGCTCGTGGTCGATATGCTCAAGGACTTTTTCGTCGAGGGCGGCGCTATGGTGCTGGAAGGCGGCGATATCCTGTATGCGCCACACCGGCAGCTTTTGTCGGCAGCCCGCGCCATGGGTATGCCTGTCCTCTGGCTCAACCAGTGCTTGCCGCCCGACGACAGCCTCTTTGAAATGCGCGCGGCGCATTGCCTAGCCGGTTCATGGGGCGCGGAAGTCGTTGACGAGCTGCCAGTCGAAGCAAGCGATATCGTCATCCCCAAACGACGCTACAGTGGCTTCTTCCAAACCACGCTTGATCTCACGCTGCGGGAACGAGGTATTAATACCGTCATTGTCACTGGCGTGGTCACCAATATCTGCGTGCGTTCAACCGTGCATGATGCCTTCTTCCTGCGCTATAGAGTGCTGGTGCCGGAAGACCTAGTCATGGCCACCAGCCCGCAAGCGCAGGAAGTCACTCTATACGATATTGATACCCACTATGGCGCTGTCACCAATCTCGAGGCGCTGCTTAAGGTGCTGGGGCACCAGCCGGGCAAGGGCTGATGAGTGAAATACTGATACAGGCTATAGGCAAAATCGTATCGGGCGTCTTTGAAGCGCCGCTAATCAAAGGCGATTCGATTCTCATCCGCGATGGGCTGATCGCCGCCGTCGGTCATGGCTTGGACCCAAGCGAAGGCGCGACCAGGATCAGCGCCAATGGCGCGACAGTGATGCCTGGGCTGATCGATTCTCACGTTCATCCAGTCATCGGCGATTACAGCCCACGGCAGAAAGCCGTTGACTTCATCGCCAGCTCTGTGCATGGCGGCGTCACGCGGATGATATCGGCCGGCGAGGTTCACCTGCCGGGCCGCCCCACTGGCGCAATCGGCGCCAAATCTATGGCGATCGTCGGCGCGCAAGCCTGGGGCAATTACCGCCCTGGCGGTATGAAGGTGCAAGGGGGCGGGCTGCTTTTGCAAGCCGGTCTCACCGAAGCCGATTTCGATGAGATGGCGGCGGCGGGCGTCAAGCATCTGGGCGAAGTTGGGCTTGGCGGTTATCACGATTGGGGCAAAGTGGCGGAAATGGCGCGCTGGGCAAAAAGCCGCGGCATGACAGTCATGATGCACATTGGCGGCGCATCCATACCCGGCAGCGATGCCATCGGCGCTGAACAGGCGCTCAGCGTGAGACCGCATATCGCTTCTCATCTCAACGGTGGTCCCACCGCGCCGCGCCTCGCTGACATCAAGCGGATCATCGCCGAAACGGATGCCGCTCTCGAACTCATTCAGTGTGGCAACGCCGCTATTATCCCGCGCATCCTCGATCTCGCTAGACAGCACGATGCCCTCCACCGCGTCATTATCGGCACCGATATGCCATCCGGCACCGGGGTGATCCCGCTGGGCATGCTGCGCACGATAAGTTGGATCAGCGCGCTTGGCGGCGTGCCGCCCGAACAGGCAATCGCGATGGCGAGCGGCACAACAGCGGGCATCTACAAGCTTCGAGCGGGCAGAATCGAAGTAGGGCTTGAAGCAGACCTGGCAATCATGGATGCGCCGATTGGCAGCGCCGCTGGCGACGCGCTGGAAACGCTGGCGATTGGCGATACGCCCGGCGTATCCGGCGTGATAATCGATGGCGAATTGCTCGTGCGCCAGAGCGCAAATACACCGCCGGCGCGGCGTCAGATCGAGCTGCTCGTATGAAGCGCTTCGCCGGCAAGGTGGCGCTGGTCACCGGCGGCGCTGGCGCCTTGGGGCGGGCAAGCGCCATTCGATTCAACGCGGAAGGAGCGCGCGTCATCATCGCAGATTTGGACTTGGAACGGGCGCAAGCGGTCGCTGCGGAAATCGGCGCTGGCGCGATCGCCGTCCAAGCCAATGTGACAGAGCCCGAAGACTGCGCTGCAATGACGAGGACCGCAGAAGAGGCTTTCGGCCGGCTGGACATAGTGTTCGCCAATGCCGGCGTCGGTGGCACACGAGCGGCTTTGCTTGACCTGCCAATTCAAGAATGGGATCAGGTCATGAATGTAAATCTGCGCGGCATGGTGCTGACTTGCCAAGCGACAGCCCCCGTATTGATCAAAGCCGGCGGCGGGGCAATCGTGTTGATGGGCTCGTCTACTGGTGGCTGGGATACTATTTTTGGCTCCGGCCCTTACATGGCGAGCAAGGAAGCGGTTAAGGCGCTAGCGAGAAACCTGGCGCTGGAGCTGGCACGGTATCACATCCGCGTGAATGCTGTCTGCCCCGGCATCATCGAAACGCCCTTGAGCTTCCGCCAAGCCCAGGCTGACCCCGCTGCCTGGCAGGGCTTCTTCGCCCGCTTTGCCGAGCGAATTCCACTGCGGCGAGTCGGGCAGCCGGCCGATGTCGCCGCCACTGTCGCCTTTCTCGCTTCTGATGACGCGCGCCATATCACCGGCGCTTCCCTGCTGATTGATGGCGGGCAGACGCTGCAGAGTTGGAGCAATGCCCCCGACTCCCCCTATCCATCAGGCTGACAGACTGAGAAATCCTGCTCATCAAGCGTGACGGCCGCGCCGCTGCGATTGGATTCGAAAGCCGCTTCCATGACTGCTTGCGCCACCAGCCCAGCCTCCCCCGGCGCCGGCGCCGGCTGGCCAGTTCGGAGCGCATTCAAGAATGCCTCCAACTCAGCCGAGAAGCTATCTACCGGGGCGAGCGCGCTCCGCTTGATGCCGCGGCGGTTGGCGACAAGCAAGTGCCCGGCGCGGTCGCCGGCGATATAGCCCGCCTCGCCCACAACCTGAAACAGGATGTCATCAGAGGCGGCCACTTTAGGATAATCCTCGCCGACCCAGCCGCCATGAATCGACGCCAGCGCCCCAGCGCCATAGGCAATCTGCAGGAAGACCTTGTCTTCGCCTTTGAAGCCAAGGCGATTATCGAGCCGGGCTGTCACCTGCGCCGGCGGTCGATCCAAGAGCCAATTCGAAAGGTCGATGGCATGGACAACATTGTCGCGCATCGTGCCGTATTCGGTGTACCAAATGCGCTCGGGCGGCGGCGCTTGCTGAAAGTAACTGAAGATTGCATAAAGCGGGGGACCGATTTCGCCCGCCTCTATCAGCGTTTTGGCGCGGGCGAAGATGGCTTCGTAGCGCATCTTGAAACCGATGCCGAGCATAAGGCTCGCTTCCCGCGCCGCGCGGCACATTTGCCTCGCCTGGGTCAGGTTTTCCGCCAGCGGTTTCTCGCAGAAGATATGCCGCCGATAACTCGCGGCCGCCATTACGGCTTCGAAATGAAAAGGCGTTGGCGAGCAAACGCAGAGGAGGTCAATCGCTTCCGCCGCCAGCAGCTGGCGTGGGTCCGCATATACCGCGGCGTCGCAAGCTTTTGCGGCTCGTTCCGCGCGCTCAAGCATTGGGTCGGCGACGGCGGCTACCTGTGCGCCCAGGCGCCCCAAGCGCGCCACGTATTGCCGCCCAACCAAGCCACAACCGGCGATGCCGACTCGAATAGCCTTCATAACTCAGTCCCTCGCCGCTGTGCCTCGATGCCGCTTAAGGCGAGTTCCCGCGCGCGGTGGCAGGCAACCTGATGGCCGGGCTGAATCTCTTCTAATTTTGGCGTCTCACTCTGGCAGCGGTCAATGGCATAGGCGCAGCGCGGATGGAAATAACAGCCGGCCGGCGGATGGGCTGGGTCGGCTACTTCCCCCTTGAGCACGATGCGCTCTGAGCGGAGGCGCGGGTCTGGCTTTGGCACGGCCGATAGCAGGGCTTCAGTGTAGGGATGCTTGGGACCCTTGAACAGCTTGTCGGTCTCAGCGATCTCAACGATTTTGCCGACATACATCACCGCCACGCGGTCGCTAATATGCTTAACCACACTCAGGTCGTGCGCCACGAAAAGATAAGTCAAGCCTAGCTCATCTTGCAGGTCGAGCATCAGATTCAGGATTTGCGCCTGCACCGAGACATCTAGCGCGGAAACCGGCTCATCGGCGACGATCAAGCTAGGGTTAAGCGCCAGCGCCCGCGCGATCCCAATGCGTTGGCGCTGCCCGCCGCTGAAAGCGTGTGGATAGCGCTGCATGAATTCGGGCCGCAAGCGCACCAGCTCCAGCAGGTTTTCCACCCGCTGCCGCCGCTGGTCTCGGCTTTTGACCCCGCTGGCCAACAGGGGCTCGGCGATGATGTCAAAGACGGTCATGCGGGGGTTGAGCGAGGAAAAGGGATCCTGAAAGATCATCTGCATTTGATGGCGGAAAGGCATCAGCGCTGATTTGGGCAAGCTGGCGGTATCGACCACATCGCCGGAGGCTGTCTGAAAAAGCACCGCGCCAGCCGTCGGTTTCAGCGCGCGCAAGATGCAACGCGCCGTCGTCGTTTTGCCGCAGCCGCTCTCGCCGACCAGCGAAAGTGTCTCGCCTTTATTGATATGAAAGCTGATGCCGTCAACCGCCCGCACCTGCCCGACAACCCGCCGCAGCAAGCCCTTGCGGATCGGGAAGAAGCGCTGCAGCTTCTCCACTTGGAGCAGTGGCGCGCCGCCATTTGATCGCATCGTCATGTCTGCGGTGCCCCTTCTGGCTGGTGATAGAGGAAACAGCTTGCCCATTGGGCATCGTTTATCGGGCGCAACTGCGGCGTATGAACATCGCATATGCCAGCCATGCCTTCGGCGCAGCGCGGATGAAAGGGGCAGCCGGCCGGCCGATTATGCGGATGGGGAATCGAACCCGCGATAGTCGGCAGTTTGCTGCGCGGCTCGGCGAAAATGCTGGGAATCGAGCGCAATAGCGCCTGCGTATACGGGTGTTTGGGCTGATGAAATATCTGCTCCACCGGTCCGCTTTCTACCACTCGGCCCAGATACATCACGATGACATCATCAGCCATCTCGGCGATGACACCCATATCGTGCGTGATGATGATAACCGACATCTGGGTGCGCTCTTGAATCTCGCGCAGCAAGTCCAGTATCTGCGCCTGCGTCGTGACATCGAGGGCGGTGGTCGGCTCGTCCGCGATCAGAATTTTGGGATTGCAAGACAACGCCATCGCAATCATCACACGCTGGCGCAAGCCGCCACTCAGCTCAAACGGGTATTCGTCGATTCGCCGCTCCGGTTTGGGGATGCCGACCATGCGCAGCAGCTCGATGCTTCGGTTTCTGGCTTCGGCTGTGCTGAGATCCTGGTGCAGTTCGATCATCTCGATGATTTGATTGCCGATGGTGTAATGCGGGCTGAACGAGGTCATCGGTTCCTGAAAGACGAGGGCAATTTCGCCGCCGCGAATGGCTCGTATTGCCTTCCCTTCGGCATCCAGCTTGGTCAGATCGACTGGTTCCCCGTCATCGGCAGCCCGCAGCAGGATTTCACCGCCTACGATTTGCCCCGGCTTTTGAACGATGCGTAGAATCGATAAAGCAGTGACACTTTTGCCACAGCCGCTCTCGCCAACGATGCCCACGGTCTTGCCCGCCCGAACCTCGAAGCTCGCCCCATCCACCGCTTTGACCGTTCCTTCATCGGTGAAGAAATAAGTTTTCAGGTTGTTCACCCTCAGCGCCGGCTGCTGGACCTTGCCCTGCAATCTGTGATTAGCCATAGGGGTCCGCCGCATCTCGTAAGCCATCGCCGAGAAAGTTGAAGGCGAGGATGACGATGACCACCGGAATCGCCGCCGATAACAGCCAAGGTGAAATTGCCACCGTCTGTATATTCTGCGCGTCTTGCAGCAGCACGCCCCAGCTCACCGCTGGCGGCCGCAGCCCTAAGCCGAGGAAACTAAGCGCCGTCTCGCTGATGATCATATTGGGCAGCGCCAGGGTAGTCGCCGCGATGATGTGGCTCAAGAAGGACGGCACCATGTGGCGCAGTATGATCCGCATCTGGCCCACGCCGGCTAACTCAGCGGCGAGCACAAAATCTTCTTCGCGCAGGGCAAGAAAGCGACCACGAACGACGCGCGCCAGATCGGTCCAGCCGATCAGCGACAGGATGACTGTGATGGCGAAATAGACCTGGACCACGCCCCAGTCTCTAGGCATCGCCGCCGCCAGCCCCATCCAGAGCGGGATCGTCGGAATTGAACGCAGTATCTCGATGACGCGCTGAATCAGGGTATCGATCAAGCCGCCATAAAGCCCGGAAACGCCGCCGAGCAAGACGCCCAAGACCAAGCTGAGCGTGACGCCAGCCAAACCAATCGTGAGGGAAAGGCGGCAGGCAATCATCAAACGCGACCATAAATCGCGCCCCAATTGATCGGTGCCCAGCAGGAATATCAGCTCTTCCGCGTTGCCAGCCTCAACCCCGATCAGATGACGATTTGTCTTAAACAGACCAAGGAATTTGTAGTCATAACCTTCGGCAAATAAGCGCAGCCGTATCTTCTGCTCTGGGTCCGGCTCGTAGACGCGCTTGAAGGTGCGCGGGTCGCGCTTGCCAATCAGCGCGAAGACGTGCGGGCTAAAGCGCCCTTCATCAAAAAAATGTATCGGCTGCGGCGCAATTAGGGAGCGGTAAGCCTCGGTCTTGTGTGGGTTGGCATAAGCCAGAAAATCGGCGAAAACCGCCACCAAATAAAAGGCGACAATCACCAAGCCACTGAGCATTGCCAAGCGATGTTTGCGAAAGCGCCACCACATCAATTGCCACTGTGTCGCAACCGAGACCCGCTCCTCGGCGGCGGTACTTGTCAACATGGGGTCGATGTCGCTGTGGAAAGCCCCCATATTCGTGGGCGGCAGCTTCGCTTTGCTCATTCTCGCCTCTCAAAGCGGATGCGCGGGTCGATCCACATCAGCAGCATGTCGGAGATGAAAGTGCCAAAGACAGTCATAATGCCGAGGAAAAGGACAATCGTCCCGGCCAGGAACATGTCTTGCGCCACCAGCGCCCGCAGCAGCAGGGGACCGATGGTGGGCAAGCTCAAGACCAGCGCCACGATGATGCTGCCAGAAATGATGAAGGGAAACAGATAGCCCAAGGTGCTGACGAAGGGATTGAGAGCGGCGCGAACCGGATATTTCAAGATGAGCCGAAATTCGGACATGCCTTTGGCGCGGGCGGTAATGACATAGGGTTTGCGCAACTCGTCGAGCAGGTTGGCGCGCATGATACGCATGAGTTGGGCGGTGCCAGCCATGCCCAGGATGATCGCCGGCAGCGGCAAATGCTTGATGAGATCCCAAACTTTGCCGAGGCTCCAATCCGCCAGCTGATACTCCGGCGAGAAGAGGCCCCCGATACTGGCGCCGAAATAGCGAAACCCCAAGTACATCACAATTAGGGCGAGCAAAAAACTAGGCACAGCCAAACCGATGAAGCCGATGAAGGTGAAGATGTAATCGGCGATAGAATACTGTCGCACCGCCGAGTATATGCCAATCGGCAGCGCCAGCGCCCAGGTGAACAGCACAGCCGAGACCGAGACCGCCATCGTCAGCCAGAGCCGGTCGCCAATGATATCGAGAACCGGCACCTGCCATTCCAGCGAGCGGCCGAAATTGCCGCGCCCAATCTGCCCCATCCACTTGAGGTACTGCACCCAGACCGGGCTGTCCAAGCCGTATTGCTGGCGCAGGTTCTCCGCATATTCTGGCGTTACGTCAACACCGCTGCTGGCCAACTGCGCGATATAAGCCGTGACATAATCGCCCGGCGGCAACTGGATGATGGCGAATGACAATACGCTTATCGCCCAAATGGTGAGCAGCGCCAGCAGGAAGCGGCGAATCGCATAGCTTAGCATGGCGAGTCGGTCTTAATTGGTCTGCCCCTATGCCCGCTGTAGGGTCGGCTCGCTGAAAGCACGCTGTGATACAGCTGCATCATGTTGCGTGGGGCGCCATAGGCGACGCCCCTAGAAATAGAAATTCGCGGCTTGCCAGGTCTTGAACTAGCGCTTCAAGAAATAGGTCTCCGGCAGGGTGCAGCCGGGCGTCATGCAGAGTACATTCGCCAATTGACGCGCGGGCACGTTGCCCATCGTGTTCTTGACGATGCGCGTGCCCAGCACCGCGGGCGAGCTACCAACGATGCCCGCCTGCCAGACATTCTCGGCGAAGAGTACCCATAACCGCTTGCCCGCTTCGATACGCTCTGCCGGCGGCAGCGCGGGACCGCTCACCCAGATCTCCATCGCTTCCTTGATTTCCGCGGGCGGCTCCTCGCCAATGGCGCCACCGCTGCGCATCCAATCGGTGTAATTTGGCCGCGCCCAGAGCCAGGTATTGTTGTAATGCAGGAAGACATCTTCCGTGCCGCCATTGTCCCAAAGGCTCAACTGAATCTCGCCGTTGTCGATGCGCGATTGCCAGAGGCTGCGTTCCAACTGCTCGGGGATAACGTTGAGGCCAATGCCCTGCAGCTGGCTGGCGACCATTTCGGCAATCTTGGGATAGGGCACGAAGCTGGCACCGGGCGTGGTCAGCGTCAGGGTCAGGCGTTCGCCATTATCCGCGCGCAGGCGGAAGCCGTCGTCATCTTTCGCCGACAAGCCGATGTCGTCCAGCAACTGATTGGCGGCATCAGCGTCAAAGGCGGTATAGAGCGTCTCGTACTCTTCGCCCGGGTAATAGGGGTTGGCGGCGGTCGGCACGACTGAGCGCGATTCGCCCAAGCCCAGCAGGAAAGTCTCGTTGACTTGCCCGCCATCAATACCCATCGAAACGGCGCGGCGGAAGTCCACATTTTGCAGCCAGCTGGCGATTTCGGCATCGGCCTTATAGGTCTGGCCGAAGAAGAGCAAGACGTTCGCGCCATAATCAGCCGGGTCCAAGCGAATCGAGTAATCGCCGCGCTCGGCATTTTCCAAATAGAGCGGCAGCTTCTGCAGGTCGATATGGCGGCTCTGCATATCGTATTCGCCGGCGATGGCGCGCAGGTTGAGGACTTCTAGGTCTTCCGCCAGCGTTAGCACAATCGAATCGATATAGGGCAACTGCTTGCCTTCAGTATCAACGCCGAAGTAGTAGGGGTTGCGCTCTAGCACGTAGACCGGGTTTTCCGCTGGCGCTAGCTTGACGCGCCAGGGCGCCAGGGTCGGCAGGTCCGGGTTGCGCGCCCAGTCGTTCTTCGATTTGACCAGGTCAACCCAATTGGAATAGCCGCCCTCATCCAGATGGGCGACCAAGTCGGCTTCATCGGCGAAATCCGGATGGAATTGCTTGATGTAATGCGCCGGGACATAGCCGCCATGGCCGTTCCAGCCGCGGCGGGCGTGGCTGGCGATATTGCTGGATGGCGTCGCCATCACTTTCAAGAACAGCGGGTAAGGCGCGCTGAAACGGTACTGGACTGTCAGATCGTCTATCTTGGTCAATTCTACGAATTCGCCATTGACTGACAGGAATGTCGATGGCGCCGGCAGAAACTCTTCATTCAAGAAGAGTTCCTCAAACCAGAAGACAATATCGTCAGCGGTGAAGGGCATCCCGTCCGACCATTTATGTCCCTCGCGCAGCTTGAAGGTGAATTGGGTGAACTCGTCGTTGGCTTCCCAGCTTTCGAAGACCCAGGGCTTGATTTCGTTCAAGGTATAATCCATGAACAAGAGGTTGTCGTTGCCGGCAATACGGCGCGCGTTCCATACATCGCCGGGTCCCGTGTAGCCGCGGCGCCACTGGCCCCCATGTTGGCCAATCTCATGCGCCGGCTGAATCACCAGCGGATGCGCCGGCAAGCGCTCTTCAATCGGTGGCAGGTCGCCCGCCTCGACCAGCGCGCTCAACATCGGCGCTTCGCTGAACATGGAAGGCATCATGCCCATATCGGTGATAATCGTTGGTCCTTCAAATTCGCCCACCAGGAAGGAACCCATCTCCTCCGACTGGCCCGCGGCTGAAAAAACGCCTAGCGCGGCAATTAGCAAAATGAATAGAAACTTCTTCGACATTTCAATCTCCTATCGGAATTTAATCAAAGTGAATCCAGCGTTAACTGCTGGCGCTTGCTAGTAGACTTGTTCGATAAATGTCTCCTTTCTTTAACAGTTTCCTACGAAGCATAGGGACTGCGCACAGCCATGGCATAGATGTCGTCAATGAGCTGCATGGCGCGGTGGCAATCCCGCAGGGTGGCGATCGGCGGGCGCCCGTCTCGCAAGCGCGCCAATGTATCGCGCCCGAACTGGTCGTATCGCGCGCCCTGGTCGGGAATCGATAGCGTCCGCGCGGTATCGTCGTCCAGCGTCGCCATTTCCAAAGTATCGTTGCGATCAAGCAAATAGCAATTGGCAGCTGACAATCGGCTTTCGAAATCGCCCCCCGGCTTCATTGAGGCATAAGAATAACCAGCCTCAATCGCGCCGATGACGCCCGATTCGGAGCGCAAAAGCGCGGCGCAGAATTCTTCAATCGCTTTGCCATGCATACGATAGCTGATGGCAGCGCCGACGACTTCTACCGCCTCGCCCTGGGTAAAGCGCAAGAAACCATCAACGGTATGAATGCCAACATTGCGCAGGCAGCCGCCGCCAGCAACAGCCGGATCCAGCATCCAGCCGACGCCGTCTAATTCGTATCGCTCCGGCGGCCCATTGATGACGCGAAAATGAAAATGGGAGCGCCGCCCCACGCGCCCCGCCGCTTCCAGCTCATCGAGCATTCGCCAGATCTCACTATAGCGATTGATGAGTGGCACGGCGACGAAAGCATGCCGCTCCTCCGCTAATTCAACCAGCGGCGCGACATCGCTCGCCGAGACGCCGATTGGCTTTTCCATCGCGAAGGGGATTCCAGTTTCAAGCATATACTTCGCGATGACGGGCATATCGACGTGGCGCCCCATGGCGATGACGAAATCGGGTTTTGTCTCTTCGACCATGACCTCGTAGCGGTCATAAGCTCTGCCGCCCGCTTGACGGGAGAAGGCAGCGGCAAAGCCCGGCTGCTGATCAGAGACGCCGACGATCTCTACCTCGTCCGCCAACTGGAATGAACGCAAATGCATGCCGGCATGCCAGTGTCCCACTTCGATCATGGCGATACGCATGGCAAAGACTCCGATTCAATACTCAAGAACAAGCACCTCGTTTTCCACCGTTACTGGGTAGGTCTCGACACCCTCGATAAGTCGCTCCTGCCTGGCTTTCTCAATTCGCAGGTCATAGGTCTTCACGCGGGAATTCGACTGGAAGACGGTGCGGCCGCTGCGAATATCAAATTCCCAGCCGTGCCAAGGGCAGCGCAGAATCTCGCCCTCGCGCGTCCACTCGATTTCGCCCGGCTCGTCTGAAACTGCCAAGCCGGTGAGCTCGCCCAGGCAGAGCGGCGCGCTTTGATGCGGGCATAAATTGCGCAAGGCATAAAACTTTCCGTTGACATTGAAAACGCCGATTTCCCGCCCGTTCACGCTGACGATACGGCGGCTGCTGGGCGGCAGCTCAGCGACTTTTCCCACGACAAATCGGCCCATTTAAGCCTTCACCCCTATTTTATGTCGCGCAGCGGCGGACGGAAGCGCCGAATCCAAACTATCGACCGGTCGCATCGACGGCAAGCGGTACAGCTCGCGCGCGTTCTCAGAGAATATCCGCCGCTTTAAGCCAGCCGGCATAGGCGGGAATGCCCGTTTCGGGTCATCGAAATCCCAATGCGGATAATCTGAGGCAAACATCAAAATATGCTCGGCGTCCATCATCTCGAAAATCTGGAGCAGGTGCCGCGGGTTCGCCGGCTCTTCTATCGGCTGTGTCGAGAAGCGGATGTGGTCGCGCAGGTAGTCGCTCGGGCGGCGTTTCAGCCAGGGCACTTCGGCACGGGCGCCGCGCCAATCCTTATCCAGCCGCCACATGATTGGCGCCAGCCAGGCGCTGCCGCCTTCGATAAAAACAAATTTGAAATCTGGGAACTTCTCGAAAACGCCCTCGGCAATCAGGCTGACCAGGTGGGTCATATAGATCGTGGGATACAGCGCATGAAACTCGAGGAAATAAGTGGGATAGCCCAATGGCGAAGGCGGCATGGGGCCGACCGGGCTTTCGACATGCAGTGCGACTGGCAGCCCATGACGCGCGGCCGCCTCCCAAATGGGATGGTATTGGCGCTTGCCATACGCGGCGGAAGCGCTCGAGCCAACAAGGACTTGCACCAAATGCGGATGACCTGCCAGGCGCTCGATTTCGGCAACCGCCCGCTCCGGATGTTGGGGCGCGATCACGATTGAGCTTTTGAATCGCCCGTGCCAGTTGTATGCCCCCAGCCAAGTATTAATCTGCCAGTCGTTCCAGGCTTGGGCGACCGCCGCGGCAAAGACCGGGTCGGGAATGATGCTGATGCTCGAGGAGGGAATCAAGATGACGTAATCGGCGCCGATACCTTGGAGCACCTGCTTTTCTAGCAGCGCCGGGTCGGAGCCGGCCGGGCTGCCATCCGCTGGCAGGGCATCCAGGCGCCGGCCATCGCCGGGCGGCAAATATATCTGACGGCGCGTGGGCATCGTCCGGCTGCGCCAGGGCTCGCGCAGGTAATCGCGCAATTCATCACTATGCTTGAGATAGGGATGCACATCGCAGTCAATCAAGCGGACTGGCACTTTAGGCAAATCGCCCCCAACAGCAGCTTGCGTCGCCCCTGTCTCCTGTCTCATGCTTGCCAAACTCCCGCGCTTCATCGATTGTGCCCAATCCTAACGCATAATGCCCCGCCGGTCGAAAGATTGGTGAATTGAGCCGGGAAATCGCATCAAATTATTTTTCGCCACCGAGATGAAGCGGGGCGCGGCCGACGCAAGCCCGCCCTAAGGCTCACAGAAAACAACAAGCCTTCTCGTCGCATGAGCGATGCGGTTTATTAAATAAGAGGCATATCACCGATATTCGCCGCTCCCTTTTCTATTCGGCACTTTCCGCGCTGAACGCAAAGCAGGTATGCTAGCGCTTGAGCCAGGTCAAAAGCCACAGCCAGGGAGCGCGCAGGATGAAGATTGTTGGACATACCATGGGAACGCCAGAGGCAACCCTGCTGGGGGCGATCGACCTCTTTGCCAGCCTCGGCTTGGACGGCATTGAGATCATCTGCGCTGATGATTATGCCTGCGGGCTAAGGCTCGAATCATCGGCGAAGGAGCTGGTGGAGCTACGGCAGCGCGCTTCGGAGGCTGGGCTGATAATCGCTGGACTTGTGCCTTATACCAAAGATATGAACAGCCCGAGCGAGGCTGCCAGAAGACAGGCGGTCGTCGATCTCAAGCGCGCGGTCGATATCGCGGTCGCGCTTGATTGTCCGTCTATACGCGTCTTCGGCGGTCACGAAGTGTCGCCGGCTGAGCAAGAGGCGGCATTGGGCTGGCTGGCTGAATCCCTGCGCGAAGCGGGCGAATACGCCATTTCCGCGGGCTTGCAGCTGAACATCGAGAACCACATGGACACGATGGCGACATCAGCCGAAATGACCATGGCAATCCTGCGCGCGGTTGACCTGCCGAATGTGGGCGCGCTCTACGACCAAGCCAATCTGACCTTTATGAGCCAAGAAGATTACATCACAGCTATCGATAGGCAAGGCGCGCGCATCCAGCATGTTCATGTTAAAGATTTCTATTGGAACGGTACCGAGCGCATCGCGGCGCTGCTGGGCGAAGGCATTGTGCCCTGGGGGAAGATCATCAAGGCTTTGAAGAGCCTCGGCTACGACGGATTCTACTCGCTGGAGTATGAGCGGCGCTGGTTCCCCGCTCAATTGCCCCCGCCGGCGGCCGGCATGAAGCAATGCCTGGACTTTCTTCGCCGCTTGCTCGGCTGAAGCCCTGGGAACAGGCAGCCGACCTAATTGGGTATCTGGTCGATCGCTTCGCCGCGTTCGTATGCCAGCGCCGTCTCCACCATTTTGTCAAAACTGTACTGCGGCTTGTAGCCCAGTTGGGTGCGCGCTTTTTCGGTCCTGGCGCCGGCGCCCCGCCAGAAGGGCAACTGCGCTTCTCGATAAGGTCGCCCAGTTGCCTCAGCGAGCTTGAGCGCGGCATCGGTATATGCAACCGGCGGGCAGCCCGTCATATTAAAAGCCTCGCCGATGGCCCCCTCGCGCTCCGCCGCCAGAATGGTACCAGCCACCACATCGCGCACATCGGTGACCGCCAATTGCCAGGGCTTGCCATTTGAGTCGCTCACGGCGCAGACGGCCGCCGGCGTCGACAGCAAATCACGCATGATCGTCTTGATTTCTTCGATATGCTCAGCACCGAACCAAGGGATGCGCTTACGGGATAAGGTCATTTCAATGAAATAATTCAGCCAAGCCGGGCGCAGCATGCCCAGCACTTCGTTCGCCGCTTTGATCGAACAATAACGCAGGCTGGTTACGGGCAGGCCGTATTCGCGCCGATAAGCGAAACAGATTTCTTCGGCTAGCAGCTTGGTCAGCGCGTATATGTCGATCGGCTTTCGCGGCGAGTCTTCAGCAAAGGTGACTTGCCTGGTGACGAAGGGATTGTAGATCTGGTAGGTGCTGGCCAGCACGAAGCGCTTCAGCGGCACAGACGAAGCCAGCGCGCCTTCCAGCAGGCTCATTGTGGCGCGCGTATTGACATCCAGCATTCGTTCAGACGTCGAGTTGCCTTGGGGAATCTGCGCCGCCAAATGGATGATGACATCCACGCCATCAACTGCGGACCGCAATCGCTCGCCGTCCGCCATATCCGCTTCACGGATTTCCACATCGAGCCGCGCCGCCTTGCCCGCCTGCGGGTCGCCCGGCATAACCAAGCCCCGTATCTCATAGCCTCGCCGTTTCATCTCTTGGGCGAGGTTGGCGCCGACGCGCCCGCTGATACCCGTGATTAGTGCCTTCATGCTGTGGCTCCCGCGCGGCGAGGCTTCAACCCGCCATATCGACAAATTGCCGCTGATAAAGCTGATAATAACGCCCGCGCCGCGCCAGCAATTCGCTGTGCGTGCCCCTCTCGCGGACGCGGCCCTCATCGACCACGCAGATGAGATCGGCGTTCACGATCGTGCTGAGGCGGTGGGCAATGACGATGGCGCTCCGTTCGCGCAGCAGCTTGCGCAAAGCATCCTGGATTAGCGCCTCAGTGACCATGTCCACGCTTGAAGTCGCTTCGTCCATGATTAGAATGCGCGGATCAGCCAAGATGGCGCGCGCGATGGAAATCAATTGCCGCTGCCCGACCGACAAATTGGCACCGTCTTCGAAGATTTTGGTCTCAAAACCATGCGGCAAGTCAGCCGCGAACTCAGCGACATTTGCCAATTCGCCCGCGGCAATCACTTCAGCGATGGTCGCCGCTGGCTTGCCGAAGCGGATGTTATCGGCAATTGTGCCAGCGAAGATGAAAGGATCCTGCGACACCAAGCCCATCTGCACCCGCATCGAGCGCTGCTCGACTTCGCGTATATCCAAGCCATCGATCAAAATCTCGCCGGCGCTTACGTCATAGAAGCGCGCGATGAGATTGGCGATTGATGTTTTGCCGGCGCCGGTGGGTCCCACCAGCGCCACCATCGTCCCGGCCGGGAAATCCAGGTTGATATCGCGCAAGACGGGCAGGCTCTCTCGATAGCCAAAATGCACATCACGGAATTCGATCCGCCCCGCTATTGGCGGCATCTTCCGCGCGTCAGGCTTGTCTTTGATGGCCGGCTCAGTGCCCAGCAGATTAATCACCCGCTCGCCACCAGCCATCGCCGTCTGCATCGTGGCGTAGAGCTGGCTTAGCTCCTGCACTGGCAGAAAGAAGCGGTTGACGTAAGCGAGGAAGGCGATCACCGTGCCTAATGTCAAGCTACCCTGAGCGACGCTCAAGCCGCCGAAGAGCAGCACGATGCCAGTCGCCACTATGCCCAGGAATTCCACTGTCGGCAGAAATTTGAATGAGAGGGACATCGCCTCAATATGAGCGTCGCGGTTGGCACCGTTGACCTCGTCGAATTTCTCGGTGCTTATTTCTTCGTTGGCAAAGGCTTGTATCACGCGGATACCGCTCAGGTTCTCAGCCAGATCGCCGATCATGTGGGCATTGCGGGCGCGGGTCTTACGAAACGCGAGCTTCGCCTTGTGCGCGAAAATCATCGTCACCAATATGATGATGGGAATGATTGAAAAGGTCACCAGCGCCAGTTGCGCGTTCAGCGATAGCATCACAATGACGATGCCAGCCAATAGCAGCGTGTCGCCGGTTAAGGTGATGAGCCCTTGCGACAGCAGTTGGTTGATTACGCCGACATCGCTGATAACACGCGAAATAGTCACGCCGACAATGTGATTGTCGTGATACGAAAGCGGCAATTCCTGCAAATGCCGAAACAGCGCCGAGCGCAAATCAGCCAGCACCCGCTGCCCCACCCAGCTGAGCAAGTAGCGCTGCGCCATTGAAGCCAGATAAAGCCCGAAGAACGCGCCCAGCAGCAGCAGCGCAATTTCGTTCAAGCGATTGATGTCGCCCGCGAGAATAGGACCATCAATTGCCAGCTTGACCAAGAAAGGCGCGAGCAGCGTCAAGCCTGAGGCGGCCAGCATCGCGACGAAGGCGCCCAGCATATGCAAGGTATAGGGTCTTACGAAGACCAGCAAATGCCAGATGACCCGTAAGTTGAAGGAGCGCCCCTCAACCTTGTCCGCGTAGGCGTCCAGTGTGCCGCGGGGGCTGCCAGTGCCGACGCCCGCTGTTCCGATTGAGAAGCCGATAAGTCACTCCTTTTCAGTGTTCTTGCCCAAGGTGATTGTGCCCGGTTCTTGTGACTCTACTTCAGTGCAGGGAGTGGTGAAATTGATTGATATACGGCCTGCTCGCGCTGAGTTGTAGGGGCGATCCTTGGATCGCCCAAAACCCGCTTCTGCAACTGTGGGCGACACAAGTGTCGCCCCTACATCTAGGTTAGCCATATACAGAATATCGGCCTGCATATCTCATAATTCACCACTCCCCAAACACGCGCCCTAGCCAAATTCACTCGCGCAAGTTTCGATAATAAATCTCGGCGTACAGCCCCGACTTTTGCAGCAGTTCATCATGCCTGCCCGCGGCAGCCACCCGCCCGCCCTGCAAGACCAGCACTTTGTCCGCCATTCGCACCGTGCTCAGGCGCTGCGCGATGATGAACGACGTGCGCCCCGCCATCAGCCGCTCCAGCGCGATTTGAATCAGCCCTTCGGTTTCGGTATCGACGCTTGATGTCGCGTCGTCCAGGAGCAATATGCGTGGGTCCTTCAGCAAGGCGCGCGCGATGGCGATGCGCTGCTTCTGCCCGCCGGATAGTGTCATGCCGCGCTCGCCCACTTCAGTATCATAGCCGTCGGGCATCGCCATGATGAAGTGATGGGCTTGCGCGGCCATCGCCGCTTCGATGATATCTTTCTCGTCCACATCATCCAGCCCGAAGGCGATATTCTCGCGGATGCTGGCGGCGAAGAGCACCGTCTCCTGCAGCACAATCCCGATCTGGTCGCGCAGTGAATTCAGCGTCACATCGCGCAGGTCAATGTCATCCACCGTGATGCGCCCATTTGTGACGTCATAGAAGCGCGGCATCAGATTGATGATGGTAGATTTGCCGCTACCAGTCGCGCCGAGCAGCGCCACCACTTCGCCGGCTTCCGCTTCGAAATTGAGCTTGTCCAGCACGATTCGTTGATTGAAATAAGAAAATGACACATCTTGAAAGCGGACGCGCCCCGTGATCGCCGGCAGCTGGCGCGCGTTCGGCGAGTCGACAACTTCCGACTTCGCGTCCAGGATAGAATAGATGCGTTCGCCCGCCGCCGACGCCATCGCCACCGCCGGGACAATCACCCCCAATCGGCGAACGGGCGCGATCAATTGCCCCAGGTAGGTGGTGAATGCCACCAGCTCGCCCAGCGTTAAGCCGCCTTCGATTACGAGCCGGCCACCGAGCCAGATGATGATGACCGTGCTCAAGCTGGCGAGAAAATCGAGCAAGGGGATATGCTTCGTCATCGCCACAACTTGCGCCTGCGCCAGCTTAAACCACTTGCCATTCTCTATTTCAAAGCGCTTGACCTCAGCCTCTTCTTGGGCGAAGGCTTTGACAATCTTGGCGCCGCGCAGATTCTGCTCCAGCACGCTGGTCATCTCCGCCAATTGATGCTGCAAATCAAGCGAAAGCGGGCGGTAAATTCGCCCAAAGCGATAAGCGACATAAAGCAGCAGCGGCATCAGAAACATCGAGAGAAGCGCCAGCTGCGCGTTCATCAGCAGCAGCGCCACAAAGGTCAGCAGCAGCAGCGTAGAATGCTGAAAGAGACGCAGGATCCCGCGCCCGGTCAAGAAACGGATGCGCTCCACATCCGAGATCGAGCGCGCCAGCAGTTGGCCCGTCTGCGCGCGGTCGTGATAAGAAAAGGACAGGGCGCTCAACTTTTCGTAGATGGCGTTGCGGATGTCATAAGCGACGCCCTGCGACGCCATTTCGGTCCCGCGCCCCAGGGCAAAATCGACCAGCCCTTTCAGGATTGAGAGCCCGAGCAGCCCAAGCAAGGACAGCTGTAGAATAGACATATCCTGCTGGATGATGCCCGCGTCAATGATCCAGCGAATCGTCTGCGGGATGAAGACCGCAAAGCCATTGCTCAGCAGCGCCAGCAGATAGACGCCAGCGGCGATGCGGCGATACTTCTTTAGATAAGAAAGACTGCGTAAAAGGGAACTGCTGGAAGCGGCTTGGGCAGTAAAAGGATTATTTGTGGATATTTTTGCCATAGGCGAGACGGGTGTAGCGGCGCTCTCCTTTCACTCGACTTTCACTCGAATTGAAGCTCGCCCTTAACCATAGCGGCTTCGCGGCTGACGATAAAGGCTGAATGTGGCGAATGCTTTGGCGGCAGGAGGCAGGGCAGCAGAGCAATCGCAGCACAATGATTATGCGTCGTCCCCCAGTCTCACCGCCTACCGCGTCTACCAACTGGATATCATCATGGCAAATGAGCTAGCGAACATGGGGCGCTGGATCTACCCCGGGCAAGAGCTGCTCATCCGCGCGGCGGGCTGACAGCCTCGTCAATAGCGCCGCGGCAGCCAGACCGTCATTTCGTTGATGCCGCGGTTGTTCCAGGCATAGTAAGGAATGAGCGTGACCGCGAGATCGGCTTCGCGCTCCTTGCCCGCTTCCAAGTACAGCGCCTGCGAGCCATTGTCGTCGGTGATATGGCGCGCGACGCCCTTAATCGCCATGACGCCGCCGAGCAGGTCCTCTTCCCGGCTGGCGGTCAAGCCCATGTCAGCCGGCGCGTAAACATCAAGAATCGAGACGTCATCGGGCAGGTCAAGGCTTTCGAGGCAATAGACAAGCGGTCCGCGCATGACCGCGACATGATTGCGAATTTCCTCGGCTTTGGGATGGGCTTTGATCAGGCGCGGGCGCATCGGCAAGCTTAACTCGATGACGTCACCCGTGACCCAGTTGCGTCTCACTTCGGCATAACTCCCTGGGTGCAGTGAACACTCAGCCGCCTCACCATTGATGGTCATGCTAGCCCCGTCGCACCAGCCTGGTATCCGCAGCATCAAGGCGACTTCATGCGCTGGCGCCGCGTCAATCGTGATGCGCACACTTTCATCCCAGGGGTAATCGGTCTGCTGCGTCAGCCCAAATGCTGAGCCATCAGCCAAAGTCGTCTGGACGCTATTGCTGCCGTAGAGATGCAGCCACAGCCCTTCATCGGAGGCGCTGTAAAACCAATTGTGCAGCAGGGCAATGGTGCGGGCGGTGTTGGTCGGGCAGCAGTAACAGCGCGAGATGAACCAGCGCTCGTAAGCATCCTGGCTCAAGAGCGGGTGCTCGGCGCCATACCAACGCAGCGGATTGGTATAGCAGAACTTGATGCCGTCCA
Organism: Phototrophicaceae bacterium; assembly: GCA_965214105.1. Taxonomy (GTDB): domain Bacteria; phylum Chloroflexota; class Anaerolineae; order Aggregatilineales; family Phototrophicaceae; genus UBA6055. The sequence goes on from OZ243933.1 coordinate 542,517, forward strand.
AGCTCATGGAAGAGAGCATGCTGTTATAGATGACAAGCTCGACGATATCGCTGTACTTGGCTTCGCCCGATAGGTTCAGCAGCCGCCAGTTCCACATGGCGTGGGCGATATTGGCGCAGGTCTCGTTGTAGGCGGTGGCGTTGGGCAAGGCGTATTCATAGCCGAAAGCCTCGTGCACGGCGCCTGCTTGACCGCCGAACTCGGGCCGCTGGGAAGCGCCGTGATGCTGCGCCGATGTGCCGCCGGTGATATACATCTTGCTCCGCACGGCATTGTCCCAGATGCGCTGCAAACCCGCTAGCAATTCCTGGTCGCCAGTCTCGGCATAGACATCAGTCGCGCCGCAATAGAGATAACCGGCTGTCACCGCGTGGCCCACCGCGCGCGTCTCCTCCCGCAGCGATACCAGCGACTGATTCAGGTCCTTGCCGCCGGGCTGGGAGCCGCGCATATCCACGAATGTCTGCGCCAGCTCGAGATATTTTGCCTCGCCAGTGACCCGATACAAGTCGACCGCGCCCATCGTATTCGACGGGTTGAAGCCGAAATGCGCCAGCTCGGGCGGGCAGGGCATAAAGACATCGCAGAGATAATCAGCCAGCTTGATGGCGATATCCAGGAAGTTGCGCTGGCTCGTGATGCGATGATGAACCGCCGCTGCCGTCAGCAGATGCCCCATGTTATAGAGTTCATGGTCGTGCAGGTTGGTCCAGTATTCCTTGCCATCCAGCTGCATCGGCGTGCTGATATAGCCATCGTCTTCCTGCGCCTGCGCGATAATTTCGATCAGCGGATCCAGGTGATCGAGGATCGTAGAGTCCTTCGTGAGGCCATATACGTGTGTGCAGGCTTCCATGTATTTGTAGCAATCGCCATCGCTCCACATCGTGCCTTTGCGCTCGCCTTCCTGCCGCCCGGCGGCAATGGCGAAGTTGCTGAAGACGGCGCCGTTTTCCGGCTCGTCAAGCGCCGCTCGCATGCTTGGCAGAATCGTCTGGCGGCAAAGCTGATGCAGGCGCCCCCAAAAGCCATCCTTCCATTTGACGGCGTCATGCCGGAGCGGGCTAAGCTTTTGATTTCGTCCCATATTTGGTTCCGTCCTTATACAACTACTTGTAACCAGTGAAAACGACGCCCTGGATGAAATGTTTCTGCGCGAAGAAGAAGACGATGATCAGCGGCAGCATAACCACCAGCGAGACCGCCATCAGCGAGTTCCATTCAGTGCCGTAGGTGCCTTGGAAGAAGCGCAAGCCAAGCGCCAACGTGTATTTGTCTTGGTCGAGGAGAAAGATGAGCGGGCGGAAGAAATCGTTCCAGTGAAATTGAAATGAGAAGATCGCCACTGCGCCGAGCACCGGCTTCGACATCGGCAAGGTGATGCGCCAGAAGACGCCAAAGCGCGAACAGCCGTCGATCACCGCCGCTTGATCCAGCTCGCGCGAATGGGTCAAGAAGTATTGCCGCAGCAGGAAGATATAGAAGGGGTTGCCGAACCAAGACGGCAGAATCAGGGGCCAGAAGGTGTCAATCATGCCGAGATGGCGGAAGACGATAAACTCCGGGATCAGCGTCACCTGGCGCGGCAGCATCATAGTCGCCAGCACGACGATGAAAACCGCGTTGCGCCCGCGCCAGCGCAACCGCGAAAAAGCGTATGCCACGATGGACGAAACCAGCAGCTCGCCCAGCAGGCAGAGGATGACGATAAACATGGTGTTGGCGAAATAGCGATCAAATGGCAGCTGCGTCAGCGCGTTGGGATAATTCTCCCATACGATCTCTTGGGGGAAAAACTCAGGCGGGAAGCGAAACACGTGCGAGAGCGGCTTCAACGAGGTCGAAATCATCCACTGCAGCGGCAGCAGCACGACGATCGAACCAGCGCCCAAAAGCAGGTAGACGACTAGCTTGCTGAGTATCTGCCGTAGGCTTAAACTCGCGCCTTTGCTGCTCATCAGTTGTCCTCGTCCGATTCCGCTTCGTAATATACCCAAAATTTCGCCGTGGCAAAGAGGAGCAGGGTCAGCAGCAATATGGCGATGAAGAAGACCCAAGCCAGCGCCGACGCGTAACCCATTTTGAAGTTCTGGAATGCCTGACGATAAAGATAAAGCAAATAAAACAGCGAGGCATTCGCCGGTCCCCCATCGGTCATGATGAAGGTCTCGGTGAAGATCTGCATGGTGAAAATGACGCCGGTGATGAGCTGAAAGAAGATGGTCGGGCTTAGCATCGGCAAGGTGATGCGGAAGATGCGCTGCCACCAGTTTGCGCCATCAATCTCAGCCGCCTCGTATAAATCGGTCGGTATCGCCTGCAAACCAGCCAGATAAATGATCATGCCGCCGCCGACGCTCCACAGCCGCATGATGACAAAGGCGGGCAGCACCCAGACTTTGCTGCCCAGCCAAGCGGGTCCCTCTATCCCGAAGATGCGCAGCGCCGTATTGAGCAAGCCAAAATCGCTGGAGAAGATCCACTGCCAGAGGATGGCCACCGCCACGCCCGAGAGGATCGCCGGCAGATAATAAATGGTGCGGAAGACCGCCAAACCGCGGATATTGGCGTTGAGCAGCATCGCGATCACCAAGCCAAAGACGATGTTCAGCGGAATCGACGCCAGCGAAAAGAGCACCGTGATCTTCAGCGAATGCAGCGGCAGCGGGTCAGTGAAGAATAACTTATGGTAATTCGCCAAGCCCACGAATTCGGGCGGCGAGAGGATATTCCATTTGAAGAAGGAGAGCGCCAACGAGGCGACCATCGGGAAAGCCGTCAGCAGGAGAAAGCCGAGTACCCAAGGCGAAATCATCGCCCAAGCCAACACGGTCTCGCCACGCTGATAGCTGATGTTCAGCCTGGAGGCGCTGCTTTGCTTTTTGACAAATTGCGCCAGGCTCATAGCAGGGTCAAGCCTATGTTGTTTTCTGTCAGCGGGCGACCCGACGGATCGCCCCTACAGACTTCACTAGGATCGTGGCTAGCCGCTGCGCCATTGGCCTTCCTGAATCAGCGGATTGACTTGGCGCACGATCTCGTCGCAGACGACCTTGGCATCGCGCTCTTCACCGATCAGCAGCAGGTCGATTTGCGCTTGCATAATCTGCGAGATTTCGCCGAAATTCGTCAGGACCGGGTCGGGCGCGACGAAGTGCTTAGCCGCGTCCAGCATGACGTGCTTGTTCGCCGGCGGCAGCGGATCGGTGACGAACCACTTTTCCTGCTCGGCAAAAGACGTGCCCTGCAAGCCACCCTCGCGAATGATGGTTTCCATCGCGGGACCGTTGAAGAACTTCAGCAGATTCCAGGCGCATTCCGGCGCTTGCGTCGTCTTCGGCACCACCAGCGGGTAGTAATAGACATAGTTGGCGCGCCCACCAGGGCCAGCCGGGTAATGACCGAGCGCGATGTTAAAGTCCGATTCGCGATAGTTGGGGAATGCCCAACTGCCACTATAGAACATACCGAGGCGTCCGGTCTGCATCAAGGCGCCAGTGCCCATCTCCGCCAGCGCTTCGGGGCGTGGCGCAAAGCCGTGTTCCCAGCGCAGGTCAGCGTAAAATTGCAAGCCCTCAACCGCGCCCGGCTCGTTCAACACGCACTCCGTCGGGAAGAAGGGATCATCCACCAACTGCCCGCCAAAAATGCGCACCCAAGTCTGCCAGACCTTGTCCCAGCCCGTGACATCGCAGGCATACTGCGTCGTGCGATTGCCATCGCGCTTTGTCAGCTTCTCGCAGGAGCTGAAGAAGTCATCAACCGTCCAGCTTTCATCGTCCCATTGCGCCGTTGGCACCATCGCCCCCGCTTCTTCAAACAGGTCCTGATTGTAGAAGATAGCGATTGAAGCAACATTGTCCGGCATGCCGTAGATGCCGCCCTCATGCGTGTAGGCTTGTATCGCCAGGTCGGGGAACTGCGTCAGATCGTAGTCATCAGCATCGACGTAAGGCTTAAGGTCGAGCAGCAAGTCATCAGCCAAGAACTGCGGCAGCAGACCAATTTCGATGATGAAGACATCGGGCGGGATGCCCGCCGCCAGACTGGTAAACAGCTTGTCGTTATAACCCGAATTAGGACCGCCCGGCACCGAGGTGAAATTGAGCTTGCAACCCGGGTAGGCGTCGTCAAATGGCGCCAGCGCTTTCTCGCGGATGCCAATCAACGGCGGACCATCCCAAAAGAATATGGTAACTTCCTGATCGTCTTGGGCGACCACCGACCCCATGCCCGGTATCGTGTAAACGCCGGCCGCCAGCGAATTCATGCCAGCTAGACGCAGAAATTCGCGCCGGCTCAAGTTGATTTTTCTAGTCATTCTTTCCTCTCCTAAACGCTTGCTGTGGTAAATTTCCTAAACTTGCGATTATCTTTAACAGTAGATAATCCATCTCTTGCCCGTTGTTCGATGAAGCGCCTCCTTTCCCTTATCGCATCGAAACGCTGATACGAAATGCCTCATACTCTAAGAAACTGACTATCTAAAAGTATCTCAATTTAATCAGATTTGCCAACTCTCCTGGCAGCAATGCAGGGCAATCGCCTCAAAATCATTATGCGTCGTTCGCTGCGAAAAATCACAAAATGTAGGGGTGCCTCTGCGACCCTCTGTGTCTCTGTGGCGAAAAAACAGTTAAAGCGATTACCTCCTCTAATTTCTGTTCCTGAGTGTGTTAGAATCTGACGCTGCTTATGTGGGCTCGGGTGCCTCGCCGTGTGAGGAGCTTGCCACCGACCCAGCACTAGAATTAGGAAACGAAGATGCCCAAAATCATTGTCATCGGCAGCGGCGTCATCGGCTTAAGCGCCGCCCGCGCACTGCAACAGGCTGGCTGCGATGTTCACATTGTCACGCATGAATTGCCCCTGGCCAGCACTTCAGCGGCAGCCGGCGCCGTCTGGTCCGGCTCGGGCTTAGAAGGGAGAAGCCGAGCCTGGGCTAGCGCCACCCTCGAGCGCTTCTTCGAGCTTATTGAAGAGCCCGCTAATGGGATTAAGCGGCAGCGAATGCGCGAAGTGTATGCCGAGCGCGTCCCCGACCCCTGGTATCGGGACCGCTTGCCATTCTTTCAGCGGCTGTCAACCCATGAATTGCGGCCTGGCTTGAGCGATGGCTACCTGATGGATGTGCCTATGGTCGCCCCGCCGATCTATCTGCAGCGCCTATATCAGCAATTTCTGGCGGCCGGGGGAACGCTCGAAAGGCGGAAAATCGAATCCCTCGCTGAACTCGCCGGCGACGCCTGGCTGCTGGTGAATTGCAGCGGCGTCGGTGCTAGAGATTTGGCGAAAGACGACGCCGTCTATCCCATTCGCGGGCAGACGATGCTGCTCGACGCGCCTGGCATCCGCGTCGGCTACATGGATAACGACGCCGTCGATCATATCTTCCCCCGCGCCGACGGCCTGCTGATCGGTGGCGTCAAGGACAAAGGCAACTGGAGCCGCCAGCTAGACCCCTCGATATCAGCCGACATTTTGCGGCGCTGCTCGCGGATTGAAAAGCGTCTGGCTTCGGCGACTGTCCTGCAGGAATTCGTCGGTTTGCGCCCGGGCCGCCCTGAACCGCGTCTGGAGCTGGAGCGGCTCGCGGATGGCAGCCCGGTCATCCATAATTATGGCCACGGCTCCGTCGGCTATACTCTGTCATGGGGCTGCGCAATAGAAGTCGCGGCACTGGCTAGAAAGATAGAAGCGCTATGAAAAGACAAAACATCTCCTCTGGCACGGCCTACGAAGCGATCGCCGGCTATTCACGCGCGGTGCGTTTGGGCAATGTCGTACAGGTCTCCGGCACTACCGCAACCGATGGCGCCAACACGATAATCGGCATCGGGGACAGCGCCGCCCAAACCGATTTCATCATCCGCAAGATCGAGCGTGCCCTAAACCAAGCCGGCGCCCAGCTCACAGACGTCGTGCGCACCCGCATCTACCTCGCGCCGACTGCCGATTGGGAAGCGGTTTCACGCGTGCACGGAAAATATTTCGGCGACATTCGCCCAGCCAACACCCTGCTCTACATCCAGGCGCTGGTCGGCGAAGATTACTTGGTCGAGATGGAAGCCGAAGCCATCATTGCCTCGGCTAGCCCATGAAATTCAGCCTGCGCTTTAACAACGACCTGCCCGTCAAGGAATATGTCCGCTATGCGCAGGCAGCTGAAGCAGCTGGTTTCGATCAATTCTGGGTGAGCAACGATCTCTTCCTGCGCAGCGCCCCGGTCATCCTTTCCGCGGTGGCGCTGGCGACAGAGCGCATCGAGATCGGCAGCTGCATCCTCAATCCATTCACGCTGAATCCAGCTGAGATCGCCATGTTCGCCGCTACCCTCGACGAGCTTTCCGGCGGGCGCTTCAACCTGGGCATTTCTAGCGGCGCCGAGGATTTTGTCCGCTGGCTGGGCATGGACTTCCGCTATCCACGCACGCGGGTGCTGGAAGCGATCAGCGCGATTAACAAGCTCACATCAAATCGGAACGCGGCTGCCGACGGCAGCGCCATAAAGTGGACGGAAGAAGCCTGGCTCCGCTTTCGGTCAAGGCGGCGCGTGCCGATTTATCTCGGCGCGATGAGCCCAAAAATGCTGGAAGCGATTGGCGCGGTCGCCGATGGCGGCTTGCCGCTGCTCTTCCCGCCCGAGCATTACGCCAATGTGCTGCCCCACGTCAACCGCGGGCTAGCGCGCGCCGGACGATCCTTCAGCGACATCGACCTGGCCGCCTGCATCTGGTGCTCGGTCTCGGCTGATCAAGCGGCGGCGGAAGCGACGCTCGCCGACAAGATCGCCTATTACGGCCATGCGATGAGCCCCCTGCTCTTGGAGCAGCTCGGGCTTCGGCAAGCCGATTTTGAGCCCATACGCCAAGCCTGGCACATCCAAGGCGAGCGGGAAGCAGCCCGCCAAATGGTGACGCCGCAAATGCTGCGCATCGGCATCGCCGGTGACGCCGACCAACTGCTGGAACGCCTAAACGGCTTAGCCGCGCTCGGGGTAAACCATATCAGCTTCGGTCCGCCGCTGGGACCCGATATTGCAGCCGCCATCCAGCAAATTGGCAGCGCCGTAATCCCCCAGTTCGCGCCAGACTGACTTGCCCGCCTGCCCCCCTACAGTAAACTACAACATTGACGCGACAGGCCGCCGGCGTCGCCACAGCGCTTAGCGCCGGGCGGCCTCTTACCGTCAGATGAATGCAAATGCGCCGCGCTCACGTGGAAAGGTCAAACGATGCGCCGCCTCGCCATCCTCGTGCCAATCTTCCTGCTGAGCTTCAGCCCCGCCGCGCTGGCGGGCGACGACTCGCTTCCTATATGCGCCGATACCGAGTTCGTCGAATTCTTCAATATGATCGTCGCGCATCAGCTAGAGTTTGACGGCGATATCACAAGCGCCAACATGTTGAACCGCGTCACTGGGACGCAGATGGAACGCCGCCAAGACTACCAGTCCCCAGCGCCCCAATGCGCGGACGCAATCGCGATCCAACGTCTACTGATCCAGCTCGGCGGAGACGCCCTGGCGCGCGCCGCCCTCGAATTGGCTGATGTGCCCGCGGCTGACAATCCTTATCAGCAGCGCCTGCCCGACGATCAAGCCCGAATCGACGCGCTGCTTTCAGCCATGCTTGCCGTCGATCGCTCGGCGGTCCCGGCGGCTGAACAGCGCGAGGCAACCCCCTGCCAGCCAGAAGACTGGGCACTGCTCGATAAGGCGGCGGCGGCGCTGCTGAGTGAAGTCAATTCAGCCAGCGATGACCCTGCCCCGTCAGAAGCGCTGGCGGCGATCGACCGGCTCCTAGTCTGGCGGGAGGAAACGATTCCAACCCTGCCGACCTGCGCCGAAGCCATCGACCTGATACAAGCCATGAGCGCAACCGCGACCGACTCAGCCGCTTACCAAGCCCACACCTACGGTGGCGTGTCAGCGGATCGGAATCCCTTCTCACCCCTTCTTGAAGCGGCGCTCGCAACGGTGGCGCTGTGGCGAGAGCCGATTCCAGCAAGCGCGGCTGGGCAAGCCGTCGCTTCATCCGCGCGCGCTTTCAGTGAGGTTCAGCTGCCATCCTGCTCGGATGCTGAGCTTGCCGACACCTTCGAGGAGCTCCAGGCTGAATTCGCCGATTTGCTCAAGCAAGCGGACCAGGCGGAATCCAAGGCCGATTTGGCTGATTATGCCGAAGCGCAAATCGCTTTTCGCGATACCCGCCTAGCGGAATTGCCCCTCTGCCTTGAAGCCCTTGAAACGCGCTGGTGGGCGGCCGAGGCTTTGGCGGATGCTGCCCTGCGAAGCGCGTTCAAGGGTGACCGGTCGGCTTTGATTGCGCGCCGGCAGGGCGCCGCTATGGACCGCAACAAAGCGCGCGCATCAAGCAGTTGGGCTAATCTGGAAAGTGCGCTCGCGGGCGACGATGACGGACCCATTACGCCGGTGGGCAAAGCCGCCGAATGCACCGAAGCCGATCGCTTATTCCTTTTCGTTTATCTGCTGCCAGAATTCTGGGAGCTCACCGATGCCGCCCTGGCGCTGTCGCAGCCGGGAGACATTGCCACCTTCATCGATCAATCTTATGCCTTTCGCCGAGTGTTGTGGGCGAACCTGCCACGCTGCAACGATGCCCTCGAAATGGGCTTCATCATGCGATCGGTCGCGGCTGATGCTGCCGCCATGCTAGCGCTGGAACTGGCGCGCGCGCCGCTCGAGAACATCGCCTATCTGCCCAAGATCGCGGGCGGCATCGAACGCTTCTTTGAGTGGACAGAGCAATTCAACGAGACCTGCGGCAACCTTGACGGACCAACCATGACCTACTATGTGGTGGCTGAGAATTTCGCCAACATCCGCTCCTGCGCCGCCACCAGCTGCAGCATCGTCGCGACAGCCCAAAGGGGACAAGGGATAGATGTTGTGGATAATTCAAGCAATTGGCACGAGTTGATATTGCCAAGCTGCGAGACCGGCTATATCGCCGCTTTCCTGGCGAGCCAGACGCCGCCCGCCGGCTAGCTCAGCGCCGCAGCGAAGCAGCCCTAGGCGGTGAGGATACGGCTCATCTCCGTCAGCGCCGCGCCCAACTCGATGCTGCGATTTGTGCCCGAGCCACCGCCGATATGCGGGCACAAGATCACATTATCCAAGGCGCAAAGCGGGCTTTCGGCCGGCAGAGGCTCATAAGTGAAGACATCCAAGCCCGCGCCAGCGATGCGGTTTTCAGCCAGCGCCTCGATCATCGCGTCTTCGTCGATGATGCCGCCGCGAGCGATATTGACGATATAAGCGCTCTCTTTCATCAGCCCGATTTGCGCGGCGCCGATCATGCCTTCTGTCGCTGGCGTATGCGGCGTCGCCACGCAGACATAATCGCTCGCTTCCAGCAGCTCATCCAGCCCGGCATAGCTCGCGTCAAAGGCGGCTTCAAGTTCGGCCGAAAGCGGCGACCGTTTATAGTAGAGATTGCGCATGCCCATCACGCTCGCCCGCCGCGCCAGCTCGCAGCCAATCTCGCCCATGCCGATGATGCCCAGTGTTTTGCCGACCACTTCGTGCACACGCATATTGTGCATCCAATGGAAGGCGATTTTGCGCTCGGCGGTGATTTCGGGCTTGAGGCCCCGGTAGCGATAAGCGCCCATCGTGACCGATTCGTTAGAGATGACGAGGTCTTTGCTCAGCGCCAATATCAAGGTCAGCGCCAGTTCCGCCACGCAGTTTGGACCCTTGCGCGGCACACAGGCGAAGCGTAGCCCGCGCGCGCGGACGGCATCAATATCAATGTTGTGATAGCTGCGCCCGAGCTTCAACACGGCGCGCAAGTTGGGCAGGACCTTCAGCAGCGCATCATCGACAGTCGCCGCCCCAGCAACCAAGCCCGCGACATCAGCGCTCGCCAAGGACAGCGCATCGGCTGCTTCATCGGCGCAGAGCACATTCAGCGCCAGGTATTGGGCTGCTAAATCTGCCGCCGCCGCTTCATAACCCGCGTCCGCCATTAGAACTGTCTGTTTCATATCACCCGGCTCCCCCATGTTTTCCCGCTCCATTTGCTGCTGGCTATGGATCGGCTTGCCATTATCCCAAAGCCCGCGCCAGGTAAAATCGAATGGCTGCAATCAATCTGTCCGGGCAAAAGCTGCGCCGATTATAGGTTTCAGCCTAGTGCCTGTCAAGCAAACTGGAAATGCAATCATTTCACCACAAAGATACGAAAGACAGAAAGAAACGGGCATACGATTCACGGCGCTCTCATTTTCCCGCTGTACTCGGTGCTAAGGATTATCTGTTTCAAGCGAAATTGGATACAGTACTATTTGTATTCTGTGGCTTGTTTCGTTACATTCATCCAATTCAAGAATGGCAGTGGCCTTGTCGTGTTTGGCTTTGCAAGCGCTAACAGGCGGCGGTCGCGGTCGCGGTTTCACGATATGAGGAGAAATCTATGGGATTAGCAACCAATGCCAATCAACTGGTGGAGATGGCGGTGGTCGGCTATGTCAGCCAACCAACAGTGCGCGGCTATATCCCGCATGCCACGGGCGAAGCGATGATCTTGCCCGGCATGTCCGGCTTCATCTACAACGCCCGCGTCGGCGACAGCGCTTTCGACTGGGCGGCCGATCACCTGGAACCCGGCGCGTCAATTGCCCACCCCGAGCTTGATGCCGATTATGCCATGCACTATCTGACTTGCATGGGCAACCAAGCCTTCTTGATGAGCGGGCTAGCGAAAGGGACCGAAGGCATCGTCACCGGCGAGCACGCCCGCCTGCTAGTCGATTTCCCGCCGGAAGCGGCTGACCTCATCAATGTCGGCGATGCGGTGCAGATTCGTACGCTTGGGCAGGGCTTAGAGCTGACAGACTACCCGCAGATCACGCTGAAAAAGTGCAGCCCGCGGCTGATAGAGAGCCTGCCGATCGAAGCCATTGACGAGCGCAGGATCCGCGTACCAGTGACGATGGAGCTGCCAGTGCGCATCATGGGCTCTGGCGCCGAGCTCAATCCCGATTTCGTCGACCAGGACTTGATGTCCGGCGACCGCGCCCTGATGGCTGAACTGGGGATTGACCAGATGCTCCTCGGCGATCTGGTTGTCGTCAATCATGCCGACCACCGCTACGGGCGTGGTTACAAACCGGGCGCCGTCACCATCGGTCTCTGCATCCATGGTGACTCGGTGATGACAGGGCACGGTCCTGGCATCCTCACCTTGATGACCTGCGCCGAACCCTGTATCGAATGGGTTATCGACCCGCAAGCCAATATCGCCAATTACCTGAATATACGAGAGGCATCATGAGCGCAAAAAACAACGCGGATCAAGTCGTCAGCGTATCGGTTCAGGGCGTCATCACGCCGCCGCGCATGCCACCGCTGCCGGCTATGCCCTATTCCCTCGCCGCTGATGGCAAGCCCTTCTTGCTTCCCGCTTATGGCAGCATCGTTTACAACGTGGCTGTCGGTGATTCCGCTTACGGCTGGCTGGCTGATTGTGTGCATCCGGGCGTCAGCGTCATGATGGCAGAAGCCACCGGCAACCGCGGGCTCAATGTGCTCTCCTGCGTCGGCAACACCGCCATCGTCATGACTGGCAATGCCCAACGCGCGCGCGGCACTGTCACCGGCAAGACGGGCCGCTTCTCCGAGCATGTCATCATCCACTTTGAACAAGATGTGCTGGAGCAGCTCGCCATCGGCGACAAGATCGTCATCAAAGCCAAGGGCGTCGGCATGAAGTTCGATGACCATCCCGATGTCATGCTCAAAGGCTGCTCGCCCGAACTGGTGGACGCGCTGGAAGTGACGACCAACAGCGACGGCAAACTGTCTGTGCCAGTCGTGGCGGCCGTGCCGCCGCATCTATTGGGCGCCGGCGCGGGCTTGGTCAGCGATGGCGGCTCGATCCACATTCAAACGGCGGACAGCAGCGCTGTCAAAGAAGCCGGGCTGGCTGGGCTGCGCTTGGGCGATGTCGTCGCCTTGACCGATTACGATAGCAGTTGGAATCACGGCTACTTGCGCAAAGCCGTCGGCATTGGCGTGGTCGCGCAGGGGGATAGCCCACGCGCCGGCTACGGGCCGGGCCTCACGCTAATCATGACCTCGGCCAGCGGCGACATCGCGCCTATGGTCACGCCGGGCGTGAATTTGAAAGACTTGCTACTCTAATACCATCCTAGCCCAAAGCCCTCCCGGGCGGGTCAGTGTCTACGGGTCAGTGTCTACGCGACCCTACGCGACCGCGAAGCATCTGGGAGGGGGGCTTGTCAAACGAAACAGTGCTTGAAATGGAAAAGGAAAGTCTTCAGCGATAAGGCAGTAATGCTAGCATAGGCAGATTAGCCTCTCCCCTCTTCATCGCGATGGGGAGCGGCCGGGGAAGGGGTGAAATTTGTCCACCATCAAACACATGGCTTTTGCCGTCCAGAGCGTTGACGAAACGCTGAAACGCTATCAGACACTGCTCGCCGTCGGCTTGGACGCCCGCGTCGTAATCGCAGAGAAAGCGCGCATCAAAGTCGCTATCTTCAATGTCGGCGATATCGAGTACCAGTTGAATGAATCGTTGGACACTGAGGGCCGCTTCAGCCAATGGATCGCCGAGCGCGGGACCGAAGGCTTGCACCACATTTGCTACGCCGTGCCCGATATTGACGCCGCGCTGGAAGCGGCGCAGGCGCAGGGCGGCGCGCTGAAGGAGTGCAGCGCCTGCAATGTAACTGGCTCGCACCCGCATCCCGAAGGTTATGTCGCCTTCCTGGAGCAAGAGACCGGCGGCATCGAGCTTGAGTTGATGCAAGTCTACACGGCAGAAGAACTGGAACAGTACAAATCGATCCGCGGGATCTAAGCATGCCCATCTCCATGATTCGCGTAGACGTCGATGCGCTGGCAGCCTTTGTCGGCCGCGCCTTCCTCGCCATGGGCTTGCCCCCGCGCGAAGCTGACATTTGCGCCGCTGGTCTGATGCACAGTGAACTGCGCTGCCTGCCGGGCCAAGGACAGGGCGTCGCCCGCTTGACCGGCTATTACGAACGCATCACGAAGAGGCTATATCAACCCGGCACAAGCATCACGGTCATCAAGGAGTCGCCCGCCCTGGCGCTCATCGACGCCAACATGGTAATGGGCTCGGTCGTCGGGCAAGACGCGATGGAGATAGCGGTGGCTAAGGCGAAGACCTGCGGCATCGGCGCCGCCTTCGTCTACAACAGCACACATTTCGGCTCCGCCGGCTTTCACACGCGGCGGGCGCTCGCCGAAGGCTGCATCGGCATCGCCATCACCAACGCTGGCGCGGAAATGGCGCCCTGGGGCGGGTGCGAAGCGCGGGTCGGCACCAACCCGTGGGGGCTGGCAGCGCCCACCGGCGGGCACTTTCCAGTCCTGCTCGATATCGCCCTGACCACCGCCGGCAAAGGCATGATGCGCTGGCATGAACGCGAAGGGAAGAACATCCCGCGCGATTGGGCGCTGACCCCCGACGGGCATGAGACCGACCAGCCGACGGCGGCGATGGCCGGCGCTTTGCTCGGCATTGGCGAGTATAAAGGTTATGGATTATCGCTCTTTACCGATGTGCTGACCGGCCTCATCAGCGGCGGCGGCTACGGGCTGGCGCCATTTCAGGATCGCTCGATCGCTAAGCTGGACGTGGCGCATAGCTTCATCGCCATCGACATCGCCTGGTTCATGCCTGTCGCCGAATTCAAAGCGCGCATGGATGCCTTCATCGCCGAGATTAAGAGCAGCGCCCTGCGCCCCGGCTTCGACGAGATTCTCGTGCCCGGCGAAATCGATTATCGGCGTGAACAAGCCTACCGACGCCATGGCGCTAAACTGGACGAGCAAGTCTACCAGCGCCTGCGCCAGCTGGCTGATGAGCTGAAGATCGCCTTCAATATCTGATAACACCGAGGAGAAACCCAAAACCAGTGAACCCGCCAAGAACCCTCAGCAGGACCCTAGCGCAACGCGTCGCCAGTGACCAAGCCCCGCCCCCAGCCCCCTCCCCGAGGCTTCAGGGAGGCAGACTGCCGCCCAATGTTATCGAAGCGGCGGCAGCCGCCCTGGACCGCGGCGAAACCCATTATACCGACCGACCCGGCATCCCCGAATTTCGCGCATGGGTCGCCGAGCATCTGCGCGAACGTTACCAGCTCAGCATTGATCCGGCCGAAGTTACGATCACCTGCGGCTCGACCGAGGCGCGTTATGTCTGCATGACGCTGCTGGCGCAGCCTGGCTCCTCTGTGCTTTGCCCCGGCGATAGCGCGCGGATTCAGGGCGCGCTGCATCTCGTTGGCGCAAGCATCGTCGATTCGATTCAAGACGACATCAGCCTGCTCTACATCACCCCAGATGTCTATCGCGAAACCAGCTTAGAATTATTGCGGAGCGCGGAAGCAAACAACTGGTGGGTCATCTACGACCTCAGTTTCGCCCAGACCGATCCGCCATTTCACCCGGCGCAAAATCCAAAGCTCGCCCCGCGCGTGGTCACCATCAACTCATTGTCGGCTCAGCTGGCTGGTTGGCGGCTGGGCTGGATGGCTGGCTCCGATATGGCGCTGCGCCTGCGCGCGGGCAAGCAAGCCATCACCATTTGCACAACGGCGGTTTCACAATGGGCGGGCTTGGAATGGCTCAAAACGGCGACATGAATATGAATGCGAACCCCAAGATCCCAGAAGAAGCCCGCGCCATCGCCGCGACCGCGCGTGGAAACAGCGGTTCCGGCACCCAACTGCGCTATGCCTTGATGGAGATGGCGCGCGAGATGGATGATGTCATCGCCCTGGGCCGGGGAGACCCAGATCTGGACACACCAGCTCACATCGTTGAAGCAGCGAAATCGGCCATCCGCGCTGGGCGCACGGGTCCTACGCCGGTCAAAGGCATGCAGGAGTTGCGCGCCGCCATCGCCGAGCACATGCGCCAGGTCAACGGCTTGCCAGTAGACGCCGAGAACGTGATGCTCACAACCGGCGGGCAAGAGGGCCTCTTCCTGGCAATTCAAGCGCTGATTGACCCCGGCGACGAAATCCTCGTGCCCGACCCGCGCTACACCTCCTATGATGATGCGATCAGCCGCGCCGGCGGCATCATCGTCTCTGTGCCTAGCAATCGCGAAGACGCCTTCAACCTGGAAGCGGAAGCGGTCGAAGCCGCGATAACACCGGCGAGCAAGGCATTGCTCATCGTAACGCCTAGCAATCCCACCGCCGGCATCGTCACCGAAGACCGCTTGCGCGCTATCGCCGATGTCGCCATCCGCCACAACCTCATCGTCATCGTCGACGAAATATACGGCAAAATCGTCTACCAGCCCTGGCGACACTTCAGCATCGGCTCGCTGCCCGGCATGGCGGAACGCACCATCACGCTCGACGCCTTCTCCAAAGCCTATGCCATGACCGGCTGGCGCTGCGGCTACGTGGCGGCGCCTAGCAACGTCATCGATGCGATGGCGCGCATCAAACAAGTAACCACGGGTCCGGTCGCCACCGTATCGCAGTGGGCGGGCCTCGCCGCTATGACCGGACCGCAAGACTGCGTGGCCGATTACTTGCGGATTTATACCGAGCGGCGCGCTGTCTTGCTGGACGGCTTGGATCGCATGGGCTTTGCTTATGGCGAGCCACGCGGAGGCTTGTTCGTCTGGGCTGATTGCTCCGCCACTGGCATCCACGCGACCGAGCTATCCTACCTGCTGCTGAAGGAGGGCCGGGTGCTCATCTTCCCGGGAACCGCATTCGGCGACGCCTGGCGCGAGTATGTGCGCATCACGATGCTCGAGCCCATTGACACCTTGCGGGAAGCGGTCGAACGCATGCTGCCTGTGCTCGAGCGCTACCGTGTTTGACCAAGGGCGATTACTTTGTGGTTTTCCCATCCAAATTGGATATATTCGTAGCGAAGGACGCTTGTTGCCAGAAAGGAGCGTGAAATCTGAATCTTGGAGGGCTTCGTCAAACGCTAGTGACAGATTTAGGAGTAGAAAATGAGTAAGAAAACGCCATTGCTGCTTTCACTGCTGCTGATCATCGTTCTGGGGCTTGTGCCGCTTATGAGCGCCGCCCAGTCGGTGCCGACGCCGGACGAGGACACTCTCGTCATTGCGATAAACGGCGAGCCGAGCTCGATGGATCCGGCCCAGGTCGGCGGCTCGACCGGCGGCAGCAACTTCCGCATTATGATGCACACCTTCGCCACGCTTTATGAGCTGGGGCAGGCGAGTGGCGCGATTGACCCCTACCTGGCGCACAGCTTCACTGTCTCCGACGATGGCACCGAGTGGACCTTCCACATGCACGAAGGTTTGACCTGCCACGATGGCGAGCCGCTGACAGCGGAAGACGCCGCCTACAGCTTCAACCGCATGGCGGACCCAGCCAACGGCTTCGACGGCAACTCGGCCGGCTTCGTTGTCGCCTCGACCGGCTTTATTGAAGCCCGCGCCGATAGCGAACTGGATGTCACCATCGTCGCCCAAAAGCCGCAGAACCGCGCCATGCGCCTCGGCCTGTACTCCGAAATCTTGGTGCATTGCAAGGATTCCTACGAAGCCATGACGCTGGAAGAAGCAACGCGCAACGTAGTCGGCAGCGGTCCTTACTCCCTGACCGAGTGGGTGCCGGGCGAATACATAAGCATGCACGCGGTCGAAGGTTTTGATTTGCGGCCCCAGGGCTTTGACGAGATCGTCTGGCGCTTCATCCCCGAGCCGTCAACGGCGGTGGCTGAGGTCATCACTGGCAATGTCGATATCTACAAAGAGTTCCCGGCCACGCAGGCTGATGCCATCCGCAACTCCGGCGTAGCCGAAGCGCGTTTCTTCCCGGGTACGACCCGCATCTACATCGGCTTCAACCTGAACCCCGATGCGCCATTCCGCGTCGATACGCCGAGCCTGGGCGCAGACGCCATCATGGAAACCGATGTGCGCGTCGCCTTGCAATACGCCATTGACACCGACGCCATCTGCGAGAATCTGCTTTTGACCACCTGCGAGCGCGCCACCAGCCTGGTCAACTCGCCCAACGATCACCCCACCCTTGAGCCCTATCCCTATGACCCGGCCAAAGCCGAGGAATTGCTGGACGCGGCTGGCTACCCGCGCGGTGATGATGGCGTACGTTTCTCGCTGGAGATGAAGTCGCGGCGGCTTTCCGGCGCGACGGCGCCCGAAGTGGTCTTGGCGACAGCGCAGATGCTGAGCGATATCGGCGTGCAAACCGAAGCCATTTTCATGGAATCGGGCGACTGGCGCGAAGAGTTGATCGTCCATGACCTTGGTCCGCTGTACTTTGGCCGCACCGGCGGCAGTGAGTGGAGCGCCCAATACGACATGGCGGATATCCCGGGGCATGCCGCTGGCTGCGAAGAGGCGGAGACCAACTATACGCACTGGAAAAATGACGTATGGTGCGATGGCTGGGATACGCTGCCCTCGCTTACCGCTGACCCCGAAGCCGAGCGGGCGCTGGAAATCGCCATGCTGGAAGAGTTCTACAACGACCCGCCCTGGCTGATGCTCTTCGCTGGTCCGCGTACCGAAGCGGTCAGCAACCGCATCGAATACCAGTCGCGCGCCGATTACTTCATCACGGGCTATGCGGCCGTGCTGAAGGACGATATGTAGGGGATGCCCCACCCTAAGTCCCTCCCCCATAAAGAGGGAGGGACTTCTTTCTCCCCTTCCCTCCTCCGTGGGGGAAGGGGTCGGGGGATGAGGGGGAAGCTGCCACCCATGCACAAGTACATCATTCGCCGGCTGCTTTTGACCGTAGTGGTGATCCTGGGGGTCACGCTTCTGACTTTCTTGTCCATCCACCTGGCCGGCGACCCGACGCTCTTTTACATCAGCGAGCGGGCCAGTAAAGAAGAGCGCCTGGCAGCGCGTGAGCGCCTCGGTTTTGACCGCCCGCTTCACATCCAATATCTGGACTTTATCGTGAACCTGGCGCGCGGCGATACCGGCAATTCGCTGGCGCATCGCGTGCCCGCCTTCGACGTGGTCATGGAGCGTATGCCGGCCACGCTGGAGTTGACGATCGGCGGCTTTCTCTTTTCTACGATTGTGGCCTTCCCGATTGGCGTGATAGCGGCGACGCGCCGCGGCACCATGGCTGACGGCACCTTGATGCTGGGTGCCATGCTGGGGCAGTCGATGCCAAGTTTCTGGCTGGGCTTGATGTTAATCTTATTCTTCGGCGTCACGCTGGGCTGGATGCCGGTGTCAGGGCATGTGCCCTTTATCAAGCCGCTGTTGGAGGGAAGAATCGACCAAGCCCTCGCCAACTTGCCCCAAGCCATCCGTTACTTGGCCATGCCGATGGTGGCGGTATCGGTGTATTCGATTTCCCGCAACTCCCGTCTCATTCGTTCCGCCGTGCTGGAAGTTTTGCGGCAAGATTATGTCGTCACCGCCCGCGCCAAAGGCTTAAACGAGCGCGTCGTCTTGACCCGCCACGCCATCCGCAACGCCCTCATTCCAATTGTCACGGTCTTGGCGCTGCAATTCGCTTTTCTTTTGAATGGCGTTATCGTGACCGAGACCGTCTTTTCTTGGCCCGGCGTCGGGCGCCTGGTGTTTGATGCGGTCAGCCAGCGCGATGTGCCACTGGTATTGACGGCGGTCGTTTTGCTGTCCTTCTTATTCGTCGGCGCCAACCTTATTGCCGATCTCATGTATGGTTTCCTCGATCCGCGCATCCGGCTGGAATGAGTGACAAATGAGTGACGATTGATGAGCGCCTCACAGCAGCCAAACTCGGCGATGCGCGCGAAGCGCATTTCGGCTTTTGAGCAGCAGCTCGACGAGATGTACCTGCCGCAGTCCTTCTTAAAGCGAGCGACTGCCAGCATGGTTAAGGCGCGCTATCCGGTTGTCGCCGTCATCTTCCTGATCTTGATAGCGCTCTGCGCCTTATTCGCTACGCAGCTAGCGCCCAAGGACCCGAACCGCGTCGATGTCTTCGTCACGCTCAAACCACCCCTGAGCACCGATCGGGAGGGCGAGATTGAGTTCCTGCTAGGCACCGATTCAGCCGGGCGCGATGTATTCTCGCGGGTGGTTTATGGCGCGCGGATTTCCTTCTTCGTTGGCTTGGCGGCGGTCAGTCTGGGCGGCGGCGTTGGCACGCTTCTCGGCTTGACGGCCGGTTACCTGGGCGGGCGCACCGACGATGTCATCATGCGCCTGGCCGATATTCAACTGGCTTACCCTTTTATCCTCTTCGCCATCATGATGCTGACGATTCTGGGAGAAGGCGTACTAAACCTGGTTCTCGTATTGGGTATCGGCCAATGGGTGACCTACGCGCGTATCGCCCGCGCCGAGACGCTGGTGCAGCGCGAGCGCGAATATGTGGAAGCGGTGCGCGCTTTGGGCGCCACCGAATGGCGCATTATGCTGCGTACCATCCTGCCCAATATCCTGACGCCGCTGATTGTAATCGCCTCCTTCAACGTCGCCGGCGTGATTTTGTCCGAAGCGTCGCTCTCCTTCCTGGGGCTGGGCGTGCCGGAAAGTGTGCCCACCTGGGGCGCTATGCTGGCCAACAGCCGCAACCAACTATTGAGCGGTTCCTGGTGGCTGGCGGTTTTCCCGGGCTTGGCGATTATGCTCACCGTCGTGTCGCTCAACATTCTCGGGGATTGGATGCGCGACTTTTTGGATCCGCGATTGCGCGGCTCGGGACAAGGGCTATGAGCAAGCGCTTACCTGGGCAAGTCGCAGTTGTCACCGGCGCGGCGCAAGGGCTAGGTTACGCTATCGCCAAAGCCTACCTGGACGAAGGCATGAAAGTCGCCCTGCTGGATATTCGCGGCGACATCCTCCAGCGCCTAGCCAGCGAGTTTAGAGCTGACGGCGGCGCTGTCTTGCCCATCACCGTTGACCTATCCGACGCCGCCGATACACAATCCGCTATTGATACAGTGCTTGCACAGTATGGAACGCCCCGCGTCTTGATCCACAATGCCGCCCTATTGATCACACGTTCCATGCTGGAGATCACATTGGCGCAATGGCAGCAGGAAATCAATATCATCCTGCAGGCTGCATTCATCTTGAGCAAAGCCATCTGGAAGCCGATGATCGATGCCGGCGGCGGCAGCATCGTCTATCTCTCCTCCGGCTCGGGCTACAAAGGCTTCATCGAAGAAGTGGCTTACAACCCGGGCAAGCATGGCATTGAAGGCTTAATGAAGTGCTTGGCGCTCGAAGGCAAGCCCTTCAACATCGCCGTCAATGCCGCCACCCCCGGCGCCCCGATCAACAGTCCCATGTCCGCTTCGAATTACACCGAAGAACAAAAGCGGCACTGGGTAGACCCGGCCCTGCTGGCGCCCGCCTTTGTCATGCTGGCGCAGCAAGATGGCTCGGGCTTGACGGGCCACCGCGTCGCCGCCCGCGCCAATGGCATGTGGGATGCGGTCGACTTGCTGTGATTTAGCCACAGCGGCAATCAAACAAATCAGGAGCATACGATGGCCGAACACTATCTCGACGACAGCGTCACTCAACCATTCTGGGATAATGCCGTCAGCCCGCGGCTGACGATCGAGCCGGGCGATACGGTCCTGATCGAATGCGCCGAGCCAGTCGGGCAAATAGAGCCAGACTCCACCGCGGCTGATCTGGCTAATCTCGATTTCAGTAAGGTTCACGCTTTGACCGGGTCAATCGCCATCGAGGGCGCCGCTATCGGCGACGCGCTCGAGGTGGAAATACTCGATATGCAGCACAAGGGCTGGGGCTGGACTGGGCATATACCCGGCTTCGGCTTGCTGCAGGAAGATTTCGATTTCGCTTATATACATCATTGGGAATTGGACGGCGCTGCTTGCCATTTCGGCGTGAATGACATCAGCCTGCCTTTCGAGCCTTTCCCCGGCTGCGTCGGCGTGGCGCCAGCCGAGCCCGGCCGCCTGGATACCATCCCGCCTCGCATCAACGGCGGCAACGTGGATACGCGCGATCTGGTCGTCGGCGCGACGTTTTGGCTGCCGGTGCTGGCGGAAGGGGCGCTCTTCTCGACCGGCGATTGCCACAGCGCTCAAGGACAGGGCGAAGTCAGCGGGACTGGCATTGAGTCGCCCATGACCATCACCATGCGTTTCAACCTGCGCCAAGATTTATCGATACGGGAATTGCAAATCCAGCGTCCCAGCCCGATGACCGCCGCCGACAGCGCCGGTTATCACATCACCACCGCCCATGGACCCGACCTGATGGAGAACGCCAAGAACGCTGTTCGCTATATGATCGAGTGGCTGGTGGCACATCAGGGCTTGAGCGAGAGCCAGGCATATTGCATCTGCAGCACTGCTGGTGACTTGAAAATCGCTGAGATTGTTGACGCGCCCAACTGGGTCGTCGCCTTTCACATGCCGCTTGGCATTTTCCCTTGATTTGCCAGAGATAGGGTCGCGGGTCAGCTGGCTATGCTTGCGCCGCAATCGTCTCTTTTTCTTGCTGAGCGGCTCGCTCCCGCTGTTTAAGTTTCTCTTTCCTGGAGCGCTTTTTTCTTTTCCTGGCTTTCTGCTTGGCTTTCGCCTTCGCCAGCTTCTTGAGCGCTTTCTTCTTGGCGCCTTGCTTCGCTTTCTTAGTTTCCGCCTTCGCCAGCCGCTTGCGCAGCGAGCGTAAATCGACTTGAGCCTGCATCAGCTCAGCCTGCGCCTCTCGCAACTGTGCATGCGCGCTCGTCAATTGAGATTCGCGCGTCTTAAGGTGAAGCTCGGCATCAGCCAGCTGCTCGCGCTCTTTCGCCAGCTCAGCTTGTCTCCGCTCAAGGTCCACTGCCAGCGCCTGCAATTCCTCACGTTCCCGCGCCAGCTTATTGCGCTCCCGCGTTAGCAATCCGCGCGCTGTCGCCAGGCGCTTCCGCTCCGTTTTCATTTCGGCGATGTTCATATCGGATTTAGCGCTCATGAAATCACCGCATTCAGAACCTTAACGTTCATTTAATAATCTTACCATTATCGCAGCGGTTGGGCGAGGTCAAGTGGGAGGCGCCCCAGAGCAATGGCAGGGCGCTTGCCTTCCGCAGCAAGTGCTATAATCATTGGCGACTTTGCGAGTATAGCCAAAGACAGGCGTACATGGACAAACGCGAATTAAGCATCGCCTTTCAGACGGACAAGCGCGCCCAGGACTACATTGCGCTGGCGAAGCTGGTAAACCAATATGCCTTTGACGCCGTGACTGTCTACTGCGACGCGCCTTACCAGCCCAGTTATGGTCCGCTCTTGCTGATGGCGCCTCATATTCAGCGGGCGCGCCTCGGTCCGGCGGGCGTCCCGCCATCACGCGTTCACCCCATCGACATTGCCGCCCAAACCGCCCTCTTGGCTGATCTGGCAGTCGGTGGCATTTACATTGGTCTGGTGCGCGGCGGTTGGCTGGCTGATCACGGCATCAGCGAGCTGGCGCCACCTATCACGGCGATGCGTGAAGCGGTCGCTATCATCCGCAAGCTGCTGGCTGGCGAGCCAGCGGGCATGAATGGGCGCGTCTACCAGATTGCCGACCACGTCCGCGCCCCCTGGCCCCTGCCAGCACAGCGCATCCCACTGCAAATTGGCACCTGGGGCAAGCAACTGGCTGGGCTAGCTGGCGAAATCGCCGACGAAGTCAAGCTTGGCGGTTCTGCCAATCCCGAGGTGATACCGTTAATCGCCAATTACATTGCCGCTGGCGAAAGGCGCGCAGGGCGGCGGCGCGGCGGCGTCCACATCGTCATCGGCGCGGTCTCGGTCGTCGATGACGATCGCAATGCTGCCCGCTGGGTGGCGCGCAAAGCAGTTGCCCTCTACCTGCCGATTGTCTCGAAGCTGGATACAACAATCGCAATCGATCCTGAATTGATGTCACGCGTCGAGGCGCAGGTCCACGCTGGCGAGCCAGACTCAGCGGCGCGGCTCATCCCCGACGCCATTCTCGACCGCTTCATCTTTGCTGGCAGCCCAAGCGATATCATCGAACAATGCGCCCGCCTGTATGAGGCTGGTGCTCAACGCGTCGAACTTGGCACACCACATGGCGTGAATGAAGCCGCCACTGGCATCCGCCTCATCGGCGAGCAGGTCATCCCGGCGCTCAAGCCTTATCTGTCTCTAAGTTGAAGCCCGCTTTCAGGGCGCTGCAATTTGCCCGGTTAGGGCTTGCTGGTTATACTTGCGTCGCAATGCGATGGATTTAAGATGAGGGCGGAATCTATTGAAAAGGATTCAACGATGACTAGAAAAGTATTGGCGATTCTGCTTATCTTTATCATGGCAGGCGCGCTCGGGGTAAGCGCCCAAGGCGATTCGGGCTGTGTGGCAGGCATCCCGCTGGCATTGCCCAGCAGCCCAGGTAGCGACAACCCGGACTTTATGCGCGGCGTCGAGTTCGCCATCGTCGAGGTGAATGCCGTGCTCAGGGCGTCCGGCGCCCTAATTTGCTTTGAGATTGCCGGCGCGGATGCCGAAAATGTGCTGACGGACAGCGGCGGCGATGCCCTAGACGCGATGAAAGAAGACAGCGGCGCTACGATTCTCGATTCCCTCACCGAAGGCAGCGGCGAACTGATGCGCTTCGAGGTCACCGCCAGCTACGAATCAAACGAAGGCGCGGACTGGCCCAGCCCCTGGGGGCATTACTGGCTGTATTCGGATCGGGGCGACGGCCACACGACCGCTCAGCCGCCGTTTGGGGAGATTGCGGGCGATTATGATATGCCGCCTTATATCACCCGCCTGGCCGTCCTGCAGCAAGGAAATAGCCCGCAAGTCCGCCAAGTGGAGTTTGCCCACCACGATAGCCCAGCCGACTGGCAAGAGGCGAGAAGCAAATCGCTTTTCATCGCCGGCATAGATAGCAGTGGCGAGACACAATTGCTGGAGTTGACCGCGGACCAAATCACACAATTGGATTATGTGACCTTAGCCTGGGCGGTGCAACCGCAACAGCGCGCGCCGCTTTGGGAGTTCTTCGCTGATATTGTTCCCAGCGACAGCGACGCAGTGATATCCATCGCCTTTGTGCTAGCCGATGCCGGCACGGTGGCTTTGCGAGATTCTGCCTGAGCGCTTGGTCATTAGGCGAGCGGCGCCCCCATCGTCGCTCGCATTCGCCCACGATGGTGATATGAGCATCGCGGGCTTATTCAACCGGGCGGTCCTTCCGTTAATGAATGCAGCGGACAATTCTTCGTAGTCGGCTGCATTTCACATTGGAGCGGTTCGATTGCACTGTCCCCGGTCCACCCAGGGCAATCGCATCAAAATGATTGTGCGTCGTTCGCCACTTAAAATTACAAAATGGTGGGGCGGCATTGGGTCGCGTAGACACTGACCGTGTATGTCGCCCGTGAAATACGACCTTCAATTTGCGGGCGATTCACAGGGTCGCGTAGGGCGCGTAGACACTGTGTCTTTGTGGCGAAAAAAATTTGATACGATTGCCCTACCCGCCACAAGCCTTTCATTGCCCAGTCGTCTGGCAATGACTATACTAGCGGAGGCAGCGCATTTAGACTTTGACCATAAACGAAAGGAAGCAAAACATGTCTAGTAAGCTAGTCACTGTAATTCTCATTCTTGCCTTGTCGATCATGCTCGGCGCAACCGCGGCGGCGCAAGACGATATGGAAACCTACGTGCTCGGCGTCGCCCTGCCCTTCACTGGCTCTTTCGGCACCTTTGGCCAGGATTTCGAACGCGGCATCGACCTGGCGGTGGCGCAGATGAACGCGGAATTGGACGCGGCCGGCACTGGCATACGCTTTGAGACCGCCAGCGCCGATACCGAACAGACGCCCGAAGGCGCCGCCCGCGCGCTGCAGACCATCGTCCAGACCACCGGCGCGCAAGTCGTTGTCGGTCCCTTAACCACCTCGGAAGTTCTGGGTGCCAAGCAATTCGCCGACGAAAACGGGGTTGTGATTGTTGCCATGGCTTCCAGCGGTCCAGCGGCATCTATCCCGGGCGATAACATCTTCCGCGTCATTTACCCGCCCGATACCTTCTCGTCCAAAGCCTTCGCCTCCATCGCATTGGAACGGGGCCACCAGAATATGGCTGTGCTTTATGTCGATGACCCCTTTGGCAATGGCATGAATGAACAGTTCATCAAGAATTACCAAGCTAGCGGCGGTGGCGAGGTGGCCTCCTTTGGCTATGCGCCCCAATCGACCGAGCTTTCGGCTGAAGCGGCTGCTGTCAGCGCGGCGCTGGCCGGCTTCGGCGGCGACGCCGGTTTCTTCTGCGTCTGCTTCCCGGGCGCGGCCGAGGCATTTGTCCAGGTGGCGCAGATTGACCCAATCCTGACCTCGGTCCAGTGGATGGGCAACGAATCCATGACCTCGGATGAAATGCTGGAAGACCCCGGCCATGCAAAAACCTTAGCCAACGCCGACTTTGTGACGGTTTCCCAATCGGCAGATTCCACACCGCTCACGCCGATTTTCCTGGAAGATTTTGTCGCCATGTTTGATAAAGAACCCGGCATCTTCACCAACTACGCCTTCGACGCCGCCAACATCGCCATGCTCACCATGCTTGCGGCCGGCAACGATGGCGCCGCCGTTAAGTCGATGCTGCCCTTTATCAGCAACCATTACATCGGCACCGCCGTACAAGCCTTCCTCGACGAAAATGGGGACCAGGCAATCGCAAGCTACGGCATCCGCCAAGTGCTTGAAGATGGCTCCGCCTTTGAGGTGATCGGCACTTACGACGGCAACAGCGATAGCATCACCTACCAGTAAGGTTGCTTAGGGCTTCCACGCCCCTAGCCCCTCCCCTGGCGGGTCCGTCTCGGCGCGACCCCGAAAGAGGGAGGGGCATACTGAAATCGCAATCGGCATAGATTTTCTCCCCTTCCCGCCTGTGTGGGCGCGCCTTAACACCGCGCTAGGGGGAAGGGGCAGCGAGATAAGAGAGCGCCATGCCGCCAGCACTGCTTACGACTTCGCTCGTCAATACCGTACAAATCGGCAGTCTTTACGCGCTGATGGCGCTGGGCATCACCCTGACCTTCAGCGTGATGAAGCTGCCGAACTTCGCGCACGCCGAGTACGTCACCGCGGGCGCCTATGCCGCGCTGATCGTCTCCTTGTCCGGCGTGCTTAACCCCCTCGTTATCATACTCGCCGCTTTCGTGGTCGGCGCGCTCACCGCCCTCATCAGCCATCTGGCTGTTTTCAAACCGCTTGAAGGACGGGATGTGTCCTTTTACACGCTGATCCTCTCCTCCTTCGCCGTCGGTTTGATCATCCGCTATATCTTGTTCACCATGGCCGATTACTTCAATCTCTTTGATCTACGCATTGCCATCCCGCTGCAGATACTTTTCCGCGAAGGCTACTTAATACTGAGCAATTTGTTCGCCTGGGTCGTGCCGACGAGCGTCGTCTTGGTCATCATCCTCACCTTGCTGCTAAACCGGACGCCGCTCGGGCGCGAAATGCGAGCGCTGGCTAATAACGTCAATCTAGCGCGCGTCATTGGCATTCGCGTGGAGCGCGTCAAAAATTATACCTGGCTGCTGGTCGGCGGCTTGGCTGGCGTAGCGGGAGCGCTCTGGGGTTTGCAGACGGCGGTGCACCCATTGATGGGTTGGGTCGCCATCATCTCCGTATTCGCGGCTGCCATTCTTGGCGGATTATCGAGCTTCTCCGGCACGGTCCTGGGCGCCTATGTGGTCGCCTTTTCAGAAAACACGGTGATGCTTTTTCTCAATGTCAACTATGGCCTCGATCTCGCCTTTAAGCCGGCGATTCCCTTCATCATCATTATCGCTGTTCTCTTGCTGCGTCCGCAGGGTTTCACCAATCTAATCAAGCGCGCTGGAGACCTGCAGCGATGATTAACATCGACATCGCCGCGACGGCTGTCGCTGTGTTGACACTCTTCGGCATCTACGCCTTGATGGCAATCAGCCTAAATCTGGAATATGGCATCGCCGGTGTGCCGAACTTTGGGCAAGCCTTGTTCGTCTCTATCGGCGCCTACGTGGGGGGCATTACTTATACGCGGCTGCTCCCAATACTGGCTGGGCACGAGGTCATCCACCCCTGCGGACCGACAATGGGGGCGGCGCTGCAGCTTCGTTCCGAGATCATGGCCGCGCAGCCGGTCGCGGGCTTCATCAATCTGGCGCTCAGCTTGGTGATAGGAGCCGCAGTGGCCGGCGCAGTCGGTTTCGCCGTGTCCTACGTTACATTGAGACTGAAAGAAGAATGGTTCTTGGCGCTGGTATTGCTGGTGGGGGGCGAGACTGTTCGCATCTTAGTCCGCGGCGCTGATGACCTTATCTGCTCGAACAACGGCATCTCCGGCGTGGCGCAGCCTTTTTACTTTCTGCGCGACGCGGGCGCCAGTTCTTTTCTGTTTATGCTGCTGGTGCTGGCGCTGGCGCTGGTCGCTTACTTATACAGCGAGCGGCTCGTTCGCTCACCCTTCGGCCGCATGTTGAAGGGCTTGCGTGAAAACGAAGAGGTGACGCGCGGTCTAGGCAAAGGCATCTCGCTGGCGCGGGCGCAAATTATGTTGATCGGCTCCGCGATTGCGGCTTGCGGGGGCTTGCTCTTCGCCTTGAATACCGGCTTCGTCAACACCAATGACTACGTCGTCAACCTGACGCTTGATGTCTGGGTGATGGTGGTGCTCGGCGGCATCGGCAACAACCGCGGCGCATTGCTCGGTGCCCTGCTTATCGCCATCATGGATCGCGTTGCGCAGGTCGGCGCCATCATCCTGAACATGGGCGGCTCCGATATTGAATTCAATTATGTGCGCTTTATCGCCTTCGGCCTCATTCTGCTGTGGATGCTTCGCTATCGCCCGGGCGGGCTGCTGCCCGAATCCCGCTTGACGACGGATGCGCACAGCGTCGTCAAGCGCATCATCACTCGTGAGGCAAACCTGCCATGATCCTCAAGCCGAATCCTTGCTCTAAGCCCAAGCCGAAATATGCCAAGGCGAGCCATTCGCTGGACCCTGTTCACAATACAAAGGCTGTTTCGGGCGAACTGATAAGCCGCCCCTACCTATCCTTCTTTCGCGCGCCAGCCCCTATATGTGAACTTTCGCGAGGCGCGCCGGTGGAAAACACATGCCCCTGCTAGCGCTCAGGAACATGCGCAAAGATTTCGGTGGGCTGCGCGCGGTGGATGATGTCTCGCTAGCCGTGCCGGAAGGGGCAATCGTCGGCTTGATTGGACCCAACGGCTCCGGCAAGAGCACCTTGATCGACCTAATCGCCGGCTCGACCGAGCGCACAGGGGGGCGGGTATTCTTCGACGGCGACGATATCAGCGATCTCAAGCCCGATGCCGTATTTCGAAAGGGAATCGCCCGCGGCTATCAAGAGCCGTCGCTCTACTTCAAAATGACCGTTCTCGATAATGTGCTGCTGCCGGTCAAGGGTCAGCGCGGCGAGCATCCCTGGTACGCGCCTTGGCGCCGCTATTGGCAACGTGATGAAGCCAGGCAGGCTGAAGCGGCTGTCAGCGTGCTGGAGCAGGTGCAGCTTCTGCAGCATTATGACACGCTGGCATCGGATCTCTCCGGCGGGCAAATGAAACTGATGGAGATCGCCCGCTGCCTGATGGGCGAGCCGAAGCTCCTGCTCTTGGACGAGCCGACCGCCGGCGTCGCGCCAAAGCTGGCATACGAGATCTTCCAGCAAATCGCCCGCCTGCGCGATGATCATGGCATCACCTTCCTCATTGTGGAGCATCGGCTGGAGATCCTCTTTGATTTCGCCGATTACGTTTACGTCATGCACTTGGGCAATCTGCTGGCTGAAGGACGGGTTGAAGAAATCGCTACCGACGCCACTGTGCGCGAGGTCTATTTTGGGGATTGAGCGGCCGACAAGACCAAAGCCGAATATCTCTGCGAGTTGTGCCGGGGCGAGCCATTGTTCCGCCCGTGACCACAAGCCGACGACCAAGCGACCTGATAAGTAGCCCCTACACCGACAAATTTGCCGCTGGCGCTTCTAAGGATAACTTGACAATGATTAGGGTCGACCATCTCACCGCCGGCTACGGCAAGCTGGAAATCCTCCAGGACCTCAGCCTGGCTTTCGCCGAACGGCAATTCAGCGCCTTGCTGGGACCTAATGGCTCCGGCAAAAGCACGCTGATGAAAGCGATCATGGGTTTAAACACGGTCTTTGGCGGCTCGATTCAGCTGCATGGTCGCGAGCTGATCGGCACGCCCACCGAAGCGATCCCGCACCTCGGCATCGCCTACGTTCCCCAACGCGAGAACATCTTCGATGAATTGACTGTCCTAGAGAATCTGCAGCTTGGCGCAGGCATCCAGCCAAAAGCCGACCGCCCCGCCGCGCTGCAAGAACTGCTGGAAATCTTCCCCATCCTGGGGCGGCGTTTGTCCCAGCGCGCCGTCACCCTTAGCGGTGGCGAACATCAGATGCTGGCCATCGGCATCGCTTGGCTGCGCAAACCCACGATCATGCTGCTGGATGAGCCCAGCGCGGGCTTGGCGCCGGTCATCGCTGTTGATGTCTTTCGCAGCCTGCAAGCCTTAAGCGCGGCCGGGATCACACTGGTAGTCGTCGAGCAGAATGCGCGCCGCATCCTGCAATACTGCGATTACGCCTATGTCTTGCGCGAAGGCAAGCTGGTGTTTCAAGGCACGGCTGATCAGTGCCTGCGGGACGAGGATACGATCAAGAGTTATCTCGGCGTGCATTAGCGGCGCAGCGCTTTCATCGCCTCGCGCAGCTGCCCGCCTATCCGCATCGGCTTGCCCGTCAGCCGATGCACAAACACGTGCACAAAATAACCAACCGCCGCCGGCGCCTCATCGCCCTGCTTGAAGATGCCGATCTCGTAGCGCACGCTCGAATTGCCCAGCTCGCCCAGGCGCAGGCAGGCATCGACCACATCGGGAAAGCGCACCGGCATCAGGAATTGGCAATGCGTCTCGACCGCGAAGCCGACCTGCTCGCCGGCACTGAAGTCCAGCCCGCCCGCTTCCATTAGATAGCCGTTGATTACGGTGTCAAAGAACTCATAGTAGATGACGTTGTTGATATGGTGGTAGACATCGTTATCACGCCAACGCGTCGGGAGCGGGCGGCTGTATCGATAATGTTCGCGCCGTTCCTGCTTCGGGTTCATTGCCCCCTACCCCCAGCCCCTCCTCAAGCATTCGGCAGGGACCTTACCGTTTGCAGTACACGACAAGATATAGGTGAATTGCGCGCCTGCCATGCCTTACACAAACGGCGCGCTCAACGATCTACCTTCAGATCAAGCGCACAGGAATTGATACAATAGCGCAAGCCAGTTTTATCCCGGGGACCGTCATCAAAGACGTGGCCCAGATGTGAATCACAGCAGTTGCAGACCACCTCGACGCGCCGCATTCCATGGCTGCGATCTTCCTGGAGCGAGACATTGCCATCATCGACCACATCCCAGAAGCTGGGCCAGCCGCTCATCGAATTGTACTTGGTAGCCGAGGCGAAGAGCTCCTGCCCGCAGGCGGCGCAGGCATAGACGCCGGCTGCTTTGCTGTTGACATATTCGCCGGTGAAGGGGCGCTCGGTAGCGCCTTGCCGCAAGACAGCGTACTGCGCTGGGCTCAGTTCTCGGCGCCAGTCCGCCTCATTCTTTTTGATTTTTTCAGCCATGTCCTTTATCCCTTCCGCTTAAAGACTTAGCTTCAGTTTAGCCAGCAATTGTGAAGGAAGTCTTGCGCGCATATCACAATTATAATAGACGGGCTATCACTGTTGGCAAGTGTTTCGACTAGGTACAATAGAGTTGGATTTTATTGCCTTTCGTCTAAGGGCGCAGAGCATGGCAACAAAGGAACACACTATCAATGATGCGATTGCGGAATTGCTTCGCGGGACGCGCTGGGCTTGGCGGGGGCAAAATGTCCTACGCTCAGAAAGTACGCAACTGCTTGCCAAATCTGGCGGACTCCGCCCTGATATAGTGATTATCGAACCCCTCACCATCCCGATTCCATCCTCGCCGACGGCGGGCCGCTGGACAGCCTGCGCCAAAAGCTCAGCCGCGAGCCGTCCATTCGCGGCAGCAAGAAATAAGCAAAGTCTCACAGGAGCCAAGCATGCCCAAGCAAATCGCCATCACTGAAGTCGCCACCGGCTTCCGCTTCTTGTTGACCGAAACTTTCGAAAACGTCCAAGGCGCCTACCTCGACCCAGGCACATCGCTATTCGAGACGCTGGCTGGCGTCTCAGCCGCGCAAGCCTCCCAAGCCATGGGCAACTGCGCTACCATCGCCGCCCATGTCGAGCATGTCCATTACTATTTGCAAGTGCTGGAAGACCGCATGCTTGGGCGCGACCTGAGTTATGTCAATTGGGATCGAATCTGGGGCGAGGTCAGCGGCCTCGGCGATGAGGAATGGGAGAAATGCATCGCCGATTTGACCGTGACCTACGAGCGAATCAAGGGGCGCCTCGATGACGCCGACCAGTGGGAAGGCATCAAGGAATTGTCCTCCATGCTCGGCATTATCGCCCACAGCGCCTATCACCTGGGCGAAATCCGCCAGATGATCTGCCAGCTAGCGGCTTGATTCATGCGCCAAGCGACGATCTTCCGCGAGCTGGGGCGCTTCGCCGGCTGGCCCGCCAATTATGGCATGTGGCATTGGGGCGCTGAAATCCTTGTCGGCTTCACCGTCGGGGCACACAAGAGCGCCAAGCGGGGACACGCGATAGACAGAAGCCAGCCAATTATCAATATGCAGGCGCGCAGCCTCGACCGCGGCGCGACTTGGCAGCTTGAAGCTTTCCATGGCGACCGTCCAGGCGGGCGCGGGCTCTCCGCTGATGAGCACCTCGCCCCAGGCTTGCGCCTGGCTGAGGTCATGAGCGGAGCAAGCGCGAGCCGCCCGCCCCAGCCATTGAACTTTCAGCGCCCCGATTCCGCCCTGATGCTGGCACGCACTGGGCTGGCGCGCGGTGTCTTCTCCTTCTTTTACCAATCAACCGATCGGGGCCGCAGTTGGGATGGACCGTACCAATTGCCGCTCTTCGGCAGCCAAGGAATCGCCGCCCGCAGCAACTACATCATTCAGAGCGAGCATTCGGCACTCTTCTTCCTCACCGCCAACAAAGCCGATGGCGCGGAAGGAAAAGTCATCTGCGTCGGCACGGACGACGGCTGCCAATCTTTCCAGCTTCTAGCCGAAATTGGCGGCGAGCCACCAGGCAAAGGCGATTTCGCTATCATGCCGGCCGGGCTGAAATTGACCAGCGGCTCTCTCTTATGCGCCCGCCGCTGCCGCCAAGGCACAAGCGGCTCGAGCTGGATCGATCTTTATGCCTCTGATGACAACGGGCAGTCTTGGCGCTATCTCAACCGACCGGTCGAGTTTCAGCGGCAGGGCCACAGCGGCAACCCGCCTTGCTTGAAGCAGCTCGCCGATGGCCGCCTGCTGCTGCTCTATGGCAATCGCGATACCTTCAGCATCTGCGGGCGCATCAGCGCCGACGGGGGCTTCAGCTGGAGCGGCGAAATCGTCCTGCGGGCTGGCGGCGCCAATGGCGATATGGGCTACCCGCGCGCCGCCGTATTCGATGACAATTCGGCGCTTGTCGCCTATTACATCAATGATCGCCCCGATGGTGATGGCGAGCGCTTCATCGAAGCGACGATCTGGCAGCCATGAGGCGCTCAAGCGTCGGCCTGCGGCCGGCGTCCCACAATCAGTCTTTCTGCCTCAGCCTGGCTTTTATCGATGCGTAATGCTTTCTTAAGCCAAAGGCAAGCGGCCAGATGTATACTTGAGTCGCAGGATCACCTGCCTTGCTAACAAGTTTAGGAGCGTTCAAAATGCGTAAATCAATTCTTCTATTTGCTTTGCTGCTGCTGATAGGTAGCGGCAGCGTCTTAGCCGACAATCATGACGGCGATATGTCGATGGGCTTTCCTTATTCAGAGGGCGGCGTGGCGGCTGTGCCAGTTGGCGCTGAAGCTCCCGCCCCTGCATTCCCCGGCGACGCTTATGAATTTGTCATCCACGCCCACGATGGCGACACCCTAAGCTTTGCCACCATGCTCGCCCAATCCAACGATGGCTTCTTAGCGCCGAATGAATATGGCATCGCCCTCTACGACATGGGCGCGCCGGTCAGCGGCGACGTCAGCGACCAGGTCTACTATTGGGATCTCGGCAGCGAACGCAATGAGCCGATTGGCAGAGGTCATTTTCAAGCGCCGCGTCAAACCGCGCCTAATTCGGGCCCCCCCGGTGCCGGCATGGTGCGCCTGGCCAGCGAGCTTGACGATAACCTAAGCTATCCCACCGCCCTTGAGCTCGTCACCGTTACGCTGAGCCCCGGCGACATGGGCGACATCACCGTCCGCATCGAAAATATCTCCGATATGTCTATGTACCCATCGCCCATCACGCCAGTTTTCTGGGTTGTCCAATCGTCTGACGACATGATGATGATGGACGACATGATGATGCACGACGACATGGCGGACGACGACATGGACGATGACATGGCGGACGATGACATGGGCGACGACATGGATGATGACATAGCGGACGATGACATGGGCGACGACATGGATGATGAGCACATGGACGACGGCATGATGATGAAGAAGCATGGCTTCCTCTTCACTTCAGGCGCGCCGGATTATGGTCATGGCCTGGAGAATCTGGCGGAAGATGGCGATCCGTCCGTCTTGGCCGCCCACCATGGAATTGGCATGGACGACATGATGACGGACGATATGTAATCGGCTGTCCGAACAATGGCGGTTGACGACCCGTGTCGGCGGTCAATGTCTACGTGACCGTGAGAGTCGCCCGCCCGCGGATATCGAACTCTTTAAGGGCAGCCAACCAGGCTGCCCTTTCGACTCTTATTTGATAAACCGCGTCGCTCATGCGACGAGAAGGCTTGTCATCTTCTGTGAGCGCGGCTGTTCTTATCGTTGCCACCGAGCGGCTGTATAACTGGCTTGGACGCTGCGCCGCGTTCAGCCGCCTACTCCCAAGCCATCGAATACAGCACAAAATCGCTGGTGCTGATGCCACGAGGCAGGGACACAACCGTATGCGTCATTTCAGCGATCGTCGCCGGCGACACAAGCATTGATTGGTCGATGCCAGGCGAGGCTGCCTCGCGCATCGGCGTATCGGCTGGTCCCGGCGAGATCATGACCACACGAATCCGATCG
Organism: Phototrophicaceae bacterium; assembly: GCA_965214105.1. GTDB lineage: Bacteria > Chloroflexota > Anaerolineae > Aggregatilineales > Phototrophicaceae > UBA6055. Next base: position 576,726 of record OZ243933.1, read on the forward strand.
ACTTTGAGCTCGGCTGCCAGCGACCGCGTCAAGCCTTGCAAGCCCACCTTGGCCGCGGTATAGGCGCTTACCTGCGGCACCGAAATCGCAGTCACCAGAGAGCCAATGTTGATGATGCTGGCGTTGTCGCTACGGCGCAGATTTGGCAGCAGCGTACGAGACAAGATGTAGGGCGCGCGCAAATTCACCCGCAGGATATGATCGAGTTGCTTGCTGCTCGTATCGTCAATTGGCGAGATGAGCCAGTCGCCAGCGCAATTCACGAGAATGTCGATGGCGCTTTCGCCCAATGCCGCGCCGAAATCAGCCACTGCCGCGTCATCAGTCACATCCAGCGCCTGCGCGCTTGCCTCGCCACCGGCCGCCGCGATCTCTGCCACCACGCCATTCAGCTTGCTCGCCGTCCGCCCTATCAGCCAACAGCGCAGCCCAGAGCGAGCCAGCCGCAGCGCGATGGCGCGCCCCGTGCCTTGCCCAGCGCCAGTGATAACCGCAGTTCGATTACTCATTGCTTCAACCGCCATTCTATTTTCCGCTGTCAATCAGTTGACGCAGCCGCGCAATATGAGCCGGACCCGTCTCGCAGCAGCCACCCACGACGGCCGCGCCCCCGGCGATCCAGCGCGCTGCATCCGCCGCGTAAACCGCCGGCGACAAGTCGGTACGCGTCTCCAACTGCGTGGCGCCCCCGCGCTCCGCCCAGGTGGCTGGTATTTCGACGAAACCGTTGGCATAAGCGCCGAAGGGCAACCCGCCTCTTTGCAGAATCGGCAGCGCTGCGTTTACGCTGTCGGGTGTGCAGCAATTGATCAAGAGCGCAGCCGGCGCATAATCACGTGCCAGGGCGATGACATCGTCCAGCTTTTCCCCGCCGCGCAGGTCAGTGCGGCCATGATCCGCCAGCGTCAGCGCCAGCCAGATAGTCTTGCCGCGCCCTTGCGCCGCTTCGAGGAAAGCGCGCGCCTCAAAGCTGGTGGAAAGCGTTTCGCCAAGGAATATGTCCACATAGGGATCCAGCAAGTCCATTAGCTCCCCGAATTGCGCACGAGTCTCGGCGTAAGACAGCTCGAATTCGCTGGCGTAGCTCGCTTCCAGCGGTGATAGGCTGGTGGCAATCTTAACTTCGGCGCGCCCCGCTTGCTCGCGCGCTTGAGCCGCCAATTTGCCCGCCGTCCGCACCAGGGTCTCAAAGTTATCTTCTAAGCCGACATGCCCCAGGCGCACCCGCGTCGTGGCATAGGTGTTGGTGGTGATGACATCGGCACCAGCTTGAATGTAATCCAGGTGAATATCGCGCACCAGCTGCGGGTCTTCGTACAGTGCCGCCGTCGCCCACTCGCCATAGCCAGCCTTGCCACCGCGATTGTAGATTTCCTGCCCCATCCCGCCATCCAGCAGAATTGCTTTGCGCTCGCTCATCTTCTGCCCTCGGTTCGGCTATCATCGCCCCGCGATTCTAGCATGTTTGCCGAGCCTCAACAAAGCAGGCTTCCAAAGGGAGTGGCGAATATCGTGGATATGCCCATTTCAAACCTCACCCCCAGCCCCTCCCCGATGAATCAGGGAGGGGAGCATTACTAGCAAATCGTGAGTCGGAGCTGCACTCTATAGCCACAAAATTAGACACTCCCCTTCCAAACAGACATATATCGAATTCGGAGGAAATCCAATTGCCTCGTTCTAACTTCGCCACAAAGACGCGAAGGACACAAAGAAGACACATACTTGGGAGTGGTGAATTATTGATATAAGGCTTGCTTGTGCTGAGTCGTAGGGGCGATCCTTGGATCGCCCAAAACCTGCTTCTGCAACTGTGGGCGACACAAGTGTCGCCCCTACATCTAGGTTATCCATACACAGAATTTCGGTCTGCATATCCTCGCATTCACCACTCCCACATACTTCACTTACTTTGCCTAAAATTGGAATATATTTGCTACAATACAGCCCATATTCGGCTATAGATTAGCCAAATGGATACATGCCGTTTTCCTAAACTGATTTTCGAAATCGCAAGCCACCACAGACGGGCGAGCATGAAGCATGCTTCAATTGACACATAGGCAGGATACAATAGCCAAAGCTGCGACATCCCCTGCCGCCGACACGATATCCAATGACAGCACAAGCCAACAGGGACGTCTGATCGTTGGCAACTGCGTTGACATCCTGCGCAGCTGGTCCCGCGATATGGTTCAGTTGACGGTAACATCTCCACCTTATGACAAGTTACGCGACTATCATGGATATGAATTCCCATTTGAAGAAATCGCTGACGAACTTTATCGCGTTACGGCGGAGGGCGGCGTTGTAGTGTGGGTAGTGGGCGACCGCATAAAAGGGGGACGCAGCCTGACCTCCTTTCGCCAAGCCCTCTACTTTCAGGAAATCGGCTTTTCCGCCCACGATATAATGATTTATCAAAAGAAGAATACACCTTTCACGCGCAGCAATGCCTACACCAACGCCTACGAAATGATGTTTGTTTTATCCAAGGGCAAGCCGAAAACCTTCAATCCGCTCAAAGTGCCAACGCAGCGCCACGGTTACGAGATGCTGACCCATAACAAGCTGCCCGATGGCATCAACAAAAAGAAACTGGGCGAACTCAAGAAGGAAAAGACGCGCACCAATATCTGGTCTTACGCGGTCGGCTTAGGCGGCACAACCAGGGACAAGATCGCCTTCCAGCACCCGGCGGTATTCCCGGAAAAACTGGCTGAGGACCACATTCTCTCCTGGAGCAATCCGGGTGACTTGGTGCTGGACCCCATGTGCGGCTCCGGCACGACGGGCAAGATGGCGCTCCTCAACAACCGCCGCTTCATCGGCATCGATATCTCGCCCGAGTACATCAATATCGCGCAGCAGCGGTTGGCAGATTTCGGCTTGCCAGTCGAGCCTACATTAAGTGCGCAGCCACCGACAACCTTACAGGTTACAGATTCTTAATCCACATAAGCGCAACTGACGCAGGTATTTTCTAGCCCAGGAGGCGAAGTTGACAGGAATAAAAATCTACCAGGCACTCAAATGACAGTCCCCTTACCAAGCACCCGCGAAGTCGTTACAATACAGGCCAACTTAAGAACCCAAGCAGAATGAGCTGAGCCATGGAAAATGTGAAGATTCCAACTCTTTATCCCGTTAAGCAGGCATTGCCCAAGGGCGATCCTGTCGATATTGAAGCGACGCTCGCCGCCGACTGGGAGCGGCTGGAGCTGGCGGAAGCGGTCAAGGGCAAGCGCATCGCCCTTGGCTTCGGCAGCCGCGGCGTCGCCAGCATCGATAAGATCGCCGCTAAGCTGGTGGCGCTGGTCAAGGAATCGGGCGGTGACCCATTCATCGTGCCAGCCATGGGCAGCCACGGCGGCGCCACACCCGCCGGGCAAATCGAAGTGCTTGACGGCTTGGGCATCAACGAGGCGACGATGGGCTGCCCCATCCAGGCGACCATGGAAGTGGTTGATACGGGCCAGACGAGCACGGGCTTGCCCGCTTACATCGACAAGAATGTCTACCAAGCCGATGGGCTGATCATCACCAACCGAACCAAAGTCCATACTGATTTCCATGGACCGCACGAGAGTGGGCTGCTCAAAATGCTGGCGGTCGGCTTGGGCAAAGAGACCGGCGCCCGCACCATTCATCAGCAAGCCACGGTCGGCTTGCGCGATTATATGCCAATCATCGCTCTGCATCTCATGGAGCAAATCAATTTTGTGGCTGGCTTCGGCGTCGTCGAAGATGGCTATCACGCGGTCGCTCATCTCGAAGGCTTCACCAAGCGCACGATCGTCGAAGGGGACCAAAACCTGCTACAGCTTTCCCGCGAGTTGATGCCGCGCCTGCCAGTGGAAGATATTGATGTGCTGATCATCGATGAGATGGGCAAAAATATCAGCGGCGCCGGCATGGATACCAATATCATCGGTCGCTGGCTGGTCGAAGGCGAGCCGGAGCCGGAGTCGCCGCGGATCAAGCGTATCGCCGTTCTCGATCTCACGCCCGAGTCACATGGCAACGCGACCGCTTACGGTGTAGCCGACTTCATGTCGAAGACGCTCTTCGACAAAATCGACTTCCCCATCACGATGAAGAATATGTTCACGAGTGGATTTCTGAAACGCTGTTATATGCCCCTGGTCTTTGAAAGCGATGAGGAGACCATCCGCGCCGCCCTCTATGACGCCTTCCGCAGCGACCCGTCACAATGCGCCAATGCGCGCGTCATGCGCATTAAGAACACCCTCGAAATTGAAAGCCTGTGGGTCAGCGCCAATATCCTCGCCGAGTTGACCGGCCAGGAATCGATTACTGTGGGCGAGGGCGCCGCGCGCGCCGCTGGCGGCTAGCAACAGCTGGCAAGCTGTAATTGGATATTGCATAAGGCAGCCCGAGCGCGCTGGCACCGATGCCAGGGCGCTCATGTAAGCGTCCCACAAAGGAGCTTGGCTATTAGGACAATCCCAGCGCCCGCAGATTCTGATAGCTAATTGCCAGGCTCTCGAAAGGATCGCGCTGGCATATATCTTGTTCCACCGCGTACCATTCGACGCCGATGCGTCGGCACGCGTCCAGAATGCCAACAAAGTTCATATTGCCCTCGCCCACCTCCGCCATTGCCTGTACCGGGCGCCCGCCAGCATCAGTCGGCAGCATGACCATGTCCTTCAAATGGACAACCGGCATCCGATCCTGCATCTTCTCGATCCAAAGCACCGGGTCAGCGCCGCCGTGCTGCACCCAATATGTATCAAGCTCAGCCTGCACATAACGCGCATCAGTCTCGTCAAAGATAAGTTCCAAGCCGCTGCGCGCGCCAAAGCGAAGGAACTCGAAGCTATGGTTGTGGTAGCTGAAACTGAGCCCGGCGCCGTAGAGCCGTTCACCGATGCCATTGGCGATCTCGGCGAATCGCTTGAAACCAGCTTCGCTCTGGCGATAGTCGGCCGGCATGCTGCCAATCGCCACGTGACGCGCGCCCCAAAGCTTATGCTGCTCGATCACAGCAGCGGGGTCGCTCCGCAGCAAGTCAAATGAAACGTGCGTATTGCAGATGGTCAAGCCATTTTCATCGCAGATGCGCTTGACATCGGCATCGGCAATGTCGCCAACCGCCGATACCTGCACCGCCTGATAACCAATCTGGCGGATCTTCGCCATGCTTGCGGCGAAGCCCTCAAGCGTCTTGGTGAAATCGCGTATGGTGTAAAGCTGCGCGGCGATCTGTGTCATTTTTGGCTCCTAATCCTTTCACACTGCGTGGCGCAGGCGCCCCGAAAACTTGCTCTCTTCCCACCGAGAGTGACCGAGAGTGATAGATGGGCGATGAGTTGCTTATGCGGGCGGTTCAGCGATATATTTTTCGAGCAGGGCGGCGAATTCCTCAGCATCAAAGGGCAGCTCGACCATTTGACGTTGGTGTGCCGACAAGATGATCGCGTTGTTAATCGCGACCGAATTCAGCCCTTCTTCGGCCGGCGCGATCAAATCTGCCCCGTTCATGATGGCGTCGGCGAAATTCTCGATGATAAGTTCGTGCCCGTGCGTGGTATTGGGCGGGTAGGCGATCAGCTCGCGGGTATGTGGCACCGCCTCGAAACCAGCTTCTGACTCACGTATCTGTTTAATTGAAGACCAGGCATTGCGGAAGAAAAGCAGCTCGCCAGCCTCGTAGACCAGCTTGCCATTTTCGCCCACGATTTCCAGCCGGTTGGTGCCGGGCGATTCGCCGGTCGTGGTGATGAAATGGCCGACCAAGCCGCTCTCGTGCTCGAAATAGGCGGTCACCTCATCCTCGACCTCGATTTGATGATGCTTGCCAAAGCTAACGAAGCCATGCGCCCGCGCCGGCATGCCCACGATCCACTGATACAGGTCCAGATTATGCGGGCATTGGTTCATCAACACGCCACCGCCTTCACCACTCCAGGACGCGCGCCAGCCGCCACTGTCATAATAGCTCTGCGTGCGAAACCAATCGGTGATGAGCCAGCTGCAGCGAATGAGCCGGCCCAACTCCCCAGCGGCGATCATCGACTTGATTTTGCGCCAATGCCCCCAGGTGCGCTGCATGAACATGGCGGCGAAAACCAGGTCGGGATAGGTCGCTTGGGCGGCGCGATAGCCATCGACCATGCGCTGTGCTTCTCTGACGTGCACCGCAATCGGCTTTTCGACCAAGACGTGGATGCCACGTTCAAAGGCGCGCAAGCTCATATCGGGGTGATCGTAATGTGGCGTTGCGATGATCACGCCATCCAGCGGGACCGCGTCTAGCATGTCTTCGTAATCGGTGAATTGCGGGGTAGCGGCGAGGCGCGCGGCATAGTCGGTATGATACGCTGCTTGCTGGACCTCGGTTTCGGGCGCCGCTGGGGCAGCAATCGCAGCAGCCGATTCATTCTTGTCCCCGGTTGATGCAGCGGCTGGGGGCAGTTGATCGCTGGCGAAGGCGCGCTCGAAGCGTTCCGCTTTGCCATCGCAAACGGCGGCGAGTTCTGTCTGCGGCAAGTCAATAACATGTTTCACATGCGTCTTGCCCATATTGCCAATGCCCACAATCCCGATTCTGAGTTTGTCATTTGCCATACTGTTTTCCTTCGATTTTTATTACTTATTGGGGTCTGCTTCTGTGTCCTCGGGGTGACTATCGATTTGACGCGATTGCCCTAGCGGTCCCCTGCCTGTTCGCGTGTTATAATCGGCGCTTAGCATAATATCAACGCAAACAAGAAATTCACCAATGAGGTCAACGCAATGAAGCTAAAGCTATCCGTCTTCATAATAGCCTTTATTTGCCTATGCGCCACCGCTGCGGCTCAGGTTGACAATTGCTGTTTTGCTGGTTGGCAATGCAATAGCGACAAGGACTGGGTCGATGGCTTCTATGCCTTCCAACATGGGCAATGCAGCGCGCCGGCGCAGCCACAAGCAACTTCCCAAAGCGCAAGTATCGCGCCCGCGCAAATCGATAATTGCTGCTTCGCCGGCTGGCAATGCACTAATGACCTGGAATGGATTAACGGCTATCACGCCTACCACAATGGGCAATGCGCCCCGCCGGCGCAGACGCCAGCCACCAGCCCCGCGCAGCCGACGAGCAACGCGGCGGGCCAGGTAGACAATTGCTGCTTCGCCGGCTGGCAATGCAATACCAACCAAGAATGGATTAACGGCTATCACGCTTATCAGAATAACCAGTGTACCGCATCACCAAGTACACAGAGCGGCATTGACAGCTGCTGCGCGCTGGGTTGGAATTGCACTTTCGAGTTTGACTTCATCATGGCGCGCTGGGTTTATGCGGATAACAATGGCTGGTGTAATGCGCCTATTCAAGAGCTATTCGATGGCGTGATCCTCGAGGGCTCGCCAGAATTTATCGCCGAGCACCGGCGGGCAATGCAACTCATCAAAGGCACCGCGCCCGAGTGGTACGCCTACGTCCTCGGCATCATACAGAAGATACGCGAATCCCCGGGCAAAACCGGCTACGGCACGCTGCACAAATCTTTTAATATGCCGATATGGGGCAACGTTAGCTACGCAGCCGCTGTCATCATCCACGAGACCTGTCATGTTCACCGATCCTTCGCCGGCGTCCACACCCACGACCTCGAAAATATCGCCGAAGAAGCCATTTGTGATCAGGTGGCCATTAACTCGCTGCAGCAGATTAGCCCTTCGACTCAATATCCCCGCAGTCGGATCGATGATTTCTTCGCGCTGGGCCACAATTGGGATATAGGTCCCAGTGTGCAAAGAGAATGGGATCGCGCCCGCCATATCTATGCGCAAGCCAACTAAGCGCTGAAAGAAGCGCGCGCCAGCCATGCCGCTCGATATCCTCACCCTCGGTGAAGCGCTGGTCGAGGTCATGCGGGCCGATATCGACCAGCCGCTGGACCAAGCCGGTCCCTTCGTCGGACCCTACCCCAGTGGCGCGCCCTTCATTTTCGCGGTGCAGGCAGCTCGCCTGGGCTTGAAGGCAGCCGCCATTGGCTCGGTCGGCTTGGACGCTTTCGGCGACTGTCTGCTGGCTCAGCTTCAGGCGGACGGAGTCGCTACCGATGGGCTTCGTCAACTGGCAGACCAGACAACCGGCGTCGCTTTCGTCGCCTATAAGAGCGATGGTTCGCGCGATTTCGTCTTCAGCCTGGGCGCTGGCGGCATCATCAACAGTGACATGCTCGAGCCGGCATTCTTCGACGGGCTGCGCTGTTTTCATATCATGGGCTCGACGCTCTCGATGAGCGATGCCGCGCTCGCCGTTGGGCGTGAAGCATTGCGGCTGGCTGTGGACGCCGGCGCGCTGGTCAGCTTCGACCCCAACCTGCGCCCAGAGTTGCTAGCGCCAGAAACAGCTCGCAGCGCCTTCGCCCCTTTCATCGCCGCCGCCGACATCTTCTTGCCGACGGAGGCTGAACTATTGCAACTCGAGCCCGCAGGCACCGCCGCTGAGGCAATTGATCAGCTACTGCAAGCGCGCCCCAGCCGCCATATCGTCGTCACGCGCGGGGCAGACGGCTGCAGCGTTTACACAGCCGACGGCTCACTCGATGTGCCGGGCTTCGCGGTTGATGAGCTTGACCCCACTGGCGCCGGCGATTGTTTTGACGCTGCCTTTATCACCGGCTTGCTCGAAGGAAAGACCGTCTTTGAAGCGGCTCGGCTGGCAAATGCCTGCGGCGCGCTCGCCGTTACCGAGAAGGGTCCTATGGCCGGCGCCAAATCCCGCGCTGATGTGGAACATTTTATGCTGGCTCAGCGATGATCTTGAAACAGGTCCTGTGTTTGAATCGTGCTCTCCAGCCGCCAGTTGAGCAGCGCCTGCAAGAGCGCCCGCTTTATCCCAGCCAGTCTCTCATCATCCCAGCGGTTGTCAACTTCTTGCGAGTCAGCCTCAAGGTCGAAGAGCAGCCCATATTCCTCAGCCGCGAAATGCACTAGCTTGAAGCGCTCGCTGCGGATCATCGTCTGATAAGGACCTTCGTAATTGCCATCGGCCGGGTGCTCGGCGAAGACATAGTCGCGCCCGCGCCAAGCCTCGCCCGCCAGCGCCGGCCGCAGCGAGCGCGCCTGCATCGACTCGGGGGGGCGCAAGCCAGCCAGCTCGAGGATCGTGGCGCCAATATCCATCCATTGACATAGCTCGCCGACGCGCTTGCCAGCAGCGAAACGCCCCGGCGCCCAGAATATGGCTGGTACCCGTGTGATGATGTCGTACATCGTCCACTTCTGAATCTGGCCATGATCCCCCAGACAATCACCGTGATCGCTAGTGAAGATGACGATGCTATTCTCCAGGTAGCCGCGCGTCTCCAGCGCCTGCATGATTTGCCCAACCTGCTTGTCAATCATGCTGACATTGGCGGCGTAGTAAGCGCGCAGGCGCTGCAGCTGCAATCGCGACGGCTCCAGCAAGTGCACTACCGAATCGTGATCCACCTCAGTATTATGCTGGCGGTAGCGCTGATATGGGGGCGGCTGCCCGTCAAGCTCAGCCCGCGTCGCATTTGGCAGCGGCAGCTCGCGGTCGATGTACTCGGCGGCGGCATCCGGCGTCGGATCGTAGGGCGGGTGCGGGCCGGGAAAGCCGATCTGCAAGAAAAGCGGCTCGGATTTAGGGTAGGTATTCAGCCACCATTGCGCCAGCCCGCCGACAAAGTTGTCCGAATGCGTCTCAGGCGGCAGGTCCCAGCTGAAGGCGCCCATGCGCTCGCGATAATCAGCCCGCTGCCGATACAGCTCGCGCTGCTGTTTGACCAGACCACGAGCCTGCAGCGCCTTGTCCCATTCATCGAAGTAATAGCGCCCCTGCAAGTAGCGGTCTTTGTTCTCCACCACATATCGCTCGTGGAAGCCCAGCGGCGTCTCGAAAGGGTTGCTGTGCATCTTGCCGATGTTGACACAGTGATAGCCGGCTGCGTTCAAATCCTCCACCCAGGAATGCCGCCAGCGGTCACCATTGCGCATGATACCGGTGACATGGGGGTAATAGCCGGTGAATAGGCTGGCTCTCGCTGGCGCGCATGAGGGCGCGGTGATGTGGCAGTTATCGAAGCTGAAGCCCTCGTTGACAAGGCGGTCAAGATTAGGTGTGTCCATATAAGGGAAGCCGAGCGCGTTGATGGTGTCGTAGCGCTGCTGGTCGGTGATGATGAGGATGATATTGGGCTGGGTCATGTCGGTTTCCCGCGTCAGCTAGGCAAATTTTTCACTACTGAGAACACAGAAGTAAAACCAATCTTTATTTTCATTACTTACGTGCACTTACTTCTGCGTCCGCTGTAGTTTTGTTTTATTTTTGATAGGCTTGCCCCGCCTTCGGATTGTCCACCACCGTCGGCCGCCCATCCCGCAGCAGCAGCAATTTGCGGAAGCCATCGCGCTCGATCGTACCATAGTCATGACCGGCCCGCGCTTCCCAGACCGAGAAGAAAACGAAGTCTTCATCACCCACGTTGACCGTGCGATGCGCCCAGAATGGCGGCACATAGGCGGCGCTGCCGGCAAGCATATCCTGCACGCTGGTCTCGCCCGTTTCGGTCTGCATGACTAGGCAGCCCCGCCCCGATAAGCCAAAGTAAACCTCGCCCTGCTCGCGCCGCGCGTGGTAGTGGCCCTTGGTCATGTGATACTCGTCGCCGATGCGCCCTGGCAGAATCCGCGTGCTGCAATGCGGGATCTGCCCCTCTTCAACCGGCAGCTCGACGCCCTGCACTTCGTAGATCAGGCGGTCGCCTTCTTCCGTCAGTATTCGCTGCGCCGCCTCTTCATCGGCGTACATGGTCGCCATATCGCTCAACTTGCGCTGGATGATGTAATCCGGCGCTGAAAATGCGCCGCTCGCGAAGTCAACTTCGGTGACAAAGGGGGCGATGATCGACATGGCTCAAGTCTTTCTCCGCCTTATTCCCAAATGCTGCGCATCTGCCAGGCATCAAGCCGCTTGAGCTGCGCCGCCTGCCCTTGCGCCCGCAGCGAGACGCCGACGCTGTCTGCCCGCGCGGGATAGACGCGCACCGCGACGCATTGCTTGCCGTTGGCGTAGACTTCTACCACACTGCGATCAATGAAGACGCGCAATTGCAGCGGCTCATCATCCGCGAGAAACAGCGGCGCGGTTTCCGGCGCGCGCGAGAGCGCTTCCGGCAGCCTTGAGCTGTAGGATGTGTCGATGGAAATCAAGCTCTCATAACGCTGTGGCAGCGACGCCATCGCCGCCGAGCTGGCATTCATCGCTAGCGTCTTCGATAGGCGCTGCCGGTAGCGATTGCCGCGATGCTTGAAGAAAGCGATGCGCGTGAATTCTTCCCGATTCGGCGAGCGTAAGACATTCAACTCGACCAAAGGCGCAGCGGCCGCGTCAATCTCCAGCGCCAGTTCCATCGCGCTGCCACGAATATCGTCCAGCACAATTTCTTCGTTCGCCGGCAGCGTCAGCGCGCCGACATGCTGATGATCATAACGGAGCGCCTCAATGTCGCCGGCCGGCTGCTGCAGCAGGCGGTCGTCCTCATCCAGCGTGAGCCGGCGCGGCAATGTCATGATTTGGTTCCAGCCCCGCGTTGGCATGCCCTGATTCATGTTGAAAATGACAACCACGCCTCCCTTGCCATCTGGCGCCGCTGATGGCGCGTGCACACCTGAAGGCGTCGATGGACCAAAGTTGAACAAACCGCCATCGGTGACCACAAATTTGTCGCGCGCCCGGTCGTAATCGCCCAGCAGATATTGCCCGCCCGTCATGTGGCTGTACATGAGGAAGATGTGCTTGTCAGCGCCAATGGGCCAGAAATAAGGGCAGGCGCCGTCATCATTGACCACCGTGTAAAAGTCATCTTCGATGAAGGGATGCAGGTATTCCCATTGCGCCAGGTCGCTGGAGCGGAATAAGAAGTTGGCCCGCATCGATTTCTTGGCTGGTCCCTTGGGCAGCCAGCCACCCGAGAGCGCGTAGTAGTGATCGCCCTTCCGCCAAATGCAAGGATCAAAAACGGTGTAGGGCAAAGGCTCCGCGTCAGATTTTGCCAGCGAGATGACGGCGCCGTCGCCCACTTTTTCCCAATTGAGCAGGAGCGGATCGGATGAAGTGGCGACCATATTGCCCAATTTCGTTCCGTGATACATCGCGATAACGCGGTCGTCCTCAACCAGCGCCGTCCCCGAATAACAGCTTTCTTCCTGAAAGGGGTAAATCGCGTAAGGCAGATCGCGCCAATGGATCAGATCATCACTGACTGCATGCCCCCAATGCACACGCCTAGCGTCTTCCGGCGGATAACCCTGATAAAACAGATGCCAGCGCCCCTGCCAGAACGACAAGCCATTCGGGTCATTCAGCGTGCTTTCCGGGCTGACAAAATGATACAGCGGGCGATGCGGGTCGCTCGCCAAAGCACGGCGCGACTCGGCGAAGCGCGCCATCATGGGGTTCGCCGCCAGCTGCGCCTCTTGCTCGGGCAAGGTATCAGCGAACTTGTACTGTGGCGCCTTTGAAAGCGATGGAAGGTTATTGTCTTTGTTCACGATCCTAATCTCTCTTCTATCTGCTTGACGAATAATGAGTGACTTTTTCTCATATTGAATGGCTGCTCTATCTTGTTGTGTAGCCGCCATCAACGACGATGCCGGCACCAGTAATATAACCCGCCTCATCGGATGCGAGAAAAGCGGCCAGGCTGGCAATTTCTTCGGGCTGCCCCATGCGCCCCATCGGCACTTGGCTGATAAATTTGGCATGCGCGTCGGCGGGCGTATCCATGGTCGCTGGCGTCTCGATCGCGCCGGGCAATATGGCGACCACCCGCACCGTAGGCGCCAATTCCAGCGACATGGCTCGCGTCAGTGATAGCACGCCGCCTTTTGCCGCCTGATACGCGGCGCTGCCGGGCAAACCGACGATGCTATGCACGGAAGCCGTATTAATGATGACGCCGGACCCGCTTTCCAGCAGATGAGGTATGGCCAGCTTCGAGCCCTGCCAAACGGCGGTCAAGGTCACTGCCAGCGTGTTCTGCCATTCGTCTTGCGTGACATCTTGCGCGGCGCCAGGCGCGTTCCAAAAGGCGTTGTTGTGCAGGATATCCAGCCGGCCATAGGTCGCCACCGCCGCCTCGACCATGCGGCGCAGATCAGGCTCCGCGCGGACATCCGTTTCGACAAAGATAGCTTTGCCGCCGGCGGCGCCAATCGCTTCGGCGCAGGCTTCGCCGCCGCTACGATTGATGTCGGCAATGACAACAGCCGCTCCTTCTTCTGCGAAGCGCTGCGCAGTCGCCAAGCCAATGCCCGATGCCGCGCCGGTGATTATCGCCACCCGATCCTGAAGCCGCATTAGACCTCCGTTACGGCGCCCCTGCCCGCAATCATGCCAGCGCCTCGAAGCGCCAGCCAGCGCCATCGGCGCGTACATAACCGACGCCTGGAAATGGAAAGTGAAAAGCATGGATCAGAGCCTTCTCTTCCACCGCCCGCCGCAGCAGCATACGCCGCGACCGCAGGCCCAGCTCCGGCAGCTCGTCCCAGGCGGGATGCCAGGTCGTCCGCTCGATATGGATTGGCAAGTCCATTGTGTCCGCCACACAAAGCAGACGGCTCTCGCCCGATTTGACCGCCACCGAAATATGATCCCGCGTGTGCCCCGGCGTTGCGATCGCGCGGATGCCAGGCGCAATCTCGTCACCGGGCTCAATCAATTGCACTTGATCACGCAGCGCCCGCAGGCAGTCCTGGGCAAAGCCGACATCCTCGACAAGATGGTCCCCCATTGCCCTGGCATCCGTTTCCTCGGTCCAGTACTGCCATTCGCCCCGCGCCATCACTTGACGCGCCCGCGGGAAAAGCAGCTCGCCGTTCTGCCCGACACCGCCACAGACGTGATCGAGGTGCCCATGCGTGAGAACAATTGTATCGATATCGCTCGGCTGATAACCGGCTGCCGCCAAGCCGGGAATCACCTTGCCCAGATGCGGATGAAAGACAGAGCCGCCGCCGCTATCGATGAGGACACGCTCGGCGCCGGTGTCGATAAGCAGCGGGCTGCATTGCAACTCGTGGCGATCGGGCGATAATCCATGCCGCCGCAGCGCCTCAGACAATTCATCAGCGGGCGCGCCGGCAAAAAAGGTCGGCAGCAGATCAGCGTCTATTGGCTGCCTACCATCGCTAATCGAAAGGCATTTGAAATCACCAAGGGCAAATTCATATAGGCTGTTTTCCATTGCAGGCTCCACCGTCACATGCAGATTAATCACGCGGCAGCCGTATGATGCCCTCGCCCTGCACAGCTAGCAAGAGGGCATCGGGGAGCGGAAGCATGGCAGTTGGTATGCCGTCCATATGAAATTGATCGAACCAGCTCTGCCCGCGATCATCAGAACGCATGACGCGATCATCCAGCAGCGCGAACAAGGACAGTGCGCCAGCCGCAGCCGGCGCCGCATGCAGCTGATTCACCGCCCCCGTTATCGCGTCCGCCGCCAGCCGCTCCCAAGATTCGCCATTGTCAAAGGACCCTAGCAAGCCCTTGTTTTCAGTGCCGACCAGCAGGCTCGTTGAGCCAGGGCGCGCGCCTTCAAAACAAACCATGCTGAGCGCTGGCGCCTGCTCCGGCGGGAAGCCGCTATGACGCCAGGCGCGCCCGCCATTTGTGCTGCGGTAAAGCCCGGTTTCGGTCCCGGCAAATGCTGTTTCATCGTCGGTCCACCTGGGCGAAAGCGCTAGGCAGAGCACATTGAGGTCGAAGAGGCCGAAATTCCAGGCGGCCCAGCGCGCGCCGCGGTCCGCCGACGAGAAGACGCCGTCTTCAATCGTGCCCGCCAGCAGAAGGCCATCGCGCTCAAAGTTGGGCGACAGCGCCAAACTTGAGAATACCGGCGGTGGCGCCGGGAAGCGGGCTGTGAACCACGTATCGCCGCCATCGCTTGAGCGCAAAACGCCGCCCTTCACCGTCGCGAAGACCGAAGGGTCTTCCGCGAAGGTGGGTGATAGCGCTACCGCCGTTGTCACCGGCTCGGACGATGTCCGCAGCAGCTCCCAACTCTGGCCCCCGTCTCGCGATCGGTACAAGCCAGAGCCGCAGGCGGCGAAGCAGATGCCATCCCGCTCGTAAGCCGGCGACGAGGCTAAGGCAAAAGCCGCGTCATCGGAAGTTGAGAATTTCAGTGTATAGTCTCGGTTCAATTTAACTGTGCCCTACCCGGGGTCACGCGCGATTTCAGGCGCCCGATGGTGCACCAGCACATCAATCGTCAGCGCCATGCCCGCTGTCATAACGGCGTTTTTCAAAGCCATCTTCTGAATGGCGGCGCCGTCCAGCAAGCGGCCATTATCAGAGAGGCAGCCAGTAAGCGCGTCAAACTCATGCCCGTCGCCCGCCTGGGCGAGCTGCCCCAGAATATCACCCGGCTCGTAACCCGCGTTTTGGTAAATCACGCGCGCCGGTTCCGTCAGCGCCTCATGGAGGATGCGATAAGCGGCGCGTTCATCGGGGTCGGCGGCACCATTCAGCTTCGACGACAGACGCTCGCGACACTTCATAAAGGACAGCCCCCCGCCCGGCAGCACACCGTCTCTGGCGGCTGCGCGCATCGCATCCGCCGTCGCTTCCGCCGACGCTTTGCGCGCCTCAATCTCGCTCTCGGATAAGCCCCCAATCCACAAGGTGGCTGAGCCGCCCATCAGTTTGCCGATTCGCGCTCGAATCTTATCGCGCCGGTCACTGTCGTCCTCGCGTTCATGCCGCGCCTGCAAGTTGCCCACATGCCGCCGCAGTTGACGCGGATCACCCTGCCCGCCGATGATGCCAAAACTATGTGTGCTCGCCCAAGCCCGCCGCGCGCCGCCAAAGTTCTCCCGCTTGATGTCTTTGAGATTCTGCCCCATCACCTTCAGCAAGGGGGCGCCGCCGGTCACAACAGCCAAGTCCTCGATTGCTGCCTGCCGGTCATCCGGGTTCATGCCGGGACCGCGCACCGCCATGACTTGGAAATTCTTCAGCTTGCCATTGGCCATCATCAGCCCAGCGATGGCATCGCCAGAAAGCTCACCCACGACCAGCAAAAGCTTCTCCACCTTTTGCTGTACCGCTAGCTCGAGCATGGGCATGATGTGCCGCGGATCGTTGACCTGAAAATCGGCTATGACGATGGCGGGCGCTTCGTAAACCGTCTGCAATTCCTTCTGGTTCCTGATCATATCGCGGGAGACGAGACCGCTATTCCAGAACATGCCTTCGATATATTCGCGGCGCAGCGCGCGGCTGTGGTCTTTACGGACGTCAAGCTGGCCATACGCGCCGATGATGTCAAAGATTTCGCCCAAGAGCTTGGCCAATGGACGGTCATGACAGATCGCTTCAGCCACCTGCGCCAGTTTGTCTTTGCCGGAGACGGGCACGGTCAATTCGTCCAAAGCCTCCAAGGCGGCGGCGAGCGCGCGTTCGAGAAAATGTCGCAAGCGCATCGCGTTGCCGCCAGCAGCGAGGTAATGGACGCCGCCGCTGTAAATCGCCTGCAGCAATACCGCCGCTGTGGCGCTGCCATCGCCCATCCGTTCATGCTGCCTACAGATCAATGCCCGCGCCAGCATCGCGCCGATATCTTCGTCGCGCCGGCTCATTTCGATCACCTTGCGCGCGATGATACCGCCGCTATCGAGCACTTCGGGCGTCTTACGAGCGTCATCAAGGCGCGTTACAGCGACAGTGCGTGGCGTGGGACCCAATGTCGGGCGGATGGCAGCCACCAGCTTATTGATGCCAGCCGCGATATTCCGATGAACATTGGGCTGAAACACCAAGCCGGGCTGATAAGACTTGCGTGAAAAGAATTCTTTCTCTTCGCTCATAGGTCTAGGACCGTGAAAGACCGCGCATCGTCACATTGTCAAACACGGCGCCGCCCTCCGAGACAAACAGCCCCAATTGACCCCTCACATGATTGTACATGCGGCAATTTAGGGCGAGCGCGTCATTGATATACACAAGCAGAACCGTCCCCTCGACGACTATCTTCAGCCCTAATGAATCAGCGCTTGGGCCGGGAATTGCGCGCTCGAGCATGAATGGCTCATCGCCAGGGCGGGGCCACCGGTCAATCACAAGCCGCCCGCGCCCCGGCTCCCAGCGGATCTGATAATAGCGCTCCAGCGCCGTGTCGCAGCGCAGCAGCAAACCACAGCCTCGTGAACCCGCTTGCGCGCTGATGTTTGCCTCTATCAAGGCGGCTGCCGGCATCTCGCCCAGTGTGCAGGCAGCAAAGGCATCGATCGCTTCAGCCGCATATACGGCTGAGCCGACACGCCAGTCGCCAATTTCGGCGCGGAATTGCAGGTCATAGCGGTTTGGAAATAGATCATCTAGCGCTGATGGCGCGCTTAGCGTGAAGCCGGCGGCGGTCAATTCGCGCAGCTCGTGCACAACCATATGCCCAGCCCACTGCCACTTGCCCTCATCCCGCTCTCCTTCACGGGTCGGGTTCCAGCCGAAGACGAAACGCCGTTCATCATCGCCGGCTGTCTTCGCCGCATAAAAGGCGCGGCCATCAAAGCTGTCGTTTTCTGGCGCAAGCCAGGGACCCGCCAGCGATTTGCTGATGCGATAATGCGTCAGGTTGCGCTCGCTGAAGGTCGAATAAACCAGCACCCAATAATCAGCCCAGCGGAACAGATCCGGGCATTCATGCGTGTAATAGAGCCTTGGCGCCCAGAATGGCGGCTTTACTTCCCAGCTTTCGAGATCGGGCGATGTCATCAAGGCGATGCAGCCGCGCCGATTATCGGGTCCCGCTTTTTCACGCGCCGCGAGCAGCATCCAATATTCGCCCGCTTCCTCATTCCAGAAGGGGAAGGGGTCGCGCCAATCGATTGATTCGTACCAACGGGTATCAGCCTCGATGATCGGGTTGCGCGGGTCTTTTTCCCAGTGGGTCAGGTCTGCGCTGGTTGCCAGGCAGACGGTCTGCGGTTCACCCTCACCGCGGAAGCCGGTATAAAACATATAGAAAGTCCCGTCCCGCTCGATGCATGCGCCAGTGAAGCAACTTACCGAGTCGGGCGAACCCGGGGGACCGGGCTCAATGGCGAGCGGCAGCTCCTCCCAATGCACGAGATCCTTTGAAGCCAGATGGGCGTAAGGCGTATGATGCGCGCCGTCGCGCAGAGGCGGCAAGGGCGCTTTCAAGTAGAAAGCGTGATAAAGACCATCCCAATAAAAGGGGATGACATCACCGAGGAAACCGTCCGCCGGTTTGTAGAAGACACTCATCAGCACCGACAGTCTTGTGTTGGCGCCATTCCGCTATCCCTTGATCGCGCCGCGCATGATGCCTTCAATGAGGTACCGTTGGCCCAGCAAGAAAATAATGATGACAGGCACCAGCGACATCACTACCCCAGCCAATACAACCGCTATCGACCCCGTCATCATGTAGCCCTGCAGTTGGAATATCCCAAGCGTGATGGGGAAGTTTTCGTTGTCGATGAGAAAGATAAGGGGGCGGAAGAATTCATTCCAGTGGAAATTGAAGCTCAGTATCGCTAGCACCGCCAGGCCAGGTTTGACCAGCGGCAAATAAATTCGGTAGAAAAGCTGCCATTGATTGGCGCCATCAATCAAACCCGATTCTTCCAATTCGATCGGGATCGTCAGGAAATACTGTCGCAAAAGAAATGTGCCAAATGCCGTCGGCACGGCGGGCAAGATCAGCGACCATAGTGTATCAACCAAACCCATATTGCGGAGGAAGATGAACACCGGTATCACCACCGCCTGAATCGGTATCATCATGGTCGCCAGCACCACCCAGAATAATAGATCCCGCCCCGCGAAATCCAGGCGGGCGAAGGCGTATCCCGCTAGCGAGGCTGATATCAACTGCCCGACGACCGTGCCCCAGGTAATCAGCGTGCTGTTTAGGATTTGCCGCCCAAAGGGCACTTTGTCGAAGACTGCCGTGTAGTTTTCAACCGCCAGATCTGTCGGCAGCCATTTCGGCGGGACGGTGAAAGAATCGGAGCCTTTGCGCAGTGATGTTGAAACTGTCCAAACCATCGGCGCGATAATGACGATGCTAAGCAAGAACAAAATAAAGATTGGCACATATTTGCCTGCCACAAACGTGACAACCTGTAGCCGATGTTCCGCCGCGCTAACCTCGCCGGGGATTAGTTTCGCGGTCATCAATTATCTCCCGGAATTGCCTATTGATAGAAAACCCAGCGCCGGCTCATCCACATTTGCACCAACGTGAAAGCCAGTATGACAAGGAACAACACCACAGCAATGGCGGAGCCGTAGCCGTATTCGATATTCTTGAATGCCGCCTCATAAAGCACCATCACCGCCGTTCGGCTGGCATTGCCGGGGCCGCCCCTGGTCATGATGAAGGGCTCCTCAAATACCTGAACCGCGCCAATCACGCCGGTGACAGCCGCAAACAATATCTGTGGGCTCAACAGCGGGATGGTGACCGACCACAAGCGGCGGAAGCCTTGCGCGCCATCGACATCGGCCGCGTCTAGCACTTCGCGCGAGATATTGGATAAGCCGCCCAAGAACAACACAAAAGTGAAACCAAGATTGCGCCAAGCCGACATGATCACAATCGTAATCAGCACCCAATCAGCCGATGTTTTCCAGGGTATCTGCTGCACGCCCATTAAGCCAAGATAATAATTGAGGGGCCCAAACTCTTTGTGAAAAATATAGCCCATGACGACAGCGACCGCCGCGCCGGACATCAAAAGAGGCAGGAAAAACGCGGTGCGAAAATAATAGCGCATGGCTGTTTGGGTGATGCGATGCACGCCCATCGCCAGCACCAGCCCAATCGACACCTGCGTCGCCACTGCCAACACGGTGAACTTGAGCGTATTGCCAAAGCTGATCGCTATTCGGACGTCGCCAATCAGCCGTTCATAATTTGCCAGTTCGACAAAATTCGGCGGCTTAAAGATATTCCAGCGGAACAAGCTCAGCCCAAATGAGACAAACACTGGGCCAGCCGTAAAGATAAATATGCCGAGCAAGGTCGGCAGCAGAAAGAGATAGCCCAATATAGCGCGGCGCCGGCGCAGCCCGTCCATCGTATCCTGCATCAACCAATGCCATAGCCCGCCGCCGGCTTGTATTTTCGCTGTTGTCATAGCGTATCCTCAGTCAAAAGAGGGGGGTAGAGCCAATACCAATCGTATTAGCTCCACATGATACTATTTGCTATTCGTCGCCGTAATACTGCGGTTGGCGAGCGGTCAAATCTTCCAATTCCTGCTGCATCAGGTCAAGCGCGTCCTGCGGGCTCATCGCGCCGGACATGGCATTGCTGGTCCCGGTGGTGAAGATGGTTGTCATCGGGTTGGACCAGGGCGGCGCCGGAATTGGCGACGTAGACGGATGATCATCCAAGGTGCTGTAGAAGACATCGCTATTGGCTGGACCCGTCGTTTCGAAGGCATTCTGCTGGCTGTAAGAACGGCGAGACGGCGTCGTGATGATCACCGGGTTGAAGAACTGGCTGCTCTGGAAGCCTTCATGGCTGACCTCGACCTTCATGAATTCCCAGGCTTCGTCCGGCGCTGTCGCAACAGTGGCGAGCCAGTGGCCCCCCGTGCCGAATTGATGCTTCTGGTTGCGCCAAGCGGGCCAAAGTTGAACATCGAATTCGCCCTTTTCCATGCCCTCGTTGCCTAGGCGCCCCGCCCAGAACCCGCCGGCTGGCGTCATGCAGAGCTTGCCCGATGAGTAGAAGCCGGTGAGTGTCTGGCCGCTGCCCATTTCAATATCGGGCGTAACACCTTCTTGCCAGAGGTCGACGACCAATTGCAAAGCCTCAACAACCTCCGGCGAGTTAGCAATCGGGTTGCGCCAGCGGAAACCGCCGCCGCGGCCTTCGACAGCCGAGTCGCCTTCGTAGTAGCCGTCCCAGCACCATTCGCCGCCGGGCGCGCGTTCCTCGGTATAGAGGTTGCCGCCGGCAACAAAGATCCAAGGCATCCAACTGCCCCACAGGCGATTGGTCCAGGCATAGCCGAAGACTTCCGTATTGCCATTGTCATCTTTCTTGGTGGTGCCGCGCGCGATTTCAACGAAATCGTCCTTGGTCCAACCCGGCCCCGGCACATCGAAGCCGTTTTCAGCCAGCACGTTGGTGTTGAAGTACATATTGGCGGCATTGAAGTCGCGAGGCGGCTCGTACAAGCTGCCCTCGTACATCATCGCTTCCACCAACGAGGGATGGACATCGGAGAAGAAATCAGTCCAAAAATCCTGATCGGGATCGCCAGTGACACGCTCGTCCAGCGGCGCGGCCAAGCCTTGGCCGGCGAAGAGCTGGCAGGCTTCAGTCGCGGCATAGCCGACGTCAATTGACTCGCCAGCGGCGACTAGGGCGAGAATCTTAGCGGCGACTTCTTCATGGTCGATACCGGTAAGAACAACCCACTCGACTTCCACGTTGGGATGACGCGCAACCAGGATATCGGCGACAGGCTGCAGCGTGTTGTCATCGAGACCAGCTGTCTGTACTTTGATAGTGACCGAGTCTTGAGCAATTACCCTGACGGGCAAGCCGCTCATGACCAGACCCGTGCTGCCGGCCGCCGCCAACTTCAACAAATCGCGGCGACTCATCTTCTTTTCTGCGCTCATGTTTCCTCCTCAAATGGTTCTTCTGTCAAAATCAACGATGATCATTGTTCTATCGTCGCTCATCACCTCCTTTGCCATGGCATTCGACAGGCAACTACGTACTCGCCGTGAGCTACAGACCCAACGATTTTATGCTAAGTGCCAAGATAACATATTTTTTGCTGTCCAACAAATTCTCAGAATACGTCTTTTGCAATTTAGCGCATTTACGGATCTCATCTATCAGAAACCAGCTCCCAGACCATTCCAAATCCAACATAAAAAGCGAGCCCAAATTGGGCTCAGTTAAGCCTGCTTAAGTTACCCGGGAAAATAACATATAATTGACAATATGACAAATAGTGGGAGTGGTGAATTTCGAGGATATGCCCATTTCACAAAGCCCACCCCGATTGCCTGACAAGCCAAAGAGACGCGGAATAGCGGATAACGTGTGAATTTCATAGGGGCGAGCCCGTGGCTCGCCCGAATCTACATGTCTGCTATTCTGTGGGCCCTGTGCCCCCGGTGGCAACTCCATTTGACCCGGCTTAGCCTTCGAGTTGCTCCAGAGCCTCCGCGATTGGCCGCCAGCCGCCCCACTTGCTCACGCGCTCGCGAGCCTCAGTCGCAGTCATCGGGGCAAGCTCATCATGCGTCTCGGTGCCAAAGGCGATCAAGACGCGCAACCAGTTCGTGCCCGCGCGGCCAGCAGCGACATTCTCATCGTAATAGTCCCGCACCGTCTGGATGAGGCTATCCGGCACGGTATAGCTTGGCGGTGGCGGGACCGGCGTATTCGTTGGTGGCGGTGGCGGAACAGGCGTATTCGTAGGTGGCGGCGGCGGAACAGGCGTGTTCGTTGGTGGCGGTGGTGGGATCGGCGTGTTGGTTGGCGGCGGTGGTGGGATGGGCGTGTTGGTCGGCGGCGGTGGTGGGATGGGCGTGTTGGTCGGCGGCGGTGGTGGGATGGGCGTGTTGGTCGGCGGCACCGGCGTGTTGCTTGGGATTGGGGTAGCCGTTGGCATCGGCGTATTCGATGGCGGCACCGGCGTGGCTGTCGGCGGGACTGGTGTATTGGTCGGCGGCACCGGCGTGTTCGTGGGCGGAATTGACGTGTTGGTCGGCGGCGGCTGCAATTGCGTCAGCGCATCGATCACCGGCTGCCAGCGCGCGGAGCTATACTGCTGGGCATAGCCCTGCGCTTCGGCTAGTGTCATGGGATTGGCATGGCTGCCATGCCCCAATGCCGCCAGCGCCCGCGTCCAGCGCTCGACATGTGCCGCGCCATGATGGGTCTCGGCTTGGTAGGTCAGCAGGGTTTGGATGAGGCTGGCGTAGGCGCCGCCTGGAACCGGCGTATTCGTTGGTGGTGGTGGCGGGATGGGCGTGTTCGTTGGTGGAACGGGCGTCGCCGTTGGCGGGACAGGTGTGTTCGACGGTGGAATCGCTGTGGCTGTTGGCGTAGCGGGCTGCCCTTCCAATTGCGTCAGCGCATCGACTACCGGCTGCCAACGTCCGCCCCAGCCTCGATCGACATAGCCCTGCGCTTCTGACGCGGTCATGGGATTGTTGTGGCTGCCATGCCCCAGTGCCGCCAGCGCCCGCGTCCAGCGCTCGACATGTGCCGCGCCATGATGCGTCTCGGCTTGGTAGGTCAGCAGCGTTTGGATGAGGCTGGCGTAAGGACCGCCCGGCATAGGCGTATTCGTCGGTGGAATGGGCGTCTCCGTTGGTGGAACAGGTGTTGCCGTTGGTGGAACAGGTGTTGCCGTTGGCGGCACCGGTGTGTTGGTAGACGCAGCAGGCGTATCCGTCGGCGGCATCGGCAGGGCAAAATGCGCCTCGCCGCTGCGCTCCCCGCCACCGGACAGGTTTGCCGTGAGATCGACGCGGTAAATCGCGCCGCCGGTCAAGCCAGTTAGACGATAGCTGGTCGCGCCCGCGCCCAGGACATGCGAGCCAGTCTGCAAATCGCTGCCCGCATAGTCCAGCACATAGCCGCTCGCGCCACTGACCGCGCTCCAGGATACGGTCACCTCGCTCGAGCTGTGCGTCTGGGATGCGATGTGGATGGGTGGCTGGGGCGTGTCTGTTGGTACGGGCGTATTCGTTGGAACTGGCGTGTCTGTTGGTACGGGCGTATTCGTTGGAACTGGCGTGTCTGTTGGTACGGGCGTATTCGTTGGAACTGGCGTGTCCGTCGGAATCGGTGTATTTGTCGGCGGGGCATTCGGCGCGGTCCGCGCTTGACCGGTCACAGAGATCCGCTGGCTGCCGCTCAGAAATACCGTGACCCTGAAGTTATAGACAGTATCCGCTTTCAGCTCGCCGAAGTCATGCGAAGTCTGGGAATTAATGTGGGTGTAATAGAGGGCGCGCTCGCTATGGCGGCCACTGACAATATCGATTACGTACAGTAAAGCTTTGTCGCCCAGGTCGCTCCATTCGACCGTGATATGGTCTTTGGAGATCTGCGGGAAGATCATCGCCAATGTGCCGTCGGTCGGCAACTGCGGCGCTTCTGTTGGCGTGGGCGATGGTGTAGCCGTCGGCGGGATGGGCGTCGCTGTCGGTTCGAGAGTTGGAGTGGCTGTCTTGGTCGGCATATCCGTCGGCGTCGGCGTGGGCGTCGCTGTCGGTTCGAGAGTTGGAGTGGCTGTCTTGGTCGGCGTAGGCGTGGAAGTGGCGGGCGGCTCATAACTCACAGACAGCGATTTGCGCGCATGCGGCGAGTTTGGTCCCGGATGCCAGGTGACGGTGAAGTCGTAGCTGCGGGCTTGCGGCTGGAAATCTGTATGCCAAGAATTTCTGTACATTGGACCGAAGGTATGGGGCAGGTCCCAGCCGTTGTAGGTCGTCAAGCCATCAATCGCCAGGGTCAAGGTAAAATGGCCCGTGTGGATGGGCCCATCCCAAGAAGTGACCAGCAAGGTTGTGTTGTTGTTGTCGGGCACAGGCTTGATCTTCAGGAAGGTCAGCGGTTCAACTACAGGAATAGGCGTCGGCGTATTGCCATTTGTGGTGATGTAGAGCTGTCGCTCCTCAAATGGTAACTCTCGCCTGCCATTGCGATTGATATAGCCCATAAGGTGCACAACATATTTTGTATTTCCAACTAGCCCGGTGAGCGTCGCGCTGGTTTCGGTTGTATACAGTGTACGCGCCGGGCTATTCTTGGACGAGTAATAGATGCGGTAACCGTCGGCGCCCCGCAAGGGCGTCCAATCCAGCGAGATGCTGTCAGTGGTGACGGCGGTTACACGATACTCTATCGCGTCTCCAGCCGTTTCGGGCGTAGCTGTCGGCGCCGGCGTGCTTGATGGGGTGGGCGTATTCGTCGCTGTGTTGGTCGCAGTCGGTGTGATGGTCGCCGTCGCAGTGCCGCCGCAGGAACCCGTCGTCTGCACCTCGTAGACGGATACGAAGGTCGATACGATGCTGAGATTGGATTTCGCGCCGGCGTAAGCGATGTCATCGCTGGCATCGTACATGTTTTCGTCGAAATAGTAGCTCGTGTCGTTATTGCTGAAAGTGGAATTGCTAATGCTGAGCGTTTCGCAGCTGATGGCTACGGGTTCAACGCCTGTTGTACCAAAATAGATCGCGCCGCCATCCCATATCGCTTGATTGTCGCGGAGGGTGCTGCCACTGATAGTCAGCGAGCCGCCTTCACTAAGAATCGCGCCACCGTATTGGCCCGTTTCATTGCCGCTTAGGGTGCTGCTTTTGATGTCCAGCGCGCCGGTGCTGTGAATCGCCCCGCCATAGTGGCCCGTATCATTGTCGCTGAGGGTGCTGCCCTGGATCTTCAGCGTACCGCTGCTGTAAATCGCCCCGCCATAAAAGCCGGATTCATTGCCGCTGAGGGTGCTGTCCTTGATGCTCAGCGAACCGGAATTGTAAATCGCCCCGCCATACCAATGGATAAAATTGCCGCTCAAGGCGCTGTCGGTGATGGTCAGCGAGCCAGCATTATAAATCGCCCCGCCATGATAGCCGTTTGCGCTTGTGCCGTTTTTCATGGTCAGGTTGTTGATGACGACTGTAGCGCCGCTGTTGATTTTGAGCAGGCGGAATCGCGGGCTGGTTACATCGACGCTATGCCGGCTCAGGCTGTACCCGCCGCCATTGATGGTGATGTCGCTGTTGATTTCCGGCAGCGCGGCGTACAGGGTCACATCAGCGTGGAAAGCAATCGTATCTGTGCCATTGCCGGCTGGGCAGTCTCCGCTGGCGGCGTCGCTATTGGCGGCTTTGATGGCATCCGCCAGCTCGCAGCGTGTCCCATTCAAGCTCACCGGGTTCGGCACGGGCGTCGTCGGTGCAGCCGTCTGCGTCGGCGTGGCGGGGTCCGTTGGACTTACAATCGCGGTCGGTGTGCTGCTCGCGGCCGGCGTGCTGCTCGCGGTCGGCGTGTTGCCCGCGGCTGGCGTCCCCGTCGCAGTGCCGCCGCAGGAACCCGTCGTCTGCACCTCGTAGACGGATACGAAGGTCGATACGATGCTGAGATTGGCTTTCGCGCCGGCGTAAGCGATATCGTCGCTGGCATCGTAGTCGTTTTCGTCGTAATAGTAGCTCGTGTCGTTATCGCTGAAGGTGGAGTATGTGATGCTGAGCGTCCCGCAGCTTATGGCTACGGGTTCACCGCCATCTTGACCAAAATATATCGCGCCGCCATCCCAAATGGCTGAATTGCGGCCAATGGCGCTGCCGTAGATAGTCAGGGAGCCGCCTGCGCTATGAATCGCGCCACCGAATTGGTTGGTCTCATTGTAGCTCAGGGTACTGCTTTTGATATCCAGCGCGCCGGTGCTGTAAATCGCCCCGCCATAATAGCCGGATTCATTGTTGCGAATGGTGCTGCCCAGGATATTCAGCGCGCCAGTGCTGTAAATTGCCCCGCCATAATAGACGGTTTCATTGTTGCGCAAGGTGCTGTCCTTGATGCTCAGCGAACCGCTGCTGTAAATTGCCCCGCCACGATAACTGCTATAATTGCCGCGAATCATGCTGTCGGTGATGGTCAGCGACCCGGCGTTATGAATCGCCCCGCCATAATAGCCATGAGGGACGGCCGAACCATTTTTCATGGTCAGATTGTTGATGACGACTGTGGCGCCGCTGTTGATTTTGAGCAGGCGGAATCTGCTGGTGAGATCGCTGGCTCGGCTGAGGCTGTGCTCGCCGCCATTGATGGTGATGTCGCTGTTGATTTCCGGCAGCGCCGCGTACAGGGTCACATCAGCGTGGAAAGCAATCGTATCTGCGCCAGTGCCGGCTGGGCAGTCGCCGCTGGCGGTATCGCTATTGGCCGCTTTGATGGCGTCCGCCAGCTCGCAGCGTGTCCCATTCAAGCTCACCGGGTTCGGCACGGGCGTCGTCGGTGCAGCCGTCTGCGTCGGCGTGGCGGGGTCCGTTGGACTTACAATCGTGGTCGCTGTGCTGCTCGCGGCCGGCGTGCTGCTCGCGGTCGGCGTGTTGCCCGCGGCTGGCGTCCCCGTCGCAGTGCCGCCGCAGGAGCCCGTCGTCTGCACCTCGTAGACGGATACGAAGGTCGATACGATGCTGAGATTGGCTTTCGCGCCAGCGTACGCGATGCTGTCGCTGGTATCGTAAGAGTAGCTCGTGTCGTTGTTGCTGAAAGTGGAATTGCTAATGCTGAGCGTCCCGCAGCTTATGGGCAGGGGTGGCACTCTGCCTTTTCTTGCTTCACCAAAAAAGATCGCGCCGCCATCCCATACCGCTTGATTGTCGCGGATGGTGCTGCCGCTAATCGTCAGGGAACCGAACTCGCTATGAATCGCGCCACCGTATTGGGCGGTTTCATTGCCGCTCAGGGTGCTGCTTTTGATGTCCAGATCGCCGCTGCTGTAAATCGCCCCGCCATAATAGCCGGTTTCATTGCCGCTGAGGGTGCTGCCCTGGATCTTCAGCGTACCGCTGCTGTAAATCGCCCCGGCATAATAGCCGGATCTATTGTCGCTGAGGGTGCTGTCCTTGATGCTCAGCGAACCAGAACTGTAAATCGCCCCGCCATTATAGATGGTTCTATTGTTGCTCAAGGCGCTGTCGGTAATGGTCAGCGAGCCGGCATTATTTATCGCCCCGCCATAATACTCATGAAGGGGGGAGGAACCATTTTTCATGGTCAGATTGTTGATGACGACTGTAGCGCCGCTGTTGACTTTGAGCAGGCGGAATCGCGGGCTGGTTACATCGAAGCTATACCGGCTCAGGCTGTAGCCGCCGCCATTGATGGTTAGGTCGCTGTTGATTTCCGGCAGCGCGGCGTACAGGGTCACATCAGCGTGGAAAGCAATTGTATCCGCGCCATTGCCGGCCGGGCAGTCGCCGCTGGCGGCGTCGCTATTGGCCGCTTTGATGGCGTCCGCCAGCTCGCAGCGGGTGTTATTCAAGCTCACCGGATTCGCGGGTGGCGTGGCAGGAATCAATTTGAGCGAGGCGCTCCAATCGCCCAGCAATTGGTAGACGACTTCATCGCCCATCGCCCGCACCCGCACCTTGTAAACCTGGCCCGGCTGCAAGTTGTCGAAGGTATACTGCGTTAGCGGCGGATCGACTCGCTTCAGAATACGCTCGCCCACCGGCGGGTCCAATCGCACGCGATACCGGTCCGCGCCGCTGACGGCATCCCAGGCGACCGTATTGCCCGTTAGCACGCGGAAGTTTTGCGGCGCTGGCAATCGGATAAGTCCGGACGGTGTGCCGGTTGCGGTGGCTGTCGCCGTTGCGGTCGGCGTCGCGGTGCCGCCGCAAGAACCCGTCGTCTTGATGTCGTAGACGGATACCAAGGTATTTGTGATGCTGAGATTGGCTTTTGCGCCGGCGTAAGCGACAGCGTCGCCATTGCCGGTCGCGCTGTTATTGCTGAAGGTGGAGTTGGCGATGCTGAGCGTATCGCAAATTATGGGCGCGCTTTGATCTTCGCCCGTGCGCTTGCCAAAATAGATTGCGCCGCCATACCAACTGGTTTCATTGTCGCGGAAGCTGCTGCCGCTGATGGACAAGGGGCCGCCATCGTTATGAATCGCCCCGCCATACCAACTGGTTTCGTTGCCGATTAGCTTGCTGTCTTTGATGCTCAGCGCGCCTTTGCTGTATATCGCGCCGCCATAAAATGAACTTTCATTGCCGGTAAAGCTACTGTCGGTGATGGTCAGCGAGCCGGCATTATAAATCGCCCCGCCATTATAGGCGACATTGCCATTTTTCAGGCTCAGATTGTTGATGACCACCGTCGCGCCGCTGTTGATTTTGAGCAGGCGGATATAATTGGTGAGGTCGCTGGCGCGGCTGAGGCTGTAGCCGCCGCCATTGATGGTCATGTCGCTGTTGATTTCCGGCAGCTCGGCACGCAGGATCACATTGGCGTGGAAAGCGATGGTATCCGCGCCATTGCCGGCTGGGCAGTCGCCGCTGGCGGCATCGCTATTGGCGGCAGTGATGGCATCCGCCAGCTCGCAGCGTGTGCCATTCAAGCTCACGGGTACCGGGATGGACGTCGCCGTCGCTGTTGGGGTAGCGGTGGGCGCGGCTGTGGGCCTTTCGGGCACGACTGTCGGGAGTTGACCCCCTGTAAAGGCGGATTCAAAAGCGCCGATGTCGCAGGTATTGCCCTGTGGGCGCGCCACATAAGTTTGGTCGACGCTCAGGCAATAGGCTTTGTCACCATTGTCGATGGCGGGGCTGCCCGCCAAGAGCGGGAAATAAGCCGGCGAGCCCGTCAACGCGCCCAGCGTGGTCAGATTGGGGTCGGTGCCAAACAAACTGCCCGCCTGGGTGGTGGTGGCGGAAGTGGGTGTATCGACCGCGCCAATGATGCTGTTGCGCAGGTCGACCGTGGCGCGGTGGCTTGAAACCTCGCCGCGCGCGGTGATATGCGTGGCGATGATCTTGCCGCTATAGGTGCTGAGCGCGCTGCCCTTGATCCCGGCGCTATTGCCCGAAAAAGTGCTGTTGCTGACGTTGATTTCGCCTTCGTAGGTATAGACCGCGCCACCGTAACCCTCCGCCGCTGAGTTGTTGGTGAAACTGCTATGGCTGATGTTGATAGCGCCATCGTAGGCATAGACTGCGCCGCCATTGCCGTCGAATGGGTGGTTTGAATCTGGCCGGTAACCGCGGGAGCTGTTGCCGGCGAAGCTGCTGGCGGTGATGTTCACGACGCCATCGTAAAGGGCGATTGCGCCGCCATGCTCATGGGCAGAGTTGTTGCTGAAGCTGGCGCCGCTGATGTTGACCGTGGCGGTATAGCCATAGATCGCGCCACCAGAGAATTCCGAACCCGAAGAAGGTTGGTCGGGGGGCACGGCGACATAGCCATCGCGCAGGGTGATGGCATTCAAGCTGAAGGTGATGTGGCTCTGCCTGAGATGAAAGATGCGCGTCGTGCCGCCGCCGCTAATCGTATGCCCGCCGCCGTTGATGACGATGTTCGAGGTGATTTCCAAGGCGCTGCTGAGGGTGATGACGCCGTTCGTTGTGCCAGCTTCGGTGATGGTGATGGTGTCCGTCCCGCTGCCAGCCGTACAACCGCCGACGGCGCTATCGCTATTGGCGGCTTGGATGGCGTTCGCTAGGCTGCAGGAGGCGTCCACCGTGATGCTGCCAGCCGCGGCGACCGGCTGGACGAGCAAGAATGAGAACAGAAAAAATAAGCTTAGGGTGACAATTCGCTTCGTTTTTGATTGTGGAAGGGTAGCATGATACATACATCGAGTCTCCACGTGCATAATGGCGAAAATTTAATTCTTGCATACTAAGATAGCCCTTCTTGCAGGCAAAGTCAACGTGCCTGCGGGACGGGACAGGGCAATCGCATCAAATTTTTTCGCCACAGAGTTGCTCGCCCGTAATTCGGGGCAGCCACAAAAACACAACCATGTCGCGAATGCGAGCGTTTAGATAGTTTCAGGGAATCGTAACTTCATCCGACTCGGATTATACGGTAAACCGCCGTGGCGGCCTTGATGATATAAACTGGTCATGGCTTTATTGCAGCACGCGGATACTGATTTGCGAAAGCCTGCTTTAGCTCTATATTGTACTTGCCACTGTTTCAATGGGTGCTCATGGTTTCGCAATAACCAATTACGCATTTGCATGAGGAGATGTCGCTTGGCATGATTATTTCCTAAGGCTTTCGAGGTTTTAAGGACTTTCCCGGCAGAAACAAGAGTGTTCGGGGCGACCCCTAAAGCCTTACACCAAGCTCTTGATGTTGAATATCGTTGCCAAAAGTCCGATCCCATTTCACCAATTAGTCGTAAAGCTACGAGCCAGTTTACTCCTGGTGTCGTGGACATCCAAGCGATCTGAGGCGCTAGCTCAAAATGTTCGATATGATTTAGTGCTTGTTGTTCTCGGATTCTAATTCTTTGCTCTTGAACAAGTAGGTCAATTCTTAGCACTTCAAGTTCCTGACGAAGCCAAGTCGGGAGTTCTTCCGTCTTCCCCATTGCCTCTATCAATCTTGGGCGGCTGCTAGGTGAACCTTTCCAGTGATTCTGAACAATCAGTTCCGCCGCGTCCTCTGTCTGAGAAAGCGCTTCCAGAAACGCCCGGCCTGATTGGGTTCTCAACGTAGTTTCCCGGAAGATATTTATTCCAAACTGCGCAAGTTCTTGATGAACCCGTTGCTTAACTTTAGTTAATGCTTTTCTGTCGCGGTCATAATTCCGCAAGTTGCTACGAATCTCCATTTGTTGGGCATCTGGAACATTGGAAGTTCTTAGGGGAAAAGTAGCGGCTAGCATGGCTAGATTTGTCGCATCCGCCTTATCCGACTTGCCCTCTATTCGAAGTAGTGCCGTGACTTGAGCGGGATTGATGATGTGTACATTCAGACCAAGTTTTCGGCAAGCGTGATAAAAAGTCAAATGATAATTTGCGGTCGATTCTAGAACTATGAACTCCACTTTGTTCTGTTTGAGCCACTTTGCAGCTGAATTCGCTTTTGCCTGAGTCTGAGGTATCTGCCG
This sequence comes from Phototrophicaceae bacterium, assembly GCA_965214105.1. Taxonomy (GTDB): domain Bacteria; phylum Chloroflexota; class Anaerolineae; order Aggregatilineales; family Phototrophicaceae; genus UBA6055. The sequence continues at coordinate 608,364 of OZ243933.1, forward strand.
AATTTCCTTTGTCTGTGATTTGAAGTTCAAAAGCGAGACAACGACATAGTCTGCGTCTACATCGCAACCTGCTGTGCAGTCATAGCGACCCGCCACAGCGAAATCGCCTTGCGAGATGCGAACGCGGTTATGTTTCGTAGATTGTACCATTGAGCCAGTAAAACAGCGGTGCAGAGGCGCTTTGAGGTTCTAAGACCTACTCTACTTTTGGGCATCAATTAAGTGCCAAGCGGCTCGTCAGTTCGCCTCCGTCCCAAACTCTGTAGGGCATACTTTCTGCCAAAGACACACGGGGATCGCGCACCGCACCAAAATTCTACAAAAAAACTGCAAGTTGTGCTAGTTTCTGCTTTGATTCATTGAGGGGTTGTGAAAGTAGACACAGAGGGTCGCGTAGACACTGCGGGACAGATGCCCGCAAATTGAAGGTCGTATTTCATGGGCGACATACAATGTCGCCCCTACAAGGCTTGTCCGCTATAATCGAGCTGTCGTTCAATTTCACGTTTTACAAATCAGGAGGAAACGCGTCATGCGTAAGGCACTTGGATTGCTTATCGTTCTTGTTCTGCTATTAGGGGCGGCTATCGTCAGCGCTGACGGGCACCTCATCCCCGTCAAGCTGCAGCTGCAGTGGGTGGCGCAATCCCAATTCGCCGGCTATTACGCCGCCGTCGACCTTGGCTTTTATGAAGCAGAAGGGCTTGATGTCACCATACTTGAAGGCGCTGTCGAGATTGTGCCGCAGCAAGTCGTTGCCTCGGGCGGCGCTGAATTTGGTCTCGCTTGGGTGCCCAAGGTGCTCGAATCTAATGAACAGGGCGTCAACCTGGTCAATATAGCCCAGGTTTTCCAGCGCAGCGGCACGCTTGAAGTCTCCTTCGTCGATACTGGCATCGAGTCGGTCGAGGATTTCCGCGGCATGCGCATCGGCACTTGGGGCTTCGGCAACGAGCATGAGCTGTTCGCCGCCATGCGCGCTGTCGATATCGACCCGGAGAATCCCGATGATGTCACCATTGTGCAGCAGCCCTTTGATATGTCGCTCCTGCTCAATGGCGAGCTGGACGCGGCGGAAGCGATGACCTACAACGAATATGCTCAGGTGCTGGAAGCGGTCAACCCCGATACCGGCGAGCTCTATCAGCCGGAAGACCTGAACGTCATCGACTTTAATGATGTCGGCACGGCGATGCTACAGGATCACGTCTTCGTCAATGCCGATTGGCTGGCGGAAGAGGGCAACGAAGATATCGCCGTTGCTTTCCTCAAGGCGAGCTTCCGCGGCTGGATCCACTGCCGGGACAATCCGGACGAGTGCGTTGAAATTGTGCTGGATAATGGCTCTACCCTCGGCGAGAGCCATCAAACTTGGCAGCTCAACGAAATCAGCAAGTTGATCTGGCCCTCGCCCGTCGGCATCGGCATCATGGACGAGGAGCTCTGGGCGCAGACAGTCGCCATCTCGCTAGAAGCGCAGGTCCTCAGCGAAGAGCCGGGCATGGACGCCTACCGCAGCGACCTGGCGCAGGCAGCGCTGGATTCGCTCAGCATGAGCATGCCTGATATGGATGTAACGGGCGATATGTGGGAGCCGGTCGAGGTTGAATTGCGGCCCGGCGGCGAGTAGCTTTCGGCGCAGGATTATATCTTGGGGCGGTTTCGGTTTCGCCGAGCCGTCCCAAATCGGCGCGCCCAATGAACCCGACAGCGAAGTGAAGTCGCGTCATCAACTGCCGTGCATGGATCGCTTCCGTTCCAGCATCCGCGCGCGCGCTTCCGGGCTGCCATCATGGCTAGTGCCGAACCAGTGATCGAATGGCATGCCCATTTCGCCGTAATTGCACTCGAAGTAACGATGATGCAGCGAATGGTAATAAGATGCGCCAGACGGGACCTTCACACCGTCTTTGACCACAAGCTCGTCGAAGCCCCCATGCCCCAGAATGGCGGCGAAGGTAGCGTGCTGCCCATTCATGATCATATGGATCGGATGGGAGGCGACCACACAGTGAACCAGCATGCAGGTGTAATACAGCAAGTGCTCGATCGGGTGCATCGACAAGCCGGACCAGGGTCCGATGTCGATATTCTTGTGGTGCACATAATGTGCGATTTTGTAGAAGAAACGCACATGCAGCAGGCGGTGCGCCCAATAGAAGTGGAGTTCCCGCCAGAGCGGAACTAGAGCCAGTATCACGATGAACCAAAGCGGCTGCTCGCGCGGGTTGATGAAGGGGATGATCCCGTTGGCGTAGGCGTAATACATCAGCGCTTCGAAAGCGGTCCAGATCGTGCCGGCGCTGGCGATGCTCCAGAAAGCGTTATCGCGAACCTGATCGTTCCAGAGGAATTTCTTGTTCTTGCTCATCCAATTCGACGACCACTTATACTGATAGCCCTGCGCCTTATTTGACCAAAGGCGGACGTGCAAAACAGTCGCCAAAGCGATCAGCATGACCTGGTTGCGGATAAAGATTTCCAGGATCCAGCCGACGTCGAATGCCTTCATGCGCGCCAGCTCCGGCGTCAGATAGAGCCAGGTCACGGTTGCGACGATCATGTAAATGAGATTGATGGGCCAGAGATAATCTTTGAGCCACTTGGCGATCGCCTTGGGCTTCGGGGGCCAGGTGAATACCGGGTTGGGCAAGCCAAAATCTTTGTCCGGCTTCCAATACCCGCGCTTGTCCCGCGGCATGCCGTCAACCAAGCCGTCTCTTTCTGCGCTAATATTTGCCATTTCTAAGATCCTCAAATCTGCCAAAATTGTCTAAATCACCCGCATAGTCGGCGGATGCGTCGCCTTCAATTGCGCTTGCCAGCAGGACTCAACTGCCGTGCATAGCGCGCATCCTGGCCAGCATTTTCTCGCGCGCTTCCGGTGAGCCATCGCAGTTCGTGCCAAAGAGATGATCAAAGGGCACCGTTGGCTCTCCATAATTACATTCGAAAAAGCGATGGTGCAGCGAATGCCAATAATTGCCATAGGTCGAAATCGTCACGTTGTCTTTGATGACGATTTCCTCGAAACCGCCATGGCCCACAATTGAGCCGAAAGCCACCGCTTGGCCCTGGAAGATCATGTGCAGTGGATGCGCGCCGATGACCGCGTGGATCAGCATGCTCGCGTACATGAACAAGTGCTCGATCGGGTGCTGCGACAGGCCCGACCAAGGACCCACATCAATGTTCCGATGATGCACATGATGCACAAGCCGGTACATGAACTTGGTGTGCAGAAAGCGATGCGCCCAATAGAAGTACAAGTTGTACCAAAGCGGGGCGAGGAAGAGGATTAATGCGAAGGTCAGCGGCTGTTCGCGCGGGTCGGCATATGGGATGTAGCCATTGGCATAGGCATAAAGCAGCAGGACCTCAAACCCGGTCCATATCGTGCCGGCGCTGGCGATACTCCAGAACATATTGTCCCGCACCTGATCGTTCCAGAGAAACTTTCGACTCTTGCTCATCCATTTCAGCGACCACTTGTATTGATAGCCCTGCGCCTTCTGCGTCCACATGCGCAGGTGCAAGACACCAGCCAAGGCGATCAACATGAGTTGATTGCGGATAAAGATTTCGAGGATCCAGCCGGCGCGGAATTCAGCCATCCGCGACATTTCCGGCGTCAGGTACAGCCAGGTGAGAACCCCCACAATCATGTACATGAGCGTGAAGGGCCACAGGTATTCCTTCAACCACTTAGCCACTTCAATGGGTTTAGGGGGCCAGGAGAATACCGGATTAGGCGCGCCGACATCGCCGCCGGGCCTCCAATATCCGCGCTCGTCCCGCGGCATGCCGTCAGCCAGGCCGTCTCTTTCAACTGATATGTTCGCCATCTTAATTTCCTTATATCTATCAGTAAGTCATTATACACCGCGAGTTTACATCACGGTTGCTCCGAATCCAAATTGCCAGCGCAATCGCATTCTGCCTTCGTCAAGCTCCCGCCCAGCCTGCTCAATTGCGCTATCAGCTCCGTCAACCCTGCTGGTTTCCCGGATGTGATAAACTTGGGTCGCCACTGTAAATTATGTCTGTGCTTGCGGTGCTGCTGTGCTGAAAAAACAAGCGTCCAAGATCTTCGTGGTCGGCAGCTACGTAACTGGGCTTACGATTCGTGTGCCACGAATGCCAGCGCTCGGCGAAAGCTTGGTGGGCGATGCCTTCGATATGGGTCCCGGCGGCAAGGGCAGCAATCAAGCGATTGCTGCGGCGCGGCTGGGCGCTGATGTTCGTCTGCTCGTCTGCCTTGGCGACGATATCTTCGCGGAGCAGGCGCTGCGGCTTTATCGGCGCGAGGGTATTGCCACCGATCTCGTTCATCAAATGGCTGGCACCAGCAGCGGCATCGGCTTCGTCAACATCTTGCCATCGGGCGAGAATTGGATCAGCGTCGACCTCGGTGCCAATCGGCTCATGAGGCCGCGCCATGTTCGAGATTGCGCCGGCGCCATCAGCAGCAGCGATATTCTAATGACGCAGTTGGAGATTCCGCTGGAGACGGCTCTGGCAGCGCTTCGGCTCGGCAAAGAAAATGGCGCGCTCACGATTTTGAATCCCGCGCCGGCGCAAGCCATTGAGCGGGGGCAGCTGGCGCATGTCGATATTCTGACGCCAAATGCCAGCGAAGCACGCATCTTGCTTGGTCTGCCGCCGGATGAGCCTAGCCCGCCCCTCGAACTGGCAAGGCAATTGCGGAACTTTGGCGCGGAAACAGTGGTCCTCACGCTGGGTGAAAATGGCGCGTTGATTGTAAGCGGCACCGCGACAGCGCCTATTCCAGCCTTTCCCATTCAGGCAGTCGATGTGACCGGCGCCGGCGACAGCTTCAATGCCGCTTTGGCGGTCTCCCTTGGCGCTGGGCGGCCGCTGGAAGAGGCAGCCCGACGCGCGGCCAAAGCCGGCGCCTATACCGCGCGATATTTGGGTGTGATTGATGGGCTGCCAACTAGCGCAGAATTAGAAAAGTTTGGGCTAGGGCGCTAGTCGGTTGCAGCTGGCTGTCTATTGCTTAGCATGGATATGCTGGCGCGACATGCAAGTCGATGCCGCTATCGAGTATGGCTTGCCGCAGTGAATCGGCGATGCCATCGTCAGTCACCATCTGTTTAATCGCCTGCGTCTGCATCACTTGTGCCATCGCCGTATAGCCAATTTTGCTGGAGTCGATAACGACAATCGTGCTCTCCGCCGAAGCCGCCATCGACTTTTTGACCGCGGTATCGAGCATCTGCGAATCGGCCAAACCAGCCTGAACTGTGAAGCCAAGGCCCGAAACAATCGCTTTGCGGGCGAAGAAATCCTCGAAGAAACGTTCCGTCACCGGTCCCACCAAGGTCTGCGCTGTTGAACTAAGCAAACCGCCAGTGCAGTAAATCGCACTGCCTGACAAATGACGAGCGAGCGCGTCAAGCGTCCGAATGCTGTTGCTGGCGATGGTAAGATTTTGCTTGCTTTGCAGAAAGGGAATGATCGCTCTCACAGTTGTACCCGAGTCGAGAAAGAGCACATCATCATCGTCAACAAAATTTGCCGCAACATAACGCGCTATCGCCCGCTTTTCCGCCGCGCGGATCATCGCCCGTTCAATATGATGTGTCTCGCTCATTTGAAAGGAATCGCCGTTATAGATGGCGCCACCATGCGAAATCGTGACATAGCCCGCCTCTTGCAAGATTTTCAAATCGCGCCGGATCGTCATCGTCGACTTGTGAAATCGCTTGCTCAAATCAATGATTGTATCGCTGCCGACCTGGGCAAGGCGGCTGAGGATAGCGCGGCGTCTGGCTTCCGGTAACATGATGTTTGGCTCGTCCTCCACGGGCTGGCTAAGGGAACTTCTTGTTGAATTACGATAACTTACGAAGAATGATGAAAAAACATTCGGAATCTATTTCCTTTGACAGCTTACTGCCAGCCTCATGCACACACTGGCGGTTCAATCTATTCGATAGCGCTCGATAATCGCCTCATTCAAGTTGAGCCCGAGTCCCCGTCCGTCGTTTGCTTTCAAGACACCGTCCTCGAATTGAATCCTTTCGCGCATCACTGTATGCCGCAGTGGATTGAACAATTGATTGTATTCGTAAATCAGGAAATTGGGCATAACAAGGCAGGCGGCGATCGCGGCAATGATGCCGATGCCGGCGCCAACCCCATGCGGCGCTACGGTCACGTTCTCCAGTGCGGCCAGATCAGCGATCTTCATCATGCCAGTGATGCCGCCGCAGCGGGTGATATTCGGCATGATGACATCGACTGCTTCTGCCTTGATCAAATCGCGGAATTGATGCCAGCTGCCGAGCCACTCGCCCGATGCCACCGGCAAATCAACCCGCCGCCGAATCCGCGCCAGGTCTGCCACATACTCCGGATGGACCGGTTCTTCCAGCCAATAGACATCCTGCTTGACCAGCTCTTTCGCCAGCGCGATGGACTGCGCCACGGTGTAAGCGCCGTTGGCATCAACCAATAACTTGGTCCCCTTGCCAATGCTGGCGCGCACCGCTTCAACATGTTCGATATCTTGCTGGAGGCTGCGCCCGATCTTGAGCTTGACAGCCCGGAAACCCTGCCGCAGAAACTCGCGCGCCTGCTCGGCTGATGCTTCCGCCGCCGCCAGGTAGGGAATCGGGCTGGCATAGCAATCGATTGCGTCGCGCAGGGACCCGCCGAGCAAGTTCGGCAGCGATTCGCCATAGATCTTGCCACGCAAATCCCAAAGCGCCATATCGACGCCACTGATGCCCATCGGCGCGAAACGCATCTGCTCGTTCATCGCTGTCCAAAGCGCCTGATAATGCCGCGCATCGACGCCCAGCAGCATGGGCGCCAGCACCTCGTTGATGTGGGCCGCCGTGCCTCGGGGGCCGGGCCGCCCCATCGCCTCGCCAATGCCGGCAAGCCCTTCATCCGTCTCGATGCGCACGATCACCGCGCCTTGGCCCCGCAGCGGGTTCTTGCGCATGCTAAATGCCGGCTGCGATAGCTCAGGCGGGACGACGCCCAGCGCGTCAGCGAATGAGGCGAAAAGGGGAATAGCTTCGACTTGGCTGATCTTCATCGCAGATACCAACAGCGCGAGTTCAGCTGGCTCATCATCATCATCGCCGAGCTTTCTTTTCGCTCGTGCGGAGCCGGCGATTGCAAGGGCTAGCCCAACAGTGGGTTCAGCTGCGTCGCCGCCAGATCGCCCGGCTGCGTACCGGGCAGCCAGTGGTCGCGGTCAGTGACGCGATTCTTGTTATCCAACTCGCTGACCCGTGTCCCATCGGCGAAGTAGATCACCGTCATCGCGGGCCGCATCAGGCTCGAGCAATTCGGCGGTGCGGAGTGCAACGTCCAACCGCTGTGGAAGGTCGCCGCGCCCGCCTTCATCTCAGCGGCTTGCTGCAGCTTGAAGCCCTTGCGCTCGACAAAGGCGCGCAACTGCGCCTCCGATTCATCCGAAATGGGGATATCGCCCAGGTAACCCGCCGCCTGCGAGCCAGATGCGAAGCGCAGCGTGCCCATATCGGCTTTGATATCAGCCAGCGTCATCCACATGGTGATGGTGTCTTTTGTAGCTAGGGGCCAATAATGCTGGTCCTGATGCCAGGGCGTGATGCCGCCGCCCGCTTCCTTGAATAAAGCTTGATCATGATAGAGCCTAACTCTTGGCGCGCCCATCAGCCGCGCGGCGATGCCGGCAAAGCGTTTCGCCGTTACATATTCCTTCACTTTGGCATTCTGCGTCCATAGGTTGGTGGTCTGCAAGAAGGCTTTGCCGTAGGTGTCGCGGTCCTTGAGGGCGCGCGTCTCCTTGTTGCGCTGGGCGACAGTCTGCTGGATGGCTTCCTTGTAAGGCGGGATAGCCTCCGCCGAGAGCACATTGTCCAGCAAGATATGGCCCTGGCGCTGATATTGCGCAACTTGCTCATTACTGATGGGATAAGTGGAATTCAACATCAATCAATTGCCCTTTTGCAATTCAGTTTCCTCAGCGCCATGGTGGCAGATATTAGTGATCGTGCTCGACATCTTCATGCGGCACCAGCACCATGAAGCCGGCGTCATCGCCCATCATCGACTTGACGCGATTGTCGTCGAAGCGCTCGCCATAAAGCTCGGGCGCATTAGCGGCGCAGAGCGTGCCGAATTTGGGCTGCGCATAGGGCAAATGGGTCGAGCCGCGCGCCAGAATATGCCTGTGATTGGTGGCGCCGCTGGCATCGGCATTTTCATAATGCGCGTGGTTGCCGCCATGATCCCAAGCCACGCGCGAGCGGGCGTTGCAATAATGGCTGACGAAAGCGCGCCTTGGTCTAGCCGAGGCATTGCGGTGCGAACGATGAAAGACATGGCCGCCGAAGAAAACCACATCCCCCGCTTCAGCCGGTATCGGCACTTCCCGCTCGTATTGCAGGGCAACCTGCGCCAAGGTGTTTACTTCAACATCAGAATGGCTGACGCTCTTGACGGCTTCGATATCACGCAGAATGGTATCGCCCTGCTGCGTTACGCCATCGCAATCGGGATAGATCGGTTCATGCTGCGAGCCTGGTGTCATCCAAAGACAGCCGTTTTCTTCATCGGCCGGGTCTATCGCCATCCAGGCGCCGATTAAGGTATCGGGCTGTGTGGGAATATAGTATGAGTCTTGATGAAATCCCTGACCGCCTTGCCCCGGCTGCTTGAAAAAGAGCATCGTCTGTAAAGCCAGAATATCAGGTCCCATCAATGCCTCGAGCACATCGACGATGCGTGGGTGCAGCAGGAAGCGCTCGGCAATTTCACAGGCGCGGTGCGGCATGTGGATGCGGTCGTAGAAATAAGTCCGCTCGGCCTCGGTCGCGTTTTCAGGCGGCGCGGGCAAACCCGGTATCACCCGCCGCCCGGCCATCATGTCATCGGTAAATTCAGCCCACGCCCGCGCTTCAGCCGGCGGGACTAAGCCGCGGACGACCAGATAACCATCGCGGCGGAAGGCTTTGTATTCTTCGACTCGCACTTGATACGGCTCATGCGCGCGCGTCGGACTCTCTGCCAATATCATTTTGCTACCCTCGATACTCGTTTCCATTTACAAGATTATCGCTTTCTCGCAAGAAATCAAAGTTTAGCTTGACGGAAGCCCCCGAGTACTGACGAACTTCCGCTGGTGGGTGACGGTGGGAATACAACTCGCTATACTTGTCGAAACCCGTGTAGCGCTTCGGAAAGGAACTCGGCATGGAACAGCGAACCTTCGGCAATACTGATCTGACCTGCTCGGCGATTGGCTTCGGCACCTGGGAGCTGGGCACGACGCAATACGGCGAGATTGATGTTGACGAAGCCGTGCGCGCCGTCCATATGGCGATTGACCATGGCATCACCCTCTTCGACACAGCCGAAGTATATGGTCCCTTCACGTCAGAGGAGCTGCTGGCGCGCGGTTTGGGCGAGCGGCGCAAGGACATCGCGCTGGTGACTAAAGTCGGCTTTGTCTTTCACGATGACCCAAGCATCGTTGGCGACGCGGCCATCGTCGGGCGGAATGCCTCAGCCGCTTACATCACCGAACGGACCGAAGGCTGCCTGAAACGTCTCAACACCGATTACGTCGATCTCATGCTGATTCATTGGCCCGATCTGGCGACCCCGCACGAAGAGACGATTGGCGCGCTGGAAGCGATGAAAGCGGCCGGCAAGATTCGTCATTACGGCGTCTCCAACTATGATGTGCCGATGATGGAAGCCTGCCAGCAAGTCGGCGCTCTGGCGGCCAATCAGGTGGGCTACAATCTATTTGACCGGCGGATGGAATCGGCTGTGCTGCCTTATTGTTTGGAGCAGGGCATCGGTTTCATGGCTTACGGCAGTTTGGCTTTTGGTTTGCTGACTGGGGCTTTGAGGCCCGATACCGCCTTTGCCGAGAATGACTGGCGCGGTAAAGGCATGGCTTTCGGCTTGCCCCTTTTCACGCCTGAGAATTACCTCAAAGAGCTGCGCGTCACTGAAAGGCTGAAATCGCTCGCCGCTGGTTATGGCAAATCAGTCGCGCAGTTGGCGCTGGCTTGGGTGCTGAGCCACCCAGCGGTGACGGTTGGGCTGGTGGGCATGCGCAACGAACGCGAGTTGGAGGAGAACATCGCCGCTGTCGATTGGCGCTTGACTGAGGCCGACCGCGCCGAGATTGACCGCATCTTCGCTGAAGAAGGCGTGCCAACCTATGCCGATTCCAGACAGATGACCGACACCGCTAAAGGGGGCGACTCCCACGCTGGCTAGGGCGGCAATCAGCTATCTATCAAGCCCGCTGGCGCCAGCTCGCCGATTGAGCGCTCCAAATCAGAAGCGGCTCGCGGCGGTGCCATGTCGAGCGGCGGTTCAGGATTGGCGCTGCTGGGCAGCGGCGTATCGAACTCGTAGCTCGGCTCGCGCTTTTGCCGCTCCCAGACCAGGCGCATTTCCCGCCAAGCGCCGATCAGCGTCCGCGGCGCCGGCATATCGTCTTGGATTTCGTCATACAGCTTGCTTAGGTTGTAGCAGGGCACACCGGCATACATATGATGCTCGATATGCCAGTTCATGCGCCAGTACAAAAATGAGAACAGCGGGTTCAATTTTACCGAGCGCGTATTTTTGCGGAAGTCTCGGCTGTGCTCGCGCAAACCGCAATGCTGCGTCAAACCGACAAAATACGAGAGCCAGTTGCCGATGAAAGCCGGCACAGTGAGCAAGAGCGGCAGCACCCACCAGCCGCTGACGATGGCGGCGAGCAGCACGCAGCCGTGGAAAGCCAGCAAAAAGCGCGACCACAAAATCGACCGCCGATGCTGCTCCGGCTGGTCGCTATGCAATGCCGTCAGCCATTCGTTGATCGGCGCGCGCTCGTCCGCCGGCACCCGGCCGACCGCCCCCAGCACGGTAATCATCAAGGTTGAGATTAGCCCGCCCTTGCCGAAGGTGCGCCCGCGCTGTGTCAACAGGTTGATGGTGAAGATCTGCAGCATAAAGGACGAAGCCAAAGACGGTTCCAGCGGCAGCAGATTCTCGCGATCGCCTTCCGGGTGAAGCGTGTAGCGATGGTGGTAGGTGTGGCTGCTGGCGTAATCGAAGGCGTCCCACCAGCCGATCAGACTGAATAGATACAGAAAGAACTTATTTAGCCGCTTGGTCTTGAAGACGGTGCCGTGTCCCAATTCATGCGGTGCGGTGCCGGTGAAAAAGCTGGCCACCGTGCCGTGAAAAAACAGCGCTGCCAGCATCGCCAGCCACAGCTCGCTCCACCAGAATGCAAACACCAGCCCGCCGGTAAACAGGAAAATCGCGGCATGCCCGCCAGCTTGAAACCAGCCCTGGGCGTCGCTCCGGCGCGAAAGCTCGCGCAGCCGCCCCGGCTTCATCGGGCAGCGATACCAATCGACGCGCAGGGTCTTCCGCACTTCTGAAAGCGGTTGGTAAGTCATCGCCCTGCCCCATTCCTTTTTTTCAGAATTTCTATTGCGCATATTCTAGCCCGTAGATGTAAATTATTCATATTGAATTGCCAGGTCCAGGGCAATCGCATCAAAATCTTTCAAAGCCAAATGCCAGGAAATCTAGTATGCAGGGGCGATTCACAGGGCGCCCCTGCAAATATCACAAATTTGATACACTACCTTAACTTACCTTAACTTAGAATTTGTCGTGATATGCGGAAAACGTGCTATGATTCCCCTATGCGCGCCATTCTGCGCAAGCGGACACTTAAGATCAAAGGAGAGTGTTAAGATGTTCCCAAAGTTACGCCTTGCCCTGATATTTGCATTGGTGCTGAGTTCGCTGGCGGGGGTCGCGCTTGCGCAAGATTCCGTCAGCATCACCATCCGCTGTAAAGCCAGCCCGCCGGAAGAAGACTGGCGCTGCAACAATTTCGCTGAAGTTGAAGCCGAAGTCGAAGCGGCACTGAGCATCGATATCGACCTGAACTTGATTCAGGACAATGCCGGCTGGGGCGATTACAAGAACGAATTTGTCCTGGCGTCGGAAGCGGGCGAAGCGCCCGACATCATCCTGTCCGGGCACGAAGACATCGGCGCTTGGGCGCCCGCTGGCTTCATCATCCCGCTTGACGATGTGATTAGCATGCACAGCGAGTTTGATGACATCGTGCCGTCCCTCTGGGATTCGCATGGCTACGGGGGGCAGATCTGGGGCATCCCGCAAGACGCCGAAGCGCGGCCCGTCTTCTATAGCAAACTGCTGCTACGAGACTTGGGCTGGGGCGAAGCAGACATCGAGTCCTTGCCCGATCGCGTCGCCGCTGGCGAGTGGACCTTTGCCGATATGCTGGCGACCGCCGAAGCCGCCATTGATGAAGGCATCGTCGACGCTGGCAACGGATTCTGGCATCGCCCGAGCAATGGTCCCGATTTCCTCTATTACTACTATGGCCATGGCGGTGAAGTCATTGATATGGAAGGCAACCTGGTTGTGGACCAGGACGCCTTAGTCGCGACTTACGAGCTTCTGGGCGGCGCGGTAGCGTCAGGCGTTCTGCGCTCTGATATCATCGGCGTCGATTGGAACGAAGTCTGGCATCCCACCGTGGCGCAAGCCGATACCGTACTCTTCGCCGCTGGCGGCACCTGGAATTGGCCCAACTGGTCGATCAACTATGTGGCCGACAAGGGTGGCGACGAGTTCTTGTTCGAGAATATTGGCTTGACGCTTATCCCAGCCATGGCTACCGGCGAGGCTATCACCCTGACGCACCCGCTGACTTACATGATCAGCAGCGGCAGCGAGAATCCGGATGTGGCTCTGGCGCTGATCGCCGCGATAACCACGCCCGAGCACAACAACAAGCATGCCATCGACAGCTTCCACCTGGGCATTTTGAACGCGCAGTTGGAATCGGAGGCTTATGCCGACAACCGCTTGTTGAGCAGCGCGCACTATATGCTGGATCACACGACGGCGCTGCCCAATCATCCGGGTTGGAACGCCTGGTCAAACGCCTACTTCCTCGGCATCCAAGCTGTGGAAACAGGTGAAGCCGATGCGGCTGGCGCGGCTGATATCGCCATCGCTCAGATGCAGAATGAACTGGGCGACGGCATTACCGTTCGCTAGCGGAAGGCATCGCCGTCCCGCCTAAGCTAAACCCCTCTCGATAAGGGAGGGGCTTGGGTTTACCGTTTGTCCCTTCTCTCCATAGTGAGGGAAGGGATAGCGGCAGACAGAGACCATGCTTAAACATAAACCCGTCAACAGCCGCAGAAATGCCTTGCGCTCGCATTTGGGCGCTTACGGTTTTATGGCGCCGGCCGGCGTTCTCGTCATCATTTTCTTTTTGATACCGGTCGCCATCGTGCTTTATCTCAGCGTCACCAACCTGGCCAGCTCCAACTTCACCTCGGACCTCGCCCGGATGGAATTCGTCGGCTTCAAGAATTACGAAACCCTTCTTAACGATCAATTCGCCCGCAAGATCTTCTTCAATACGATTTTCTACGTCCTGGTCACGCTGTCGCTATTCAATGTCACGCTGGCGTTGGTCGTTTCCTTGCTGACGACTCACATTGACCGCAGCGCCGGTTTCATCTTCCGCGCGCTGTGGATTTTGCCGCGCATCACGTCGCCGGTCGTCTACATCCTCATCTGGAAGCGGATGATGGCGGAAGCGCCCTTCGGCATTCTGAATCAATTCAACGAAGCCTTGGGGCAGCCAACCTTCAATTACGTATCGACGAATCCTTGGGTATTCGTGGTGGTGGTGAATGGTTTCATCGGCGTCTCATTCGGCATGATCATCTTCACTTCTGCCATCGAGTCGATCCCGAAAGATTTGCTTAACGCGTCCTTGGTTGATGGCTCGTCGAGGATGCAGCGCATCCGCTATGTGATCTTGCCGTTGATCCGCTGGCCCCTGCTCTTCGTCGTCACATATCAGACCTTGTCCCTGCTGACGTCTTTCGTGGAGATTCAGCTGCTGACCGACGGCGGACCGGGGCTCTATCGTACCGAGGTCTGGTCCTTGACGGCCTATCATCGGGCGCTGTCCAATTACTTCGGCAATGCTCAATGGGGTTATGGCTCGGCTTTTGCGGTGCTCTTGGTCATGATCGGCGTTGTGCTGGCTGTCATCTACATGCGCGTCTTCCGCTTTGATGAATTAGTGGCTGAGCCACGGGTGGAGGCGCTATGACGGCGCGCGAATCCCTATTCGATGCCGCCAAGTCAAAAGGTGAAGCGGCGCCGCCTTCGCTTCAACGAGATATGATTGACGGGCTGCGGCTTGGCTTTATCAGCATTGCCGTCATGCTGGGGGCTGCTTTCTTCTTCAGTGGCATCGTGCATCCGCTATTCGCGCTCGGCAGCGTCGAAGAGACGGTGATGGATGTCTTGACGCGCCTCTGCCTGCTGGCGCTGCCCTTCGTCGCCTATATCAGCGCCGCCAGCGTCGCCCGCCGCTATACCACGACGGACATCGGCCGGGCGCTGGGCTTGGCTTTGACTTGCGCCGTCATTCTATTTGCCGCGATTTCGGCCGGGCACTATGCCTTCAGCTTTGGTGTGTTCGCGCCGCGGCCATCGCTGCAGATGACGCTGAGCCAGACAGACGCTGGCATTCACGTCGATGCCATTGTGCCCGGTGGCGCCGCCGATAGCGCCGAAATGCAGGTCGGCGACTTGATCACCGCGATCCGGCGTGACCCAGTAGACTTGGCGGCTTTTAACCAGCGCCTCAGCCAATCGGAAGCGGATGCGCCACTCCGCCTGCGGTTCATGCGCGGCGACGAGGAATTGCAAGAGACGGTCCGCGTCGTTATGGAAACTGAAAAGCAGCTGACCTTCTTGATTCCCGGCTTGGCGCTAGGGCTCGTCTTCACCGTCATCATTGTATTCCTGCCTGGGCATTGGGCGCCTTATATCGCGCTGGTCGGCATGCTTTCGCCGCTGCTTGTTGGCTATTTCTGGGTCATTGTCGCCACCTTCTCCTATCGCACGGAAGGGCTTGTGCCGCTTGATAGCAACGACAATTTC
Organism: Phototrophicaceae bacterium; assembly: GCA_965214105.1. Lineage (GTDB taxonomy): Bacteria > Chloroflexota > Anaerolineae > Aggregatilineales > Phototrophicaceae > UBA6055. The sequence continues at coordinate 623,367 of OZ243933.1, forward strand.
GGCGGCTTCACGCTGAAGAATTGGGAGTCGATCTTCGCTGGCAATATCGCGGGCATGGAGTTTAATATCTGGCCGATTCTGATGACCTCGCTGGCGATCGCCGTCTTGATGACATTTGTGGTCTTGCTAGTCTCGTCGATGGCTGGCTATGCCCTCTCGCGCATGCACTTTCCTGGCCGGCGTTTCTTTTTGTCCTTCACTTTGATCCTGCATGGCTTCCCCGCCATCACCCTGCTGATTCCGATCTTCATTGTCTTGCTGCGGCTGGGCAATACGCCCGTCATCGGCGAGCTGGTCGGCTTCAACACGATTGGCGGCATCGCCTTGGTCATGGTCGCCTTTCAACTGCCGCTCGGCGTCTGGCTGATGAAAGGCTTCTTCGACAATATCCCATGGGATATGGAGCGCTCGGCGCTGATTGACGGCGCCTCCCGTTTCCGCACTTATTGGGAGATCCTGCTGCCACAGATTCGGCCTGGTTTGCTGGCGCTGGGCATCTTTGCTTTCATCGGCGGCTGGAACGCTTATATCATTCCGGCTACGTATTCCATCGGCTCGGGCCTCAGCAACTTGCCGGTGTTCTTAAACGAGCTGATTGACGAGACGGCGCCCGTCGATTGGAATCAGGTGGCGGCGGTTGGGCTTTTCCAATTGATACCGATCTTTATATTCTTCATCTTCGCCCAAGAATATCTCTTGAACATCTACGCCGGCGGCACGAAGGGAAGCTCGTAAGGCAGCCTGGCCGGGAGCGCGATGCCATGCAAATAAGAATCGATAATCTGACCAAAAAATTCGGCGATGTGGTCGGCGTCGAAGACCTGACGCTGCATATCGACGATGGCGAATTTGTGGCTTTTCTAGGACCATCCGGCTGCGGCAAGACGACCACGCTGCTGACCCTGGCCGGCATCTACAAACCCACCGATGGCCTCATTCGTTTTGGCGATCGGGTGGTCAACACGGTGCAGCCGAAAGACCGCAACATCGGAATGGTCTTCCAGAGCTACGCGCTCTACCCCCATATGACCATATTCCAGAACATCGCTTACCCACTCAAATTAAAAAAGGTGCCGCGGAAACAACAGAACGAGCAAGTGCGGCAGGTCGCCAATGTTATGGGCATAGGCGATTTGCTCGATCGCCGGCCCGGGCAGCTATCCGGCGGGCAGCAGCAGCGCGTCGCTTTGGGGCGGGCGCTGGTCAAAGAGCCGGATGTGCTGCTTTTTGATGAACCGCTGTCCAATTTGGACGCGCGGCTGCGGCTGACCATGCGCGGCGAGATCAAGCACTTGCAGAAGAACCTGGGTATCACCTCGATTTATGTAACCCACGATCAGGTGGAAGCGATGACCATGGCTGATCGAATTGCCGTGATGAACCGCGGTCACTTACAGGCATTTGATACGCCCGATGAATTATACGACAGGCCCAAGACGCACTTTGTCGCTGGCTTTGTCGGCAACCCGCCGATGAATTTCCTCGATGTGGAAGTTGGGCAATCCGACAGCCAATTTCTCGCCCAAGCGGATTCGATCCACCTGCCGCTGGGCGAAGAGCGGGGCAAACCAGCAGCCAGCCACGATGGGGCGGTTGTCATGGGCATTCGACCCGAAGACATTCAAATCGTCGCCGAAGGCGATGTGAATGGCGAGATATTCGTGGTGGAACCGCTCGGGCGGGAAGACCTGATTGATGTACGGCTGGGCTCGCATAGCTTCATCTTGCTCGCCGATAAAGAAATGCAGCACCGCGCCGGCGAGCGCGTTTCGCTGAAATTCGATATGGCGCAGGCGCAGTTCTTCGACCAGCAGAGCGAACGTTCGCTGCTTTGGCAGCAGTAAACGCCTTATGCTAGCTGCGCAGCTCGCAAGCCTCCAGCCTTTGCCGCAAGACGATGCCGATTTTGAGCTTGCCAGCCGCTATGCGCCCGTCCTTCGATTTGACAGGAACGAGCCTTTCTTTCCTTCGGTCGTCGGCTACACAATCTTTCGCCAGAACGGTGCTTCGCCATCGTTTCCGCGCGCAATCCGATTGGAGAGCGCGGCCGCCTTCGCCATCGAATATGCGATCTGGTGGGATTGGGATATACAGCATCTCTACGAGCTGGAACATATTTGGGTTTATGTTGACGGCGGCGGCAGCATTGTGGACGCCGAGGCAAGCTGGCACGGGCGCTTCCATCAAATGCGGGATGAGACGGGGCGGCTGCCCCTAGACGCGGGGCGGCTCGCGCTTTATTCAGAACCGGGCAAGCATGCATTCGCGCCAGCGCCAGCTTGGCTGCTGCAAAGACGGTCGAAGACACTTGCCAGCTGTGGCGCACGCGCCGGCTTGATGGGCCTACACGTGACGCCGCTCTTCGAGGGCAAGATCCGCGAGAATACGCCGCTGAACAACCGGCTGGTTCACACCTGGCTCGAGCGCCGCCAATTCCAGCCGAGCTTCGATTTCGATAAGGAATTCGATCTGCGCAGCGCGGCATTTCTGCCCTGGACCCATCTCTTCGAGTGGATCCCGCAGCGCATATCGGCGTGGCTGCAAGAACTGCAGGCGACTATCCCGCCGGGGCAGCGGCGCGTTTTGCGCATCGCCCATCGTGGCGCGTCCGCTTATGCAGCGGAGAATTCGCTGGAAGCCTTTCGCGTCGCGGCTGAGCTGGGCGCCGACTTAATCGAAATCGATATCCGCGCTACCGCGGACGATGTTCCGGTTCTCATCCACGATGGCAGCCTTAAGCGCACCCACGGCATCGCTGGCGATGTATCGGACCTGACGATGAGCGAGCTGCGCCAACTGACGGCCGACGGGAGCGCGCTTGTCGGCTTTGACGACGTCTGTGAATTGTGCCGCGAGCTTGGCTTGGGCTTGTACCTCGATATCAAGCGTCTCAGCGTTGAGGCGGCGCGCTCTATTTTTGCATCGCTTGATAGCGGGCACTATATGAAGTCCACGATTTTTGGCTCCTTCCGCCCCGATTACCTCGCCGATATCAAGGCGGCGCGCCCCGACGCCAAGACCTCGATTCTGTTTGGCGCGGTCAACATCGATCCGGTCAAGCTAGCGCAAGCCATCAATGCCGATTTCGTGCATCCCTGCTGGGAGAATCGGGCCGAACAGCCGCACAAGCTGCTGACGCCGGAATGGCTTAACGCGGTGCGAAAGGCGAATCTGGGCATCGTTTGCTGGCACGAAGAACGCCCGGCGGAGATTGCTGCCTTGAAGGCGCTCGGCGTCGATGCGATCTGTTCGGACAAGCCCGAATTGCTGCTCTAGCGCGCTGGCGCAGTTGCTAGACCTGCCGCGCGAATACTTTGCCCGCCCACCATGCGGGCAAGCCCTTAAATTAGACAGTCGCCGCGCCATGTGTTAGATTCTGCTGACGATACTAGAGATTGTGAAACCCAACATATGGAACGATTGGAACGATCGAAACGATTTAACCTGCTGGCGCAGCGGGACATCAACAAAGAGACTTATGTCGAGCCATGGCCCGAGGCCGGCTTGACAGTCGCCGACAGCCCTTACGATCCGCAGCCGAGTATAAGACTTGAGAATGGCGTCGTGGTCGAAATGGATGGCCTGCCGCGCCAGGAATTTGACGCGCTGGACATCTTCATCGCATCGCAGGCGCTAAACCTCGAGGTGGCGGAAGCGGCAATGGCGCTGCCGTCACAAGAGTACGCGCGGATGCTGGCTGATATCAATGTCCCGCGTGGCGAGATCGCCCGCTTGATCGCCGGCTGCACGCCAGCGAAGCTGACCGACATCATCCGCCACATGAATGTGCTCGAGATGATGATGGGCTTGGCGAAGATGCGGATACGGCGGCGGCCAGCCAATCAAGCTCATGTAACAAACTGGCGCGAGCACCCGGCGCTGCTGGCGGCCGATGCGGCTGAAGCGGCGCGGCGCGGTTTTGCCGAAGTGGAAACCACCGTCCGCGTCGCTCGCTTCGCCCCCTTTAACGCGCTGGCAATCCTGGTCGGGACGCAGACAGGCCGCGGCGGCGTCTTGACACAATGCTCGGTTGAGGAAGCGCTGGGCCTGCGCCTGGCGATGAAAGGCTTGACCAGCTACGCCGAGACCCTGTCGGTCTATGGTACCGAAAAGACTTTCATCGATGGCGATGATACGCCGTGGTCAAAAGCATTTCTCGCCTCCGCCTATGCCTCGCGCGGGGTCAAGATCCGTTTTACATCTGGCACCGGCTCGGAGGCGCTGATGGGCCGCGCCGAGCAGAAATCCATGCTCTATTTAGAGGCGCGCTGTCTGCTGGTGGTCAAGGGCGCCGGCAGCCAAGGCGTGCAGAACGGTTCGATTTCCTGCATCGCTTTGCCGGAAGCTTTGCCCGGCGGCGTAAGGGCGGTGCTGGCTGAGAACCTGCTGGCGTCTATGCTCGGCTTGGAAGTGGCGGCTGGCAACGACGCCTTAGCCTCCCATTCGAGCATACGCAAAACCGCGAAATTAATGCTGCAATTCATCCCGGGGGCGGATTTCATCTTCAGCGGCTACAGCGCCATCCCCAAGCGCGACAACCTTTTCGGCGGCGGCAATTTCGATGCCGAAGACTTCGACGATTACAATGTCTTGCAGCGCGATATGCAAATTGATGGCGGCGTTCGCCCAATCAACGAAGACGAAGCGCTATCGATACGACGCAAAGCAGCCCGCGCCATTCAGGCTGTCTATCGCGAGCTGGGCTTGCCGGGCATCAGCGATGTGGAGGTCGATGCGGCGGTGGTGGCACATGGCAGCGATGACATGCCCGAGCGCGACATCGTGCCCGATTTGGAAGCGGCGGACGATTTCATGGCCGGCGGCGACGATTTTCTTGCTGTCATCCGCGCCTTGCAGAATAGTGGATTCAGCGATGTCGCCGACAACATCCTAGAGATGGGCCGCCAGCGGATCGCGGCTGATTACTTGCAGCCATCGGCGATATTTGACGCCGATTTCAAAGTGCAAAGCGCCATCAACGATGCCAACGATTATCTTGGTCCCGGCAGCGGTTATCGCCCAGCAGGGCAGCGCTGGCGAGAGATGCAGGCAATCCCGCAAGCCAAATCGCCGGCCGGCTTCGTGGACCCGCATGTGGGCGAGCCGCTGTCGCGCTTGCTGGAAATTGGTCCAGCCGCAAAAGGCAAGGGGCCGGAGGTGGTCCTCGCGCTGGGGCCAGCCTTTGGTGCCGCGCTCACGAAGACGATCGGCGGCTTAGACCACCAAGACCTGCTCGAAGCCATTCTGACCGGTGTCGCTGGTGAAGGCATGATCGCCCGCATCGTCCGCGTTTATCACTCGTCGGATTGCGCCGCCATCGGCTATGTCGGCGCGCGACTCAGCGGCAGCGGCATTGGCATCGGCTTGCAATCGCGCGGCACGGCCGTTATCCACCAGCGAGACCTGGCGCCCCTGAATAACCTCGAGCTCTTCCCGCAATCGCCCAGCCTGACGCTGGAGACTTACCAAGCCATCGGGCGCAACGCCGCGCGTTATGCCCTGGGCATCCCGGCTGTGCCGGTGTCGGTCGAGATTGACAATGGCGCGCGCCTGCGCCTCATCGTCAAGACTGCCCTGCTGCATCGCCGCGAAACCGATGAAATCTGCCCCGACAAGCCGCCGATAGAATTGCGCTTCGATTGGGAGCCGCCCCTGTGACCAAAACGCCAAGCGCATATCCACTGCGCGAAAACAAAGCTGACGCGCTCTTCACCCATAGCGGGCGCCCTCTCAGTGACATCACCGCCGAGGCGATTGCCGCGGGCGAGCTAACAGGCGATGACCTGCGTACCCAAGCCGATACCTTGCGTCAGCAGGCGCAGATCGCGCGCGACGGCGGCTATCCGCAATTGGCGGGCAATCTCATGCGCGCGGCTGAGTTGACGAATGTACCCAACGACGAATTGCTTAGGATATACGACTTGCTGCGCCCGGAACGCGCTTCATACGAAGAACTGCTGCGGCTGGCTGATTACCTCGAAGAAACCTACAGCGCCACAGAAAATGCCGCCTTCATCAAGGGTGCGGCGGCGACCTATCGCGAGCGGAATCTGCTGCGGCGCTGAAATCGGCGATTTTCAAGCTTGCACGTAATCGATATTCAGTCCACATTAGAGACACGATTTTCGCTTGTCTATTTCGAGACCACGAGGACGTATATGTCGATTTTCTTGCGTACTATCATCGCTATGCTTCTCGCTTGCAGCTTCGCCACAGTCAGCATGACGCAAGGTGACGGGCGTGGCGTTCTGGTTAATCAAGAGCGGTCGCTGGACGGCTACACACTCATCGCGCCTCAATTTAACGATAAAGTCTACCTCATTGATAACGACGGGCGCGTGGTTAATGAATGGAAAATTGGCAGCCTCACTCGCGAGGCGCATCTGCTGGACAACGGCAATGTGATGGTGTTGCGAGCGCCGCGGGAGGAGCTGGACACTTCGCTCATTTCGCTGGGCTATTCAGGCGATGGCGCGGTTTCCGAACATAATTGGGAAGGCGAAATGGTCTGGGAATATGTATTTCGCGACCCGCGCAGGCGGCAGCATCACGGCATTGATATTTTGCCTAATGGCAATATCCTTGCCCTTGTTTGGGATTACCACCTCCTTGATGAAGCCCTTGCCAAAGGGATGGACCCGGCCAATGCTGAGGCTATTGCGTCCGACGGCTCAGTTTCGATCCTGCCTGACACTATCGTGGAAATCGAACCATCTAGTGGCGCTGTCGTTTGGGAGTGGCGCGCTTGGGATCATCTGACGCAAGACATTGTCTCAGACCTGTCGAACTATGGCAGTCCCTCGGCGCGACCCGAGCGCATTGACATAAATTATCATCAATACACCGCCAAAGGCATCCCCATCGACTGGAGCGCCGGACCAGCCGATTGGCATCATTCAAACATGGTGAATTACAATCCGGAACTGGACCAAATCGTTATGAGTGTGCTGCGATTCGACGAATTCTGGATCATTGATCATGGCTTGACACAAGCAGACGCCGCCAGTCCCGCCGGCGACCTGCTCTACCGCTGGGGCAATCCCTTTGCCTACGGACAGGGCGACAGGGTGAAGGACCGGAAACTCTTCCAGCAGCATGACGCCCAATGGATTGACGAAGGGCTGCCCGGCGCTGGCAACATTCTCATCTATAACAACCGCAACAATGTCGTCCGCGAAGATGAGCAAGCGGACGATGAATACTCGTCGATTCTTGAGCTGAAGCTGCCGCTGCGCGACGATGGCAGCTACGATTGGTCGGCAGATGTCGAAATCGTCTGGCAGTATGACGAAGGTTTCTATTCGCGCATCATCTCAGGCGTCCAGCGTCTGCCCAATGGCAACACGCTAATCACCGAGGGCGTTCCCGGGCGCTTGATCGAGGTGACGGAGGAGGGTGACGTGGTCTGGGAGTTTATCAATCCTACTCCAGACCGAAACCGGCTCTTCCGCGCGCGGAAATATGCGGCCGATCGCCCTGGCCTGGCGGGCAAGGATCTTGAGCCGGGGCCTGTGCTTGTTGCCGAATCGACAGAGAGCGAATGAGCGAAGCATGGCGGCCTGATGAGCGAGACCGGCCTCGAAGCCAACATCAACACACACTCGCGCCCAAGCGAGCTAAAAATAACCGACCTGCGCATCGTCAACCTCGAGCCGCTTCCATTCAATGTCACGCTGCTGCGGCTGGATACGAATCAGGGCATCAGCGGCTACGGCGAAATCCGCGATGGCGCCAGCCCGACCTACGCCCTGCTGCTCAAATCGCGCTTGCTGGGGGAAAACCCCTGCAATATCGACAAGCTATTCCGCAAGATCAAGCAATTTGGCTACCATGGCCGGCAGGCTGGCGGCGTCTGCGGCATTGAGATGGCGCTATTCGATCTGGCCGGCAAGGCTTATGGCCTACCGGCTTATCAACTGGCTGGCGGCAAGTTCCGAGACAAGGTGCTGGTCTACAGCGATACCGACGCGGTGGCGGACGGCGCGGCCATGGGCGAGCGGCTCAAAAGACGCATGGACGATGGCTTCAAGTTCTTGAAGATGGATATTGGCATCGGGCTGCTGAATGGCATCGAAGGCGCGATTGCGGCGCCGCCGGGCGCCTTGGAACGGCACGATGTCATGCACCCTTTCACTGGCATCCAGCTAACCGATATTGGCGTCGAACATCTTGTCGAATATGTGCGGCGCCTACGCGAAATCATCGGCTATGAGATCCCGCTGGCAGCCGATCACTTTGGGCATATCAATGTCGAATCTTGCATTCGTCTGGGGCAGGCCCTGGATCAATTCTCGCTCGCCTGGTACGAAGACATGATCCCCTGGCAGTTGACCGAGCAGTGGCGGCAGCTAAAGCAGTCGGTGCGCACGCCCGTCTGCACTGGCGAGGATATCTACCTGAAAGAAGGCTTTCGACCGCTGCTGGAAGCGGGCGCTGTCTCCATCATTCACCCCGATCTCGCCACATCAGGCGGCATCATGGAGACCAAGAAAATCGGTGATTTGGCGCAGGATTACGGCGTGCCGATGGCGATGCACATGGCTGGCTCGCCGGTGTCTTTCTTGGCGAATGTACATTGCGCCGCCGCCACCGAGAACTTCTATGTCTTGGAGAATCACTCGGTTGATCTGCCCTGGTGGGGCGACTTGATTGATGGCATATCAAAGCCCTTGATCGTCGATGGCTACGCCCCCGTGCCAGAAGCGCCCGGGCTCGGCTTTGGCGGGCTTAACGAAGATCTCATCCGCGAGCGCATGGATCAAACGCGCGCTGACGGCTACTTCGCGCCAACCGACGGCTGGGATGCCGAGCGCTCACTGGATCATCTGTGGAGTTGATTGCGGCGTTTACCAACCAAGCTGGCCGCTTAGATTTTCCTGGAGTTCACGTCGAATTCTCTCACGCAATACACGCTGCCCAGCGCCGCTGCTATAGGAGCCAGACGCGCCTTCCGGCCCTACTCTCCAGAATTCTGTTCCAATAGCTTCTTCATCCAATTGATTATCACCTGTTAAATCGCGGAGAGTATCGGAATAGAGCTCAGAATATGTGTTTGCTTCTGTAACCGGACTTCCGAACTTGTTCGCATATTCCAAGACAGTCGGAAGAAGATAATGAAACACATATACTCCTATTGTCTTCTGGATGTTGTATTTCTTTGGATCTTCAAAACATTCGGGTAGCACTTGCTTAATGCCAAGCCAATATGCGTTGATAATTTCCGCGCGCTGCTCTGGAAGAAAAGTCGCGAAGTTTTCTTGACCTAATGTCCTCTTTAAGGAAGTGACGAATGAATTCGAATTGATTACCGTATTGTCTTTTGGCTCGTTGGGAAAGCGAATTTTGTTCTTCCATGCATCTTTTCGTGAAACTCTTTCTGTCAGTTCTTGGGCGATTATTTTCCACCCTTCTCCAGTTGAGACCAAGTATTTTCTATAAGCATCATCTTTCTTGGCTCGTGTTTTGAGCAAATCCAGAGCAAGGTCAGTTGAGATACTTTTGGCATTGGAATTAACCGTGTGGAATTGATCCATTTCAACGCCGCGGTCAGCGCCCACAATAATCACAGCAGGAATCTTGAAATCACTCCAATTCCCATCTGGGTCAGTCTCCATAACCGTTTTCAAGGCCTCAATTCGATGTTGACCGTCAACGACAAAGAATGGCTTAGAATCGTCTCGAGGAACAGACAGTATGTAACGCCCAGAAGAATCTAAACGTGGGTACAAATCCGCATTGCGGATACTCAGAAGGATTGCGGTAGGAAGATCCACTCTCCGGTCTTTCAGATCGCGAGCAAGTTTCTTAACACGGCTCGGGCTTGGCTTGCGCTGATACCCTTCATCGGTGAAATGCACTCTGTGAGGAATCTGATATCGATTAACGAGCTCGCCAAATTTTATTGTTCCAACAAACGTATCTCGCTCACCTCTTATAGAATGCTTGATGGGCTCGCCTTTAAGGAGAAAGACTTCGTATGACATGCTACTATTCCTGGAGACTGATCAACGATCGTCGAATTAGATCAAGAATCAGATCGGCTGTCAAATATTGCTCCGTTCGCACTCAATCCGCCTGCGATCGACTCGACAAGCTGCGTTACAATGGCACAATCCCAGAATACAATAGGAAATGAGTCAAATGAAAATCACCGACGTACAAGCCTGTGTCATCGGCCGGCAAGAGCCCGATAGCGGCGGCAGCGTCTGGACCTTTGTGCGCCTCTACACCGACGAGGGCATCATCGGCACCGGCGAATGCAACTCCGGCGGTCCCGGCTTCAGCGGCTTCGCCACCAAGCAGGCTATCCTGGCTTTTAAGGAGTTGCTGATTGGCGAAGACCCCTTCAATATCAATAGGCTTTATGAAAAAATTCGACGCGCCGGGCGCTATGGTGGGGCGAGCAGCGCGCCGCTGATCTTCGCGCTGACCGGCATCGACAACGCGCTGCACGATATCGTTGGCAAGGCGCTCGCTGTCCCCGTCTACCAGCTGCTAGGCGGCAAGTTCCGCGATGATATTCGCCTCTATGCCGATTGCCACTTTGGCGCGAACGATAGCCCCGCTTCCTTTGGCGAAAAAGCGCTGGCGGCGGTCGCTGAGGGCTACGGCGCAGTCAAGTTTGATGTCGATTACACCGGGCATAGCAAGCTGGACGAATTCAATTGGACCGTCGGCGCCCGCGAGATGAGCCATATCATCGCTTTGGTCGAAGGGGTGCGCGAGGCGATCGGCTATGAGATCGACCTGGCGATTGATTGCCACGGCCACTTCGATCTGCCCTCCGCCATCACCTTCGCCCGCGCGCTGGAACCACTGCGGCTGATGTGGCTGGAAGAGCCGGTGCCAGCCGAGAATGTCGATGCCCTGGCTCAAGTACGCGCCGCGACTTCGACCATCATCTGCACCGGCGAAAACCAATACACACGCTTTGATTTTATGGAGCTGTTTGAGAAGAAAGCAGTTGATGTCATCATGCCCGACCTGGCGAAGGCGGGCGGCATCGCCGAAGGCAAGCGCATCGCCGACCTGGCTGACGCTCACTATATTCCCATCGCGCCACATAATGTCTCATCGCCCTTGGGCATGATGGCTGCCTGCCATGTGCTGGCGGCTGTGCCCAATTTCCTCTTCCTGGAATTCCACGCCCGCTCAATCTCCTGGTGGAGCGACCTATGCGATGGCGAAAAACCTTTCGTTCAAGACGGCATCATGACCGTGTCCGAGCAGCCCGGCATCGGCGTCGAATTGAACGATGAGGTCGCCAAGTCGCTGCTGTGGAATGGGGATAGTTACTTCGATTAGGCAGTTCGTGGCTAGGGCGGATAAGCGCGCCGCAGGGTGGCGAATGAGGCAAGGCTTAGAGCTTGACGGTCTTGCCGCTGTCGCAAGCCGCCGCCACGCCAAAGACGAATGCTATCGTATGGATATTGTCCTGCGCCGTTGTGCTGACGGATTTGCCCTGTGTAACTGCTTCATAGAATTCCTGCAGCAGATAATCCTGGCTTTCCTGCTCTAGGCTGATGAGCGGTATCTCTCGTATGTCGTCATGCCGGCTAGCCAGCCCGCGCGCGCCCTCGTTGACGCCCAGCAGCCGCTGGATGCTGATGCGATCATTCGCCACCAAGAGCACAGCCCGCTCGCATTCAAAGCGCCAGTCGGCGTTCCAGCTTGTCTCCAAAGCCTGCGAGCACCACGATCCGATGTATGTCGCGTGCAGGCCATTGGCGAATTGGATTTGCGCGCTGGCGCTGGCATCGCCGGCGAACCAACTCCAGGACGGGTTCCAACTCCGCGCGGAGATTGACACCGCATCGCTATCGAGGAAGAAGCGCATCAAATCAAAATGATGGATAGCCATATCAATAATCAGCGGCTGGGGCATCTCTTCTCGGAAGCCGCCGAAGTGCGGTCCGCGAAAGAATTCAGCGCGCACCGCCGCCACCGCGCCCAAGTCGCCGCTAGCCAGGATCGCCTTGATTGTCTGCGTGAGCGGGCGATAGCGGTAATTCTGGGCGACGCTGCACAGCACGCCGGTAGCAGCGGCCGCCTCGACGATCGCCTCCGCGTCCGCCAATGTGCCCGCCAGTGGTTTCTCTGTCAATACGGGTAAGCCCGCTTCCAGCGCCGCAATACAGATCTCGCGGTGGATTTCGGGCGGAGTCACGTTGATCACGGCATCAGCCTCAACCGCGCTCAGCGCCTGCGGCAGAGACTTGAATATGAGCGATCGATCCAGATCGTAGGTTTTTGCCTGCGCTTGGGCAATCTCGTCATCAATTTCGACAAAGGCGGCGAATGCTACCTTTCGCGACCGTTGCACCGCGCGCAGCCAGGTATTGCCCATGCCACCGATGCCGACTTGAATGACTTTCATAGCGCTGGCTGCCTCCCTATACGATGGGTCCAGAATAACCTCGCGCAGTCTAGCAGGTTCTAAGCGCAACTGCCAATAAGCGATTGCCCCCCAACGCCATCAGAATGGCAAGGTTCGCGCAAGTCAGATAGACTACGGTATGTGATTTTGCCGCTTGGCATAATCTACCTTTCTGAGATTACGGAGGAAGAAATGTTCAAACGCATTCTGTTCATTTGCTTTGTGCTGAGCTTGCTGCTCATCGCATCTTCGGCTGTCATGGCTCAAGACGATATCCTGCTCTACGGCGGCAATCAGGACATCGATAATATCGACCCGGCAACCGGCGAGAATTATTCGATCAATGCCGCGCTGCGCAGCCTGTACGATGCCCTGTACATTTATCGGGGCAGCGATACCATTCCGCACTTGGTCGAAAGTCACGAGGTGAATGATGATGCCACCGTCTGGACCTTCAAGCTGCATGATCACGCCGTCTTCCACGATGGCAGCCCGGTAACAGCAGAGGCAGTCGTATACAGTTTCAACCGCGCGATGGCAATATCTGGTCCCCCGACTTGGCGCTGGGCAACTATAACCGATGAGAATTCAGCGCAGGCCCTTGACGATCACACCGTGCAATTTACCCTGACCCAGCCCTATGCTCCCTTCATCGGCACCCTGCCGCAGCTCTTTGTCGTCAACCCCGCCATCGTCGAAGCGAACCTGGGCGACGATATGGGGCAGACTTACCTCAAAGAGAATGCCGCGGGCTCTGGTCCCTTCACGCAAGGGCGTTGGGAAATCGGCAACATTTATGAGTTCGTCGCTGTTGAGGACTACTGGGCTGGCTGGGCCGGCGACGACCACCTCGATGGCTTCTTCTGGGTCATCCAGCGTGACGCCGCGACTCAGCTGAACTCGCTGCTGGCGGGCGAAACCCACATCGCCGATACAATTGCCGGCTCGGACCGAGAGAAGATCGACGAATCCGATCAATATGTCTGGGAACAGCATGGCGGCTTCTTCACCAATACGCTGAAGATGAACAACCAGGGCGAATACACCAGCGACATTCACCTGCGCAAAGCAATCGCCCATGTCATGAATTATGAAGCGATGGTCGCGGCGCAAGATGTGCCGATTACCATCCTGCCCGGTCCTACACCGGCGAATTTTGTTGGCTATGTCGCGGGCTTGGAATACCCGCAGTTCGACCTGGACGCGGCGCGCGCCCATTTGGCGCAGTCGGCTTGGCCCGATGGCGGCATCACGCTCGATTATGTCTACGTAACCGAATTCCCGCGTGAAGAGATACCGGGTTTAATCCTGCTGGAAGGCTTGGCGGAGATTGGTATCGAGCTCAACATGATTCCCATGCTCTGGCCCGATATGGTCGCCAGCTGCGCCACGCCGGAATCGGGACCAGATATCATCAATATCTATACGCTGCCGCCATTCCTCGATCCGGACGCGCATCTCTACAACCAGTATCACTCCGATCAGTGGGGTAGCTTCAACTCCTGCAGCTTCTTCCATAACGACCGCGTGAATGAGCTGCTGGATCAAGCACGCACCATCGGCGATGCGGAGACGCGCCAAGCTATGTACAGCGAAGCGCAAGAGATCATCGCCGCCGAGCAGCCGTCGGTCTGGATGTATACCGAAGACAGTGGCTTGGCGCTGAACACCTGTGTCAAGGGCTTCGCTTTCTCGCCGATGTATCCTATCACGGCGCTATTCCAGGACCTCTGGATGGATGGGTGTTAAGTTCGCAGTTCACCGTTTGCAAAGTCCTCCTCCCTGCAATTTGGGGAGGAGGTAACTCGTCTGAGATTGGATTAACAGAGTAAGAGAGCAACCCGAGTGCCCGAGCAACAGGCGAGCGTGGCAAATGAAAACCAGTTGGATTTGGAAAAATTATTTACCGATTTGCCAGTAATGACGGAATGGCGTGCGGGAGAATGTTATTCTGCGCTTTTGCTATGCCTTGAACACCATAATCATCAGTCTGGCACACAAGCTGACTTGTGCAATCTCGACGAGACGCTGGCTGTACTTCGGCTAGTATGGTCAAAGCCCATAGACGACAACGACCGCAGAAACTGGGGCGCGCCAAGAAATGCGGTCGAAGCTGCCGCTGAAGGTATTGCTTGGCTCATAATCCATAGGCACACCGAGTATACTGTAATTGAGCGGTCCAATATAGGTAGTGGGGTTGACTTCTGGCTGGGGGACAAAGCAGACGTCGATAATCTCGTATTTCACCAACGCAAGGCGCGTATGGAAGTCAAAGGAAGAGATAATCTGCCATACGAAAGTCAAATCCGGCAAGTAGTGGATGATGCTTTGGAGCAGACAACACGGTCCGATTATACTGGACTGCCCGCTTACATTGTCATTGCAGAATTTGGCCGGCCGGTAATATATCTGGTGCAAAGATGAATGACAAAGTTCAGTCTGTGAACCGTTTGCACAGAGAAGCGATGGAATATACTGACCGCTCGTTTGTAGCGCGAAGATATGGTAATCGCGAGGAATATCTGCGATTAACAAAATTAGCCCTCGAAAAAGAAGCCGCCGCCGCCGATCTCATGGTCGACAAGGACATCGAGCCGACACGCTCCATTCTGCATCGCAGCGCGGCAACCCTGGCTTGGCGTTGTGGAGAGTACGACAGAGCCAAGCGACTCGCCTATCGCGCGCTCGCCGGCAACCCGCCCCCCGATATTGAGTGGGAACTCAATGATTTGCTAAGTACGGTGAGATTGGAAGAGGCCGGCATTCATCTTGGCAAGGGACAACTACAATTCTCGCTGCAGGGTGGTGAGGTAGGCTATGGGAAGGCGGCACTATCCGAGCTAACGTCTCGTATGCCGAGCATTCGAAGCATGCTGCAGATAACCGCGAAATCCGTTTATCGTCGCCTAAACAATGTTGCGGAAGATTACAAAGGCATCAGTGACATTCCGATATATATCGACGGTTTCGCGCCTGGCAGCTTCATCGTGAACCTGCGATTGGGTTTCCCTATTCAACACGAACTGCCTGGGTTTGAGCGCTTCGAAGACATCGTTGAACCTTTTCTGGAGAATCTAAACCTAGTAGACAAGGGTGAGTTCCACGAACTTCACAAAGCGCTAGCTGATCCCAATGCCTATGTCGGCTTTGTGAAAGCCGCGCGCAAGCTTGCGCCAGATGGCAATCGCGTGGACTCGGTCAAATTCCAGGCAAATGTCCACGAGCAACTCAAAATTGTGTCTTTCAACGCAACACAGCGTTTTCTGAAAGATGTCCCTTTGCCGTTGCCGGAACCGACCGCGGAAGAGGATACGCTCAATGAATACCGAGTGACAGACTCAGACTTACAAAAGGAAGGCGTGCTGAAAGTTGCGGACGGCTTGGTCAAAACCGAGTGCTTGCTAGTCACTGCTAACAATGTGAAGTGGGAAATCGAGGGTCCCGAAGCGGTATTGGATGATATCGTTCGAGCCTATTTCAAACGCCGTGTTGTGATCAATGGCAAGCAAATGAAGAAAAAGAACCGTGTCAATCGCATCCGCCTTGCCAGCGTCAGTGATGTTTCTGCAATTGACGACCAGGATCAGCAAGAATCAACCAATGTCCGCGCACTCCCGTTGCCCGACGCCTAAGGTGCGCGCATGAACATTCGCTTCTACATGATGCGGCGCATCGTCCTGGTCATACCGACCTTGATCGGCTTGAGCATCCTCACTTTTTCCATCGCCCGCATTGTCCCGGGCGATCCAGTCGGCTTGGCCGCAGGACCCCGCGCCACCGAAGAAATCAAAGAAGCCTTTCGCCGAGAATTCGGCTTGGACCAGCCGCTGCCCATCCAGTACATCAATTATATGGGGGGCCTCTTCCGCGGTGACTGGGGGCAGTCCCTTTATACGCGCCGCGAAGTCATCGGCGACCTGCGCGCATTCTGGCCCGCCACCTTAGAGCTGACAACAGCCGCTGTCATTATCGCGACGCTGCTGGGCGTGCCGGCTGGCGTCATCTCCGCCATGTATCGCAATCGCCTGCCCGACCATGTCGCCCGGGTGCTGTCATTGTTTTTTGTCAGCTTTCCTTCGTTCTGGCTGGCGATGATTTTTCAGACCTGGTTCGCGCGCGATCTTGGCTGGTTCCCGATTGGCAAACGCCTGCCGGTGCTGGTCGCGCCGCCTGCTTCGACCACTGGCTTGTTCTTGGTCGATAGCTTGATCCAACTAGACATCGAGACCTTTGCGGTGTCATTGAGGCACCTCTTCATTCCGGCGCTGGTGCTGTCCTTTGGCGCCTTCGCCAGCATCACGCGCATCACCCGCGCCAGCATGGTCGAAGCGCTAGAGAAAGACTTCGTGCGCATGGAGCGGGCAATCGGCATCCCTTATCGCGTTATCATCTTCAAATATGTACTTCGCAATGCTCTCATCGCCACTATCACCGTCATCTCGCTGAATTTCGGCTGGCTGATGGCGGGCGCGATACTCATCGAGACGATTTTCGACTGGCCCGGCTTAGGTCTTTACGCTGTGCATGCCTCGCTGAGTCTCGACTTTCAGCCAATTATGGGCATCGCCATTCTGTACGGCGTTGTCTTTAGCGTGGTCAATATATTGACTGATATCGTCTACGGCATCCTTGACCCGAGGATTCGTTATGGCTGAGCGGCAGCTTCACCCTAAATCCCGCCCCAGTGGGGGGAGACCGCCGGCGGATGGGGGGCGCAAAACAGTCCGTTCCGCTCGTTGGGAGAATATCGCGCGCGGCCTGTATCGCTTCCGCTCCAACCGCCTGTCTATGCTCGGGCTGCTGATGCTGATATTCATTTTGCTGCTGGCGATTTTTGCGCCGATTATCGCGCCCTACCCGGAAGACGCCGCCGGCAAGACCCGTGTTGCCGCGCGCTTGCAGCCGCCGAGCGAGGAATTCATCTTCGGCACCGACAAGATCGGGCGCGATATCTTCAGCCGCGTCGTGATGGGCACCGGGCTCGCCCTTCAAGTCGGCACCGTTATCATACTGCTGGCGACGACTATCGGCGTCACCATCGGCGCCATCGCCGGTTATGCTGGCGGCTGGATCGACGATCTGCTAATGCGCATCACCGATATCTTTCTTACCGTGCCGGCGCTGGTACTGGCGATAGCGATATCGGCGGCGCTGGGCAAGGGCATCATCAATACTATGATTGGCATATCACTGGTTTGGTGGCCCGGTTTCGCCCGCTTAACACGCAGCCTCGTGCTTTCATTGCGCGAAGAACCCTTCGTCGAAGCCGCTTATGGCATCGGCGCGGGCCATATGCGCATCATCTTTCGGCACATTTTGCCCAATGCCGTATCGCCGATCATCATCAAGATGACCACCGACTTCGGTTTTGCTGTCTTAACAGCCGCCGCGCTCGGCTTCATCGGCTTGGGCGCGCAGCCGCCAACGCC
This sequence comes from Phototrophicaceae bacterium, assembly GCA_965214105.1. Taxonomy (GTDB): domain Bacteria; phylum Chloroflexota; class Anaerolineae; order Aggregatilineales; family Phototrophicaceae; genus UBA6055. Next base: position 641,172 of record OZ243933.1, read on the forward strand.
GGAGTGGGGCGCCATGATTAATGACGGGCGCCGCTATTTCCCGGACGAATGGTGGATCGCCACCTTCCCCGGCTTGGCGATCTGGCTCATGGTCTTCAGCTGGAACTTGATTGGCGATGGCCTGCGCGACGTGCTTGACCCGCGCTCGCGGCGCTAGGGGGAGCGAAAAAGTTTTAGCGGCGGCTGGCTATTCAGGTCGCCCGAAACCGTTAATTGCCGCGTTAGGCGGGGCGAGCGACTAGGTTGGCCGCCCCTAGATACAGATGAGACTTGGTATGAGATTTTAGAACAGACATGACCGACCTGCTCAACATAAACGATCTGCATTTGGAATTCCACACCTATGATGGCGTGGTTAAGGTGCTGGCGGGCGTTAACTTGAAGATGCGGCGCGGCGATGTGCTCGGCCTAGTGGGTGAAACTGGCTGCGGCAAATCGATGACCGCGCTCTCGGTGCCTCGTTTGATACCGATGCCGCCGGGCAGAATCACCGCGGGCCGCGTAACTTTCAACGGCGAGGACATCCTCAGCAAGAGCGAGAGCGAGATGGAAGCTTTCCGCGCCCAGCGCCTCGGCATGATATTTCAGGACCCGGTGACGAACCTCAACCCGCTCTTTACCATTCGCGAACAATTGGTTGACGCGGTGCTGTATCAGCGGGAGGGCAGGCAGAAAGTGCCTGGTCGCTGGCGCGGTTTCATCCCCTCGGCGAAGCAAATGAGAAAAGAGGCGCATAAACGCGCCGTCGAGCTGATGCTGCTGACCGGCATCCCGGATGGGGATAAGCGCATCTACGATTATCCACATCAATTCAGCGGCGGCATGCGGCAGCGGGTGCTGATTGCAATGGCGCTGGCGGGCGACCCCGAGCTCTTAATCGCTGATGAGCCGACAACGGCGCTCGATGTAACAATTCAAGCACAGATACTGCGGCTGATACGGTCGCTGGTGGCGCAGCTCGGCTTGACCGTTCTGCTCATCACCCACAATCTTGGCGTGGTGGCGCGCAGCTGTGAGCGCGTCGCGGTTATGTACGCTGGGCGCGTTGTCGAGGAGTCGCCCGTGCGCGAATTGTTCAACAAGCCCAAGCATCCATACACGCGGGGCTTGATCGCCGCCGTGCCGCGGAAGGACGTCAATCGTGGCGGCTTGGTCGGCATCCCGGGGATTATCCCTAACCTGATCAATCCACCTTCAGGCTGTCGCTTTAACCCGCGCTGCGAACATGTGATGGATATCTGCCGCAAGAGGGTTCCGCCATCGATTGGAGTTGGCGCCCAGCATAGCGCTTCTTGCTTCCTATATGCGGAGGACGCATGAGCCACTTGCTGGCGGTCAAGAATCTGGCGAAGTTCTTTCCCGTTCACGGTGGCTTGCTCAATCGGAAGACGGACGACTTTCGCGCTGTTGATGACGTCAGCTTTGCGCTGCCGGAGGGGAAAACGCTGGGCTTAGTTGGCGAATCTGGCTCGGGCAAAACGACTATCGGCAAGTGCATCCTGCGCCTGATGGAGCCCAGCGCCGGGAAGATCCTCTATGCCGGGCAGGATATCACCCATTTGAAACAACGCGACTTGCGCCGCCTGCGCAGTGAGATGCAGATGATCTACCAAGCGCCGGCCGCCTCGCTCAACGGCCGCATGACAGTAGGGCAGATCATCGGCGAGCCGCTTTGGATCCACGAGAGCCTCAAAGGCGATGCGGCGCGGGAACGCGTCCTTGAACTGATGGAGGTGGTCGGTTTGAAAGACGAACACTATTATCGTTTCCCGCATGAATTCAGCGGCGGGCAGCAGCAGCGCATCGGCATCGCGCGCGCTTTAGCGGTGCAGCCGCGGTTGATCGTCCTCGATGAGCCGACTTCGGCGCTGGATGTATCGGTACAAGCGCAAATCCTGAACTTATTGCAGGACCTGCAAGATCAATTCAACTTGACTTATCTCTTCATCTCTCACGACTTGGGCGTCGTGCGTTATATGTGTGATGAGGTGGCGCTGCTGTATCTAGGCAAGATCGTCGAAGTCGCGGCGACTGAAGTCATCTTTGAGCAGCCCAAACATCCTTATACACAAGCGCTGATTTCAGCCATCCCCGAGCCGGACCCGGCGCTGCAACGAGAGGAAATCATCATCCGCGGCGACCTGTCTCAAGCATTTCAACAGCAGGGCTGCCCCTTTGCGCCGCGCTGCCATGCCGACAAGCTACCGACTTGCGAGACGGCGCCGCCGCCCCTGCTCGATGTGGAGAGCGCCCATCAGGTCGCCTGTCATTTGCACCCAGCCCTGTCTTCTGCGGAGCGGCTCTGATGCTGCGCGAAGTTACGCTGGCAGACATCCGCCCCATCGCGATCGGCGCCGGCATCTTGGGAACGGGCGGCGGTGGCAACCCGTACCTAGGCGGGCTACATCTGGCCTCGGTGATTCGCGAGAAAGGTCCGCAGCGCTTGCTGGATCCCTACGCGCTGGCGGATGATGCCCTCGTCTGCGTCGCTGGCAGCATCGGCGCGCCAACGGTCAGCATCGAGAAATTGCCAGAAGGCACGGAGATGGCGCGGGCGCTGCGCCTGCTTGAGGCACAGATCAGCCAACAGTTTGACGCCGTCGCCATCGCCGAAATTGGCGGTGCTAACTCGATGCAGCCTCTTATCGCTGGCTTGCAGACGGGCATCCCGACGGTGGATAGCGACAGCATGGGGCGCGCTTTTCCCGAGATTCAGATGTCGTCCTACTTGTTTGGCAGCGACGCAACCGTCGCGCCCTACGCCATGGTGGACGCCGCCGACAACGCTGCCGTCGTACCTTGGGCAGCCAGTGATCTTTGGGGCGAGCGGATCGCCCGCAATATCGCCGTTAGTATGGGCGCGCGGGCGGGCTTGGTCGCTTGTATGATGAGCGGCGCGCAACTCAAAGCCGCGGGTGTGCACTATACCATGACGCTGGCGCACCAGCTGGGGACGAAGGCGATTGAGGCGCAGCGGCAAAAGTCCGACGTGCCGCAAGTGGTGGCTGATGTGCTGGACGGGCGGGTGATCTTCCGCGGCAAAATCTCCGATGTCAATCGGCGCACCACCAAGGGCTTCGCGCGGGGCCACGTGCGCATCGACAGATTCAGCAATGATGACCGGCTGGAGATCGAATTTCAGAACGAGCTGCTTATTGCGCGCGTCAAGGGCGAGGTGGTGGTGACCACGCCCGATCTGATTTGCATCGTGACCGAAGAAGAAGGCGAGCCAGTCACGACTGAGATGCTGCGCTATGGCACGCGGGTGGCGGTGATCGCGGTGCCGGCACCGCCTCAGCTCAAAAGCGAGATTGCCTTGCAAGTGGTGGGACCTCGCGCATTCGGCTACGATGTGGACTTCAGTCCCTTGCCGGGCGGGGTGATTGGGCGGGGGCCCAGTTCCTAATTTTGAATTGCTAAGAAAAGAGAAAGATTGCTAATGAAACTCAAGTTGCTGACTGTGGTATTGATTGCAATTACTTCTTACAGTCTGGCGGCCGCCCAGTCAGAAATTGATAATTGCTGCTTCCTGGGCTGGCAGTGCAACAGCAACCAGGACTGGGCGGATGGCTATTGGGCTTACCAGAATAATCAGTGTTCCGCACAGCCGCCGACACAATCTTCAACAGCGCCCGCGGGCGTCGCCCCGGCGCAAGTCGACAATTGCTGCTACGTTGATCGGCAATGTAACAGCAACCAGGACTGGGCGGATGGCTATTGGGCTTACCAACGGAATGAATGCCCGCCGGGCGGCGCGCCAGCCACGCAGGCGCCCGTGTCGCTGCCAGCCAACGTGGATAATTGCTGCTTCGTCAACCGACAATGCAATACAGAGGCGGAGTGGGCGGCCGGCTATTGGGCTTATCAGAATAATCAGTGCGGCGCTCAATCGGCGGCGTCAACAAGCCCAGCTTCGTCCGCGCTGCCGGGCTTGCCCCTAACGCGGTCAACCGTGCGATTGTCCTCATTTAACTTCGACAATTGCTGCTACATGGATCCCGACGCCTGGCGCTGCCAGAACGAGGCGGATTGGAGCCGCGGCTATTGGGAATTTCAGAATCATGTCTGCCTGCACCCGCTGCCGATTGGGACGCGCCCAGCGACCGTCGGCAACGCCAAGTTCCACAAATTGGTCAATGATGCCCTGGAGCTAATCCGCAACCACGCGCCGGAATGGCTGACCTATATCGACAGCAGTGGAACGCACAAATTTGAAGCGCGGCCGGGCCAGCGGGGCGGCTTCTACAATGAGGAGTGGACCGTCGCGCATGGCTGGTATCAATGGGAAAATGATGACCCGAACTGGCACCCCGATTACAACTATGTCGTGGGCTATGCTGGCGGCATCACGCATGAAGCCTGCCATGCCATGCAGCAAAGAACCCACACCCATACGCTAGAGTCTTGGCGCGATGAGAAAGAATGTACCGAAGCGCAGCTCACTGTAATCGAGGCGATCAATCCAAATTCGCCAGACATCGGTTGGCTTCGCGACACAATTGCCAATATCGAAAACCCGGAATACTGGTGGTGGTAGGGCTTGCCGCGCCGCCACATTCAAACTGTTCAATATAGGAGGCGCATCAATGAGAATTGGAGTAGATGTCGGCGGGACTAACACTGACGCCGTCTTGATGGATGGCACGTCGGTCGTCAGCTCGGCTAAAACGCCGACCACCGCCAACGTGTCGGAGGGCATCGCCAAAGCTTTGCGCGCGGTGATCGAAGATTCAGGCATCGACCGGGCGAAGATCGATGGCGTGATGATCGGCACAACGCATTTCACCAATGCCGTGGTCGAGCGCAAGCATCTAACGCCGACTGCCTGCATCCGCCTGGGCTTGCCGGCGACGGTCTGCCTTCCGCCCATGGTCGATTGGCCCGATGATTTGCGCGATATTGTCGGCGGCAACGCCCACCTGGCGCATGGGGGCCACGAGTTCGACGGGCGCGAAATATCCGAGTTTCAGCCGGCTGAAGTGCGCGCGATCGCTGAAAAGATCCGCGATGCGGGCTTAAACGCGATTGCGATTTCCTCCGTGTTTTCACCGGTCAACACGATTTTCGAAGAACAGAGCGCCGAAATTGTCCGCTCTGTTATCCCCGCTGCCAATATCACGCTTTCGAGTGAGATTGGGCGCATCGGCCTGCTAGAGCGGGAGAACGCCGCCATCATGAATTCTTGCTTGCGGCAGCTGGCGGCGCGCACGGTTGACGGCTTCAAAGCAGCGCTGGATGAGCTGCAGATCACAGCGCCCTTTTACATCAGCCAAAATGACGGCACCTTGATGAATGCCGATTTCGCCAAGGAATACCCGGTTCTCACCTTTGCCTCGGGCCCCACCAACAGCATGCGCGGCGCGGCTTTCCTCAGCGGCTTGCGCGATGCCATCGTGGTTGATGTCGGCGGTACGACAACCGATATCGGCGTCTTGCAGCATGGCTTCCCGCGGGTGGCGGCGCTGGCGGTCGATATCGGCGGCGTGCGCACCAACTTCCGCATGCCCGATACCTATTCCATCGGCTTGGGCGGTGGCAGCTTGGTGCAGTCTGCAAGCTCCGTTAATCCCCCCCTTGCAATGGAGGGAAGCGAAGCGGGGGCTATCAAAATTGGTCCCCAGAGCGTCGGCTATGAGCTGACGAATAAGGCGCTGGTCTTCGGCGGCGATATTCTGACCACTACTGATGTGATTGTGGCTAGCGGCTCAGAAGACATCGGCGACGCAAGCGCTGTCGCGGGGCTCGATTCCGGCTTCATCTGCGCCGTGCAAGAGCGCATCATCGAGATGATCACCATCGCCGTCGACCGCATGAAGACGAGCGCGACGCTGGTGCCGGTCATCGTTGTCGGTGGCGGCAGTATCTTGGTCACGGGTGAGATTGAAGGCGCTTCCGAGATTATCAAGCCCGATCACTTCCCGGTCGCTAATGCGATCGGCGCCGCCATCGCCCAAGTCGGCGGCGAATGCGACCGCATCTTCTCCCTTGCCGATCTCAGCCGCGATGAAGCGCTCGCTCAAGCCAAGGCGGAAGCGAGTGAGCGCGCGGTCAACGCCGGCGCCAGCGCAGACAGCATCGAGATTGTGGATGTCGAAGAAGTCCCGCTGGCTTATCTGCCGGGCAATGCCACCCGCATCATGGTCAAAGCCATTGGCGACTTGTTGGAGTCACCCCCTGCTAGCCCGCCAATGCATGGAGGGCAGTGATGCGTATCATTGATGAAGCGGTGTTGGAAGACCTCGCCCTTGGCGCGGCTGTTCTTGGCACGGGCGGCGGCGGCGACCCCTACATCGGCAAGCTGATGGCGCGCCAAGCCATCCGCGATTATGGTCCCGTCGAACTGTACACGCTGGACGAACTCGATGATGAGGACCTAATCGTGCCGACCGCGATGATGGGCGCGCCAACCGTCATGGTCGAGAAGATGCCCAATGGCGATGACATCGTCAACGCGTTTCAGTCGGTGGGCAAATACATTGGCAAGCCGATCAAAGCCACGATGAGCATTGAAGCCGGCGGTTTGAACTCGGTGGTGCCGATTTATTGCGCTGCCCGCCTGCGCGTGCCGATGGTGGATTGCGACGGCATGGGACGCGCCTTCCCCGAGCTGCAGATGGTCACGCATACGATTCACGGCATCTCTTCGACGCCTTTTGCCATGTCTGATGAGCGCGGGAACACAGTCTTGATGGAAACAGTAAGCAACCTGTGGACCGAGACCTTCGCCCGCAGCGTCACCGTCAATATGGGCGCGATGGCGATGATCGCCCTCTACGCCGCTACCGCGGCCCAACTGCGCGAAGCCGCCATCCCGGGCACAATCACGCTGGCGGAAGAAATCGGCAAAGTGGTGCGCCGCGCCCGCCTCGAAGAAGACGAGCCGGTGGAGACGATCCGGCAGGCGGTCGGCGGTTATTTGATCTTCAAAGGCAAGATCGGCGATGTCGAGCGGCGCACGGAAGCTGGCTTCGCCAAGGGCGACGCCATGATCGAAGGCATCGACGAATTCGCCGGGCAGAAGCTGCAATTGAGCTTCCAAAACGAGCACCTCGCCGCCCGCATAGATGGCGAATTTAAGGTGACAGTGCCGGATTTGCTGGCTGTTTTGGATGTCGATACCGGCGAACCGATCACCACCGAAGGGCTTCGTTATGGCTTCCGCGTGGCCATCCTAGCCATTCCCTGCGCCGAGAAATGGCGCAGCGCCAAAGGCTTGGAAATTGTTGGTCCCGCCTATTTCGGCTATGACACCGAGTATGTCCCAGTGGAAGCGCGCTTTGGGTAATGCATCTAAGCACATAGTAAAGAACCCATAAGGGCGACTCTGTAAGTCGCCCCTGAAATCGCGGATAATTTGCGGGCAATTCACATAATTGCCCCGGCGGAAGTCTCTTTTCGCTTCGTATTTTCTGTTAGCCAAGCCCTGGACTTGCGAGGGAATTAAAAATGCGCCTACTCTACGAAAAAGAAATTGAAGACATCGCCCTCGGCGCGGCAGTGCTGGGCACGGGCGGCGGCGGCGACCCATACGTCGGCAAACTGATGGCGCGGGAAGCGGTGCGGCAGTATGGACCCGTGGAGCTATACACCCTCGATGAACTGGATGACGACGATCTGATTGTGCCCTCGGCTGGCATGGGCGCGCCAATCGTGATTGTGGAAAAACTGCCCGCCGGCGATGATATGATCCGCGCCTTTAAGGCGCTGGGCAAATACTCGGGGCGTCAACCGCGCGGCACGATGAGCATTGAAGCGGGCGGGCTTAATTCGATTATGCCGATCTATGTCGCGGCCCGCCTGCGCATACCCATGGTCGATTGCGATGGCATGGGGCGCGCTTTCCCCGAGATTCAGATGACAATCTTCACCGCCCACGGCATCACCGCCAGCCCCTTCGCCATGTCCGACGAGCGCGGCAACGTGATACTCATGGACACGGTCAGCAATCATTGGGTGGAGACCTTCGCCCGCTCCTGCGTCGTGCATATGGGCGCCGAAGGCATGATCGCCCTGTATTCGGCGACGGTGAAACAGCTGAAAGAAGCGGCGATACAGGGCACAATCACGCTGGCGGAGGAGATCGGCAAGACGGTGCGCAAGTCCCGCCGCGCCGAAGCCAATCCCGTTGATGCCGTGCGCCGTGCGGTCGGCGGCTTTCTGCTCTTTCGCGGCAAGATCACCGATGTAGACCGGCGCATTGAGGGCGGCTGGAACCGCGGAGACGCCAAGATGGCTGGCAGCGGGGACTTTGCCGGGCAGTCGCTGCTGCTCGAGTTTCAGAATGAGCATCTGGCGGTGCGGGTCGATGGCGAATTCGCCGCCACCGTGCCCGATTTGATCGCCGTTCTCGATAGCGAAACGGGCGAGCCGATTACAACAGAGGCGCTGCGCTATGGGATGCGGGTGGCTGTCATCGCCTTCCCTTGCGCCCCGCAATGGCGGGAGCCAGCCGCGCTGAAATTGGCTCACCCGCGTTACTTCGGCTACGATGTGGATTATGTGCCGGTCGAGGAGCGCCTGGGCTTGTGATGAACCAAGTCACCCGCAAGGACACCGAAGCCATCGCCATCGGCGCCGGCATCTTGGGCACGGGCGGCGGCGGCAGCGCCTATCTCAACCGCCTTCGGCTAAACCAGGAGCTGCGCCAGCAGGGGCGTCCGGTCTCGATTATCCGCGCTGATGATGTGCCGGATGATGCCTTGGTCTGCGCCGTTGGTGGCATGGGCGCGCCGACAGTCAGCAATGAAAAGCTGCAAGAGGGGCGCGAGATCATGCGTGCCGTCCGCGCCCTGGAAGCCCACCTGCGCCAGCCTATGCAGGCCATCATCATCGGCGAAATCGGCGGCGGCAATGCCCTTGGTCCCATGATCACGGCGCTGCAATGCGGCTTGCCTGTTGTTGATGGCGACGGCATGGGGCGCGCCTTCCCCGAGCTTGATATGGATACCTTCATGATTTATGGCTTGGCGCCGGCGCCCTTCGCCCTGGCTGATTCGCATGGCAATATCGCCATCTTCCCGCGCATCGGCTCGGCAAAGCAGGCTGAAGAATTCGCCCGCAGCTTGACCATCGAGATGGGCGGCTCGGCTGGGCTGGTTATGCCAGTGATGACCGGCGCCCAGCTGAAAGCGACCATCATCCGCGATACGCTCAGCCTGGCGAAGCGCATCGGCGAAACAGTGCTCGGCTGCCGCGCCCGCCATGCTGCGCCGGCCGAAGCAGTCGCCGCGCTGTGCAACGGGAACGTTCTATTCAGCGGCAAGATCATAGACGTCGAGCGGCGCACCGTTCAGGGTTTCGCCCGCGGCAAGCTCATCATCAGCGCCTTTGACGACTTTGACCATCAGCTCGCGATTGAGTTTCAGAACGAGAATCTGATCGCGCGCTGCGATGAAGCAGTCCTCTGTACTGTGCCCGACCTGATCACGCTGGTCAGCCTGGAGGACGGCGAGGCGATTGGTACCGAATCGCTGCGCTATGGCTTGCGCGTGGCGGTGCTGGCGCTGCCGGCGCCAAAGGAGCTGAAGACAGCGCGAGCGCTGGCGGTGGTCGGCCCGCGTGCCTTTGGCTATGATTTGGATTTTCAGCCGCTGCCGGGGGATTTGTTGTAGCGATTGCCCTGGCGATTGGACCGTCAGATTTGACAGATTGCGCAGCTTTCGCTACTATGATTTCAATGATTTGGTATCAGTAGCAGAGCGGCCATGAACAAGATCGAAACAGTTGAAGAGTCTGTCGAAAACAATGGCAAGTTCGAAGTCGATCCTGATTTTGCTGCTTTCTGCGCGCAACATAATCAATCGTTGCCGCTTACTAAGGAAAGCTTGGCGGATTTGCCTCGCGAAATCGAGTTGGAATTCTATCGCCGCATGCCATGGGATAGTTTCATCGAATTGACTTTTGGCATGTTTGCCGATGACCCGCTTATCGTGCTGCGGGAAGTTGAACACGGCATCTGGAAAGAGATCAGTTAAAGTGGGATGAAGTACCTGCTTGATTCCAACATCTGTATTTATTGCATCAACAGAAAACATCCTGAAGTAATCAACAAGGTGTTGCGGCGTCAGGCTTCCGATATCACAATAAGCGCGATTACCAAAGCCGAGATGTATGCGGGTTCCTACCGCCGCGCATCTGCCAAAAGATACCGCGATGAACAAGATAAATTTTTCGAACGCTTTCGAAGTTTGCCCTTTGACGATGAGGCCGCGGACTTCTACGGTAGAATCCATGCTTTCCTGGAAGCTAAAGGGCAGCTAATGGGCGTCGCCGATATGCAGATCGCAGCGATTGCGATGGCAAACGGGCTGACCGTCGTGACACATGATCGGCGTGGATTTTGGCGACTTCCTGAGCTGCCGGTTGAAGATTGGACAAACAAGTAGCCCTCGGCTTTGAGGTGGATGCGCATATGAACTCCCAACCACACATCATCATCTTCAACCCCGACCAATGGCGCGGCGACGTCATGGGGCATTTAGGCAACCCAGCCGCGGTGACGCCAAACCTCGACCAGATCATCGAGCATGACGCCGTTTCCTTCCGCTATGCCTTTTGCCAAAATCCAGTCTGCACGCCAAGCCGCTGCTCATTCATGACTGGCTGGTACCCCCATGTCCGTGGTCACCGCACCATGTTCCATATGCTGCAGCCGGACGAACCGGTGCTGCTCAAATACCTCAAAGACAGTGGCTATCATGTATGGTGGGGCGGCAAGAACGATCTCGTTCCTCGGCAGAATGGCTTTGCCGATTACTGTGATGTCAAGTACGAAGCGCCGCGCGAACTGCAGCCCAACCTGCATCGGTCGGATGCCTGGCGTGGCGACCCCGAGGGCGACAATTACTATTCTTTCTTCGCCGGCAAACTCCCCGCCGCCCGCCCCGATGCGCCAGCGGGAAATGCAGATGATGAAGTTTATTACGATAATGATTGGGCGATGGTTGATGGCGCTGTCGACCTGATACGAAATGCGTCGGGCGATCAGCCCCTGTGCATCTACCTGCCGCTGAGCTATCCTCACCCGCCTTATGGCGTGGAAGACCCCTGGTTCAGCCAGATCGATCGTGATAGCATCCCGCCGCGTTATCCCAGCCCAGACTGGACAAATAAACCGAGCCTCATCGAGGGCATCTACCAGCGGCAAGGCTTGCAAAGTTGGAGCGAGGAGCGCTTCAATGAATTGCGCGCGGTTTACTACGGCATGTGCGCCCGCGTCGATGCCCAGTTCGGCTTGGTTCTAGCTGCCCTCAAAGAAAGCGGCATCTATGACAATAGCGCCATCTTCTTCTTCTCCGACCACGGCGATTTCACCGGCGATTATGGCTTGGTCGAAAAGACGCAGAACACCTTTGAAGACTGCCTGACCCGGGTGCCGCTCATCGTTAAGCCGCCGGCTGAAGTCCCGATTGAGCCTGGCATCCGCGATCAATTGGTCGAGCTGATCGATTTCACCGCCACCGCGTACGAATGGGCGGGCATTGATCCCGATTACGATCACTTCGGGCGCTCGCTAACGGCTTTGATTGGCGGCGCCGATGATGAACACCGGGATGCCGTCTTCTGTGAGGGTGGGCGGCGTGTCGGGGAAGATCAGGCGATGGAGAAAGATAGCCCGTCGTTTTATGACCCGAGCGGCTTGTATTGGCCCCGCGTTCAGCTGCAAGGCAGCGAAGCCGGCGAGCACAGCAAAGCGACCATGTGCCGCAATCGCGACTTCAAGTACGTCCGCCGCTTGTACGAAACCGATGAGCTTTACGACCTGCGGCGCGACCCGGGTGAGCTAATAAATCGCGTGGACGACCCAGCATACGCGGGGATATTGTCTGAGTTGCGCGAACGACTGCTGACCTGGTACCAGAGCACTTGCGATGTGGTGCCGCGTAAAACCGATGTGCGCTAAGCGAGCTAGCCTAGCCGCAACCAGCCGTCAGGCCGTATGCGATTCCTAGGCGCTGGTTAGCCGGCACACCATTGAGTTGGCACTCGTCGCCATTGCTCCAGACGATGCGCAGGTCGGCGCTGGCACTGGCGCCCAAGCCAAAATGCAATGCCAATTGATTATTGCCGCCCAGCCCGGCGCCAATGCGGACCGCCTGCATCTGCGTGGGACCGCCGGTCCCGGTCAGATAAACTCGAGTGCCAACAGCATCGCGATTGACAGCGCCCTTCCCGCGCAAATCCACTGATAGCCAGCGATTGCGCCCGCCTTGATTTTGATATAACCGGTAGCCATCGTTCCAATTGCCGGTCACTAGGTCAAGGTCGCCATCGCGGTCGTAATCGGCATAGGCGACGCCCAGCGTCGGCAGCGCTTGGTCGATGCCACTGCGCGCGCTGACATCATCAAAACTGGATCCTCCGCTGTTATGGAAGAGGGCATCGGCGCGCGGATTCATGAAGCTGGTTTCCAGCTCGGGGAAAGTCTGAAAGTATTCGGTCGAGGCAACATAAAGATCCTGCCAGCCATCATTGTCATAGTCAAAAAAAGCCGCGCCCCAGCCGACGCCACTGCCAGGACCAAGATTGATGGCGACGCCGGCTGAATGCGCCCGACTGCGGAAGCCGCCGCCGTCATTGCGCAGCAGGTACATGGTGTAGACCATGTCGGTAATATAAAGATCGAGATCGCCATCGTTGTCGTAATCGGCCGCGTCGACGCCCATGCCATTGATCCGCAGGTCGGCGTTGCTCTCCTTTGAGGCATTCGTCCAGCACCAATGAGCGCAGCCGGCGCCATCGTTGCGCCAAAGCACATTGCCAATTGCGTTTTGCAGCTTGTCATTGACGACGTAGATATCCTGATCGCCATCGCCATCATAATCGAAGAAGGCGGGCGCGAAGCCGGCGCCTAAGGTCAAGGCGTAGTCAAGCGTTAATGTGACATCGGTAAAGCTGCCGTCGCCATTGTTGTGGTAGAGACGATCTTGCTGCAGCGAGAAATCGACGGGGCTGCACTCGGGGAAGCATGACCAATTCGTCACGTATAGATCGAGCCAGCCATCGCTATCGTAATCGCCCCAGGCGGCTGATGTCCCCTTGCCGGTGTCGCCGACGCCCGCGCCAAGGGTGACATCGGTGAAGCCGGCGCCGCTGTCGTTGCGGAAAAGCCGGTTGGCGCCATAGTTGACGATGTATAGATCGAGCCAGCCATCGTTGTTGTAATCAGCCCAGGTGGCGCCGCCGCTTGGCACATTGGGCAGGCTGAGCCGCCGCGAATGCTCGGAGATGGAAAAGCTGCCATCGCCATTGTTGCGGTAAAGCACATTGGCATCGAGGTTGCCGGTGACGAATAGGTCGAGCCAGCCGTCGCGGTCATAATCGCCCCAAGCTTGCCCGATCGCCAGGTAACCTCGCATCGCTTCTTTATCGTCCCAGATGGCGCGGTGCGTCGCCGCGATGCCCGCTTCAGCGCTGACATCGCGGAAGATGGGCGCCTGCGCGCTTGTCGGGAACGATGGATATAGGAAGACTAAGCACAGAGAGCACAGAAGTAGAACCAAGTAAGTCCTGCAAAAACATTCTCGCAAGAAAGCGCTCCTTCCTTAGCTTGCTGGATGGGATCTTGACCCGTTATGGTGGACACATTATCTATCTAATTCGCTGCCTCTGGCAGGATTTTGCCAACTGCCAGACAAGATCTTGGCATCATTTCTCGGCTTGCGCTGGGTTCTCGCTGGAAAAGACTATCTGGCTGTCGTCCGCGCATAGGGCGGCCAATCTAGCGGGATGCCGAGCTCATCTTTCAGCAGACATTGGAAATCGCGCAGGTGGCTGCCGCTATTGCGGACTTGCCGCGGCTTCAATCCCTTGTCCAGACAAAAGGCGGCCAGCGCGCCCGCCGCTTCGCCAATATTCCATTCCACCGGATGCAAACGGTAACAGCCGTTGGTGATATGCGTCACGCCCAAATTCTTGCAAGCCGGCAGCAGATTCTCGACCCGCTGCGGAATCAGCGACCCGAGTGGAATCTGGAAGGGATAGCAGCTGATGTCGATATAATTGCGCAAGCCCGTGCTGGGGTGCAGGTCAATGCGATAACTGCCGATGCCGACGCTGTCATCGAATTGCTCGGCGCTGCCTAAGCCGGCGCGCTGCTGAACGCCGACATGCTCTTCCAGCACCGTGAACTCGGCGAGGATGCGGCGCGCCTCACGCACGTAGACATACTTTGCCATGCCATCCGTCGTACCAACTACATCCGGTCGCAGCCTCAAGCCTGGGTAACCGTAGCCTTTGCCATCCCAGCGGGGCGCTTCCGTCTGCATCCAGTAGAGGAGGGAGAAGCTCAATTGCTTGCACTCGTGCAGGGCAGCGCTCTTCACCTCTTCACTGACACCGAGAAGCGGCTTCAGCCAATAATCAATCTGGGGCCAGTTGACCAGCGTAATGTCACTGGGGAAGGCACCTTCGGGATAATGCCCGGCATATAATATGCGGCGGAAATGCCAGAGATCGCCCGGCCCGCCGGTGTAGCGATGGCGGAAATCGGCATGGAAGATTTGGCGATGGACTTTCTCCAAGGTCTGCGGGCTGGAGTAGTGCCAGCTCAATTGTTTGTCGGGCCAAAAATCAGCCTGATAGTCGCGCCAGAAATCGTAATCTGCCGGCTTATCGATGGTGTGGTCTTCGCCCTCAAGGTGATCAATGGCAAAGCACCAGGAGATCGATTGCTGATCGAGCGGCAGCGGGTCGCCCTCGACGGCGTGCAGCTCGCCAGTTTGGGCTTGGCTCTCAGCGCCGATGATGAATTCGACATCAGCCAGCTCAAGCAGGTCACCGAGCTCGGTGGCATCCAAAATGTAGGGCGCGGCGATCACCACCTGATCGCCACTGCGCGTATCTTCTAGGGTAACCGCCAAGACGCGATCGCCATCTGTTTCGGCCGCTACCGGGATATGATAGAGCAGAATATCGAGCTGCCTGCTGGAACGGTAGGGGGCTAGCATCGCTTCGATAACTGCCAAGCCAATACGCGGTTCGTGGCAGAGGCGGCTGACATTGCCCTGGCCCGGATTCCAGTTCATGGTGTAGCGCGCTTTTTCGGTCAGCGGGTAATTGCGGCGGTAATAATCGCGCACGCCATCGGAAAAGCGCATATAAGTGGCGGTGGCGCCGCACTGATCGACCCAAGGATTCTCGTCCGGCGGCACCGCTTGCGCCGTCAGTTGACCGCCGATCCAGTCAGTCTCCTCGCTCATGATGACCGACTTGCCCAGGCGCAAAGCCGCCAGCGCCGCGCCAATCGCGCCGGTCCCGCCGCCTACGATTAGTATGTCAGCGCTGCGTTCTTTCATCGATTTGTCCCCTTGGCTTTTTTGACAATTTCACCACGACTATATTATACTGCTGATAGCAACGCTTTGTCTGCCAGGAGCCAGCGTCGTGACCGATCTCGCTGTAGTTTTTTCCCTGCTTGGGCTGGCGCTGAATGCGGTAATCGTAGTCTTTGTGATGCTCGGTTACTTTCGGCGCTTCGCCACGAAGGATGACATTAAGGACCTGAGTGACAGGCTGGTCAACGTTGAAAACAGGCTTGGCAACGTCGAAAACAGGCTTGGCAGTGTTGAAGCCGGGCAGGCTGCGCTTGAAAACAGGCAGGCTGCGCTTGAAACTAGGCTTAGCAATGTTGAAGCCGGGCAGGCCGAGCTTGAAAATAGGCAGGCTGCGCTCGAAAACAGGCAGGCTGCGCTCGAAACCCGAATCAGCAGCCTCGACGGCAATATACGCGAAAACGGCAAAAAAGCCGGCGCCTCCTTGGAATTGCATCATGCCGTCCGCGGCGACTTGAAAGTCTTGCAAGCCTCTGTCAATCGTCTTGAAAGCTATTTCGAGACGCCAAAATTAAAGTCTTCCTAATCCTCACAAGACTTGCCCATCACGGATCTTATGCTTCCATAGGCAAAGCCTCGGCTATACAAGCATCGAGCCTTCCTACATAAGCCCGTCCTCGGCAGCCATCACATGCTTGCCGCTGGCTTGCTGGGCTCCCCGGCGGCGATCACGTGATCTTTGCTTTGCTTGGGCGAGTAGTGATAGCCATTCTCGGCGCACCAATCAGCAATTGGATTAGCGCCACCGGTGAAATCAAAATGTGGATTGTCATCGACCGGCTCGCCGACGAGATAGCGCTCCATTGGCGAGAGCTTTTCTACCATCTCGGGTGCTTGCTGCCGATAATCGGTGGGCTTAACCCAATCATAGCTATAGCCGATCATGACCGCTTTGCGCGTACGCTCAGTCAAGTTGGCGGCGCCAGCATGCCAGGTGCGGTTCTCGAAAAAGACGGCATCGCCCGGCTGCAGCAGCGGCTCGACCTTCGTGGCGGGGTCAACTTCGCCCTCGGGGATGTCGAGCGGCGCTTGGAGCTGATTGCTGCGAGCCGCCATCATGGTGACGCCCGAGTTCGGTTCGCTCAAGTCGGTCAAATAATAGGCGACTTTGAGCGAATGTCGTGGGATATACTGGTCGCCCAAGTCACGCATGGACATGTAATGGTCGCGGTGCCAGCCAGGCAGACGCTCGGTACCGGCTGCGCCGGGCGGGTCGGCGCCGCGGTAGATCAAATGGCTAGTAAGCAGCGACAGCCACGGGCTCAGCAACTGTGCCACGATTGAGAAAACCTTCGGGTTGGTGACCAGCGGCAGGAAGGCGTCGTCCATCGACACACAGTTTCGAAAGCCATCATACTTGCCACCCGGTCTCCGTTGTCGGTTCAATTGCTGGTCGGAGGCGACCAAACGATCGCCGGCTTCAATCAGCCGGGAAACAGTCTCGCTGTCGATCGCCTCAGGCATGATGAGGTAGCCCTCATCATCGAACTGCCGCTTCTGTTCCGATGTTATCTTTACAAATTCCATCTTTCTCCCCCATCCCCCGCCCCTCATCATCTCTATCAGGACAGCCCAATATGATAAAAGCGGCGCGAGTTTCTCGATTAAAGCTCGGTTAAACCACGACTATCCTTCGATTGAAGCGTATAGAGCAGCCTGTTCCGCATCGGCGCGTTTGCTCACGTCTGTGTAAATTCTATCCAAGAGTTCACCGCGCGTCCCGCTGAATGCCGCCAAGTCCGGCGTATTTGCCCAAGTCGTCCAGCTCGCGCGATCTTCGTCTGATACAGGCTGGTCAAGATGGGCTTCGTAGCTCGCGCCGAGGAAGCCGCGCAGGCTGAAGAATTGCAGCGCTTCGTAATGCTCATCACCGGGTGCCGCGTCTTCGTAATAGCTTAGCACCGCCCCAGCCGCGAGCAGGCGCCGCTGCATCTCGACCACGTTCGCTTCTCGCAAGGCGCTGCCTTCGTCGAGGCTGACGTTGATGGCGATGCCGGCCGCCTCGCCCAGCGCCATCCAGCAGGGTTCCATGCGCAAAGTGCTAAAACCGATATGGGTGCCGGAAGCGGGAACAGGAATCAGCAGATTTTCGATGGCGAGCGGCACAATCACGCCGTAGGGGACGCTGTAGGGCGTGGTTGGGTAGGTGAAAATGCCGTCCGTATGCGGCCGCCCTTCTTCGCGCTTCAGGCAAGCGTGCGAGTCCAGCGCGTAGTGGCTGGCGGTGATGCTGGTCATGTGCTCGCGCGAGGCTCGTTTGGATAAGGCGTCGTGGGCGGTGAAGAGGTATTCGCCGCGGATGCGCCGCCCCTCGCGCACATATATCTGGCGCGGGAAATTGCCGTTTTCTGGGAATTCGTCGCTCGCCAAGCCCCATCGATTGCAGCGTTCGCGGAAATCAGCCGGCAGCTCGGCATCGTTCTGCGCGAAGTAGAACAAGCCCAGTATATAATCCCGCAGCCGCTGGGCAAAGCGATCGCGCCAATCCCAGCTGGCGCTGGGGTAGGGCCAGTTCTCTTCAGGCAAATCAGTCGAGATGAAGGCGGCATGCTGATTATTGCCATCCACCTTGTTGTTGGGCAGGCGCACCATATTGGTTATCGCGCCGATGCCATCAAATTCCAGCGGCTTCGGCGGGCCAGCAAAGCGGTTGAGCCGCACATCGTCTATCAGCGAAACATATTCACCGCGCTGGTAGGTCGCTGGCTTACCGATGCGGGTCATATTTGCCCGATCAGTCGTTAATGGCAGGCGGTAATTGTAAGACTGAATTGCGTTGTCAGCCTGCCCGGTGGAGTAATATTCATCGACAGGCGCGTCCCAGCGCTGGTAGAATTTGCCGGCGCAAGGCTCGCCATATTCAGCCGCGCCTTCACGCCCCAGCATATAAGGTGCCCCCGCCGCGGCCGCCAGGTCGCCTTCGTAAGTGGCGTCGACAAAGACCGAGGCGCTGTAGATTTCTTCCGCGCCGCTTTCCCGGTTGACGATTCTGATTCGGCGCAGCGCAGCGCCGTCTTTGATGGCATTGCGCGGCTCATGATTGAATTGCCGATTTACGCGAACTTCAAGCTTGTCGCCTTGCTCGGCGATCATAGCCAGCAGGACCTGTTCGGCGACGCGCGGCTCAAATCGGTAGCCATCGCTGCAATCGATCACCTGCTGTGAATCGGGACCGTAGGCGTCGCTGTAGCGCTGCTTGATGCGCCCAACAAATTCCAGGAAGAGGCCCCCCGTCGCGCCACGTGTGTGGATGTCGGTGGCGCCCAGCCCGTTAGCGGGCAACCCGCCGATGAAGCCGGTCCGCTCGAGGATGATGGCGCGTCGGCCCGCTTTGGCGACGGTGATGCCAGCCATGATGCCGGCCGGGCTGCCGCCGACGATGACGGCGTCAAATTCGAAACTTAGTGGCGATGTCATGTAAGCTGTCTTTCAATTTCTATAGTTTGTATAGTCACACTGGGCGGCCCTATCAGCCGCTCTATATTTCATTGTGCTGATGAATATATTATTCCTTCAATGCCAGCGAGACCAAGAAAGCAATTGCCGAGTCGCGCGGGGTCTTGCCACGTAATCGCAAGAAACCGCCAAAATGTTTGACTTTGCAATAGGCGACCTGGTCCTTCTCCTTGGGAAATTCTATCCTTGTGCCTTCGTCAACCCAATGGATGCCGTCGGCAGAGATCTGTACAAAGGCTCTGGTGGCGTAATCGGCTTTGCCCTCGAGCGCGCGCACAAAAAAGATCGCTTCGCTCGCCCAAGCCGCTTCATAGGGCTCGGTAACGAAGTCGCCTTGCCAGACGATGTTGCGCTCCACGATAGCGGTGTAGCTGCGGCGGACGCTCATGATCAAAACGCTCCCGATAACAGCGCGGAATCCAGGTACAAGAAGGCGCGCTTGTCCCGATTCGTCTCGACCCAGAAGGCGGTGTTGAGCATGCAATTCAGATTTGGCATTGCCGGTATCGAGATGTATTTGAGCGGGTCGCCATCGTAGATAAGGTCATTGCATTGAAAACCGAGAAAGCGGCGCTCAGCCAGATCGACATTAAGGCGCAGATAATGCCAATTCATCTTGGTTGCGATTTCGTTGTATGCGAGTGTTTGGGCGGGCGCGTCAACATTTTCCCAATTCTCTGGGCCGAGATGAAAATGCGACACGGTCTCGCCCGAATCCCCGATATTGTGGAAGGGGCGCGTCGCGCCTTTGACCTGCCAGCGATTGATCATCTCGTCGCCCTCGGCATTGTGATAACGTAGATGCGGCATCCAGCGATATTCCGGATTCATGCCATCTTGCAGGTCGAACAAAACGCCGAAAGCCCGCACATCGTTCACCGATAGGCGCAGCTCGCTCGCTTCCGGCTTGAAGGTGAAATAGCATTCGAGCTGGATCTGCCCACGTTTGCGAAAAGTGAGACGCTTGATGCTGGTCGCCAGCGATCCTTTCCGCGCTCGGCTCGCCAGTTTCAGCGCGTAACTGCCTTCCATCGAGCCGGCCGTGCCCGTGTCCCACATGGTCAAATTGCTGAGCATCGGCGGGCGCATGTCGCTGTATTCCGGCAGCATGGAGCCAAGCCTGTGCTCATAATTGCCGATAAGCTCGGACCAGCCGCGAACGCCTTCGTCAAAGTCATCGTAGAAAATGATGCGTTCGAGCGGGTCGAAACGGCTCAAGCGCGCGTCGGCGGCGATTGTGACCATGATGCTGTCTTCTTTCCCTTATACCAAAAATTCGCGGCGCGTCTGCCCTTAGCTACACCGATCGTTACGCTGTCTAATTCTCCAGCAGCGACGGCAGCACATACCACTCTTCTTGCCCAGGGGAGTCATACTTCATCCAATCGGTATCGGGTGAAATCAATATATCTACCAAAACTTCTAGGGCTTCGCTCTCCCGGCTGATATCGGCTATATCGATGGTGTTTGCCCCATTAATATCATCCATGTACTTGAGATCGGCTCGGATCCATATTTGGCGGTCTCTTTCCTGGCGATACCATTTGAGCTTTATCGCGTTCGCGTATTTTAATATGTTTAATACACCCGCATTTTCCATCTGCGATCTCCTGATTTCAAGCCAAGCATCTCGCCCATAGCGCTACCGTTCATGGTAACGGCGGCCCCTGTCATCGTGCTGGAAGCGATTTACTTCCAGCCCCCAATACCGCTAGCCTGCTACTCATTTTAATAAATCTGTTCTTAAGCAGCCTGACCAGATCTTGCAATGAGATCCCATGAATCAATCGCGGCGCTACGGATTTTTGACATCAGCGCCGATTCACGATACATTTGATTGTGGCTGCGCCCGCTGACGCGCAACTCGCCCAAGTATAACCAGCGCATGACAAACTGCAAATGATATCGGCGCTGGCGCCAGAGTTGTGACGAAATGGCTGGCTGCCGCAAGATTTATCGTTTTAAGTTAATAGGAGAAGACCATGAAACGCTCACACTATATTAGCCTGCTCATCGCCTTGATGATGCTCTTGTCGCTCGGTTTGGCGCCGGCGCAGGCGCAGGAATGCGAGGGCGAAGTCATCGAGCTTGAGTTCATGAATTGGTGGGGCGCCGCCCGCGAAGCCTACATGGACGAACTTATCGTGCACTTCCAGGCAGAGAACCCTTGCATCAGCGTCATCAACCAGGTCCAGCCTTGGGATAACCGCGCTGAATTGCTGGCCACCGCCGCCGCCAGCAGCAACCCGCCGGGCATCATCATGTCCACGCGGCCCGAGACCTATCAATTCGCCATCAGCGGTTTGATCATTCCGATCGACTCTTTCGTCGAGTCGCATGGCACTGACCTCAGCGTCTTCTATGATGGCGAGATTGGCTTGCAATACTGGAACGGCGAGCTCTATGGCTTGCCCATGCCGACCGCCGGTGGTTTGACCGGTTTGATGATTTACAACAAAAATCTGCTGCGCGATCATGGCTTCGATCCAGAAGCGCCACCGCAGACCTGGCAAGAGCTGGAAGAGATGGCAGCTGCCATCACTGTCGCCGACCCCATGGGTATTGATGTATTGGGCGCGGCCGCTGGCAGCACCAGCACGGCCGCCGGCGGCGACGCGGAATTCGTCGCCTGGCTCTACACCAACAACGGCAAGTACGCATCGGATGATGGCCGCACCTTGCTCTTCAACAGTCCCGAAGGCGTGGAAACGTTGGAGTGGATGATCAACCTGACCAACGATGTCAATCAAGGCATTGAGAACGTAACCGACTTCTTCCAGGATACGAGTTTCTCTCAAGGCGATCATCCCTGGTATGAAGACAAACAAGCCTTCCTGCACATCAACACCTCCTTCTTCGGTCACTTCAACGTGGCAGATCCGGATGCTTATGCGGATACCGACAGCTGGGGCACCATGCTGCGCCCCTACAATGGCGAAAATTCCGCTGCCCATTCCGCCGGCACCACCGGCTACAATTACAGCGGCGCCTGGGCTTACACGATTCCACGAGTGCATCCGCCGGAGATGCAGGAAGCGGCTTTCAAGTTCGCTGAGTTCATCGGTGTTCATGAGTTGGGCGGCTGCGCGTTCCTGTTCCGCCAGAGCCGTCCCTCGCCGGTGAAAGCTTGCAACGAGAACCCGGCTTACTACGATGTCAATCCGTACTGGAGCGTCGTGCTAGAAGGTCTGGCGCTTGATACGCCAGTGCAGATCACGCCGGTGCAGGGTCAGTTGGCGGAGATCCTGTCCAACAATATCGAGGAAGCCTACTTCGGCGTGAAGTCGCCGGCGGACGCGCTGAATGACGCCCATGCCGAGATGCAGGCGCTCTTGGACGAGTTCTGGGCGGAATTCGACGCGGAAAATATGTAGAGCAATCCCTCTCCCTACGCTCCCTCCCCGGCGGGTCCGTGTCTCTACGCGACCCATAGCGGGGAGGGGCTTCGGGCGAACGGGACGGCTTTCTCAATACCTTATTGCCTCCCCCAATCGCCTCTTCCCTGCTGGTGGGGGAAGAGGCGGGGATAGAGGAGGAGCGGAGCACACTGGTGCAAGCGTCTCTCGAAGCGAAGCAAAATCAACAGGCTAGAACCTGGAAGCTGCGGCTGCAGGAATGGTGGTTTCGCAACCGCGCCTTGGTTGGCTTCGCTTTCATCTTTCCCTGGTTCGCTGGCTTCATCATCTTCGACGCCGCGCCCTTCATCTACAACTTGTATTTGAGTTTCACCGATTATCAGATCGGCACGGTGGGCACGCCGCCTTGGATCGGCTTAGAAAACTACATCGAAATCTTCACCGAGGACAAGTTCTTCGGCAAGAGTATGTACAACACGCTCTATTACCTGGGCTTCAGTGTGCCGCTGCGTTTGATTTTCGCTTTCTTAATCGCGCTGATTCTGAACCTGCGCGTCCGCGGGATGGAGCTTTATCGCACGCTTTTCTACGTGCCGTCGGTCGTGCCTCTGGTGGCGGCGACCGTGATATTCGCCGGTTTTCTCAACACGCGTTATGGCTTTCTCAATCAGTTTCTTGTATTGATTGGCGCCACGCCAGTGCGCTGGCTCTCGTCGCCAGATGCGATCAAGCCGTCGCTGATCTTGCTCAGCCTTTGGGCCTTTGGCGGGCAGATGATCATTTTCCTAGCCGGTTTGCAGGGTATTCCCGAAGATCTCTATGAAGCAGCCGCGATTGATGGCGGCACTGGCTGGCAGCGTCTCCTCTTTATCACCGTCCCGCTGATGACGCCGACTATATTTTTCAATTTGCTCTTGGGTTTGATCGGCGGCTTCCAAGTCTTTGAACAGGTCTTCATTCTCATCGGGACCAATGGCGGACCCTTGCAAGCCGGACTTGTGTACATGCTGCATGTTTACAACAAAGCCTTCCGAGATTTTGAGTTTGGTTATTCGGCGGCGCTGTCGGTGATTTTGTTCCTCATCATCTTTGTGTTGACGCTAGTGCTCGTCTACACATCGAATCGCTGGGTCTTCTACGGCGATGCCCAAGATGATGAGGCATAAATTGCCTTCCTATCAAGCTGGAAGGGGAAAGTAGACCTAGGACGCAGGCATGATTGAAGACCCCAGAACCAGAGCGTTTCGCCTCTTCATCATCTATCTGGTCCTCACGGCGGGGGCGATCGTGATGATGGTACCGCTGCTGTGGACGGTCTCGACTTCGCTGAAAACACGTGACAAGATCACCATTCGCCGGTTGGAGCTGATTCCGGATCCAATCGCCTGGGAGAATTATCCCCATCTCTTTGAGGCGCGCCCGATTATGCAGTACACCCGCAACACGATGATCATCGTCGTAGCGTCGATTTTCGGCGCTTGGGTGCCTTGTACACTGGCTGGTTACGCCTTCGCCCGTATTCCTTTCCCCGGGCGGAATATTTTCTTTGGCATCTTGCTGGCGACGATGATGCTGCCGTATGTGGTGCGATTAATCCCCTTATTCCTGTTTTTTGATGAGATCGGCTGGACGCGTACTTTTGGTCCGCTGATCTTGCCCCGCCTGTTGGGGCATAATGCCTTCTATATTTTCTTGTATCGGCAGTTTTTCCGCGGCATACCAGCCGAAATACACGATTCGGCGCGCATCGACGGCTGTTCCGAATTTGGCGTATGGTTGCGAATCTTCATGCCCATGTCGCGGCCCGTGCTGGCGGCTGTGTCCATCTTTGCCTTTTCCTTCGCCTGGAACGACTTCCTCAATCCGCTGATCTACCTGGGTTCGAACAAGGAATTGTGGACGCTTGCGCTGGGCTTGAACGCCTTGCAGGGCTTTGAAGGCGAGGACAACAGCCTCAATCTGATTATGGTCTTCTCCATGTTGATGATTATCCCGATGCTGGTTGTCTTCTACTTCGGGCAGAAGCACCTCATCAGCGGCGTGACGGCGCAGGGCAGCCTCAAGGGCTAAGGTCCTTAGTAGTGAAAAAACCCAAGATCGTCTACATCGCGCTGGATCAATGGCAAGGGCGATTGCCTAGGCATCTCGATCGGGTCGCCTATGAAGGCATCTGGCGCGAGCGCGCATGGCTTACTGCAAAGCCAAATAGTCCCCAACTATGCTGGTGAATTCGATGATGTTGCCGAAGGGGTCGCGGCAGAAGAAGCGCGGACGCCCGGGAATTGGCTCAACATCGTAGGGCGCGTAGCCAGCCTCGCTGAGTTTGATCCTCATGCGCTTGAGATCATCGGTCACCAGGCAGAAGTGCCGAATCGACCGGTCATTCAGCGGCTCTTCGCGGAAGCAATGCAGCTCGGCATTCTCCCCCAGTTTGAACCAGATCACTTCCATCTCCGATAAGCTGTTGGGGGCGGGGATCTCGGTCAAGCCAAGCAAGTCGCCGTAGAATGCTCGCGTGAGATGCTCGCTGCCGGGCGGGCGCGGAATGCTGACATGCTGCAAACGAAAACTCATCGCTGTCCCTCGCTATTCCTGCACATGAATGAGGCTCATTTTACCAGAACTGCCCTAATCCTTGACAACTGCCCGGCGCCAGGCTACAATTCGTGTAATTGTACGACATATGTGCAAATGCACGGAGTTGCGCTGTCGATAACATGGCAGTGGGAAATAGACCTTGCCCAAATCCCTGACGATAAACCCGGCAAAGGAGCGCCAGCCTTCCACCTTGCTCGCGCCGGAGATCCCGGTCAACGCCTACATCGCCGACCCAGAAGCGGAGGCCGCCACCTATACGCGCCAGCAGCTCGTCAATGTCTATCACGATATGTGCCTGATACGCGAATTCGAGACAGCGCTGGACCGCTTCAAGAAAGAAGGCGCCTATCGTGGAGTCAGCTATACGCCCGCTGGACCCGCGCACCTGTCGATCGGCCAGGAAGCGGCTGCGGTTGGGCAGTGCATCCACTTGGAACCGGCCGACTTCATCCTCGGCTCGCATCGCAGCCATGGCGAAATTCTGGCCAAGGGGCTCTCCGCTATTCGCCAGCTCGGGGAAGACCAGCTGCTGGCAATCATGGAGAGTTATATGGACGGCGCCGCGTTGCGCGTCGTCGAGACAATAGAAGCCGCCGCTGATATTCGTTCGCTGGCAAACAATTGGCTGATCTACGGCGCATACGCTGAAATCTTCGCGCGCTCAACTGGCTTCAACAAAGGCATGGGCGGCTCCATGCACACCTTCTTCCCGCCCTTCGGTATCATGCCCAACAACGCCATAGTCGGCGGCTCGGCTGATATCGCTCTAGGCATGGCGCTTTTCAAGCGCGTCAACCGCAAGGGCGGCATCGTCATCGCGAATATCGGCGATTCCTCAGTTGCCAGTGGTCCAGTTTGGGAGGCGATGAATTTCGCGGCGATGGATCAGTATGTGACGCTCTGGGATGCGAATCTGGGCGGCGCGCCACCGATACTCTTCAATTTCGTGAATAACTTTTATGGCATGGGCGGGCAGCCACAAGGCGAGACGCTTGGATTCGGCATGCTGGCGCGGGTCGGTTTGGGCGTCAACGCCGACGCTATGCACAGCGAACGGGTCGATGGCTACGATCCGCTGGCGGTTGCCGACGCCACCCAGCGGAAGAAAGCGCTATTGCTCGCTGGGCGTGGACCGGCGATGCTCGATGTCATCACCTATCGCTACAGCGGGCATTCGCCAAGCGATGCTTCATCTTATCGCGGGCGCGATGAAATTGATCTTTGGCGGGCGCAGGATTCGATTCGCGGCTTCGGCGAATATCTCCGCGTTAATGGGCAGGCTGATGCGGCCAAGCTTGCCGATATCCAAGCGCGCGCTGTCGACCAGATTGTCAAGGTGGTCGCCGCCGCCGTTGACCTGGATCGCTCGCCTCGGCTGAACCCGGCTGGCGACGTGATTGGGCAGATGATGTTCTCGCGCGAGACGGCCGATGCCCTCGATGATCGAGCGCCCGATGTACTGCAGCCACTGAGCGAAAGCCGCCTGCAGGTCACGGCGGGCAAACACCGCTTCGGCTTGGACGAGGCGGGAAATTCGCGACCCAAGCTGAAGACTTTGACCTATGCTGAGGCTATCTTCGAAGCAATGATTCACCGCTTCTACGCTGACCCGACGATGATCGCCTTCGGTGAGGAAAACCGCGATTGGGGCGGCGCATTCGGCGCCTACCGCGGCTTGACCGAAGCCATCCCCTACCACCGGCTCTTCAATACGCCCATATCAGAAGCGGCGATCGTCGGCGTGGCAGTCGGTTATGCTTTGGCTGGCGGGCGCGCGGCGGCGGAATTGATGTATTGTGACTTTATGGGACGGGCTGGCGACGAAATCTTCAACCAAATGGCTAAATGGCAGGCGATGTCGGCTCAGACGCTGCGGATGCCGTTGGTCCTGCGTGTCTCGGTTGGCATGAAATATGGCGCACAGCACTCGCAAGACTGGAGCTCAATCGCCGCTCATATCCCGGGCTTGAAAGTCTATGTTCCCGCCACGCCATACGACGCCAAAGGCATGCTCAACTTGGCGCTGCGCGGTACTGACCCAGTCGTATTCTTCGAAAGCCAGCGCTTATACAATCAGCCAGAGACGCTTTTCAGCGCCGGTGTGCCGGTCGATTACTACGAAGTTGAAGAGGGCGAGCCGCAAGTCCATCGCCTTGGGCAGGACATCACTATCATCACCAGCGGCGCTGCGCTTTACCGCGCGCTGGCTGCCGCTCAAACCTTGGCGCGCCGGCACGGTGTCAGCGCCGAAGTGATTGACGCTCGCTTTCTCAATCCGCTGAATTACAGGCCGATCATCGAATCGGTCCAAAAGACGGGCTTGGTCTTGCTGGCGTCGGATGCGACTGAGCGCGGCTCCTTTCTGCATACGATGGGCTCGAACATCTCTCAACTCGCCTTTGATTATCTTGACGCTCCTGTCGCTGTATTGGGCGCGCGCAACTGGATCACGCCGCCAGCCGAGCTAGATGAGAGCTTCTTCCCCAGCGCCGACTGGATGATCGACATGATCCATCATCGTCTGCTGCCCTTGCCCGGTTATGTACCGCGAACCGAGCAAGGCAATCAGGAAATCATCAGGCGGAATCGAGCCGGGGTCTAGCCATGATCAGCGCCGCGCGCCATGAACTGCTAGCGAAAGTTGCCGCCATGTATTACGAGCGGGAGATGACCCAGAACGACATCGCCGCCGCGCTAGATCTGTCCCGCGTCAAAATATATCGCTTGCTGAAAGAAGCGCGCGATTCGCAGGTCGTCCGCATTCTGATCGACTGGCCCCTCAAACGCTCGCTTGCGCTTGAAGCGAGGCTCGTCGAGCAATTTGGCTTGGATCGCGCGCGCGTCTTACAAGCCCGAGCCTCTGACTCGGCGCTGCTGCGGCGGCAAACCGCGCAGTTGGCGGCGCGCTACCTGGAGGGCGCCCTGGTCGATGGCCTCAACCTGTCGATTTGTTTCGGCAGCAGCACCTACGAGGTCATCAGCGCCATCCGCCCGGAATTCCAAGCCGCTGTCAAAGTCATGCAAGCGACTGGCAGCCTGCCTCAGGCGCTCAAAGAATTCGACAGCTCAGCCTTGACCCGTCAACTGGCGCAGAAGCTGGGTGGCGAGGCGCTGTACTTGTCCTCACCGCTGTTGGCAGATAACGCCGCCGCCGCCGCCGTCATCCGCGAGCAGGCGGTGGTCGCTCAGGCGCTGGCTCAAGTGCGGCGCGCCGATATCGCGCTGGTGGGCATCGGCGATCTGGATCCGGCGACATCGGGTTTCCTTCGCGCTGGCGTCGCCGCGTCAAGCCAACTGCAAGCCTACCGGGCGCAGGGCGCAATTGGCGACATGGCTTGGCAGCTCTTCGATAAATTGGGGCGACCCTTCCCCTGCGAGCTGAATCAGCGCATCATCGGCCTCACCCTGGCTGAGCTGCGCGCGCTGCCGCAGACAGTCGCCGTCGCCGTCGGTTTGAACAAAGCGGCTGCCATCGCCGGCGCTTTGAAGAGCGGCGCTATCAATGTACTCTGCACCGACGAAGCAACCGCGGCGCGCGTACTTGAAAACTGACTGCGGGCCGCCCGAACATAACGAGGGGAGTACCAATGCCAATCGGAGAAGTGACGCAGCAGGTCAAGATCGCCGCTGGCTTGTTCTGGGCTGATTACGCCGTTCTGGGCGCCCAGGTGCGCGAGCTGGAAGCGGCCGGCGTTGATTGGATCCACATCGAAGTGCGCGACGGCAAATATATGGATTTCGCCATGCCCCGCGGCGGATACGATATTATCGAAGCGACCTGCGCCAGCACCAGCCTGGAAGTGGAGGCGCAGCTGCAGATGCTAAGACCCAGCTTCAGCGTCTTCGATCAATTGGCCGATCTCGGTGTCAGCCTAATCAGCCTGCCGCTGGAAACGACGAATGAAATGATCTTCCAGAACATCACTTACATCAAAGAAAAGCTAGGGCTGAAAGTGGGCGTCTGGGCTTGGCAGGGTGTGCCGGCGGTCGCCTTTGAGCAATTCATTCACCCCCATATCGACATCATCGAATATGAAAGCCGCGCGCCTTTTTGGAAACAAACCAGCGGCAGCAAAAGCCCGCACACGATTGACCCAATCGTGCTGGCTACCCTGGGCCGGCTGCATCAGATGATCGCCGCCGCCGGCTTGCAAGATCGCATCGAATTGATGGAGGATGGCGGCTTGAACAGCGGCAACGTGGCTGATTTTATCGCCGCTGGCATGACTGTCGGCGAATTTTCGTCGCCCCTGCTGAAGGGTCCAGCGGGCAAGCTGCAGCCCGGCACGGGCGAGATCGCCGCCGCGGTCAAAAATCTGCGCTCGGTCATGCGCGCGGCAAGTGATCAATATCGCGATGAACGGGGATTAATACAGCAAATATAGGGGCGCTCGGCGGTCTGGTGGCTGTCTACGCGCCCCTTGCCCCGCCCGCGACCAAAGGACCAAAGCCATGCCACAGATCAGAATTGGCCTCATCGGCTACGGCGGCATCGGGCGGGTGCATGCGGCCGCCTATCGCGCGATTCCCTTCCATTATGGCTTGCGGGCAAATAGCATCGAAGTCGCCGGCGTCGCCACCACTCATCGCGATTCGGCCAGGCGCGCCGCTGAAGAAATTGGCTGCGCTTACTTCACGGCTGATTACCACGAACTGCTGCAACGCGCGGACATAGACGCAATCGACATCTGCACACCCAACGTTTCTCATCATGAAATTGTCCTGGCGGCGGCCGCCGCTGGCAAGCAGATCTATTGCGAGAAGCCGCTGGCGATGAATGTTGGGGAAGCAGCGAGCATGGCGCGGGCGGCGCGTGACGCGAGCCTCAAAGCGCAAGTAACTTTCAATTTCCGCTTCTTCCCGGCGGTGATGCGGGCTAAACAATTGGTCGAGGCTGGCTTTCTGGGTCAGGTTTTCTCTTTCCGCGGGCGCTATCACCGCTCTAGTTATATTGATGCTGCCAAGCCGATGTCCTGGCGGCTGCGGCGCGCGGTCACCGGCGGCGGCGCTCTGTTCGATCTCGGCTCGCATATCCTCGATTTGCTCTATTATGTCTTGGGCGAATTTGATTCGGTCTACGGTACGCTCGATACATTGATCAAGGAGCGGCCCCAAGCGAAGGGCAGCGCGCAGATGACGCGGGTCGATGTCGATGATATCGCCTTGCTGCATGCGCGTACCGTCGATGGCGCGCTTGGCACGGTCGAAATTTCACGCATGGGCACTGGCGCCACCAACGATTTGGCATTTGAGATATTCGGCCAAGACGGCGCCATCCGCTTTGACCTCGGCAACCCAGCCTGGCTCGAGGTCTACGACAGGCGTGACGCCGAAGCACCGCAAGGCGGGGAGCGCGGCTTCCGCAAAATCGAGGCAGCCAGCCGTTACGAGGGGCAGCGCGTGCCCGATTGGACGATGAGCCCCGATTTCATGCGCACTCATGCCGAATGCCAGTATCAGTTCATCAAGTCAATCTGGGAAGACAAGACACCGTCGCCGTCCTTTGTGGATGGCCTGCACGTACAGCGGATTATGGAAGCGGCGCAGCGCTCGTCTGACGAAGGCGCTTGGGTAAAATTGTCCGCAGTAGACTGAGTGAGCCCGGGAGCCCGAGAGTTGGCGGCGCATTACGATTTCATCATCATCGGAACCGGCATGGGCGGCGGCACGCTAGCTTATGCCCTACGGGAGAGTGGCGCCCGCATTCTCTTGCTAGAGCGCGGCGGCTTCCTGCCACAAGAGCCGCAGAACTGGCAGGTCGATGCCGTATTCCAGGAAAATCGCTACAAGCCGGCCGAAAACTGGATTGATGCCTCGAATGGCAGCGCTTTCAAACCCGGCGTCCATTACAATGTCGGCGGCAATACAAAAGTGTATGGCGCTGCCTTGCCCCGCTTCCGCGTCGAGGATTTTGGCGCCATTGAACATGAAGGCGGCACATCGCCCGCTTGGCCCATCAGTTATGCTGATCTCGAGCCCTATTACAATATCGCCGAAGCGCTGTTCTTCGTACACGGCCGCGCCGGCGACGACCCCAGCGAACCGCCGCGAACGCAGCCCTACCCGCAGCCGGAAGTGCCCCACGAGCCTTATGTCGCCGCGCTGATTGAGAAGCTGCGCGCGCAGGGCTTGCATCCCTATTGCCTGCCGATGGCGGTCGATCTGCGCGAGGGCGGGCGCTGCATCCGCTGCAAGACCTGCGATGGCTTCCCATGCCGGGCGCGGGCAAAGGGCGATGCTGAAATCTGCCTGGTGCGCCCAGCGCTCGAAAGCGGCAATATCGAGCTTTGGACGAATGCCTTAGCGCTCCGTGTCATAACGGACCCGAGCGGCAACTGCGCCGCCGCCGTCGAAGTTGATCGCGCCGGCGAAACGATGACTGTCTCCGCCGACCAGATTATCGTATCCTGCGGCGCGGTTAATTCCGCCATTCTGCTGCTGCGCTCGGCCAGCGCTCAGCACCCCAAAGGCTTGGGCAATTCATCGGGCTTGCTGGGTCGCAATTATATGATGCACAACAACACCGCCTTGACTGCCATCGCCCCCCTCAAGACCAACCCGACCGTTTTCCAAAAGACAACCGCGGTGAATGACTATTATTTCGGCGATGACGATTTCACCTTCCCCATGGGCAATATACAAGCGCTGGGTAAATTGCAAGCCGGTATGCTATCAGCCGCGAAGCCCTACCTGCCTAAGCCGCTGCTGACGGCGATGGCGAATCGCAGCATGGATTGGTGGGTGATGTCCGAGGATCTGCCTGACCCGGACAATCGCGTATTTCTTGGCTCGAGCGGGGAAGTGAAGGTGCAATGGCAGGCGAACAATCGCGTCGCCCATCGGCAGCTGATTCGCCGCGCTATCCAGATGATGCGGCGCGCCGGCTACAGTTTTGTCTTCACCGAGACGCTCGGCATCGAGACAAATTCGCATCAATGCGGCACAGCGCGCTTCGGCGACGACCCGAGCCAATCGGTGCTTGATCCTTTCTGCCGCAGCCATGATGTATCAAATCTCTTTGTGATGGACTCGTCTTTCTTTCCGTCTTCGACAGCGATGAACCCGGCGCTGACCATTTGCGCGCAGGCACTGCGGCTGGCTGATCATTTACAGGGGCGGGCGCCGCTCCAATCGGAGCTGCCGCAATGAGCCGCGTCATCGGCATCGACCTCGGCATTAGCTAGGAGAAGGCGATGTACCGCTATGCCGATCAATTGCCGGAAGGCGCGCTGCTTCAGGGCTTTGATATCTGCATCGTGGGGGCGGGCGCGGCCGGCATCGCCATGGCGCAGCGCCTCGCGAATACATCGCTGAAGGTCATCATGCTGGTCAGCGGTGGTCCGGCTGACCGGGGCTTGCCGGCGGCGGCGCGCCAGTCGCTGTATCATGGCACAGTCGGTGATTTTCTGGCTAAGGTTGATCCTATCTTTCCCCACCGCTCGCGCCTGAATATGTATGGCGGCACCACCAATCATTTCGGCTTTTGGGCGCGCCCGCTAGACCCCGCCGACACCCAGCCGCGCCCCGGCTACCGCGATGCCTACTGGCCCATCGACCAGGACGAACTGCGATCCTACTCCATTGCCGCCCATGACTTTGGGCGATTCGGTCCTTTCAATTACGATGACATGGCTTTCTGGCAGCGGGTGCTCTATGCTCGCCCCTTCGACGCGCTGCCGGGCGATACGCTCGAAGCAGCCATCATGCGCGCGCAGTATGAAGAAAATCTGCACGACTTTCAGCTGCAATTCCGCCAGGCGCTGGAAACAGCCCCCAATGTCACCGTCCTCTTCAACGCGCATCTGCTCACGATTGGGACGGATGCGAACCGGCGGCGGGTCAGCGAATTGAATTGCTCGACGATGGTTGCTGCCTCATCCGAGTCAGCGGCGGCGGGCGCCAGATTCCAAGTGCGCGCGCAAACCTATGCGCTGGCTTGTGGCGGCATCGAAAATGTGCGCTTGCTGCAGCTCTCCGGCGATCTCGGCAATAACAAACGCGATATGCTTGGGCGCGGCTTTATGGTGCATCCGCTGCTGACCAATGCGGCGCGGGTCATCTTCGAGCAGCCGGTCGCCTCCGAGATCCGCAACTTCTTTCGCGAGCAGCAGATTCGCCTCAAGCCGCCGCCCAATGCTTTGGGAGGGCCGAGGCGGGTACACGGCGGAGACTATCGGCATATGGTCGAGCCGCTGGTTAACCCCGAGCTGGTCTTTGAGTACTTGGTCTTTAATGCCTGGGGGGTGCTGGCGCCAAAACATCAGACGCTGCTGGCAGAGCGGATCGGCAATTTCCGCATCATTCTCTACTTCCGGGACGAGGGCGCCTCGGCGATTGTGAACCTCAATTGGGAGCAGACGCCAAATGAGAACAGCCGCATCACCCTCAATCGCGAACAAGTCGACCCCATTTTCGCCCAGCCCCTGGCGCATATCGATTGGCGGCTGAACGACAGCGACAAGCGGAGCGCCGTTCGCGCGCTGGCGATCACCCTGGCCTACTTGCGCGAGCGCGGCGCTATCAGCCAGGAGATGATCACCGATGTCAGTGGCGGCGCGGGCAGTTGGACATTCCCGCCGCATGAAGGCGCCCTGGAGACGGGCGATCACCACATGGGCGCGCTGCGGATGTCGCTCGACCCCGAACATGGCATCGTCGATATCAATTCGCGGCTGCACCGCGTCGACAATCTCTACATCGCCGGCTCAGCCGTATTCCCGAGCGGCGGCTATGCCAACCCGACGCTCACGATTGTGGCGCTGGCGCTGCGGCTGGCTGATCATTTGAAGCGCGTCTGCCAATAGATCGACCGCCAGCTAATTGGCGCTTTGGTACAGGGCGTCGACTTCGGCGCGGCCGGGGGCGCTGTCAGCCGCGCCCGGCTTGGTGACGCAGAGCGCCGCCGCCGCATTGGCGAAGCGAACCGCGTCGCTCAAAGCTTTGCCTTCCGATAGAGCGACTGCCAGCGCTGCGTTGAAGGTGTCGCCGGCGCCGGTCGTATCCAGCGCATCGACCGCGAAAGTCGGCACCAGGACGCTGTCCTGGGGCGTCACGATGCGAGCGCCCTCCGCGCCCAAGGTCACCACCGCCGTCTGATCGTCTCGAGTTAGCAAGCCCCGTGCTGCTGATGCCACATCATCAAATGGGCCACCGTTGAGGGTCTCTAGCTCGATTTCATTTGGCGTCAGGTAATCCGCCAGTTGGATTGACTCGGGCGAGGTTCCGTCGGCCGGCGCCGGGTTCAAGATCGTTGCGACGCCATATTCCTTGGCGGCCCTCAGCGCGTATGGCACGATGTCGAGGTTAATCTCTCGCTGAACAACCAGCATATCGGCCGCCGCAATTTTGGCGCGCGCCGCGTCAATATCGCTCTCCCGCAAGCCTAAGTTCGCCCCCAGCACGACGACGATCATATTTTCGCCGCCGCTGTCGACCAGGATCGGCGCTACACCAGTCGCGACCTCGTTATCTCGCGTTACAAAATCGCGGTTGACGCCCTCGGCATCCCAGATTTCATAAGCCAGATTGGCGAATACATCATTGCCGACCCGCCCAATAAAGGTCACATCGGCGCCCAATCGCGCGGCTGCTACCGCCTGGTTCGAGCCCTTGCCGCCGGCGCCAGTGGCGAAGCGCTCGCCAGGCACCGTCTCACCCGGGCGCGGCATCCGCTTCATATATGAAACCAGGTCAGCATTGAAGCTGCCAACCACCACGATCTTCGCTGTCATGTTCGCTTCCTTTTGCCATTGGCGACGATTCACTATACTGTATTGTGTTCGATTTTTGCTCATCCGACTAGCGATTGGCTAATGATGGCTAAACTCCAACTGGCGCTGGATGGCGAGCTGGCGGCGGCGCTGGATCACCTATCCGCCCTGCGCCCTCACATCGACATTGCCGAGGTCGGCACGCCGCTTGTCTTCCGCGAGGGGATGCTTGCTCTGCGGCGGATTCGCGCGGCTTATCCGCAGCTGACACTGGTGGCTGATTTGAAGATTATGGACGCGGGCGAGGCGGAGGCAGACATTGCCTTCAGCGCCGGCGCCGATATCGTCACGGTGATGGCGGTCGCGGCTGATGCCACCATTGCCGGCACGCTCATCAGCGCGCGAAGGCATGGCAAGCAGGTGATGGTTGATATGATGCAAGTCGCTGAGACGCGAGCGCGCGCCCGCGAGCTGGCGCGTCTGGGCTGTGATTTGCTCTGCCTGCATACCGCGCATGACCAGCAGGCGGCGCAAGGTTCACCATTCGCTCAGCTGGCAGCATTGCGTGAGGCGCTGCCATCGATTGGCTTGGCCATCGCCGGCGGCGTCAAGCTGGAGCAGCTGGCGCGAATCCTTCCGCTGCAGCCACAGGTGATTATCGTCGGCTCAGCAATCACGTCGGCTCTAGACCCGCGCGGGACCGCTAGGCAATTCCAAGAGAGGATAAGAGATTATGGACAGTCCAGCACTGATTGAGGCTATTCTCGGCGATATCAAGCGCGCCTTGCGCCAAGTCGATCCAGCGCAGATTGAAGCCGCCTGCGACGCGATTCTCGCCGCCGATCGTGTCTTCATCGCCGGCAAAGGGCGCAGCGGGCTGCAGATGAGAGCCTTCGCTATGCGGCTCATGCACTTGGGCTTGGCGGTACATGTCGTTGATGATGTGACGACGCCGGCCATCGGCAAGGGCGACCTGCTTTTGATTGGCTCGTCCTCTGGGCGCACCGGCTCCCTGCTGCGCTACATAGATGCCCTGGGCGAAACTGGCGCGACCCTGTTCGCATTCACTGGGGCGCCTGAATCGCCGATCGCGAAAGCCGCCCAGTCGATTGTTTACATCCCCGCCGCTAATTTCAAAGCCAGCCAGCCAACCGGGCTTGACTCGGTTTTGGTGATGGGTTCCCTCTTTGAGCATTGTTTGGGTTTGATCTGCGATTTGATCATCATTCGATTGAAGGCGGCGCAAGGCACCGAAGAAGCGGAAATGAACGCGCGCCACGCGAATTTGGAATAGAGCCGCCCAATCATTAGCAATTGAGGCAGCGCAAGTTAAACTAACGTATGTCGCCTATTATCAAAAGGAAAGGACGAGGAAATGAAACCGCTTCTTAAAATTATTGTGCTGCTTGCCGCTTTGCTAATGCTGCTGGCGCCAGCCAGCGCCGATGTAACCTGGACGGGCGCATTTGTGCTTGGCAGCTGCTGCGAGCCCAACTCGCTTGACCCAGCCGCGATGGGCATCTCCCAGACTGAAGGTTATGTCATTAACGCGATGTACGAAGGGCTCACCCAATACTCACGCGCTGGCGAAATCGTGCCGCGGCTGGCAACCGGCTGGGCAATCTCCGACGACGCGCTGACCTACACACTGACACTGCGCGAAGGCGTTCATTTTCACGACGGCTCGCACCTTGATTCGGAAGATGTCCTGGTATCGCTCGAGCGTCACCGGGCGCTGGGCATGGGCAA
The DNA here is from genome assembly GCA_965214105.1 of Phototrophicaceae bacterium. Lineage (GTDB taxonomy): Bacteria > Chloroflexota > Anaerolineae > Aggregatilineales > Phototrophicaceae > UBA6055. Next base: position 677,373 of record OZ243933.1, read on the forward strand.
CTTGGGCTTCATCCTCGCGCCGGTGGCCAGCATCAGCGCGACCGATGACATGACGGTTGAGATTCAATTGAGCTCGGCTGACTTCCAGTTCTGGGCTGGCTTGCCGCATATCAAGATCCTCAGCGCCGATGCGATTGCCGCGCATGACATGGATGGCGATATGGGCGCCGAGTTCTTCCGCGAAAACGCTGTCGGCACGGGTCCATATCAACTTGTGCGCTGGGACCCGGGCCGCCAAACGGAGATGGCTGCCTTCCCCGATTACTGGGGCGGCTGGGAGGGACCACATGTCGAGACTTTCATCGCCCGCTATGGTCTCGATTTCTCCACCCGCACCCTGCTGATGGAGGATGGTGAATTGCATCTAATCGACTGGGCTGGCTTATCCGATATTCGGCGCGCCGAGACTTCGGATGCCATCAGCTACAATTTGGGCAACCCGCTGCAGGGCTTCTATCACTTCATGAAGCAAGACGGTCCCCTGGCTGATGTGAAGGTGCGGCAGGCGCTGATGCATGCCTACCCGTACGAGGCGATGATCGAGGTGATGCAAGGGGTCGCTCTTCCGCTGAGCTCGCCGGCTCTAAGCGGCACGGTGGGCCACTGCGATGTCTTCGAGCCAGTGCAAGATATGGAGAAAGCGCGGGCGCTGCTGGCAGAAACGGATTACGCCGATGGCTTCTCGTTGCGCCAAGCCTACCGCCACGCCAACGAGCCGCGCCGCTTCGCCGCTGTCCTCTTCCAGGAAGCGCTGGCTGAATTGGACATTGAAGTTGTATTGGACGACATCCCCTGGGGCACCTTCATCGACGCCCAGCGCAACTTCGATACCGCTTACGACATGTCCAGCCACTGGCTCAACATCCCAATACCGTATTCAGGCGAGATGCTCTTCCGGCTCAACCACTCATCGCTCATCGATACTGGCACCGGCAACTGGGCTTGGTACAACAATCCCGAGTTTGACGCATTGCTTGAAGAAGCGCCGACCTTGGCACCCGGCAACCCGCGCATAGCTGAGCTGCTCTGTGAAGCGCAGCAGATTCTCATCGACGATGCGGTGGTCATACCGGTGATGCTTTCGCAATACATTGATCTGACGCATTCGTCGGTCAGGGGCTATCAGTACGACCCCTACGGCTTCCCGGGCGATTTGCGCGTGCATGATATCTGGCTGGAAAACTAGCGCGTTCACCGACGGCAGAATTTGATGTGGAACGCGGTCGCCCCAATTTACCGCGTTCCGCACCCTTATTAAAGCGATGGCTAAGTTGCTCCTAGAGCGCCTGCTGACGCTGGTGCTAAAACTGTTTGGCATGGCGGTGATCCTCTTCGTCGTTACGCAAGTGCTGCCGGCTGACCCGGCGGCAGTGGCGGCCGGCACCGACGCCCGCCCGGAACAGATCGAGAAGATCCGTGCCGAGCTGGGTTTGGATCGGCCATTTCACGAGCAATTCATCACCTATATTTCGGGCTTGGCCCGCGGCGACTTGGGCAAATCGCTCTTGACGCGGCGGGCTGTCAGCGATGATTTGAAACTGCGCTTCCCGGCGACGTTGGAACTGGCGATTCTGGCCGGCGTCGTTATCGTCATCTTGGGCGTCGGGCTGGGCATCATAGCGGCCGTCAAAGCCGGCAGCCCGCTGGACATTTTTGTCCGCGCTTTTGTTGTCATCAGCATGGCGATTCCACCCTTTGTCCTGGCGCTCGTCTTACAGTTGATTTTCGCCAAGTGGCTGGATCTGTTTCCGCTGGAGGGGCGCTTGCATACGCTGATGGCGCCGCCGCCTTTCACCACCGGCTTGTATACAGTGGATAGCTTGCTCGCCGGGCAATGGGATATCTTCTGGTCGAGCTTGCGTCACTTGGTGCTGCCTGTGGCTGCCTTGGCGCTGGGTCGGCTGGCGGTTGGCGCGCGCTTCACCAGAAGCGGTATGCTGGAAACGCTGACGCAGCCCTACGTGCGGACGGCGCGGGCGAAGGGCCTGCGGGAAAACCGTGTGCTCTTGCGCCATGCCTTCCGCAATGCGCTGATACCGGTGGTGACGATGCTGGGCATTCAAATCGGCTTTCTATTGAGCGGCGCTGTCCTAGTCGAGGTAGTCTTCACCTGGCCCGGGCTGGGGCGTTACGCGGTGGATTCGGTTCTGTCCTTCGACTTTTACGCCGTCATCGGCGCCGCCTTGGTGATCGCGGTTATTTTTGTTGTATCCAACACAATCGTGGACCTGCTGTATGTGCAGCTGGATCCGCGCATCAGCCATAAGTAAGGGCGGCTGAGGACTGAGGTGGCGCATGAATTTTGAGCTAGGCTTCGATATCGGCGGCACCTTCACCGATTTCGCCCTGCTTAATCGGGAAAGCGGCGAACTTGAGATCTTCAAAGCGCTGACCACGCCTGACGAGCCTGAAGTTGGCGCGCTGGCTGGCATCTCGACTTTTCTGAAGGCTCGCGGTCTGCGTCATGAAGCGATGCTCAACGTATTCCACGGGACGACCCTGGTCGCCAATACCCTCATCGAGCATAAGGGCGCCCTCGTTGGCTTGCTGACGACGCAGGGCTTCCGCGACATCCTAGAGATGCGCAGCGAACAGCGCTATGCGATATATGATCTCTTTCTGCAATATCCGCCGCCGCTCAGCCCGCGTTATCTGCGCCGCGGCATCAAGGAGCGTATCGACCGCGATGGCAAGGTGCTCGAAACGGTCTGTGAAGACGATGTCCGCCGCGCAGTAGCTGGCTTCAAGCGGGAAGGCGTCGAAGCGATCGCGATCGCCTGCCTGCATGCCTATCGCAATCCCGCCAATGAGCGGCGCATCGCTGAGCTTGTGAGAGAAGACTGGCCCGATGTCTCGCTAAGTTTATCGAGCGAAATCGCGCCCGAGATTCGTGAGTATGAGCGGACGTCGACGACCGTCGCCAACGCCTACACCCTGCCCTTGATGTCGCGCTATTTGAAGACGCTGGGCGATCAGCTGGCGGGCGCTGGCTTTGGCGGCAACTTTTACCTGATGCTGTCTTCTGGCAGCTCGGCTTTGGCTTCGGCAGCGCGTTCGCAGCCGATTCGCCTTGTGGAGTCGGGTCCGGCCGCTGGGGCGCTGGCCGCCGCATATTATGGCGGATTGGCGGGAAGCCAGGACTTAATCTCTTTTGATATGGGCGGGACGACAGCGAAAGTCGCCCTGATTCACGATGGCGCGCCCGCGGTCGCCTCTAGCTTGGAGGTCGCCCGGGTGCATCGTTTCACCAAAGGCAGCGGCTATCCATTGCAATTCCCGACGGTGGACATTCTCGAGACTGGCGCCGGCGGCGGCAGCATCGCCTGGGTAGACAGCCTCGGCTTGCTCAAGGTGGGCCCGCAAAGTGCCGGCTCCAACCCGGGTCCCGCTTGCTACGGCTTTGGCGGCGCGCAGGCGACGGTGACTGACGCCGACCTGGTCTTAGGCTATTTGAATCCCGATTACTTCCTCGGCGGCGCTATGGCGCTGGCTGAATCGGCGGCGGCGCGGGCGCTGGAACCCTTGGCGGCCTCTTTCGGCTGGGGCATCGTTCAGACGGCTGCTGCCATTCATCAATTGGTGAACGAAAATATGGCGGCCGCCGCTCGCATCCACATACTGGAGAACGCGCGCGACCCACGCAACTACGCCATGATTTGCTTTGGCGGGGCTGGTCCGGTTCATGCGGCGGGCGTCGCGGGCATCTTGGGAGTTGCTGAAGTGATCGTCGCCCCCGGCGCCGGCGTCGCTTCGGCTACCGGCTTGCTGATCGCGCCAATCGCTTTCGATTATTCGCGTTCTTACCCAACCTTGCTGGACGGAGCCGACTGGCGCGCAGTGAGCGGCTTGTACGCCGAGATGGAAGCAAGCGGGCGGCGGATGCTTCGCGCGGCCGCCATCCCCGAGGCTGAGACCGAGATTAAGCGCGCTGTCGACGGGCGCTTTCAAGGGCAACTGCACGAGATTCAAGTGCCCTTGCCCGCTGACCTCGAGGCGATGGAACAGGAGGAATTTGTGGACCGCTTCAAATCCCGTTATCGCGAGCTGTATCATTACGTGCCCGATCACACGCCGATTGAATTGTTGACCTGGCGGGCACGCGTATCCGGTCGCCGCGCGCCAGTGAAGCCCGCCCAAGTTCCCGACCTGGGCGCCGACCCTTCCCCAGCCCGCAAAGGCCAGCGCCGTGCTTATTTCGCCGAGCGTGCCGATTTCCTCATGACGCCGGTTTATGATCGCTATCGCCTTGGCGCTGGCATGACTTTTCCTGGTCCGGCGATCGTCGAGGAGCGCGAATCAACTATCGTCGTCGAGCCAGGGATGCGGGCGCGCGTGGATGCTTATGGCAATGTGCATCTGCATCGGGCGCAGGCGGCGGCTGGGGGCAGCTAAAATGCGCATCCTTTGGATAGACCCCATCGTCGAAGACAAGCCCTACGTCGGCGCGTTGCGCACCGCCTTGGAAGAAGCACGGCGACCCGATACTGAGCTCGAAATCATCTCGCTGCCCGCGGGGCTAGCGCCACGCCACCTGCGCTATCATGCTTATGAAGCCTTAGCGATGGCTGAAATCGTGACTGCGGTTTACCGACGCGCGGCCGATTTCGACGCGTTCATCATCGGCTGCTTTTACGATTTGGCGCTGCGGGAAGCGCGGGAGGTATCGGCGAAGGCGATTGTTACCGCGCCTTGCGAAGCCTCCATTGCAATCGCGGCACAATTGGGCAACACCTTTTCGGTGCTAGTCGGCGCGGATAAAGCGATCCCAAAAATGCGCGAGAATATCCGCGCTTATGGCTTGTCGCATCGCTTGATGTCTATGCGCCCGCTGAATATGGGCGTGCTGGAATTCCAATCGCAGGCGGAGCGCACGCTAGAAGCGATGCTGCGCGAAGGGAAGCAGGCAGTAGAAGAAGACCGCGCCGAGGTCATTGTGCTTGGCTGCAGCGCCGAAGTCGGCTTCCATCGGACCTTGCAAGCCGAGCTGGGCGTACCAGTCATCGATTCGGCTTTGGCACCATTCAAATATGCCGAATTTCTGGCGGAGACGGCACAGCGCTTTGGCTGGTATCCGAGCCGCCGCTGGGGCAGCGAAGCGCCGCCGGAAGACGAAATTCGCGCCTGGGGCTTGTTCTAAGGGAGGGGTATTGCTTATGGTCCAGCCGAATCTCGACCCACTGACGCTGGAAATCCTCTGGCAGCGGCTGATCACAGTCGCCGACCAAATGTCGACGACGCTGGCGCGGACAGCCTTCTCCACCACCATCACCGCGTCCAACGATTATGGCTGTGTGCTGATTGACGCTGAGGGCAAGTGCATCGCGCATGCACATCGCAGCCTGCCGATATTCAACCGCACGATGCCCTATACGACAAAGCTTGTGCTGGAGCGCTTTGGTCCTGAAAACATCCATCCGCGCGATGTATTCATCTCGAATGATCCCTGGGAAAATGCCGGGCACAATCCCGATATCACGGTGATCACGCCGTTCTTCAAAGGTGATGAGTTGCTGGGCTTTGCGGCGAGCATCGCTCATCATGCGGATGTCGGCGGCGCAGTGGATACCAACCAAGTGCGCGATAGCTACGAAGAAGGGCTTCTTATACCGCTGCTGCGCTTGTATTGCGCTGGGGAAATTAATCAGACCGCGCTCGATTTCATCGCCGCCAATGTGCGCCTGCCGACGGCGGTCATCGGCGATATCCATGCCCAAGTTGCCGCCAACCAGACTGGCGCTGAACGCTGCCTGGCGCTGTTGGATGAATACAGCCTGCCCGATTTGCGCGCGGTTTCAGCTGAAATACACAACCGCTCGGAGCAAGCGATGCGCGCCGCCATCGCTCATTTGCCCGATGGCATTTATCGCTCAAGCGTGGTGGTGGATGAGCTTGATCAACCCTTGCGGCTCGTCTGCGCTTTAGAGGTGCGCGGGGACGAAATCTTCATCGACTTCAGCGGGACATCGGCGCAGCAGCCCCGGGGCGCCATCAATGTAACCTTCACCTTCACGCACGGGCAAATATCTTATGCCCTTAAAGCCACGCTGCTGCCAGATGTGCCCGGCAACGACGGCTGCTACCAGCCCATCCACGCCAGCGCGCCACCCGGCTGCATCTTAAATGCGCAGAAGCCCGCGTCCGTCAGCCAGCGGCATCGCATCGGCGCGCATATTTTTGGCGCTGTGATCCAGGCTTTGGCACAGGTGCTGCCAGACCGGGTGATCGCTGGCTCGGGTTTCCTGGTCAGCACGCGCGTCTTCGCCCAGTCCAGCGCCGACAGCGCCATCAGCCACTCCTATCTGTTCAGTGCCGGCGGCATGGGCGCTAATGCAGGGGGCAATGGCATCTCCACCGTGCAAGTGCCGGCTCTCGCGGGCGCGGTGCCAGTCGAATTATTTGAAATAACAGTGCCCATGCTGACGCGCAGCCGCGAATTCATAACCGATTCCGGCGGCGCGGGCAAACAGCGCGGTGGGCTGGCGCAGCGCATGGAACTGGCTTTGCTGCCAAGCTTTGATGGGGCAGCGACCCTATCGGTTCATGCGGCGGGCCAAAACGTGCCGCCCTTTGGCTTGCATGGTGGTGAAGGTGGCGCGCCGGCGCAAATCCTGCGTGATGGCAAGCTGCTGAGCCGCGCCGAAAAAGTGACGCATGCCAGCGCCCTGCAACTGACCGACGCAGCGGCGACGGTCGGCTTTGAGACGGCGGCTGGCGGCGGCTACGGACCGCCAAAAGCGCGCGAGCCAGCCAGCGTTCAGGCGGATGTGCGCGACGGCTTGGTGTCGCTGGCGCAGGCCGCCGCGACTTATGGCGTCATTCTCGACCCGGATTCGCTTGAGATTGACTTGAAAGCGACAGCGGCGAAACGCAAGGCGATGTAGCGAGGCAGCGGTGCAAGCCAGATATAGTGGGCTGAGACGATGGCTCAGGCTGGGGGCGCGGAATCCCGGCCTGACAGCGGGCATCACCTTGTTGCTGCCCTTCCTGCTCTTCGCGCTGCTGCCGGAAGTCTTCGCCACGCACGATCCGATTAAAACATCCATTCGCGAGTTGTACCAGCCGCCGAGCGCCGAGCACTTTTTTGGCACCGATGAGCTGGGGCGCGATGTCTACAGCCGCGTCGTCTATGGCGCGCGCATTTCCCTAGCCTCCGCTTCGCTGATCATCGGCATCGCCTGTGTGATCGGCCTTATTCTCGGGACCATCGCCGGCTATTGGGGCAGTTGGAGCGACCGCCTTATCATGACGCTGGTGGACTTGGTGCTGGCATTCCCCAGCCTGATTCTGGCGCTGGCGGTGAGCGCGGCGCTAGGACCTGGCTTGCGAAGCGCCATCATCGCGGCGGCGGCGGTCTGGTGGCCCGTCTATGCCCGGCTGCTGCGCGGCATCACCCTGCAGCTGGCTGAGATGGAGTTCGTCACCGCGGCGCGGGCGATGGGGGCTTCTGCGCCTCGGATCATCCTGCGTCATATTTTGCCCAATGCGGTCTATGCCATCATTGTGCGTATCAGCATCGACCTGGGTCTGGCGGTGCTGCTGCTGGCGAGCTTGAGTTTCATCGGACTAGGCGCCAGCGCGCCAACGCCGGAGTGGGGCGCGATGGTGGCTTGGGGGCGGCTCTACTTTTTGACCGAGTGGTGGATTGGCGGCTTCCCAGCGCTGGCGATCACGCTGGTGGTGGTTGCCATAACTATGCTGGGCGATGGCTTGAACGACATGCGCCTTGCGCGCTAGGGGTGGTTTTGGCGGGCGACCATAAGCGATTTCAAATGAGGCCCTATGGCAGAAATAGCACGGAGTATCTAAGATGAACTTAAGCGCTCGAGTTGATAAATTACACCAGATTATGCGGGCTGCCGGGCTGGATGCGGTCGCCTTGATCCCAGGACCCAATCACCGCTATCTGACGAATGCTGAGCATTATGTTTTGGAGCGCCCAATCGTCACATTTTATCTGCCGGGTCGGGCGCCTATCGCGGTCATCCCGGAGCTGGAGATCCCCCTATTCAAGCGCCACCCCGCGCCGGCCGAGCTTATCTCATACACCGATGCCGAGGGTTACGAAGGCGCCTTCCGCGCCGCGCTGGCTGAGATCGACGCCCGCGGGAAGACAATTGGCGTCGAGGGCTTGCATATGCGCTTTTTCGAGGGCGAAATCATCCGCCAGTCCGCGCCTGATGCCCGTGTGCTAGACGCGACTGCGCCGCTGGCTGAATTGCGGATGCACAAAGATGCCGGCGAGGTCGCTTTGCTGCGGCGGGCAATCGACATCTCGGAGCGGGCGCTGCAGGCGCTGTTTGACGAGGTCCAAGTCGGCATGAGCGAGATTGAAGCGGCGGCGATCCTGGAGGGGCACATCAAGGCGCTGGGCGGCGACGGGCTTTCCTTCGGCACCATCCTCCATGCTGGCGTCAATACCCCGCTGCCGCACTCGGGTCCGCTGGATTATCGCATTCAGCATGGCGATGCGCTGATTGTCGATTTCGGCGCCACTTACCAGGGCTACTGCGCAGACATCACACGCACCGTCTTTGTTGGCGCCGCCAGCACCGAGCAGCGAGAATTCTATGCAGTCGTGCAGGCGGCGAACGAAGCAGGTCGGCGAGCGGCCCGCCCTGGCGTCACTTGCGAATCGGTGGACATCGCCGCGCGGCAAGTCTTCATCGACGCCGGCTACGAAGATCTAATCCGCCATCGGACCGGGCACGGCTTAGGCATGGAAGCGCATGAAGCGCCTTATATCGTGATTGGCAATGAGCGGATTCTGGCACCGGGCATGGTCTTCACGGTGGAGCCGGGGATATATCGCATGGGTGAAATCGGCGTGCGGATAGAGGATAATATGCTGATTACCGAAGCTGGCGCCGAGAGTCTAACTACATTTTCGCGGGCGCTCCAGGTCATATAAATGAATGCTACAAAAAGACTAGAAGAATTTTGGGGCGGCTCTGCAAGCCGCGCCGACACGGGCGCTCGGGGATGGGGTAGAAAAGCAACATTTCTTTGTTTGCATTACTTGCTTGCGCTTACTTCTGCCCTCGGTGGCGAAAATAATTTGATGCGATTGCCCGGTCGAATGAATCAAGAAAATTCGCAATCATTTCCAAACGCGATAGAATGTCAGCAAACGTAGTAGAGTTGTTGAGGGAAAAAATGCAATGTCAGACTTAAAGGAATTACGCGTCTCCAATGATGCTATGAACGAGCCGGAAGAATTGCAGCGTCGCATTGATGATGAGGGTTATCTGTTCTTTAAACGATTGGTGGATGCGGACCGGCTCTGGGAGCTGCGCCGCGAAATGATGACCGTGATCCAGCAGGTCGGCTGGTTGATCGCCGGCACCGACCCAATGGATGGCATCGCCGATGTCAACATGCGCTACACGGAAGGCGATAACGAATACAGCGCCGGTTACGCCGAAGTCTACAAGATCGAGAACTTCCATCGCTCGGCTCACTGGCCCGAGTATCTGGATATCGTTGAGAAGATGGTGGGCGCGCCAATCATGCCCCATCCGCAGAAGGTTGCCCGTGTCTGGTTCCCCAAATACACCGAGCACACAACGCCCAAGCATCAAGATTTCGTCCATTTTCAAGGCAGCTTCGATAACATCACCTGCTGGGCGCCCATCGGCGATTGCCCGATTGAGCTGGGCGGCTTGGCGGTGATTCCAGGGTCGCACAAAGTCAATCGCGTATTGGATCATCACTTTTCTCTGGGCGCCGGCGGCTTGATCGTGCACGAAGACGAGCATGAAGACATCGAGCCAGTTTGGCATTCCACCAATTACGAAGCGGGTGACGCGCTCTTTTTCCCGGCGCTGACGATCCACCAGGCGCTGCCCAATTATACCGAGGACAAGCTGCGGCTTTCGCTGGACAATCGTTATATGCTGGTGGGCGACAAAGTGGCTGAGCACATGCTCCAGCCCCATGAACCCAGCCAACTCGCCTGGGAAGAAATCTACCCCCATTGGCAGCAGGACGATTTGAAATACTACTGGCAAGAATATGACAATCGCGTGGTCGCGCGTGATACGAGCTATGGTGAAAAGAGCCGAGCCGAAGCGATAGATATGGCGCGCGCCGGCAATGAACAGGCCATCTATGCCCTAAAACGCGGCGTCAAGAACGCCCCCGACTCGGTCGCGCCGGAAGTGATTGCCGTCCTGGACGAGCTCGGCGTCGAATACTAGACGGGCTGCCCGCTGCCTGCGCGCTGCGCTAAATTAGGGGGCATGGCATGGCTTACCAAGATTTGCCCACGGTACGCAAGGCGCTGCGCGCCGACTGGTATCGCTGCCCGACGCCGCCCGGCTGGCGAGAGCGCTCGTAACGCTCACGCGCGCCGACGGCATGGCTTCGCGACTGTGGGCTTGAGGCGGGGGGATTTGTTGGAATTCAGTGTTGCGCGCGCGCGCCGAATCTAGGTTACACTCTGGCAATGCAGAGCTACGGCATCTCGCAGCGCAGGGAGGAGGGGACCGCCGTCAATCAATTGTTGCTGAAATCAAGATTTGAGGAATAAATTGCAAAGGAAAGAATGATGAAACGCATAGCGATACTGATTTTGTTCACGCTTTTCATAGTTGTCGGCGCAGTCGGCGCCCAGGATGACGTCGTTACTGTGACCTGGTGGATGGAGCCGAGCGGCTCCGACGATCAGGTGAGGGAATTAATCATCGATGTCTTTAACGCCGCGCACGACAATATTCAGATCGACTATCAGCCGCAGGAATCGATCAACGACCAGCTGCGGCCCGCCCTGCAAGCGGGCGTTGGTCCCGACATCGTGTGGCTGGCGGGGAACGCGGCCGCCTCGCAATATGTCGCCGGCGGTTTCCTGCTGCCGCTGACGGGTTATGCCGACGCCTATGGCTGGGCAGACAAATTGCTGCCCTGGGCTTATGGCGCGGGCATTGTCGCCGGTGAATTGTATTCAATCCCGGTCACCTATGAGAGCATGGTGCTCTTCTACAACAAGACGGTCTTTGAGGAGAATGGCTGGGAAGTGCCGACAAGTGCTGACGAGCTTTGGGGTCTGGCGAATCAAACTGCCGACATGGGCTTGGTGCCCTTCCCCTATGGCAACGCCACCTGGCAGCCCTCCAACGAGCATTTGATGGGCATCTATCTCAACAACTACGCTGGGCCCGACAACGTCTACGCGGCGCTCATCGGCGAGAAGGCTTGGACGGACAGCGAATTTGCTGAAGCGACCGACTTGCTGCGCGAGCACATCGCCGACCTGGGCTGGTTCGGTGGCAGTTTGGAAGATTACTACTCGCTCGGCGGCGCTGATCCGACAGTGATGCTGGCTTCAGGCGAGGGGACCATGATGATGAGCGGCACCTGGCTGTTCCGCGGTTTGGGTCCCGCTTTTGCCGAAACGGGCATGGAATGGGATTGGGCGCCCTTGCCACCCTTCAGCGAAGAGGCGGCCATGCAGATCGGTCCCTACTCTTATGACTTGGCGCTGGGTGGCAATCTCGGTGTGAACGCCGCGACCGAGCACCCGGAAGAAGTTGGCATTGTCCTGGACTTCCTCTTGAGTGACAAGCAGCGCATCCTCGAGCTGGCTTCGACCACCGGCTTTGGCGAATGGGTGATACCGCTGCGGTATGAGATTGAGGACTTCCCGCCCGGCACCGATGAGCGCGTGCTGCGTTTCCATTCTGATTTCGCCGCGACCACCGGCGCAGGGCGTTATGGCTACACGGCTTGGACCTTCTGGCCCGCGCGCGCCAACCAGCAGCTCTGGGAAGCCATCGAGCTGGTCTGGGCTGGCGAAATGAGCGTGGACGAGTACCTTGAGAATCACGCGGCTGAATGGGCGCAAGACAAAGCGGACGGCTTGGTCCTGTCCATCTTGCCACGCGAGTAAGCGCGTTTCGCATTGCATTGGGAGAGGGTCGCACGGGACCCTCTCCACTAAGAAAGAATAATCTTGTTATATGGCTTTCAAAACCGATAGTCGCGTCGGTGTCACTGCCGCATATCGCTGGCGTCAAATTTTATCGAACTATGTGTTCCTGGTGCCGGTCGTCGCTTTGAACTTGATTGTCATCGTCATCCCTTCGTTGACCAGCATTTACATTTCGCTGACGAAATGGTCGGGCTTGAACCAGCCCGAGTTTGTCGGCTTGGCCAATTTCGAGCGCCTGGTCAATGATCCGATTTACTGGAAGTCACTCAGCCATAATGTGATATGGACGATCTTCTTCCTGACGATTCCGGTCTTCATGGGTTTGATGGGCGCGTATCTGCTTTCGGGCATCAAGCGCTTCCAGATGGTCTATCGGGTGGCATTCTTCATCCCCTATGTCATCGCCAGCGTGGTGAATACCGAATTATGGCGGACGCTGCTTCATCCGCGTCATGGCATCGGCGCCTGGCTGGCAAAGCAGGGCATCGAGGGCTTTGACATTCGCGTCTTCGGCAGCAAACATACCGCCTTGTACGGCGTTGCCTTTGTCGATTCCTGGCACTTCTGGGGCTTTTTGGTCATCGTCTATCTAGCGGCGATGTACCAGGTTCAGCCCGATTTATACGAGGTGGCAATCCTAGAAGGCGCCAGCCGTTTTCAGCGCTTCCGTTATGTGACGGTGCCGGGCATACGTCCCACGCTCGTTTTCACCTTGCTGATGATTATGATCTGGTCGGTGCCGGCCTTCGATTACATCTACCTGCTGACAGATGGGGGACCCGCCCACGCTTCCGAGGTGCTGGGCACATACTTGTACAATATGTCATTCTTCCGCTTTGAGGTGGGTTATGCCGCATCCATCGGTGTTACGATGGCGCTGATCACGGCTTGCATCGTGGCGATCTTCGTCATTCTGCGGCGGAGAGGCTGGGAGATATGAGGCTTTTGCGCACGGGCCGCACGGAAACGACGGCATTCAACCACGTCATCCTCTTCTTGCTGGCAGTATTTGCGCTCGGTCCGGTTCTCGTTCTCTTCTTGAATTCGATCAAGACCAGCGAGCAAATAGCGGCAAATCCCTTTTCCATTCCCGCTGAACCGCGATGGGACAATTACAGCGTCGCTTATGAGCGCGGCAACTACGCCAACACGGTCAAGAACAGCGCCATTCTGACGGGCGGCACCGTCATCGGCGTGCTGATTGTCGGCGGCATGGGGGGGTACGCGCTGGCGCATTTGGAGATACGAGGCGCTAATGTCATCGCCTTTTATTTCCTCGTCGGCACGGCGATCCCAATCCAGCTATATGTGGTGCCGCTATTCTTTCTGTGGAAGTATTTCGGTTTGCTCAATACGCATCTCGGGCTCATCATCATCTATTGCGCGACTTCGTCGCCCTTCGCTACCTACCTCATCCGCTCTTATATGGTGGCGCTGCCAAAAGAATTCATCGAAGCAGCCAAGATCGACGGTGCCAGCAAATTCCAGGTGATGACACAAGTGATCATGCCGCTGTCTTGGCCCGGCTTCCTCACGACCGGCTTGATCGTCGGCTTAGGTGTCTGGAATGAGTTTCTGATCGCCGTAACTTTCATGCACCAGCCGGAGCTGAAACCAGTGGCGACCAGTTTACGCGCTTTTCAAGAGCGCTTCACAAGAGATTGGGGCTTAACCAACGCGGCTTCAGTTATCATGCTGCTGCCTGTGCTAATCCTTTTCCTGCTCATGCAGCGGCGTTTCATCGAAGGTTTGACCCAAGGCGGCATGAAGATGTAGCGCTGTCACAAATTAGGAGGTTGTTTTGGATACGACAGTTTCACCCGAAAAGCTAGCCAAGCAGCTGCGGGACGATGGCTTTTGCGTCATTCCCGATATGGCTGACGAAGCGCTCTTGCAAGCGACGCGCGCCTGCGTCCAGAAGGCGCTGGCTGAATATGATGACGAGCGGCGCGAGAACACAAAAGCGCCTGGCAGCCTCATCGATTCCAACCATTATCCCGAATTGGCTGACTTGATCGGCAACCCCCGCGCGCTTGAGGCGCTGGCGCAAATGGGCTTGCGCGATATCAAATTCTGGAAAGCGGTCATCATCAGCAAACCGCCCGGCGGTCCCCGGCTATACTGGCATCAGGATTGTATCATGTGGGGCGATGCCCGCGCCTACAGTGATCGTGCCCCGATGATCTTCCTCATGTATTATCTCGAAGATACCAGGCGGGAAAACGGCTGCCTGCGTCTGCTGGCTGGCAGTCACAAATATCGCCACGTCCTTCACGATTTGGGCGAGGCGCATACCAAAGACATCAACCGCATGGAAAACCCCGCCGACCCGCGCTTCCTCGATTATCCTGACGAAGTTGACGTGCCAGTCAAGGCGGGTGACTTGGTGGTCGGCGATGCGCGCATGTTCCACGCCACCCATGAAAACGCGTCTGATGAGCAGCGCACCGTGATCACAATCTGGTTCCATCCTCACTTTTCTGACTTACGAGAAGAGACGCAGAGTTGGATCCACTCGGCGATGCAGCACCAGCATGAGACCTGGCCCCCCGACGCGCTGGCGAAAATCGCGCCGCTGATTCCCAACTATCGTGGCGATGCCGAGCCAATGGAGATGACGCGGACGCCGGATCATCGCCTCCGCTCGCGGGAGCAGTAAGCACCAGAATATGGTGCAGTGGTTAAGCCAGTGGATATGCAAGCCAATTCCTTGTTTCTGGATAACCTAGCTGTAGAGGACCACGGGTAGTCAGTGTCGGCGGGTCAGTGTCTACGCGACCCTACGCGGCGCGCCTCTCCCCGATGAATCAAGGAGGGGAGCATTGCTAGCAAATCCTGAGTCGGAGCCACACTCCTATATCAATAATTCAGCACTCCCCTGCCGGCGCCAAATTTGACAAGAATGCGAAATTGAATTAGTATTCAATACTGTGTGCGCCACCCTATTTGAATAGGAGCAGACGATGTCGACCCGCCGCTTCCTGCGCCATATCCTGCATCGCTTTCTGCTAAGCCGCCTGCTCTTTATCTTGCTGCTGCTCATCATCGCGCTGGGCGGCGGGCTGACCTTGGCGCAGGCGACGCCCTACCCCGATAACTTCAAGATCAGTTACAGCAAGCTCACGCATAATACCGCTACTGTGAATTGGAAAGACCTGCACGATTATCTTGAGAACGGGGGCTTCAATATCAATTACGCCCAACTCAGCGATATTGTTTCGGCTGATGGCCAGCATCGGATCAATGCGAGCCGATATGCCTTTTACACTGCAACTGCATGGGCAATCAACATAGGTCTCAATCCCCGTGTATTAAGACCCAATACCCGCTACAACTTCACCTTGACTTTCTATTCAGGCGTACTTCCCAATAGGCGCTCTGTCGACGCCCACTTCACCACCTCGGCGGCGCCAAACGCTGGGCACCTGTCCAATGCCAGCGTCTCGAATATCGGCAATACTTCCGTTGTCCTCAACTGGGATGATTCATCCCCCGCCGACATGTCGTCCTATACTGTCTACGCCAATTGGAAGAGCAAAAATTTATTCACCTTCACGCGCGCTAGCGGCTGGCGCATTGATGGCTTGAGGCCCGACACGAACTATGTCATCGCCATCGAGAAATATAATTCAGCCCACCAGTCGGTGGACTATCTCACGTTGACCAGCTTCCGCACCCTCACCTCGACGCCAACCCCCACTCCGACCGCGACGCCTACCGCAACCGCGACGCCCGTTTTGGGCAACATGAGCAGTTCATACCCGGACAATTACAAAATCCGCGTTTCCAACATCACCTGGCACTCGGTCGAATTGAATTGGAAACCTTTCCGCGACCATTTCAAAGACATAGACGCGACCCCGCTGGTGCAAATCGGCCCCGTACAAGCGACGGATGGCAGCCACAAAGTCGTTGGTTACAACAGATACTATCAGGCTTATAATTGGATTCTTCAAAGAAAGCTAAAGCCCGGCACCGAGTATGCTGTTACCTTTACATTGCAGTCGCATTTGCCGACAGACCCGCGGAATGTGGTCTACGGCAGTGTAAAAGCCATCTTCCGTACCGCCGATCCGCCAGCACGCAACGCGACGCTCTCCAACATTCGCGTCAGCAACATCAGCCATAACTCTGCGCAAATCTCTTGGGATGATAACCAATACTGCGATAACGCGATATTTAATACGCCCAGCTACTTTATTTATCTCAACCAGGAAATCCATACTGGTTCACTTCCCAAAACGAAAACTCTGTGGAACTTACAGCCGGATACGGACTATGAAGTCACTATCGAGAAAAATTGCTGGCGACGTCAAAACCCGGTCGATCACGTTTTGGTGGGACCCAGCTTCCGCACACAGGCATTGCCGAGCAGCCAGCAAGCCCCTCAGCCAGTGGGCAGCCCGACGCCCGAACCCCAAATAGAAGAGCTGAAACCGCAAATGGCGCAAGCAGCCCCACAGAGTGCCGACGCCGATCCGGTGCCGATAATCACGGGCAGCTTAGGCGCGCGCCAGCCCACGCATAACTCCGTCATAGTCTACTGGTGGCAGCTCGTTGATCCAGAGAACAGTGACACAATCGCCTATTATCTCTTCCTGGAGCCGACGGCGGGCGGGCAGACCATAGAAAAGATGGTATCCCTGGACAGCGTGACGAGCGCGCCCGAGCTCACTGTCTCCGGCTTGGAAGCAGATAGCGAATACCGAGCCTGGATCGAGGTGAATGATAAAGATTGCAATCCCTGCGGACAGGCTATTTTGCGGACCAATACGGATGTCTTCCGCACCGATCCGGATCCGAATCCGTCCGCAAGCCCGACGCCCACCAGCAGTCCAACGCTGACGCCGACTGCGACATCAACCAGCAGTCCAACGCCGACCAGCAGTCCAACGCCGACCAGCACCGCGACACCGATAGCAACGAGCACGCCGACCAATACAGCGACGCCCAAACCCGTCTTGCCTGGCATGGAAATATGGATATCCGCTGTGACCAGCAACAGCGTCACCTTGGACTGGACGCCGCTAAAGGGCGCGGATGGCTACCGAATCATTTCGGAGCCCTTGCAGGTATTTCACGATACTAGCGGGACACAATATACGCTCACCGGGCTGGACCCAGATCGCGCTTCACCGTACTGGGTGCGCGTTATCCCCTATAACTTGACGACTAATAATGTATTCGGGCTCACGCTATGGCGTTGGCAACAGCGCGTCATGCAAGTGCGCTCGAACAGTGCTGGGCAACTACCAACGCCGATACCGGAAACCGAGCCTTTGACCTTCCTGACGGTCTCATTTACTGGTAAAAGCAACTCATACGATTATTTCGACTTGGATTGGGATGGACCAAGCCACACCGGCTACTACCTGATAACTGCCGATGCCTCTGGTTTTGCCGACCCGACAGCCGCCAGGCATTACCCGGCAACTTCTTCCTATCCAATTTACGATACGGAACGCGAAGATCTGGGGATTCTCTTTGCTGACAATTATGAATTCACTGTAACTTGGTATCCGGGACCGAACTCGCCGTATCCCAAGAAGTCGAAAACCGTCAGCTTTGATGCTACCATACCCACGCCAACGCCCACACCGACAGCGACGAATACGCCGACCAGCACGCCGACCCCGACCAACACCGCGACGTCCACGCCAAGCATCACACCGACCCCAAGCATTACGCCCACGCCGACCAGCACGCCGACCCCGAGCAGCACGCCCACGCCCACGCCCATTCCGATCATTGACGCCAATGTTCGGGTTACGCATTATTGGAATTTAAAGCCCCCGCACATTGTCAGAATTGCCTGGAACAATTTTGCGGAAGATGTGCAATCAGAACGGGTTGGATTGCATAAGTATCATTTTTCTGTTTTCAAAAATGCCGGCGGCGGCGAGGCGCGACGGCAGTTAGCAGACGGTTATGAATTAGTGTATCCGCCCAAAGCGAATACGAAATACACCTTTTGGGTAGAAGTTTCGGATAGACATTGCCGCTGGAACACCTGCGAAAAACCCTTGGCGCGCAGCGAAGCCATCATCTTCAGTATTGAGTCGAATAAAATTGTTCTGCATACAAGCTTGGCAACGTTTACACCGACGCCGACGCCGACCATCACGCCGACGCCCAGCGACACGCCCATCCCGCCCACGCCGACTAACAGTCCGACGCCAAGCAACACACCCACGCCGACGAACAGTCCGACGCCAAGCAACACACCCACGCCGACGAACACGCTCACGCCAACAGCCGTGCCAACGCTGCCCACCGACGGCACGCTGGCGATGATCTTCCCGAAAATCTCCGATGACAGCATCACAGTCGAATGGAGCGATTTGGGCAATAAAGCGCAAATCTACATGGTCGATATCAGCAGCAGCAGTGGACGATATAGCGAATTTGAGGTCATTCGCACCAATGAAAGCTCGCGGACTTCGCATGACTTCGGCGAGCTGAAAGCCAATACCGTCTATGACTTCAAACTCACGGTATTTTTGAGGGGCAGCGGCAAGTGGCTCACGGCGACCGGTCAAGCGCGGACCGCGCCGGCTGCGGCTGCGCCAGCAGAAGCGCAGCAAGCGCGCCAGCAGGCAGAAGCCCAGCCGCCAACGGCGACGCCGATTCCACCGACAGCCACGCCCATCCCGCCAACGAATACGCCTGTGCCCACAGCTACGCCGACTCCAACCGCGACGCCCGTCCCGACCCTTCACATTATCGTTCTGTCCCTCGTTAGCCCCAACTATGGCGAAGCAGCCGTGTATTGGGACGCAGTCAGTGGCGCGACCGACTACTTGCTGGAATTAACCAGCAGCGATGGCGGCAGCAACTCTTATACTTATAATGCGGACAAGTCTCAGTATAAGGTTGGCTGGCGTGACTTGACAATCGGCGTCACCTATTGGGTGAGGGTCACTGCCAACCTGGCTGGCGGCGGCAAGCGCGTCGGCGAGTGGGAATTTACCTTGTCGCCCAAACCGACATCTACACCCACGCCCACCGCGACCGATACATCGGTCGGCAGACCTCAGCAAGCGGCGACAGATATGCCAACCAGCAGTCCGACGCCCACACTAACCGCGACGCCCCAGCCGCCCATCCACATCGCATCCCAGACGCACAGCTCGAGCGAGGTGACCGTATCCTGGAGCGCGGTCAGCGGCGCGAGCGGCTATGTGCTGGACTATGCTGGCAGCGACCTGCAGACCGGCTCGCATACTTTGGGCGCGGGCGCGACCAGCTATCGTCTGACAGGCTTGACCGGCGGCGCGATTTACCGCGTCGAGCTCACGGCAAACCTGTCCGGTGGCGGCGAACGCAGCGGCGAGGCGCATTTTGCCCTGCCGATGCCGCCGACGGATACGCCTGCTGCGTCTACCAACACGCCGGTGCCGCCAACGGCAACACCTGTTCCACCAACGGCGACACCCGTTCCACCGACAGCCACGCCCATTCCACCGACGAATACGCCTATGCCGGGCGGTCCCTACGCCAGCCTCATCCAAACGCTGCTGACCTACCAAGCCGAGACGCATCATGGCGCGGCGCATGTCGAGCGCTGGACGCGGGCGCTGGTGGCATTGGGGCATGGCTCTCACAACAATCCCATGACCGCGTCAGAAGCGCAGGGCTACGTCGATCGCGGCTGGGGCGGACGCTGGCAGCCGGTAGTCGATGCGCTGACGCAATTGGAAGGGCAGCCCGCTACCCCAACAGCTACGGCGATTCCACCGTCGAACACACCTGTCCCGCCAACGGCGACACCCGTTCCACCAACGAACACGCCCATCCCGCCGACGAATACGCCGGTGCCGGGCGGCGCCTACGCCAGCTTGATTCAGAACATCCTGGGCTGGCGGGGCGAGCAAGCACCTGGCACGGACCATTATGTGCGCTGGACGCGCGCCTTGGCGGCATTGGGGCATGGCAGCCATGCCAATCCCATGACACTAGCCGAAGCGCAGGGCTATGCCCAGCAGTATAGCTCCGCGCGCTGGCAGCCGGTGATCGATGCGCTGACGCAATTGCAGCCGCCCCCGCCACCACCAACCAACACGCCAATTCCGCCGACGAATACACCTGTCCCGCCGACAGCCACGCCGGTGCCGCCGACGAATACGCCTGTTCCGCCGCCGCCAACTAACACGCCGATCCCACCACCGCCGCCAACCAACACGCCCATCCCACCACCGCCACCGACGAATACGCCGATCCCACCACCGCCGCCGACGAACACGCCAGTGCCACAGCCAAGCTATACTGTGCCGGATAGCCTCATCCAGACGGTGCGGGACTATTACGATGAGAATGTCGCTGCTGGCCGCGCGGGCACGAACTGGTTGCGCGTCTTGATCGCCTTTGGCACCGAGACGCATGATGAGCTGACGCCGATGACTGCGGCTGAGGCGCGTGAACGCGTGAGCAAGTGGGGCGGCTGGCGACCAATCGCGGAGGCTCTGGAGCAACTCGAAGGCTAAGCCGCACTAGATAGATTTGCCACAGAGACACAGAGGCACAAAGGGCAAGCCCAAATAATTACGCATACGGATTCGGCATAAGCATTTGTCTCTGTGCGCTCTGCGCCTCTGTGGCAAAAAAATGAAACAATTGCCCTGCTCGCCTCAGCCCTCCCCGCGCAGCGACACATGCCAGGGCATCAGCCGCCGCTCGGCAAGCAGCACAACCAAGTAGAAGGCGATGCCAATCAAGGACGCCATCATGATAGCGGTCCAGGCTTTGGCGAAATCAAAAGCCGAAGCCTCCTGCGTGATGTAAACGCCCAGCGTCGCCCGCGGGCCGCCGAAGAATTCAGCAACCACCGCGCCAATCAGGCTGAGCGCGCTGGCGACGCGCAGGGCGCTGAATATGTAGGGCAGCGCATTTTTCAGCCGCAGCTTGAATAAGATATGCGATGGTTTGGCGGCGTAAGAGCGCATCAATTCCAGTTGGTTTTCGTCTACCAAGGTCAAGCCACGCAGGGTATTGATCATGGTCGGGAAGAAGACGATGATGGCCACAATCGCCATCTTGGAGGCTGGGTTGGTAATGCCGAACCAGTTGTTCATGATGGGGGCGAAGGCGATGATGGGCACGGAATTGGCCGCGATGGCGAAGGGCATGGTCGCCTCGCTGACGATGGTCCAGCGCGAGGTGATCAGAGCCACCAGGATGCCGCCGCCACAGCCGATGATGAAGCCGCCAAATGCCTCCCAAAATGTCGCGCCGGCTGATTCGAAGAGGATTGACCGTTCGCCTGGCGCCAGCCACAAGTCGACCTGCAGCATGAATTCGGCGAAGATGGCTGAGGGCTTCGGCAAAAGGAATTGCTGAATATCGAAGCTGAGGACGATGAACTCCCAGATCAGAATGACGCCAACAGCGATTGCGATGGTGGGCAAATAATAAACGAGCCGGCGGCGGAAGCGCGCCGACAGCGTTGAAGCAGCTCGCGCGTCTGCCAGCGTCATCACGCTACCTCGTCGGGCCGTGGCGACACAGACCCGCCAGCATCACGCAGCAAATCGCGTACATCAGCGACCAGATCGTAAAAGCCCGGGGCATTGCGGGTGTTGAAATCGCGCGGATAAGGCAGGGAATTGCTGACGATTTCGGTGATCCGCCCGGGGCGCGGCGACATGACTACAATGCGGTTCGACAGGAAGACCGCCTCGGCAATGCTATGCGTGACGAAGATGATCGTCTTGCCAGTTTGCTCCCAGATCTTCAGCAATTCCAGGTTCATGCGTTCGCGGGTGAATTCATCAAGCGCGCCAAAGGGCTCGTCCATCAGCAGCACTGACGGATCAAAAGCCAGCGCCCGCGCGATTGAGACCCGCTGCTGCATCCCGCCGGAAAGCTGCCATGGATAATGGTTGGCGAAGGCGCCAAGCTCCACCATGTCCAGCATAGCTTGGGCGCGTTTCTGCCGCTCGCCTTTTGGGTAACCCATGACCTCAAGCGGCAGCTGCACATTCTTCGTCACGCTGCGCCAGTCGTAGAGCGTCGCCGCTTGAAAGACCATGCCATAATCGCGATCCAGGCGGGCGCGGTCGGGCGATTTGCCATTGACCAGCAGCTCGCCAGCCGATGGCTGAATGAGATCGCCGACCAGCCGCATCAAGGTCGATTTGCCGCAGCCCGATGGTCCGATCAAGGAGATGAACTCGCCAGCCTCGATCTCCAAATTGATATCTTGCAGGGCGACCACCGCTTCGTCCGTACCCGGATTGAAGACCTTGTTGATGCCCTGCGCCGAGATGGCGATGTTCCTGACCTCTGTTGACATGTTGCCTCTGTTCTAGCCCCCGGTTTGATAGGTCCGTGTCTACGCGACCCGACGGGTCAGTGTCTACGCGACCCCAGCGCATCGGTAGGGGCGCCTCGGCTTCGACATATTCGAGACTATGACGCTTTGCTCATTTGCGCAATCACCTGATTTAGATTCATAGGCGCAATTCAGTCCATTCCGCGCAGGTATGCGCGCAGGGCAAAACGCTCAGCCAGATTGACCGCAGTAAAGAAGAGAATGCCGACGGCCGCCGCCATTACGATAGAAGCCCAGAGCTTCGGCGTGGAAACCAAGCTATAATCTGAGCTGAAATCGAGGATTGCCCGCCCCAGCCCGTCGCCGATGCCGGAGGGCAGCTCGCCGATGATGGCGCCGACGACGCTCGCCGTCGCCGATACCTTGAGCGCGGTGAAGATGTAAGGCAGCGCCGCTGGCAGGCGCAGCTTCCACATGACGGTCCAACGGCTCGAGGCATAAGAGCGCATCAACTCCACTTGTTCAGCCGCCGGCGATTGCAAGCCGCGCAAGGTATTGATGGTCACCGGGAAGAAGGTCAGATAAGCTGCTATGATCGCCACCGACAGTTGCCCGGCGCCGAGCCAGATAACAACCATTGGGGCAATCGCCAGGATCGGCACTGTCTGTGAAGCGACCACATAGGGCAGCAGACCACGCTCCATCAAAGGCGAGTGGGCGAAGACCGTGCCCAGCATGAAACCGAGTACGGCGCCAAAGACGAAACCGAAGATCGCTTCGCTAAGGGTATAGACGCCGGCCTCAGTTAGGATGCGCAAGAGCAGCAATTCACCATTGCGGCGCGCTGGCTGCAGGAATGCTTCCGCGATCATCTGCAAGTGCGGTAGATTCAAGTCCTTGAATATCTTCAAATCAAGCAATACCAGATTGCGCGGCTGGCTGAGGAAGCGCTCGTCGGCAAAGTCGCCGGCGATGGTCGTGATCTGGCCGCCGAAGATATCGCGCAGCGAGGCATTTGGCGGGATGTCACCCGCTCTGACCGCGATGCTCAAGCGCCCGGGAAAAGCCGGCGCGATTGGCAGCACGGCGACGCCTTCGCTGCGATCCAAGGTCGCGAGATAGCGCAGCTCGGGATAAGGCAGCGCTTCGCCGGCATCGCCTTTGGGCGGGTGCGGCGGCATCAAGTCATCGAGGTCCTTGCGATCGGCAATGACAAAATCAGTCTCGCCGCCGCGCAGCGAATCCAGCGCCGCTTCCATCGTTGCTTCCCTTTGATATGCCCAAGCCGGCTGTGGCAGCAGGATCTTGTAAGACACTGAGTCGGCGAAGGCTTTGGCCGCTTCCCAGCCGACTAGCAGAAAAGACAGCGCCAGCATGAAACCGACCAGCCGGCTCATTTTACCCGGTGACAGCGCCGCCGCCGCCAGCGCCAGCAGGATAGCAGCGATTAGCGGCACCAGGGCAGTGCCGCCCTCGAATGAGGGGATCAAGAATAATAGCGCATCCAGCAATACAAGAATGATGAGATAGAGCAAAGCGGCGCGAGACGGGCGCAGGACAACTGCCAGCAAAGTATAGACCAGCAGCAGCGCGATCAACCCATAATAAGCCATGAGCAAATTGCGCATGGCACTGTACAAGACATTGGGATCCAACTGCTCGGCGCCTAATTCATCCGCCCAATTTTCGGCGTAAATTGCCAGTGGCGAGAGAATCTCGTCAGCCTCGTTCTCGGTCTGAGCCGCCATCCAAGTCGCCAGCCGCCCCAGTGTGGATTCAAGCAGCGCCTCATCGTCCAGCGCCAAGCCGCCAAAGCCGCGCCACAGATTGAGAACCAGCGCCAGCGCCAACAGCATCAAAACGATTTGAAGCGGCTTTCGCAAGGCTCCAAGGCGGGGGTTTGATGCGGTCGGCTCTAGGGTGATATCGGTCATGAAAGATCAAGTCGCGCTTCGACGAGATGAAAGGCGCGCCTTATGCGCTTGCCCCATGAATGAAACGGGCGACTCATTGGTTCGCCCCTACAATGCAACGATTCAGTTTATGACACCTCAGCCAAGGCGCTGGCGACGATGTCCATCGCGCGGTCCATATCTTCTGCCGACACATTCAGATGCGGGGCGATGCGCGCGACATTGCCGTAGAGACCGCCCTTGCCCAGCAACAAGCCCTTCTCTTTGCAGGTATCGACGAATGCCACCGTTCGCGCTGCGTCCGGCTCGCTGCCGCCCGGCTGCACAAATTCAATCGCTTGCATCAGCCCCATGCCACGCGCCTCGCCGATGATCGGAAACTCGGCGGCGAACTCGGCTAGCTTGCCCGCCATCCGTTCTCCCTGAATGGCGCAATTGCTCGGGGTGTCATGCGCTTCCATGTATTCGATGGTCGCCAGCGTGGTCGCCATCGTCACTGGATTGCCGCCGAAAGTAGAAAAGGTCAGCCCAGCGAGGGCATCGGCGACCGCTGGCGTCGCGATTGTGCAGCCAATGGGGCTGCCATTGCCCATGCCTTTGGCGAAAGTCATGATATCTGGCTCGATGCCCCAATGCTCGATGCCGAACCAATGTCCGCCGGTGCGCCCCCAGCCCGTCTGCACCTCGTCTGAGATGAATAGACCGCCCGCGTCTCTGACAATTGGCAGAATGCGCTGGAAGTAATCTTCGGGCGGGACGATGAAACCGCCGACGCCTTGAATCGGCTCCGCCATGAAAGCGGCGATGCGTCCTTCGGTTGTTGTCGCGATGGTCTCTTCCAGGTCCTGCACACAGAGCTCGACCACCTGCTCGGCGCTCAAGCCGGCTGGCGCGCGGAAGGTATAGGGGTTGCGCACATGCTTGACGTAAGGATCAACCACGCCGCCCAAACGCCAGGACCCATGCGCGGTCAGGCTCATCGCCAGTAGGGAGCGCCCGGAATACGCGTGGCGCAGCGTAATGATTACCGGATTGCCGGTGAACATGCGCGCCGCTAGCACCGCCGTCTCGTTGGCTTCGGTGCCGCTGTTGGTGAAATAACATTTTTGCAGCCTGCCCGGCGTGAGCGCGGCGACCTTTTCCGCCAGGCGCACCATGCTCTCGTTGACGTAAATCGTCGAGGTATGCTGCAGCTTCCGCAGCTGAGCAATCGTTCGCTCGCTGATCTCTTCATTACAATGCCCGACAGAAACAGTCAGGATGCCGCCGAAGAAATCGAGATAGCGCCGCCCATCCACATCCCAGATATATTGATCTTTGGCGCGGTCGGCGATTAAGGGATTGTCCCCGTGGTATGGCGCAGCCGCCGGGAACATCACTTCGCGGTAACGTTGCATGATTTCAGCACTGCTTGTCATTGAGTATCTCCTGCGTCAAGATTTGAATTCATGCTTTGCTTTGCCCTTGCCCTTGGGTTTAGCGCCGCTGGTCTTTCCGCCGCCCGCCTCGGTTGATGACGATGCGCCGCCGGTAGATTTCATAAAGACGTAAAAGATTGCTACGGTAGCAACCACAATGACAAGGGCAGCGCCCCAGTCAATCTGTCCGATGAAGGCGGCAATGATCGCAAGCACTGGGGAAAGCAAGGCGGCAATGACTAAAACGACAAGAGACGATTCGCTGCCAAGAAAAACATCAAGAATACCGAATGCCAATATGCCAAGAAATGCGCCGACCACAACATGAGGTCCGCCGAATAGATCAATGTGATAATGCAAGAATATCAAGCTGCTTTCGTTTTCTACTTTCGCGAGGCTATCGAGCAGCCAAGTATCCGCGCCAAGCGCCTTGCCAATGGTCGCGCCAGCCAACGCGCCTAAGAGCGCGCCCAGAAAGAGGGTAAACCCGGTGAGGTTGTCGCTCTCTGCCGCCGGTCTTGCCAGCAGACAGCCAGCAAATGCGCCCAAGGCGCCGATTAGACCTACCGGGGGCGCGCCAGCCAGCGCGGCCTGCGCCGCGTTCTCAACGCGAATCAGGCCTATTACAAAGCCAGCTAAGGCGCCAATGATCGCGCCGGCGATCAGACCTAGCACACTCCAACCCAATGCCGCGCTTATTCGACCCATGCCCTTGCGCTTTCCGCCCAGTGGGCAACAAGTTTCCTCCACCCAAATTTTACAATGTTTGCAGGCTCTATCCAAATATGCGCTGATTTACAGTATGATAATGGCGCAAGCCCTTAGGCAGACGAGAGGCAGACGAGATGAGCAGAACAATCAAAAACTATGTGAATGGCGAATGGATTGAATCGGCAGCAGCCGATGTCTCCCCAGTGCGGGACCCAGCGACCGGCGAGCAGCTCGCCAACTGTCCGGATTCCAGCGCGGCTGATGTTGATATGGCAGTGGCTGCCGCCAAAGCCGCCTTTGATGAGTGGCGCAGCACGCCGGTGCTGGTGCGGGCGCAGTACATGCACCATTTCAAAGTCATGGTGGAAGACAATTTCGAAAAGATCTCCCAGATTGTGGTGCGCGAGCATGGCAAGACGATGGACGAAGCGCGTGGCGAGGTGCGCCGCGGCGTAGAAAGCATCGACTTCGCCATGAGCGTGCCCGTACTCATGCGCAGCGACGGGCTGGAAGACATCAGCTCCGGCATCGACGAAACAACAGTCAGGCAGCCGGCCGGTGTCTTCGCCGCCATCACGCCCTTCAACTTCCCGTTCATGGTGCCGCTTTGGTTCCTGCCCACCGCCATCACCTGCGGCAATACCTTCATCCTGAAACCATCGCCACAGACCCCGCTCACCACTGAGTACCTCTTTGAGCTGCTGGATGAGCTGGATTTGCCGGAAGGGGTGGTCAACCTGGTTAATGGCGGCGTGCCTTCGGCGACGGCATTGATGGAACATCCGGCTGTGACGGGCGTCTCATTCGTCGGCTCGAGCCCGGTGGCAAAGATCATCTACGAAACCTGCACGCGCAACGGCAAGCGCGTCCAAGCGCAGGGCGGCGCCAAGAATTACATCGCCGTCATGCCCGATGCCGATATCGAAGCCAGCGTCAAGAACATCCTGGGCGCGGCCTACGGCTGTGCTGGGCAGCGCTGCCTGGCGGCGGCGGTCGCCGTTGGCGTCGGCGATGCTTATGACGAGCTTAAGGACGAGCTGGCAAAACAGGTGGCCGCGCTCAAGGTCGGCTATGGCTTAGACGAGACGACGCAAATGGGCACGGTCATCAGCGAGGCGGCGGTCGATCGCATCGAATCCATGATTGATCAAAGCGAGGGCGAGGGCGCCGAAGTCCTGGTCGATGGGCGCGGTTTTAATGTCGATGGCTACGAGAATGGCGCCTGGGTTGGTCCCACGCTGATTGCCGATGTGCAGCCGAATACGGTGATGGCGACCGAAGAAGTCTTTGGTCCGGTGCTCTCCCTGATGAAGGCGGACGATTTTTCCGGTGCGGTCGACATCATCAACCAGAGCCGCTATGGCAATGCCGCCAGCATTTTCACCAACAATGGCAAGTACGCGCGCGAATTCAAGTACAGCGTGAGCGCCGGCAATATCGGCGTCAATATCGGCGTGGCGGCGCCATCCGCCTCCTTCCCCTTCGGCGGGCAGAAGGACTCCTTCTTCGGCGATTTGCATGGGCAAGGCATGGACTCGATCGAGTTTTATACCGAGCGCAAAATCGTCATCGAACGGTGGGTCTAGGTCTACCCCCTCGGTCCCCCCGAAGCATCAGGGGGAAGGTTTACGCGGCGTGGGTTACAGCAGATGGCTCAAGGGTTACGTGAGAGAATATAGCGTTGAGGACAGGGAATGGCTTCGTCTGACACATTAAACACATTTGGCGCCATCTTCACCTTCGCCATCGAGCTGGAAACGCACCTAAGCGACTACTACAGCGGCATCGGCGAGGCGGGCAAAGCGCGAGCAGCCGACAAGCGCCGCCGCAAACTGGAACGCGCGCGCCGCGAGCATGTACTCGAGATCACGCTGGAGCCGATCACGGGCTTGGACGCAGCCGATTATGCGCTGGAGCTGGATGCAGGCACGGCGGCGAGCCAGGCAGCCGCGGCTGCGGTGGCAGCGCGCTTTTATGCCGAAGTCGCGCCCAAGATCAATGTTCGCGCCGCGCAACGCACTTTGGAACGTTGCGGCAAGGAGCACGCGGCTAACAACTAGACGGAGATTGGCTCTGAAATCGAGGAAGAGCGCCGTCTGATTGAGAGGCGGGAGGCCGGGCTTGTCCCAGTCAAAGCTCCAATTCTATCTGGATGAAAACTTGAATCGTGAAATCGCCAACCAGCAAGCGAAAGGACAGCCCCCATGACAGACAAGCGAATCATCCGCGCCGCCCTGCTGCAAGCCGCCTGGACCGGCGACAAGGAATCCATGATCGAAAAGCATATCGATTACACGCGCCAAGCCGCCGCCCAAGGCGCGCAGGTGATGTGCTATCAAGAATTGTTTTACGGTCCATACTTTTGCCAAGTGCAGGACCCGCAGTTCTTCGCCTACACTGAGGAGATCCCCGCCGGGCCAACCACAGAGCGCTTTTGCCAATTGGCGGCTGAACTCAATATGGTATTGATCGTCCCGATTTACGAACGCGATGGCGTCGGCGTCTATTACAACACAGCCGCGGTCATCGACGCCGATGGCAGCTACTTAGGCAAATATCGCAAAACGCATATACCGCACCTGCCCGGCTTCTGGGAAAAGTTTTATTTTCGCCCGGGCAACCTCGGCTATCCCGTCTTCGAAACCGCCGTCGGCAAGGTCGGCGTTTATATCTGCCACGACCGCCACTTCCCCGAAGGCGCGCGGGCGCTGGGGCTGAACGGCGCCGAGATGGTCTTCATCCCATCGGCAACATCGCGCGGCTTGAGCCAGCATCTCTGGCGCATCGAGCAGACATCGCACGCCATCTTCAATACCTATTACGTCGGCACAATCAATCGCGTTGGCATTGAAGAACATGGCGATGATGACTTCTACGGCGAGAGTTATTTCTGCGACCCGAAAGGGCAATTCATCGGCGATCTTGGCAGCGCTTATGACGAAGAGCTGATCCTGCGCGATCTTGATCTAAGCGTGATTCAAGACGTGCGTGATACCTGGCACTTCTATTTTAATCGCCGCCCCGACCAATATGGCGAGCTGGTGCAAGATACAGTTAGCGCGAGTTAGCCCCCACCCCAAACCCCTTCCCCAATATGAGGGAGGGACTTGACTGCAGCATAGTGCTTAGGAGCGAATGAAATGGACTTTGGAATTACATTCAAAGGCGATATTTCCCCGCAGCGCACCGTGGCGCTGTGTATGCAGGCGGAGGTCGCTGGGTTCAAATACGGCTGGTTCTTCGATTCACACGTTTTATGGCGCGATTGCTACCTGACCATGGCGCTGTGCATGGCGCATACCAACCGCATGATCTTTGGACCCCTCGTGACCAACCCCGGCGTGCGCGAGTGGTCGGTGGCGGGCAGCATGTACGCCACGCTGGCGGCACAGAGCGGCAACCGCATTGAAATTGGTATCGGCCGCGGTGACAGTTCGCGCCGCATGTTGGGCAAGAAGCCGATGACGGTAGCCAATATGGAGCGCTTCGCCGATGCGCTGCGCGGGTTCGCGCGGGGCGATGAGGTCACCTATGACGACACATCAGCACAGCTTCCCTGGGCGAATGGTTATGAAATGCCAATTTGGATCGCCGCTTATGGACCCAAAGCGCTGGCTGGCGCGGGCCGCAGCGGTGATGGCTTGGTGATTCAACTGGCTGAGCCCGGCTTGGTCAAGTGGTTCTCCAACCAGGCGATCGCCGGTGGTGAAGCGGCGGGCAAAGATATGTCCGATTATCAGATTATGTCGGCGGCGCCGGTTTGGGTGGGCGATATCGACGAAGCGCGCGAGCAAACCCGTTGGTTCCCAGCCATGGTGGGCAATCATGTCGCCGATATCGTCGAGCGCTATGGCATGGACAGCCCCGATATCCCCGCCAGCTTGACCGCCTACATTGAAGGGCGCAAGGGCTACGATTACAAGGAACACGCCGACAAAGACGCCGAGCACCTCGACTTCATCAGCCAGGAGATCGTCGATGCTTTTGGCATCCTCGGCAACGTCGATGAGCACATTGCCAAGCTGAAAGCGCTGGAAGCGGCCGGCGTCACCCAGTTCAATATCTATTTGATGTGCGGCGAAGAAGAACGCATCGTCGCCGAATATGGCGAGAAAATCATCCCAGCTTTCACCTAGTCGCCCGCCGCCGCTATCAAGAAAGGGCAAACTCATGGCAATCGACAGCATCCGCCAAATGACGGTCGAGGAATATTTTGCCTACGACGACGCCAGCGAATACACGAACGAATACATTGACGGCGAGGTCTATCCGATGACGGGTGGGACGGCTTATCACGCAGAAATCATGTTCAACATTGGGCTCGCGCTTGGCTTGCGATTGAGAGCTGGCAACTTTCACTTTTACAGCAGCGCCATGCGTATCCGCATCAGCCCAACGCGCTACGTCTATCCAGACTTGAGCGTCGTCCGCGGCGAAGCAGAGCTTGATGAGCGCGCCATGAACCTCTTCAACCCTACCTTGGTTGTTGAAGTGCTCTCGCCAACAACAGCGAATAAAGACCTCGGCTTCAAGCGCGACTTGTACCATAGCATCCCTTCGCTTCAGATCTACCTCATCATCGAACAATTCAAAGCGCAAGTCGAAGTGGACTCGCGCAAAGACGACAGTTGGCAATCACGAGAATACGCCGGCGTGGACGCCATTGTGCCGCTGCCGGCCTTGAATTGCGACTTGCCGCTGGCGGAAGTCTATGCGGGCATCACGCTCTGATATGCCGGACAACAAGTATCCATGGACGACCTGCGCCGCATCCCCGTGCCCGACTTCGACGCGCTGGACCGCAGCCAAGTCTTCGCTATGGCCGCTGCTTATGACGCGCTCTGCGAGTTCACGCTGCGGCCCCTGCCGCAAATCCTGGAAGACGAAACGCGCATCGCCCTCGACCGCATCGTAACCAAGGCGCTGGGCATCGACCCCGAAATCACCGCCGCCATCCGCCGCGAGCTGGCGCGCGAGCCCTCCATCACGGGCAAGCCCTATGCGCCTTAGCCGCGCGCGTCGTGGAGATTGCAGTTCTCTTGACAGCGCGAACGCGGCAATATACTATAAATGCGCGGGTTCTTGTTCTCTGAGACGAACATAAAAGGGTTTCCAATGGTAGCGGAAGCGAATTTGAGCGGGCTGGCGAAGATATCCGAAGTTGAGAATCGAGTCGCCCAGCTGGAAGGCGCATATGAGCATCTGGCCACCAAAGCCGACCTCGAAAGATTGCGCGCCGACCTGACCTGGCGCCTGTTTCTCGGCATGGGCCTTGTTTATTTGGGGCTGATTATCGCGTATATGGAATGGCGCGTCGTTCCATGAGAAGGGCACACTAATGGGCACACTATTCAAGAACGGCAAAGTCATCACCGCCAGCGACAGCGTAGACGCCGATGTGCTGGTCGAGGGCGAGGTCGTCACGCTGATTGGCGCGGACCTCGATGGCGGCAATCATGATGTCGTCGATTGCGCTGGCAAGTATCTGCTGCCCGGCGGCATCGACGTGCATACGCACCTCGACCTGCCTTTCGGCGGCACCATCAGCAACGATGATTTTGATGTCGGGCATATGGCGGCTGCCTTCGGCGGCACGACCACCCATATCGACTTCGTCGTCCAGCCAATTGGCGGCCGCCTGCACGACGGGCTGGAGACCTGGTGGGCGAAATCGCGCGATGTCGCTCAAATCGATTATGCCTTTCACATGGCGGTCACCGATCTCAACGACGCCGTGATGAAAGAAATCCCGACCATGCTGGACGAAGGCATCACCAGTTTGAAGCTCTTCATGGCTTACAAGAATGTCTTCATGATTGATGACGCCACGCTTTTCAACACCATGCGAGTGGCAGCCGACAACGGCATGATCGTGATGGTGCACGCGGAGAATGGCGATGTCGAAGCGGCGCTGACGCCGGACCTGCTGGCGGCCGGCAAGACCGACCCCGTGTATCACGCCGCATCGCGCCCGCCCGAGATTGAAGGCGAGGCGACAAATCGCGCTGTTGTCATGTCTGGCTTGACTGGCTGCCCGCTCTATGTCGTGCATATGACCTGCGAAAGCGCCATTGGCGCGCTGCGGCGGGGGCGGGCGCTGGGCTACCCGGTCATGGGCGAGACCTGCGTGCAGTATTTCTTCTTGACAGTCGACGATCACATGGCGCTGCCCGGCTTTGAAGGCGCGAAGTATGTCTGCTCGCCACCCATCCGCAGCCGGCATGATCAGGGCATTTTGTGGGGGGCAGTCCGCGATGGCACGCTGCAAATCGTCAGCACCGACCACTGCGACTTCTGGTATGACGGCGGGCATGGTCCCTGGCAGGAATGGAACGAGCGGACCGGCGGCGCTGATTGGGTCGGCTACGAAAAGCAGGACCCCTCTTATCGCCGGCCCGGCAAAGAACTGGGCTTGGGCAACTTCTCCAAGATCCCCAATGGCATGCCAGGCTTGGAAGACCGCATGATGGTGATGTGGGATTCGGGCGTGAACAGCGGCAAATTATCGCCATCGCGTTTTGTCGAACTCTGCTGTACGAACCCAGCCAAGATCTTCGGCATGTATCCGCGCAAGGGCACGATCGCCGTCGGCTCGGACGCCGATATTTTGGTCTGGGACCCGCAGAAGGAACATACTATCAGCGCCGAGACGCATCACATGCGCGTCGACTACAACTGCTACGAGGGCATGACGGTCAAAGGTGTGCCGACCCAGGTTTATCAGCGCGGGCGAAAGCTGGTCGATGGCGAGCAGTGGCTGGGCCGCAATGGCGCTGGTCAATTCATCGCGCGGTCGGCGGGCGCGCCAGTGCTGTAGCGAAGTCCAGTCAATTCGGGCAATGGAACAGGCGCTCCGACAGGTCGCCTTATTTTCTGTGCGGTACGTGGGATAAGCAATCGCAACATGTTATGATAGCCCTAACTTGAGGGAAAGGGCTGGAGACAGCAATGGAAGCCCAGCAGCGCCTCTACGACATTGACGACTTGTGGCGGACCGTCTGTGAGACCGGCGATGATACACGCTATGAACTCATCGAAGGAGAGCTTATTGAGATGTCGCCACCAGGCTGGGAACACGGTACGCTTGCCGGCGAGATTTATCACTATTTTCGCCTCTTTGATCCAGAGCGGAAATTAGGAAATCCAACGGTGGAGACAGGCTTCTACCCCGCCGACGACCGAAGCACCTTACTCTCGCCCGATGCCGCTTTCACGAGCACCGAGCGGGCGCCAGTGCGAGGTTTCAAGAAATGGGCGCCGACGATGCCCGATCTTGCAGTCGAGATCAAATCACCGAGCAATACACTCGCGGAGTTGAGACAGAAAGCTACCATTTACCTCGAGCATAGCTCGCGGCTGGTCTGGATCATCGTACCCAATACAAAAAGCGCGGAAGTCCATCGGCTAGATGCAAGTGGCGAGATTCAAACTGAATTCATCGGGCCGGACGGCAGCCTCGCCGGCGAGGATGTATTGCCCGGTTTTTCGCTGGAGCTGCGTCGCCTGTTCGCCTGAATCCATTGACCGCTGCATTGGCTATCGCTTGGCATTTCATTTCGCTTTACATTTGGCTTTACATTTGGCTCATTTGCAATTGTGGAGGCAGCATGAAACGATCTTATTTGCTCTTAGCGCTCAGCATCATTCTCTTATTGCCGGTGCTGCTGCTTCAGGCCGAAACTGAATGCGACGTCAGCCGCTTGAAAGCAGACATCCAAGCGCAATTGACTGCGCTGGATGAGGATGCCATCGGCGCAATCCGCCAAATCATTTCCTTGGCTGTGCGCGGTTTGCACGATTGTTCGGAGGAGACACAATCGTTCAGCGGTCGTAAAGGCGCGCAGCCGGTCTTGGGTCCCTTGGCTCTAGCCGAAGGCTTGCATGTCGTGACGATGACCACAGAGGGAAGCGCGAGGATTGATAGCGTGGCTGTAGAAGGATGTGGCAAAGATTTGGATAGCGTGGTTCAGAATTTCTCCGTTGGGCAAGGCATTCGCGGGGCGGCCAATCTAGTCGAAGTTGAGAGCGATTGTGTATTCTATCTTGAGTTCAGCAAGATCACAGCTGACTGGACGCTGACGATTGAAAAAGTGCGATAAGCTTCTTCGTCCCTAGAGCCAGTAGATTGCAGCTCGACTTCTGCGCTTGCGCATTTCGATTTTGAGCGGGTCCCGTACCCGCATCATCGCCTTTGCAGTCGGCTAACAACTTTGCTACCACCCTCTTTCATGCTACAGTGAAACTGCACATCAAATAGGAGATTGCCAGCCCATGATACGAAACGCTCTATTGCTAATCAGCCTGCTGCTCGTAAGCGGACTCAGCCTGGCCGACGCCGAACAAGCGCTCGAGATGGAGCATTACTGGTTGGATAACGGCCTGGAAGTGATTCTCGTGCGAGACAGCACGGCGCCGACCGTTGCCGTGGACATCTGGTTTCGGGTTGGCAGCGCCAATGACCCGGCCGGCAAGAGCGGGTTCGCCCACCTCTTCGAGCATCTGATGTTTGAAGGCTCGCCACATATTCCGGGCGGCGAGATAGATCACCTGCTAGAGCGGGTTGGCGGCTCGCTGAATGCCTACGTCTCCTCTGATTACACCGCCTACTACGACACCGTTCCTTCGCATCAACTGCCCTTGGCGCTCTGGATTGAAGCCGATCGCCTGGGCGGCTTAAATGTCACCCAAGAGAGCCTGGATAATCAGCGCGCCATCGTCATTGAGGAGCTGCAACTCAGTTACGACAACTCCCCCTATGGCTCGGCGATAAAGGCGCTCATCACCGTGCCCTACTCCTATGAACCCTATAAGCGCCCCGCCATTGGCAACATTGCGGACGTCAACCGCGCGCAGCTCGAAGACGTCTTCGACTTTCACCGCCGCTATTACGTGCCCAACAACGCCACCCTGGTCGTCGCCGGCGACATCAAATTTGACAGAACTCGCTCCCTGATTGAAGCGCTTTTCTCTCCCATCCCTCTTGGAGAGGAGCCGCCCGCGCTGCCCGACTTTGTGCCGGTTGAACAAGAGGAAGCTGAGTTCATCACCATTGAAGACCCCTTCATTAACTTGCCCGCGCTCTTCGTAGCTTATGAGATTCCGCCACTCGTCCATGAGGACTACCCAGCCTTGGATGTGCTTTCTCGCGTATTGAGCGTCGGCGATTCCAGCCGCCTGGCGAAGCGTCTGGTGGATACCGGTAAAGCGCTGCAAGCAGACGCCTGGATATTCGACAATCGTGGACCCGGGCTTTTCGCCTTCATTCTGATTGCCAACGTCAGCGTCGACCTGGCCGAGCTTGAGGCAGCCTCTTACGAAGAGCTTCAACGGATTATTGATGAAGGCGTCGCCCAAGAAGAGCTCGACAAAGTGATCGCCGGGATACGCAGCAGCAGCATTCTCGGCTTGGAGACGGCGCTTGGCTTGGCAGAAAGCGTGCAAAGCGCGAATTACTACTTCGGCGACCCCAACGCGATATATTCCGGGATTGATCGCTACCAAGCTGTCACCAGCGAGGATATCCAGCGGGTGGCAAAAATGTATCTCGAAGCAAGTGACCGCCACGTCTTCAATGTCGTGGAAACGGATGCCGAAGCGCCGCCCCCCGTCGAACCCTACGCCGATGAAAATGCCGAAGAAATAGAGCCCGACTACCGCTATGTCATCGACCAGGACGAGCCACCGCCGCCGCTGGATTCCAACACCTTCAATATGCCCAGGATTAGCGAAACCGTTCTCGATAATGGCTTGGAAGTTGTCGTTATCGAACAGCCCAGCATGCCGATCATCTCGCTTGATGTCTACTTCGCCGGTGGCTCAACGGCAGCTCCACAAGACTTGCCCGGCTTGGCTAGCATAGCGGGTGCCCTAATCACGCGCGGGACCGAAACGCGCAGCGCCCAGGACATCGCCGGCGCGATTGAACAAGTTGGCGGCGCCGTCGGCAGCGGGGGCGGCGCTGACAGCCTGCAGCTGGGTGTATTCGCCCTAATCGAAGACGCGGATCTCGCCTTTGAGTTGCTAGCCGATGTGACCCTCAATGCCAATTTCCCTGAAAACGAAATTGAGCGCGAAAGATCACAGCGCATCAGCGCCCTGGAAGCCAACTTGGCTGAACCGGGCTATGTCGCCAGGCGCACCTTCCTCCGCCGGCTTTACGAGGGGCATCCCTATGGCAACATTGTTACCGTCGATTCACTGGCATCCATCACGCGTGATGATGTCGCCGCCTTCTATGAATCACGGCGTCAACCAGACAACGCAGTGCTGGTTATCGCGGGCGCCATCACAACCGACGAAGGGCTCGCTTATGCCCGGCAGCACTTCGCCGCTTGGGAAGGAAGCGCCGAGCCAGTTACGTATCCGACGCTGCCGGAACATAGCGGGCAGCAGATACTGCTGGTAGATCGCCCAGGCAGCACACAAGCCAACTTCTTCTTGGGCAATATCGGCATCCAAGGCGCCAGCCTCGATTATTTCCCGGCACGGGTGATGAACCACGTCTTGGGCGGTACCTTTACTTCGCGACTGGTGCAAAACATCCGCGAGGAGAAAGGCTATACCTACAGCATCGGCTCCGGCTTCAGCTACCCGGCCGATACCGGGCGCTTCGTCGTCTCGGCGGCGGTTCGAAATGATGTTATCGCGGCGACATTGGACGAAATCTTCCTGGAAATCGAACGGATTCAGACCGAGCCACTCACGGATACAGAAATTAGCGATGCGCGCGATGGCATCGTTGGCGAGTGGGTCTTTGGGCTAGAGACTTATCAAGACTTCGTTGGGGCGGTGGCCTCTTATAAGATCCGCGGCGTCGAGCTGGACCGGCTCAACAAATGGCTGGGGCATATCAAAGCGGTGACGAAGGACGACGTGCTAGGCATCGCCAACAGCTACATCCACCCCGAAGACTTCATTATCGTCGTGGTTGGCGACGCAGGCGAGATTCAAGACCAACTGGAAAGCTTGGGCGAGGTGACGCTGCTGGAAGCCGAGTGAGCCGCTCGATTTCGCACCCCAGAAGTCAGGCGCGGGCGGGTGATTTGCTGGGTCATGCTGGTCATCCGGGCGCGGGCTGCCAGCAGAGACCTTCGATTGGCGGACGCGCTCAGCTAACATCATTCGCCCTCGCAGACTTGATATGCAGATAATATAGCACTTCCCAGGCGAGAATCCGCACACAGGAGGGAGTGTCTAATTTTGTGGATATGCCCATTTCAAAGCCCAGCCCGACCGCCTGTGTCTACGCGGCGCGCCCCTCCCGACGGGTCAGTGTCTACGCGACCCCGATGCATCAAGGAGGGCAGCATTGTTGGCAAATCGGGAGTCGGAGCTTTTACAAACTCCTATATCCACCAAAATCACCACCCCCTTGCCGACGCCAAATTTGACAAGAACGGGAAATTGAATTAGTATTCAATACTATGCGCGCCATCCTGCTTGAATAGGTACAACGATGTCGACCCGCCGCTTCCTGCGCCATATTCCGCAGCGCTTTCAGCTAACCAGCCTGCTCTTTATCTTGCCGCTGCTCATCGTCGCGCTGGGCGGCGGATTGACGCTGGCGCAGCAGCCCACCCCGACCAACACCCCCAGTCCGGCCGCGACCAGCATACCAACATACGAGAAGACCGGCCAAGCGATTGAGGCTTGGGTTACCGATGTCACGGCGACCAGCATCTCCCTGGATTGGACGCCTAGACCGCGGCAATATGGTTTAGATGTCGGGTATGAAGTCAGGTACAAGCCTAAGGGACCCGGCGAGAACTATCAGTATCTCTATGTGCTGGAAACCGAAGCCACGCTCACGGGCTTGCAAGCCAATACGGATTACGAGATTGGGATAAGAAATTATCTGATCGTCAATAAGCAGCACGATGCTAAGCATTTCCCCACCGGGATTACGCGCCGCGAACTAAGCGCGCGCACCAGTGGCAGCACGCCCACGCCGATACAGGAAGTCGAGCCGCTGACCTTCTTCACAGTGGTGGAGAATCACCCCAGCTTTGCCAGGCCTGACTTGATGTATTTGACTGTGACCTGGGATGGCCCGACGCACACGGGCCACTATAGCCTGACCATCAATGCGGATGGCAAAAAATATCTTAATCTTGGCAGTAATGGAAAGCTGCCCGTTACCTTG
Organism: Phototrophicaceae bacterium; assembly: GCA_965214105.1. GTDB lineage: Bacteria > Chloroflexota > Anaerolineae > Aggregatilineales > Phototrophicaceae > UBA6055. The sequence continues at coordinate 715,753 of OZ243933.1, forward strand.
GGGCTGATTTATAAAACCAGCATCACCATTAATCAAATTGTGCGCTCGACTGGTTATGATTTCAAAGTAACCTGGCATCCGGGACCAAAGTCGCCGCACCCGAAGAAATCGATAACTGCCCGTTGGGAGCCAGCGAGCAAAAAAACCACGATAATCAATCCCAGCAAGCCGACACCAACACCGACAGCGACCAGCACACCGACACTCACGCCAACGCCGACCAACACGCCCACACCGACAGCGACCAACACATCGGTCGGTCGGCCTCAGCAAGCGGCGATAGACAGTCCGACGCCAACTGCGACGAATACGCCAACCATCACGCCAACGCCCACCCTCACGCTAAGTCCGACGGCGACGCCCACGCCGACCATTACGCCGACACCCGTCTTAGGCAACACGCTCAGCTCATACCCGGACAATTATAAAATTCGCATTTCCAACATCACCTGGAATGCCGCCACATTGAACTGGCAACTTTTCCGCGACCATTTCAAAGACCACCATGCGAACCCGCTTGTTCTCATCAGCAACTTCAAGGCGACGGATGGCAGCCACGAGGTCAGGAGCGTAAACCTACCGACTGCCGATTTTTTCCATCGAAATAAACTAAAGCCCAGCACCGAGTATGAAGTAACGATTACGGTGCAGTCGCTTCTTAGCAGCTATCCGAATAATCAGGTCTACGGCAGCGTAAAAGCCATCTTCCGCACTGCTGATCTGCCAACAGGCGACGGGACGCTTACCAGCATTCGCGTCAGCAACATTACCCATAACTCGGTGCAAATCCCATGGGAAAACAGCGCGGCTTGCATGAACTTGGCTGAGCGCCGTCCCGAGCTCCATGTTTACCTCAACTGGGTATATGCAGACAGTTCAGGTACAGACGCTATTTATAGCGGAACGAGAACCATAAGCGGCTTGCAACCGAATACGGAGTATAGCATCGTGGTTTTCAAAGGCTGCTTGCACGGGGGTAGGCTCGTTTACGAAGACTATGTGCTGTTACCTGCCTTCCGCACCCTGTCGTCCGCGCCGACGCCTACGATCACGCCAACTATCACCCCAACACCTAGCAATACGCCGACGGCAACGGCAACGCTTACGCCCACGCCAACTATCACCTCAACACCTAGCAATACGCCCACGCCCACCAGTACCAGCACGCCAACCAGCACGCCAAGTCCCTTCGACTGGTCGCAGCCCTTTGACGCCAATATCCGCGTTGATGTGAATCACAACAATAATCGCGAAGTCCGAATTGTATGGGACGATTTTATTGATAATGTGCCAGCGGATCGCGATATAGCCTATTATGGAATGCTGCAACATCCTCGAGTTGGGAGGGTTGCATTGATTGCTCCCTTGCAAAGAAGCAGCAACTCGGTCGTTTACAAATCGCCTGTCGTCAAGCCAGGTACAAAATATACATTTTGGGTAAGAGTAGATTGCAAGTATTATGCTTGCGTGGTAGATGGGGTATATACTAAACCTATTGCGCACAGCAAAAAGATCACATTCCGCACCTTGCCCGACCCGAGCTGGACACTCACGCCCACGCCGACCAACACCGCCACACCAACTGTCACGCTGACGCCGACATCGACGCCAAGCCCCACGCTCACCAGCACGCCGACGCCAACTGCGACCATTACGTCCACGCCAACTGGCACCCCAACACCTAGCAATACGCCCACGCACACCAGTACCAGCACACCGACAATCACGCTCACGCCCACCAGTACCAGCACGCCAACCATCACACCAAGTCCCTTTGACTGGTCGACGCCTTTGGATGCCAATATCCGCGTTGATGTGAATCACAATAATAATGGAGATGTCCAAATTGTATGGGACGATTTTATTGATAATGTGCCAGCGGATCCGGGGCTGGATAAAGTTTATTATGCTATGGCCTCGCACTCGCTAGATGGGAGTAATATATCGCTCATTTGGCCCTCGCTACGGCGAAGCAATTCTGCAGTTTATGATATGTCCAATAACGAAATACAGCCGGATACGGACTATACCTTTTGGCTAAGGATTTCAGGCTTTAATTGCCAGCAAAACACTTGCGAGCAACCCTTGGCACTCAGCAAAAAGATCACATTCCGCACCTTGCCCGACCCGAGCTGGACACTCACGCCCACGCCGACAGCGACCAATACATCGGTCGGTCGCCCACAGCAAGCAGCGGCAGCAACGCCGACAGCAACCGCTACATCAACTAGCACACTGACGCCGACAATCACGCCAAGTCCCTTCGACTGGTCGCAGCCTTTGGACGCCAATATCCGCGTTGATGTGAATCACAACAATAATCGCGAAGTCCGAATTGTATGGGACGATTTTATTGATAATGTGCCAGCGGATAAACAAAAAGAATATTATGTCAAGGTCATGTACCCGGGCGAGGTTGTTTCTATAATTATTCCCTATCGCGCAAAAACCAACTCTTTCGTATATTCTTCTACTTCTCTCATTCCGGGTAGGGAATATATCTTTTGGGTAGAAGTACAATACGAGGGTAACGGTGGTAACGGTTTCGGAACACCCTTGGCGCGCAGCCAAAGAATCACTTTCAACACCTTGCCCGACCCGAACTGGACAGCGACGCCAACGCCGACAGCGACCAATACATCGGTCGGCCGGGCACAGCAAGCGGCGACAGACAGTCCCACGCCAACCGCTACATCAACCAGCACGCCCACGTCGACGGCTACCAGTACGCCATTCCCTGATAACTTCAAAATCGGCATCAGCCAAATTAGTTGGGATGGCGCTTTAATCAATTGGAAAGACTTCCTCGATCATTTCAAATCGCTTAATCGCGACCTGTTAGTGCTCGTCGCTTATGATGTACAGCGGGATGAGAAGACGACAAACTTGCATTTGCGTAGGTTCACAAATGCCAAGGAATTTCATATTACGGGTCTGAATCCCAGCACGGACTATACGGTCACCATACAGGTCATGTTAAACACTGGGGAACAAAGGAGCGATGTGGTCTATGGCAAAGTGTTAGCCACTTTCCGCACCTTGCCTGAGCCGACTGCGACACCCACCGCGACCAACACGCCCGTGCCGACGAACACCCCGACGGCTACCAGCACGCCAAGACCGACGGCTACCCCTCTACCTACAAATACGCCTATCCCAACGAACACGCTCACGCCAACAGCCGTGCCAACACTGCCCACCGATGGCAGCCTGGCGATGATCTTCCCGAAAATCTCCAAGGACAGCATCACGGTCGAGTGGAGCGACCTGGGCGACAAAGTTTTACTGTACCTAATCGATATTATCAGCAGCCACCATAGCGAGCGCGCCCTCTATTACACCCACATTAATTCCCAGACTTCGCATGACTTCGGCGGGCTGAAAGCGGATACTGTCTATAACTTCAAGGTCACGGTATTTCTGAGCAGCAGCAAGCGGCTCACGGCGACGGGTCAAGCGCGGACCGCGCCGAATGCCCCGCAGACAAATACACCGATTCCGACAGACAGGCCCGTTCCGACGAATACGCCGAATCCGACAGATACGCCTGTTCCAACAGACACGCTAGTTCCAACGAATACGCCCGCGCCAACCGCGACACCCCAGCCGCCCATTCACATCGCATCCCAGACGCACAGCTCAAGCGAAGTAACCCTGTCCTGGAGCGCGGTCAGCGGCGCGAGCGGCTATGTGCTGGACTATGCTGGCAGCGACCTGCAGACCGGCTCCCACACTTTGGGCGCGGGCACGACCAGCTATCGTCTGACGGGCTTGACCGGCGGCGCGATTTACCGCGTCGAGCTCACGGCAAACCTGTCCGGTGGCGGCGAACGCAGCGGCGAGGCGCATTTTGCCCTGCCGATGCCGCCGACGGATACGCCTGCTGCGTCTACCAACACGCCGGTGCCGCCAACGGCAACACCTGTTCCACCAACGGAGACGCCCATTCCACCGACGAATACACCGGTGCCGGGCGGTCCTTACGCCAGCCTCATCCAAACGCTGCTGACCTACCAAGCCGAGACGCATCATGGCGCGGCGCATGTCGAGCGCTGGACGCGGGCGCTGGCGGCGTTGGGGCATGGCTCTCACAACAATCCCATGACCGCATCAGAAGCGCAGGGCTATGTCGATCGAGGCTGGGGCGGACGCTGGCAGCCGGTAGTCGATGCGCTGACGCAATTGGAAGGGCAGCCCGCTACGCCAACAGCTACGGCGATTCCACCGTCGAACACACCTGTCCCGCCAACGGCGACGCCCGTTCCACCAACGGCTACCCCAATCCCACCGACAGCAACGCCCATTCCGCCGACGAACACGCCGGTGCCACAAATCAATCAGTTCAGTAGCCTCATCCAAACGCTGCTGACCTACCAAGCCGAGACGCATCATGGCGCGGCTCATGTCGAGCGCTGGACGCGCGCCTTGGCGGCATTGGGGCATGGCAGCCATGCCAATCCCATGACACTAGCCGAAGCGCAGGGCTATGCCCAGCAGTATAGCTCCGCGCGCTGGCAGCCGGTGATCGATGCGCTGACGCAATTGCAGCCGCCCCCGCCACCACCAACCAACACGCCAATTCCGCCCACGAACACATCGGTCCCGCCGACAGCCACGCCGATTCCGCCATCGAATACGCCTGTTCCGCCACCGCCGCCAACCAACACGCCGGTGCCAACGGCTACCCCAATCCCAAGCAACACGCCGGTGCCGCCGACGAATACGCCTGTTCCGCCGCCGCCAACTAACACGCCGATCCCACCACCGCCGCCAACCAACACGCCCATCCCACCACCGCCACCTACGAATACGCCTGTTCCGCCACCGCCACCAACGAATACGCCGGTCCCGCCACCGCCAAGCTATACCGTGCCGGATAGCCTCATCCAGACGGTGCGGGACTATTACGATGAGAATGTCGCTGCTGGCCGCGCGGGCACGAACTGGTTGCGCGTCTTGATCGCCTTTGGCACCGAGACGCATGATGAGCTGACGCCGATGTCTGCGGCTGAGGCGCGTGAACGCGTGAGCAAGTGGGGCGGCTGGCGACCAATCGCGGAGGCTCTGGAGCAACTCGAAGGCTAAGCCGCGCTAGATAGATTTGCCACCGGGGGGGGCCGAGGGAGTTGGCTTTGCCCTGGATTGCCGACGCCAAATTTGACAAGAACGGGAAATTGAATTAGTATTCAATACTATGCGCGCCATCCTGCTTGAATAGGTACAACGATGTCGACCCGCCGCTTCCTGCGCCATAACCTGCACCGCTTTCCGCTACGTATTACTCCTCGCCTGCTCTTTATCTTGCCGCTGCTCATCGTCGCGCTGGGCGGCGGGCTGGCGCAAGCGCAGGACCCCACAGCCACCAACACGCCCGAGAAGCCCGGCCAAGGGATTGAGGCTTGGGTTACCGATGTCACGGCGACCAGCATCTCCCTGGATTGGACGCCTAGACCGCGGCAATATGGTTTAGATGTCGGGTATGAAGTCAGGTACAAGCCCAAGGGACCCGGCGAGAACTATCAGTATCTCTATGTGCTGGAAACCGAAGCCACGCTCACGGGCTTGCAAGCCAATACGGATTACGAGATTGGGATAAGAAATTATCTGATCGTCAATGAGGACAATGATAAGCATCTCCCCACCGGTATTACGCGCCGCGAACTAACCGCGCGCACCAGTGGCGGCACGCCCACGCCCACGCCTGAGAAGCCTGGCCAAGCGATTGAGGCTTGGGTTACCGATGTCACGGCGACCAGCATCTCCCTGGATTGGACGCCTAGACCGCGGCAATATGGTTTAGATGTCGGGTATGAAGTCAGGTACAAGCCTAAGGGACCCGGCGAGAACTATCAGTATCTCTATGTGCTGGAAACCGAAGCCACGCTCACGGGCTTGCAAGCCAATACGGATTACGAGATTGGGATAAGAAATTATCTGATCGTCAATGAGCAGCTCGATTATAAACATTTCCCCACGGGGATTACGCGCCGCGAACTAAGCGCGCGCACCAGTGGCAGCACGCCCACACCGATACCGGAAGTCGAGCCGCTGACCTTCTTCACAGTGGTGGAGAATCACCCCAGCTTTGCCAGGCCTGACTTGATGTATTTGACTGTGACCTGGGATGGCCCGACGCACACGGGCCACTATAGCCTGACCATCAATGCGGATGGCAAAAAATATCTTAATCTTGGCAGTAATGGAAAGCTGCCCGTTACCTTGGGGCTGATTTATAAAACCAGCATCACCATTAATCAAATTGTGCGCTCGACTGGTTATGATTTCAAAGTAACCTGGCATCCGGGACCAAAGTCGCCGCACCCGAAGAAATCGATAACTGCCCGTTGGGAGCCAGCGAGCAAAAAAACCACGATAATCAATCCCAGCAAGCCGACACCAACACCGACAGCGACCAGCACACCGACACTCACACCAACGCCGACAGTCACGAGCACACCGACAATTACGAGCACACCGACGCAGACTGGTACGCCCAAACCGTTCCTGGACAACATGGAAGTTTGGATATCCGCTGCGACCAGTAACAGCATCACCCTGGACTGGACGCCGCTGAGTGGCGCGCATGGCTACCGAATCAATATGGGTTTTGGACCATATAACTATAACGACACCACCGATACGCAATTTACCTGGACCAACCTAGACCCGGGTAGGTTGTACACCTTTCTCGTCACCGGCTATATCAATTCCAAAGAGGGCTATAAGGTATTCGGTTGGCGAAAGCGGAGGATTAACACGAGCACCAACAGCAATGGGGAAGTGCCGACGCCGATACCAGAAGTCGAGCCTTTGACTTTCTTGACCGCCAGTGACGCACTTACGCGGGGAGCCTCCCAAGGTTTCGCCGATGTCAAACTGGATTGGGATGGGCCAAGCCACACCGGTTCCTACAGTGTAAAGGTCAAACCGACTGGATTAGCCGATCCCGGGTTCGCAAGAAAGTACCCAAAGACATATTCAGGCTATTTCGATACAGAATACATTACTCTCAATGTTCACTCGGCGGACAGTTATGAATTCACCGTAACCTGGCATCCAGGGCCGCATTCGCCGCATCCACAGAAATCAAGAACCGTCAGTTTTGATACCCCCAAGCCCACGAATACGCCCACGCCGACAGCGACCAACACATCGGTCGGTCGTGCACAGCGAGCGGCTGTGGATACAGCAACGCCGACAGCAAGCGCTACGCCGACCAGCACGGCGACTCCAACAGCGACCAGCACAGCTACCATCACGCCGACGCCCTTGCCGACAGGCGGTCTCCCATTCGCATCAAAAAATTGTTGCACAACAGGATCGTATTGGAATGGGATGATGTCACCGGTTTTGAAAGCGCGTCACGGTATGAGCAAAATATATGGTCGTCTAGGAAAGACGCGCTTTGGTATCATTGGAGCGGCTGCCCCAACTATACCGATGGCAGGGCTTCTCTCGGTCCTCGCGGCTCTTGCATAAATCATGTCAAGCCGGCAACCGAATACACGCTCACAGTAAAAGTCTGTATCTACCCCTGCGATGGCAATATCCGCGCCAGCGCCAGCATCACCGTGACCACGCCAGCGCGACCGGATTACCCGCTTAATCCCACGCCTTCGGGTTATATCAAGGTATCGGGCATAACGGATACGGGCGCTACTTTCAGCTGGAATAACTTCTGGAAAAATATTCCAGAAGTTATTCTGGAAACCTATAGGCACTCTATCAGTTCCAATTTCAGTGTAAAGGCAACGAACGGCGGGCACAAAACGGGCGTAACGGGCTGGGGCCAGATTTTTGGCTCGTATGGGAGATCTGTCGGTGATCTCAAGCCCGATACGGAGTATGTCGTTTCTGTGAAATTCAATAGCGGTGATTTTCTCTTGGCCCGCCCCTATAACACTACCTTCCACACCTTGCCGAATGCGGGGGCGCAGCCAACTTTCACGCCATTCTCAGAGGGGCCGACGTTTACGCCCACGCCCACCCCCTTCGGTTGGGTACCGTCCAGCACGCCGACGGCGACCAGCACACCGACGCCAACAGCGACGAATACGCCAACCATTACGCCGACACCAACCATCACACCAACGCCCTTCGACTGGTCGACGCCTTTGGATGCCAATATCCGCGTTGATGTGAATCACAATAATAATGGAGATGTCCGAATTGTATGGGACGATTTTATTGATAATGTGCCAGCGGATTCGGAGCTGGATAAAGTGTATTATGCCATGACCTCGCGCTTTTTATTTGGGGGTCGTCGCATTGTGCTCACTGTGCCCTGGATACGGCGAGGCAATTCTATAGTTTTTGATACGTCCGATAGCGATGTAAGTCCGGATACGGAATATACCTTTTGGCTAAGGATTTCGGACTATGACTGTCGCCAAAACACTTGCGAGCAACCCTTGGCGCGCAGCAAACAGATCACTTTCCGCACCCTGCCAGACCCGAGCTGGACGCCCACGCCAACACCAACCATCACGCCAACTGCGACCAACACACCGACCCCAACCATCACGCCAACTGAGCCAGCGCCCTCGCCAACTGCGACCATCACGCCAACTGCGACCATTACACCCACGCCGACGGCAACCATCACGCCCACACCGGTGCCTCGCTTTCATGCCAATGTCCGGGTTACGGTATTGGATACGTTTAACCCGCCGCGCTACGTCGAAACTGGATGGGATAATTTCAAGAAAGATGTGCAATCGGATGTGGAGACAAAATATTTTGTCTTTTATCAGCCTGACGGCGGCAAGGTGACTCGGGAACCGCCAACAGGCGATCATTCGAGCCTATATTTCTTGCCCGGTTGGGGAAGCGGATACAGCGATTGGGCAAAGGAATACACCGTCTGGATAGGGCTTTATGGCTGCCCGACTGACAGATGCGAGCAGCTCTTGGCGCGCAGCGAAAACTTGACTTTCCGCGTCAAGCAGAATCGAACCATTGAGCAGTCCTACCAGCCGCCCCGTGGAATGCGCGTTACGAGAAACACATACAGCGATGTCAAACTAGAGTGGGACAGTGTTGTAGAGCCGTCTAGCAAACCGCTCTTTCTTTTTGTTGTCAAAGGCGTCGGCAGTGGGTTCAATTTTTCAAAAGCCACATTTGCTCAGAGCCTGAAGCTAACGCGCGCTGAAGGCTTAGAACTGGGCAAGGAATACACGGCTTATGCGCAAGTCTATGACACAAATTGCCGGCCTGACTGCTCGGGTACAGGGAAGCGCAGCGAAACCATCACCTTCCGCGCCTTTTCTCCCGGGTCGTCGACCTCTTCCAACACGCTCACGCCGACCAGCACATCGGTCGGTCGCCCGCAGCAAGCAGCGATAGACACGGCAACGCCGACAGCAACCGCTACATCAACCAGCACGCCAAGGCCGACGGCTACCCCTCTACCTACAAATACGCCTATCCTCACGAATACGCCCGCCCCAACAGCCGTGCCAACACTGCCCACCGACGGCAGCCTGGCGATGATCTTCCCGAAAATCTCCAAAGACCACATCACGGTCGAATGGACTGACCTGGGCAATAAAGCGCAAATCTACATGGTCGATATCAGCAGCGGCAATGGACGCTATAGCGCATTTGAGGTCATTCACACCAATGAAAGCTCGCGGACCTCGCATGACTTCGGCGGGCTCCAAGCCAATACCGTCTATGACTTCAAACTCACGGTATTTCTGAGGGGCAGCCAGCGGATCTCTGTGACCGGTCAAGCGCGCACCGCGCCGAATGCCCCGCCGACAAATACGCCTGCGCCATCAGCCCGCCAGCAGGCAGAGCCGCCAACAGCGACTCCGCTTCCGACCAATACACCCGTTCCAACCGCGACCAGCACGCCCACAGCGACTTCAACCGCGACCAGCACGCTCACAGCGACTTCAACCGCGACGCCCCGGCCGCCCATCCACATTGCATCCCAGGCGCACAGCTCAAGCGAAGTGACCGTATCCTGGAGCGCGGTCAGCGGCGCAAGCGGCTATGTGCTGGACTATGCTGGCAGCGACCTGCAGACCGGCTCGCACACTTTGGGCGCAGGCGCGACCAGCTATCGTCTGACTGGGCTGACGGGCGGCGCGATTTACCGCGTCGAGCTCACAGCAAACCTGGCCGGTGGCGGGGAGCGCAGCGGCGAGGCGCATTTTGCCCTGCCGATACCGCCGACGGATACGCCCGCTGCGTCTACGAATACGCCGGTGCCGCCGTCGAATACGCCTATGCCAACGGCTACCCCAATCCCAAGCAACACGCCGGTGTCACCGACGAATACGCCTATGCCGGGCGGTCCCTACGCCAGCCTCATCCAAACGCTGCTGACCTATCAAGCCGAGACCCATCACGGCGCGGCGCATGTCGAGCGCTGGACGCGGGCGCTGGCGGCACTGGGGCATGGCAGCCACAACAATCCCATGACCGTTTCCGAAGCGCAGGGCTATGTCGATCGCGGCTGGGGCGGACGCTGGCAGCCGGTGGTTGATGCGCTGACGCAATTGGAAGCCCAGCCCGCTACGCCAACAGCCACGCCCATCCCACCGACGAATACACTGGGGCCGCCGACAAACACGCCCATCCCACCGACAGATACGCCCATTCCGCCGACGAATACGCCGGTGCCACAAAGCAATCAGTTCAGCAGCCTCATCCAAACCCTGCTGACCTATCAAGCCGAGACGCATCACGGCGCGGCGCATGTCGAGCGCTGGACGCGGGCGCTGGCGGCGCTGGGGCATGGCAGTCATGCCAATCCCATGACGCTAGCCGAAGCGCAGGGTTACGCCCAGCAGTATCAAGCTGCGCGCTGGCAGCCGGTGGTTGATGCCTTGACTCAGCTTGAAGGACAGCCACCGCCGCCGACCAACACGCCCATCCCGCCGTCGAATACACCGGTGCCGCCGACAGCCACGCCAATTCCGCCGTCGAATACGCCTGTGCCGCCGTCGAATACGCCGATCCCGCCGACCAACACGCCGGTGCCGCCAACGAACACGCCGGTGCCGCCAACGAACACGCCTGTACCGCCACCGCCTACGAACACACCCATCCCGCCGACGAATACACCGGTGCCGCCGACAGCCACGCCGAATACGCCAGTGCCACCGCCGCCGCCAACGAACACGCCAGTGCCACCGCCAAGCTACACCGTGCCGAACAGCCTCATCCAAACGGTACGGGACTATTACGATGAGAATGTCGCTGCTGGCCGCGCGGGCACGAACTGGCTGCGCGTGTTGATCGCCTTTGGGGTTGAGACGCATGATGAGCTGACGCCAATGTCTGCGGCAGAAGCTCGCGAGCGCGTGAGCAAGTGGGAAGGCTGGCGACCAATCGCGGAGGCTCTGGAGCAACTCGAAGGCTAAGCCGCGTCAAATGGAGTTGCCACCGGGGGGCCGAGGCACAAAGGGCAAGCCAAAAATAGCGTAATGTAGGGGGCATACCATAGTTATCACATGCGGGCGACCAGGTGTTGGTCGCCCCTACGTTATCCGCGATTTTCGCTTCTCCCTGATCGGGAGTGTCTACGCGCCCCTTATTTTCTCGGTGTAATCGGTGCTAACGATTATCTGTTTCAACCGAAATTGATACACTACCCTAGTCGTCGGTTTGCTTGACACTGGTAGCGGCGCTTCCTATAATCTGGGCGGCTGTCGATTGCAGGCCGGCTTTACAGGCGGCGCGCGCAGAAAGGACCAGCGGGACCATGAGCGAGAACTGGGTGCTGAAAGAGCGCGAGGCAGTGGAGCTCTTGGCGCTGCTGATTACATCGGCGCGGATACAAATGGACGAGCCAGCGCATTACGGTCCCCTGCGCCTCTTGACGGCGACCGAGCGCCTGAGCGGCATGATCGTCGAGCGAGCCTCGGCAGAATCGCGCGATTTCCTGCGAGAAAATATTGAGCGCATCCCTGACATGCACATGACGATGTCTGATGTCGAAGCCTATACCGAGAGCCTCGACGAGCGCTGCCGGGCAGTCGCCGATTGCTTGTTGCGGCACAGTACGCTGGCGGAGCACGGAAAATGAGCGAGGCTGTGCTGCAGAACATCAAAACGCGGCGGGTAGTGCGGGATATGAGCGAGGCGCCGGTTGAGCGTGCGCAGATCGAAACCATCCTGGATGCGGCACGCTGGGCGCCCAGCGGCGGCAACCTGCGCCCAAACCGCTATATCGTGATCGAAGACGCGGAAACGCGCCGGCTGATAGGCTTGGTCTCGCCGGGTATGTTCCAGCGGGCGCCGGTCCTGATTCTCATCTGCACCAATTGGGATGTCGCCGCCGAACACAATTTGCCGCCTACCGATCGCGCGCTGCTGATAGACGTGGGCACTGCCGCCCAAACGATGATGCTGGCCGCCCATGCGCTGGGCTTGGCATCGGGTCCTGTCACCTCCTACAGCAAGGAAGCGGTGAAACGGATCCTCAACCTGCCGAATAGCTATTCGCCGGAAATGTTCATCTGCATCGGGCACAAGGCGGCGGCGACCCAGCCAGGCATGCGCGCCTGGAAGCGGATCACTTGGCGTGACTTGACACATTGGGAACGCTTCAAACCCGAATGACTGGAATCCAGCACGCTACTACTTCACCAGAAAAGGCAGAGGCGAGCTGCCAAATCACCCGAAAATCACACAAAACGGTAGGGAGAACACGATGTACGAAAGATATATCAAACACATGGCTTTCGCCGTTAGCGACGCGCGTGAATCGCTGCGACAGTATCAAGAGTTCCTGGGCGTCGGGCACGAAGCCGAGATCCATGACTATGCGAAGTCGCGCAATGTGACTGCCATTTTTAATGTGGGCGATGTCGAATATCAGCTCTGCCAATCGATGGATGCGGGCGGGCGCTATGACGCCTGGATCAAGGAGCGCGGCTACGAAGGCTTACATCACATCTGCTATGCCGTGCCCAATATCGATGACGCGCTGGCAGAAGCGCAGGCAAAGGGCGCAACTTTGAAGGAATGCGCTGCCTGCAAAGTAAAGGGAAGCCACGTGCACCCCGAAGGCTGGGTCGCTTTTCTCGAGCAGGAAGCCGGCGGCGTCGAGCTTGAGCTGATGCAGGTCTACACGGCGGAAGAGCTGGAAAAGTACAAATCCGTCCAGGGCATTTAGATGGATAGCATCGCGCTCTTGCAGCGGCTGGTGCAAATCCCATCGCCCAACCCGCCGGGCGATACGCGCGACATCGCCGATTTCGTCGCCGAGAAAATGCGAGCCATCGGCTGTGAGGTGCGGCAGCTGGCGCCGGCCGCCAAGCCCGAAGCGCTCAATACCATCGCCACGCTGGGCTTGGGTGAGCCGCGAATCATGCTGCATGCCCATATCGACACGGTGCCCATCGCCGAGGCCGAAGCCGAAAAGTGGAGCGTCGACCCCTATGCCGGCGCGATCCTCAATGGCGCGCTCTATGGCAAAGGCAGCGTTGATGACAAAGCGCCGCTCGCCGCGATGATGCTGGTGATGATGGCAGCCGCTGGCCAAGAACCGCTGAATGGCAGCCTCATCCTCGTTGCCGCCGCTGAAGAAGAAGTTGGCGGGCAGCTCGGCACCAGGTGGCTGGCTGATGCGGGGCATCTGCCAGCCTGCGATTTCATTGTCGTCGGCGAGCAGACAGCCAACAAGGTCGCCAATGCACATAAGGGCGTCATGCGCGCCACCATCCGCACAAGCGGCGTATCGGTCCACGCCACCAAGCCCGACCGCGGCGTCAACGCCATCGTCGCCATGTCTAAAATCATCAGCGCCTTGGACGTTTATCATCGAGAATTGGCGGAGCGCGTTCACCCGGCGGTCGGCTCCCCCACTTGCAATGTCGGCGTGATCGAAGGCGGCAGCACCGCCAACGCCGTGCCCGATTCTTGCGCGGTTTTCCTGGACCGCCGCATGATCCCGCGGGAAGATCCGGCCGCGGTCAAAGCGGAACTGCGCGCCGTCATCGAATCGGTCCAGCTAGCGGGCGCCACTGCCGAAATCGGCGATTTTGTCTATTCGCCCTGGTTCGATTCCACGCTCGAATCCGACTACGCCAAAACATTCATGGCTTGCGCGCGCGAAGTCATCAAGGATGACCCGGGTCCAATAGGCTATTTGCCCGGCAGCGACGCGAAACATTTGATGGATGTGGCGCGCGGCGATATGATCATCTTTGGACCCGGCAGTTACGAAGCCGCCCACGCCGCTGACGAGCATGTGCTGCTGGCTGATTATCAGGCGACCACCGATATCCTGCTCAAGTTTCTGCGGCGGACGCTATTTCGATCAGCCGGTTAGCCCGCCCAGGGGATTACAGGGGCAAGACTTGTAGCCACCGCCGATATTTTGAATAGGAATTTAGGCACTCGCAAAGTAGTCCCAACACAGGGTCTTTGGTTGTGCCTGTCCCAATTAGAGAGACACTGAGGAGTGGTCCCGTGCAGGTTGATACGCTAATCAAAAACGCGCAAGTGGCGCTGGAGACTGATGTCACAAAGCTCGATGTCGGCATTCGGGGCGGGCGCATCACCGCCTTGGCCGCCGATTCAAGCGGCATCGACGCCGCCGAGACGATTGAGGCCGCCGGCAAGCTCCTGCTGCCTGGCGCAATCGATATTCACTTTCACTGCCGCGCGCCCGCTTATCCGCAACGGGGCGACTTCGCCACCGAGACCCGCGCCGCGGCCGCCGGTGGTGTTACAACTGTCTTCGAGATGCCGATATCGAAGCCTTGCTGCGCGACGGGTGAGGTCTTCCGAATGCGCAAGGCGCTGGGCGAGCGCGATGCCTACGTCAACTTCGGCTTGTATGGCGCGCCCGGCTTGCTAGATCGGGCTGAAATCGCCGATATGGTCAACGAAGGCGCTATCGGCTTCAAAATTTTCATGACGGCGGCGCCCAAAGGACGCGATGATGAGTTCGAAGGCTTGTGCCTGCCCCATGTGCCGGAGCTTTATCAAGCGCTGCATCTGGTCGCTGAAACCGGCTTGGTCTGCGCGGCGCATGCCGAGAACAATCAACTGCTGGAGTGGCATACGGCGCAGTTGATTGAGGCGGGGCGCAACGATGTGCCCGCCCATGGCGAATCCCGCCCGCCCCACGTCGAAGCGCTGGCAATCGCCACCTTGCTGACGCTGAACGAAAGCATCGGCGCCAACCTGCACATCGCCCACGTCAGCGGCGCTGAAGCCTTGGCGGTCATCCGCCGCTTCCAAGCGACTGGCTCGACCGTTAGCGCCGAGACCTGCCCCCATTATCTCTTCTTCACCGAAGCCGACCTAGAGCGCTGCGGACCCTACGCCAAAATAAATCCGCCGCTGCGCAGCAAAGCCGACCAAGCCGCGCTGTGGGCGGGGCTGCTTGATGGCGCGCTCATGGCCATCACGACCGATCACTCGCCCTTCACGGTGGAGGAAAAGGAAAGCGCGCGCGAGGACATCTGGGCGACGCCGCCGGGCGCGCCGGGCGTTGAAGAACTGCTGCTGGGCCTGATGCAGGAAGCACTCAAGGGGCGCATAAGCATCAACCAGGCGATTGACCTGGTCGCCACCAAGGGCGCGAAACGCTTCGGCGTCTATCCCGAGCGGGGTCATATTGGTGTAGGCGCGGCCGCCGACCTCGTCATCTACAATCCCGATGAGGAGACAACAATCCACCGCGACATGCTCTTCAGCCAGGCGCGCGACTGCGACAAGCTCTACGATGGCATGACCTTCCAGGGCAAAGTGGAGCGAACCATCGTCAATGGCAAGACGGTGTTCCAAGATGGCGACATCGTCGGCAGCGCCGGCGACGGGCAGTTTATCCGCCCCGATGCGGCGCGCGTCATGCAAATCTTCTGACGGAAATTGCGGCGGGGCTTCTGTTTTGGAGAATCCTAGGGAAGTGAAAGCCCCGGCGGCGAACCGGGGCTCGTTTGCGGCGAGTTAGCCTTTCTTTGTTCGACGCAATAGCTGCACCAGCAACAGGACTGAAAGTATCGGCATGATGTAATCTACTAGTAGCCAAGCGATAGAATGAATCTTCCCATCAACCACCATCCATTGGTCGGAGAGGATTATAGACATCATATCGCCCAGCAACATCATGCAAACCCCAGCGCTCATGCCCGCAACAAACAGGATCAGGCCCATCAGCTATACTCCCTTGATAAGCAATTTGGCCCGGAACAGCCTTCATTACCCACCTGTGCGCCGGTCTTCATTGCGCAATCGACCATAAGCAATTTAGTTTGCCATACAGACAGTTTAGCCAGGGCATGAGGAGACCGCACAGGGTGAAATCGTTGAGATTCTAAGGTAATTTATGGACATCAATGTATCGAAACAGTTTACCTGACTGGCAGACAAGGAACAGGAGCGGCAACAATGAGTCGAATCAGCGGCATATTCAACATTCTAGCCACGCCCTTCAGCGCCGATTACGCCGTCGATTTTGACAGCCTGCGGCGGCTGACGCGCTTTCAGCTGGATCTGGGCGCGCAAGGCTTGACCATCCTCGGCGTCATGGGCGAGGCGGCCAAGCTCAGCGTCGATGAACGCAAAGCCGTCATGGACACGGTTGTATCCACTGTGGCTGGGGCAATCCCCATTGTCGTGGGCACAAGCCATAGCCAGCTCGACACCTGTATCGCGCTTAGCCAAGCGGCTTTCGCGGCCGGCGCTGATGGTGTGATGATCGCGCCGCCGCCAATGGACGATAAATCTGACCGAACTATTCTCGCGCTCTATCGCCAAATCGCCGAGACAATCAGCGGACCCATCGTCGTGCAAGACTTCCCGCCGATTAACGATGTCATCATGTCGCCCGCTATGCTGGCACAGATCGCCGACGCCATTCCAAACGCCCGCTATCTCAAGCTGGAAGATCCGCCGTTGATGCAGAAGATCGATGCCATCCGCGCCCGCACGGACCAGTTTGAAATCTTCGGCGGGCTGGGCGGCATGTTCCTGCTAGAAGAATTGAAACGCGGCGCCTCAGGCACGATGACCGGTTTCGCTTTCACCGAAATCCTGGTCGCGGTCTACGAAGCATTCAAAGACGGAAACGAAAGAAAGGCGGAAGCGATCTTCGACAAATACCTGCCGCTCATCCGCTATGAAAATCAACCGCTCATCAATCTGACTATACGAAAAGCATTCCTCCAGCGCCGCGGCGCCATCGCGAACGCAAGTCCAAGACCACCCTTCAAGCCCATCGACGCCGGCAGCCTAGCCGAAATCGACTGGCTGCTGCAGCGCGTGGGCATCGACGAGCCGACGCGGAAGCTGGCTCTCTAGCCCGGCATGGCATTGGCCGCTGTTGAATTGCGGCGCGCGCGATATAATCGCGGTCCTTCGTAGACGCATTCTGGGAGGCTAGCCATGTTTGGCAAGCTGCTGGGCAATGCTGGCGCCGTCAGCATCGAGAAACTGCATAGCGATTTTGGCAAACTGCTGGGCGAAGGGGAAGCGGTGCAGGCCGGCTTCAAGGTCTTTCGCGATACTTGGATTTTCACCTCCAACCGCTTGATAATGGTGGACGTTCAAGGCATGACGGGCCGGAAGCGCGAGTATCTTTCGATTCCCTACGAAAAAATCACCATGTTCAGTGTCGAGACAACTGGTACATTCGACCAAGACGCCGAATTAAAGATTTGGATCGGCAGCCGAACCCAGCCCGTGGAGAAGAAATTCAACAAGACTGTGGACGTCTACGCCGTGCAAGGCTTGCTAGCCACAATGGTCAAATAAGGAAAGGACAGCACCGTGGAATTAGGACTGAAAAACAAAACCGCGCTGGTCGCCGCTTCGAGCAAAGGCTTGGGCTATGGCATCGCCAAGGCGCTGGCGGCGGACGGGGCGAAGGTTTCCCTATGCAGCCGCAGCGCCGATGAAGTCGCGGCCGCCGCGGACGCAATCGCCAAAGAAAGCGGGGTGGAGACGCTAGCCACCGCCTGTGATGTGCGGGTGGCCTCCGATATCCAAGCCTGGGTAGATAAGACCGCCGCCGCCTGGGGCAGCATCGACTGCCTGGTGGTCAACGCCGGCGGTCCCCCAGCTATGACGCTGAAAGAAGTGAGCGATGAAGACTTCCAAGCCGCTTTTGAGTTGACGCTGCTCAGCAGCTTTCGCATGATCCGCCTGACAATTCCGCATATGAGCAGCGGCAGCTCGATACTCACCGTTACCTCAGGCTCGATCAAGGAGCCGATCCAGCGCCTCGGCTTGTCCACCATCATGCGCGCTGGCGTGGCCGGCATGGTCAAGACGCTGGCTGATGAGCTGGCTGGCGATGGCATCCGCCTCAATAATCTGATACCCGGGCGCATCGATACCGACCGCGTGGCGCAGCTTGATGCCGTCACGTCGGCGAAGACGGGGCTCAGCCTGGACGATGTGAAAGCGCGCGCCATCGCCGGCATTCCGCTGGGGCGCTACGGCACCATCGATGACTTCGGCGCGGCTGGCGCTTTCCTGCTTTCGCCCGCAGCCAGCTACATCACCGGCGCTACCCTGCGCGTTGATGGCGGGGCGATGCGCTCGATTTAAGGGCTATTGCGGCGAATGGGAGAATAAATCCGAGTCATAGCCACTGTCGCTGCGGCCCGCGGGGCTGGGCATGGCGAAGCGTGCGCCAGCAAGGATTTGGCCTACGCTAAGCATTTGCATGCGGGGGTAGGTCCTGCCTTCGATTTCTATCTCGCCGGCCAAAGCCATTTTCAGTTTGAAGTTCTTTTCTTGCTGCTTGCCCGGCTCGCGCAAGGTGATGAAGCCCGCCATCTGCACATTGTCATATTTCAATACGCTGCTCAAATAGCCCACATCAGCAATGCCGATATTCCCCCCACCTTTGACTTCCAGCGCCATGCACTGCAAAACTTTCTCGCCCGGCATGGCGAAATAGATGCGCCCGTCAATGCCATCATCAGCACTTTTCTTGACGTTGACGAAGCCTTCGACTTGTTCCACGCACCATTTTTGAAATTGGTAGGGGTCTTGCCGCCAAAGTTCCAGCGCACCCTCCCAGTTCTGCGGTACGCCCTCAATCTCATAATCACTGCCCTGCGCCAAGTGCAAGCGGTCTTGCAAGCGCAGACGCGCCACGCGCTTGATGGCATGGATGGTGATGTCAATTCCGATCCAGCCGCGATTGAGTTTGCTGGCGGCTTCGATAGTCGTAGCGCAGCCGCAGAAGGGATCGAAGACGACATCGCCGGGATTGCTGCTGGCGCGGATGATGCGGTCCAGGAGGGCGACTGGCTTCTGCGTGGGATAGCCGAGGCGCTCTTTATGATTGCCGGTTAGCGCCTGGATGTCTGTCCATAGATTTGGCAGCGGGACACCTTTAGACTCGTGCAAGTACACTTTACGCTCGGGGATGCCTTTCCCACCTCGTCCTTGCCGGATTCGATTATCCGCCTCAAGTTCGCGCATCCGATTTTCTGGATATCGCCATACGCGGCGGAAGCCTCGGAATTCGTATTCGTATCCGCCGCCTGAGAGGCCACCCGTGTGTAAGGGCGCGGTACGATACCGGCCACGCTCATCCTCAAGACGGTAAGCTTTCCTGACATAGTCTGGATCGAGCGGCAAGCGAACATCATTCCAGACACCTCTGCCGTCTAATGCATAGTAATGCAATACATCGTAGACACGACCGGGCTTCTTCGCATCATTATGCGCTCCATATCGCCGCCAGATGATTTGCGCGCGCATGTTCTTTGCGCCGAAAAGCGCATCCATCACAATTTTGAGATAGTGCGCGGCTGTATCGTCGCAATGCAGATAGACACTGGCAGACGGCTTCATCATCCGCCGAATCCAGACCAAGCGCTCGGTCATGTAAGCCAGATAAGCCGCCATGTCCGGCTGTAAGTGAACCAGCCCGTTTAAGAAGCTCGCCAAAAAGTTGGCGCTATGACCGTTGATGCCATGCTCGCCTAATAGTATTGGAATGTCGCGGATAATCCGCAAGCCAAGCGCATCCAGCGCCCAAGTATCGGTATAAGCCTCGACCTGGTCAGGCAGTGGGCGTCCCGTCTCGTCGCTGTAGATCGAGTTATAGTCTTCGTTGGAATTGAAAGGCGGGTCAAGATATACAAGGTCGACGCTCTCTGGGCGCATTTTCTCCCGCATAATCGTGAGACAGTCGCCATAATAGAGTGTATTCATGCGTATTGCGCTCCTCGCGATAATGCCCTAAGTTAATCAGAAAATCGACGAGTTCACAAGCGCTGCGCCAATCTGCGCAAACACAGGAGAATGAGGTATCGCCATGATCAAGGACCTGCCCTACCAAGACGCCAGCCGCCCCATTGACGAGCGCGTGGAAGACTTGCTTGCGCGCATGACGCTCGAAGAAAAAGCAGGCTTGATGTTTCACACGATGGTGATGGTCCCGCCCGATGGCGAATTCAACCTCGATGCCGGCGCCTTCGGCTTAGCCAGCATCCGCGAGATGACCGCTAAACACATGACCCACTTCAACCTGGTCGGCACGGCTGATGCGAAATCAATCGCCGCCTGGGTCAATCAACTGCAAGAATTGGCAGCGTCCAAGCGGCTAGGCATCCCCGTCACCTTATCCAGCGACCCGCGCCACAGCTTCGCCGAGAACCCCGGCGTACATATGGCGACAGCCGCCTTCTCGCAATGGCCCGAGCCGCCGGGCTTGGCGGCCATCGGTGATGAGAACCTGGTCGAAGCCTTCGCTGATATCGCCCGCCAGGAGTATCTGGCTGTCGGGCTGCGCTCGGCGCTGCACCCGGTGGCCGACCTGGCAACCGAGCCGCGTTGGGCGCGCGTCAACGGCACCTTCGGCGAAGACAATCAACTGGCGGCCAAGCTGACAGCCGCCTACATCCGCGGCTTCCAAGGTCCAGCGCTAGGCGCCGAGAGCGTCGCCTGCATGACCAAGCATTTCCCCGGCGGTGGCCCGCAATTAGATGGCGAAGACCCCCACTTCGATTACGGGCGCGAGCAGGTCTACCCGGGCGATCACTTTGATTATCACCTGCCGCCCTTTGAAGCGGCTTTCGAGGCTGGCACCGCTATGATCATGCCTTACTACGGCATGCCTATTGGTACTGAGCACGAAGCAGTCGGCTTTGCCTTTAACAAGGGCATCATCAGCGGCTTGCTGCGCGAAAGATACGGCTTCGACGGCGTAGTCTGCACCGACTGGGGACCGCTCAGCGATGTCGAAATCATGGGCTCGGTCTTTCCCGCGCGCGCCTGGGGTCTTGAGCATCTGAGCGTGCCCGAGCGCATGTTGAAAGCGCTTGATGCCGGCGTGGATCAATTTGGTGGCGAAGCCTGCCCGGAGCTGCTGGTTGAGCTGGCCCGCGGCGGGCTGGTCCGCCAAGAGCGCATTGATTGCAGCGCGCGTCGCTTGCTGCGCGATAAGTTCCGCCTGGGCTTGTTTGAGAATCGCAGAGTCGACGAAACCTCAGCCGCCAACATTGCCGGCAATCCCGCATTCCGCGCCGCTGGCGAGCTGGCGCAGCGCCGATCTATCGTTCTGCTGAAGAATGACGGCGCCCTGCCCCTGCGCAAGCGACCGAAACTGTACCTCGAGAATGTGAATGCGGAAGTGGCGGCTCAATATGGCGACGTGGTTGAAGAGCCAAGCGCCGCCGATTTTGCCATCCTGCGCCTGCAAACGCCTTTTGAGCCGCGAAACAGCCTGTTTCTCGAAAGCTTCTTCCACGCTGGCGACCTGGATTTCAAAGAGCCGGAGCTAAGCCGCCTCCTAGCAATCACCCAGCAAGTGCCTACCATCGTTGATATCTACCTCGATCGGCCCGCGGTCATGCCGGAAATCGCGGCCGCCTGCGCTGGCTTGGTGGCGAACTTCGGCGCGAGCGACGCGGCTCTGCTCGATATCATCTTTGGGCGCTTCAAGCCAAGCGCGAAATTACCCTTCGAGCTGCCATCATCAATGGCGGCCGTCCGCGCCCAGCAGCCTGATGTACCGCATGATTCGGCGAAGCCGCTGTTTCCCTACGGATTCGGCTTAACTTACTAGCAGCCTCAACGAGGGGAGTGGTCTCATGAAAATCACCGATGTCAAAGTGTACCTGGCAAAGGAATGGCGCACCTTCTGCTTCGTCGTGGTCGAGACGGACGAAGGCATCAGCGGCTTGGGTGAAGCCGGCATGACCGGGCGCGAGCTGGCGGTGCAAGGTGCCATCGAACATTTTAAGCCGCTGCTCATCGGGCAAGATCCCTTCCGCACCGAGCATTTGTGGCAAGTGCTGTTTCGCGGCGGGTTCTTCCCCGCCCAGCGCATCTTGACCGCCGCCATCGCCACCATTGACACCGCCCTCTGGGATATCAAGGGCAAGGCGCTCGGGGTGCCGGTCTATCAATTGCTCGGGGGCCTCGCCCGCGATCGTGTGCTCACCTACAATCACAATGGCGGAGACACAGTCGAAGAACTGGTCGAATGCTGCCAGCGCTCTTTGGACGAGGGCTGGAAGGCGCTGCGCTGGGGGCTGGGGCATCAAGCTGGCGGCATACTGGAGCCGGGGGCGGCCGTCCGCCTCGCCATCAGAGAAATTGAGGCGCTGCGGCTGGCGCTGGGCGATGAAGTCCTGCTGGCTATCGATGTGCATACGCGCCTAAACCCGCCTGACGCGCTTTGGCTCTGCCAAGAATTTGAGCAATATCGCCCCTATTTCGTCGAAGACCCGCTGCGGGTGGAGAACGCGCAAGCGTATCGCAGCCTGCGCGCGCGCAGCACCGTGCCGCTGGCCGCCGGCGAACAGTATAATTCCAAGTGGGAGTTCCGCCAGGTCATCGAGGAAGACCTGATCGATTACGCGCGCGTCGACCTCTGCATCTGCGGCGGATTGACCGAAGCCAAGAAGATCGCCGCCGCCTGCGAAACGCACTATATCGATCTCGCCGTGCACAATCCCATTGGTCCCGTCGCCACTTCCGCCTTCCTCCATCTCAGCTTGTCGCTGCCCAATTTCGCTGTGCAAGAGCTGCCCCGCCGCCCCAATACCAGCCTGCCTGATCTCATTCTAAATCAGCCGGAATGGGAAGATGGTTATCTGCTGCCGCCGACTGCGCCCGGTTTAGGCATTGAGTTAAACCCGGCTGCCCTGCGCAAATATCCCTTTGAAATGGGCGAGCTGCGTCACCTGCGCCGCCCTGACGGATCAGTCACAAATTGGTAAGATACGCGAAAATCGCAAAGGATTAGCAATGAGCGAAGTGCAAGTGGTATGGGACATCCGCGCGGTTCTCGGCGAAGGACCCGTCTGGGTAGAAGCGGAAAATGCGGTTTATTGGGTAGACATTATGAGCAAGAAAGTCCACCGTTATGCCCTGGCTGAGGGCGCCAAAACGACCTGGACTTTTGATTTTGCCGTGACCAGCCTCAATCCGCGGCGGGATGGCGGCTTCATCGGCACCATTGAAGACGGCTACGCAATCATCGACTTTGATGCGCTTTCCGCCCAGCCGATCCAACTGCCAGAAGCGGACCTGCCCGGCAACCGCTTCAACGACGGCAAGGTCGATAAGAGCGGGCGCTATTGGGCTGGCACTATGGACATCGAGCAAGTGGGCGAAAACGGCTCTCTCTATCGGCTTGACCCAGACCTAAGCGTAGAGCGGGTCGATACCGATTACATCATCTGCAACGGTCCCGCTTTCAGCGTCGACAACCGGACCATCTACCACACCGACAGCATCAAGCGGGTCATCTACGCGCTTGATATTGGCGCCGACGGTTCGCTGAGCAAGAAACGGGTCTTCACGCAATTCACGCGGGATGACGAAGGCGTCCCCGATGGCATGACCGTCGATAGCGAAGATTGCCTTTGGGTGGCGCATTTTGGCGGCGCGCGCCTCAGCCGTTATTCGCCGGCCGGCGAGATTCTAAGTGTATTGCCCTTGCCCGCGCTCAACATCACCAGCTGCACCTTCGCGGGACCCGAACTCGATACGCTCTATATCACCTCAGCCTGCACCTTCATGTCGGACGAGCAAATGGTCCAGTATCCGCTGGCGGGCAGCCTCTTCAGCTACCAGCCGGGGGTGAAGGGGGCGCCGACGCCGCTCTTCGCCGGTTGAGCAATCACTCGATGATTAAGCTGCCAAGCGCCACCCGCTTATCGAGCCAAGGCGCCCCCGCGGCATCAGTGACGGGAACGCGCGCCAGATCACTCGCGCGATACAAACCGGTGAAGACCTCATAGCGCCCTGGCGCCATGTCATCGGGCAGCGTCACTTGCCAGGTCGCCTCATCCCGCAGGCCCGCGTACCATAATCGCGTCGGCAGGTTCTCCCCTAGCGGCAGCTGGTCATAGACCCTCCACTCTCCCCAGTGCGGTTGACCAATATGCAAAAACTGCAGATAATCCACCGCGCCTTTTTCCTCAGCGCTCCAGACAAAGGCGATTTCCAGCGTTTCGCCCGCTTGGGCGCGTTTCGGCATGTTGACCAGCCCAAGCGCGTAGCCTGCATCAAATAATGCCACGGGCTTAACAGAGGGCGCGGCTGGCCTATCAGCCTGCAATACAAGCTCCCCCAAAACCACCTGCCTATCACCAAGCGTGGGCAGTTCGCTGGAGAGTATTTTCTGGTGCACGAAGGCATCGCCTTGCTCGCGCCATAGCGTGAGTACCGCCCAAAGCGCTCGGTTAGCTGGGATGGACGAGCTGTCTACGCTTAGCCACTGGCTGTAACGCGTTACCGTATCATAGAGGGCGATGCGCCAATCATGCAGGCGGCTCTCCGCTTTATCTGTGCCAGCGAGTGATTTGCCAGTGGCTTGGTCGACAAGGTGCAATGAATAGCCTAATTTGTTATAAGCGCGCCAGCTCGAAGCCGAGACAAAGATTTGAACATCAATGGTCTTCGCCCTTTTTTCTATTCGATAAGCTTGCACCGTTACATCCGCGTCGTACACGATTTCAATAGGCTCAGCCATATAGCGGGAGGCGATATGATTCAGCAAAAAAGGAGCGATTAAGGACAGCGCAGCAACCAGCGGGAACACATACAGGAAGAGTTGATGCGGGCGAGTTGGGCGGGGGATCGCAGCGGAGAAAATACCCAACACAGCCACCAGCGCCAGCCAGATGCCAAGAAACTCAAGCGTTTCTTCAAAATAAAAAGAGCGAAGGCAATCGCCGACCCCGGGCAGCGTGATACATAAATGCCTGAATTGCTCCAAGATGAAGGCGCCAAAGGCACTTAATGCTAGACCCAGCACAAGCAAGAAGTGCCACTTAGGACCAGCTTTCCGCCAGCCGATAAACAACGTTATCAGCGCTGCCGCCGCGCCTATAAGCAAATACTGCAGCTGCACATCAAGCCGAAACTCATGAAAGCCATAATACTCATCTCGTGCCAAATGAAAAAACAGCCAGCCAAATGCGAACAGATAAAGGCGATACCACCAAGTGAAGCGAGCAGCTTTGCTCAAGGCAGCAATCAGCGCGACACCGCCTACCATAGCCAATTGGATGGCAGCGAGTGTGGCAGGGATATTCCGTTCTCCGTCAAGATCCCAAAGCGAGCGCTCAATTTTCCCCGACGGTTCGATTATCAAAGCAATGCCGAGCATAAGCAGCTGCGCAACAAAAAACACGATTGCCAAGCGCTTCGTCGGCGGTGACAGCCGCGGCAGCAGCCAGCGAAATGCTGCTAAGCCAGCCGCGCCATAGAGAACAGCCACGAATGCCTGGATCAAAGAATTGGCGGAAAGCGCCAGTTCGCTAAGATTCATGCGGAGAAAACATAGCCCGGATCCTAATCACAGAATGATAATCGATACCAAACAGATTCGCGCTCACACAGTCTCTCATCTCAATTTCGCTGGCGGGCAGCCTCTTCAGCTACCAGCCGGGGGTGACGGGGGCGCCGACGCCGCTCTTCGCCGGTTGACAATGTGCATGATGCCGTAAGCAGCCATGACCGCGAGCAAGGGCGTGATCATGGTGCGGGCGCGCGTGTCGATGCAATTGGTGCAGACAAGCAGCGCAGCTGACAAGAAATAGAGGCTGGGCAACAGCAGAAAAGCCAAGCTTGCCCAAGCCCGCTGACGGCTGAGCTGCCAGACCCCGAGCGCCGCCGCCAGGAGCAGCGCGGCATTCCAAACGATGCTGAGCCAATAAAGCTCACCATACACTGATAGCAAGATCCAATACATGCCCACTGGTATGGTCAAGACATAATGAAGCGGATGCTGGCGGAAAATCTCAAGCGCGGCTTCCGCCAACGCGCTTTCTTCCGCTGATGAGATGCCACGATAATACTGTCGAATCTCGCTCCAATCGCTAGGCAGGTCCTCATCCAGCGCGCCAAGGGCTTCGGCGACCCGCCGCGTTAATTCTTCATGCACCAATTCGATATCCGCCAGGCCATCAGCCAGGCGCAGTACATTGGCCGCCCGGTGATAGAGCAGATTGAAGCTGCCAACGCTGCTGAAATTGCTGTTGTCGTAGGTTACCGAATTGTGGATTCTCCAGGCGCCGACGCCCAAAAACGCGGGCGCAACCAGCGAAGCAAGCGCCAACAAACGCAGGCGCGGCCTCGAAACAGCGATCCAAAGCCCCAGCGGTATCCATAACAGGTAGGCAGACGGTCTCGTGAGGGCGGACAGAGCGATAAAGGAGCCAGCCAGCGCGCACAAGGTCACAAGCGCTCGGCGATCATCGGAACGCATGGCAAAAATCAGACAGACATAAGCCAATGCCAGCAGGAGATTAGCCAGCGGCTCAGCCATTAAAATGCCGGCGTATTTGATGCTGGTCGGGTCAAGGGCGATGAGCGCTGCCGCCAGGAAAGCCAGACTAGCCGGCAGCTGGAAGCGGCGCGCCAGCACATAAGTGAGCGGGATTACAATAACGGAGAGCAGTTGATTCAGCATGAGAATCAGCGGCTTCTGCCCGCCGACGACCGCCATCATGATAGGGAACAACGGCGGACGTTCAAGAAAAACGCCGTCGGTAAATGCCCAATCGCCGGCCAGGATTTGATTTGCCGCGCGGCGATACTCCCAATAATCGCTGGGATAATTCAGATCAAGCTGAGGACCATAGAACAGGCTCGTATAGCCGACCCGCATTAACAGACCAAGCAAGATAATGCCCGCCATTGCCCAGCTTCGTTTGAATTCGCGCGCCATATTATTTGCCCGATCCATCGTTCAATTCATTCCTGCTTGGCTAAAGCCAGCCGCAAGCTAGTTCCCAGCTACCAGATGAGGACGCCAAAGGGTGATCGCGCGCAGCATCCCAAGCGCTGCCATGACCGCGAGCAGAGGCGTTATCATCACCCGAGCCCGCGAATCCATGCAAGTTGTGCAGACGAGCACTGTGCCGGCGATGAAGTATGCGCAGGGGAGCAGCAGAAACATCGCATCAAGCCAGCGCCGCTGCCGCAGAAGCTGCCACAACCCGCCGGCGGCGGCCATCAAGAGCGCGATGTTCCAGATAGCGCCAAGAATGGACAGCGCGCCCCAAACCTCTATCAGCGATTGATAAAGGCCGATTATGGTCAGCAAGGCAAAGATGGCGGGCTGGCTGAGTATCACTTCCAGCGCGATGTCTCGCATGGCGGCATTGCCGCTTGCCGTGTTCACACGATGCGCTTCCTTCATTTCGTCCACGCTCGAGACGGCATCATTGCCCAACACTTCTTCGACTCGCCGCGCCAAGCTCAGGTCCACCGCCGCGGCGTCGACCCGCCCCTGCGCCAGGTGCAGCGTGGCGGCCGCGCGATAGTAGAGCAGGTTGTAAGCACCAATACTGGTGAAACTGCCATTGTCAAAGACATGCGCATTGTGGCTCTGCCAGAGACTGGTGACTATTAGAGCGGGCAGCGCCAGCGTCAGCGCCAGCGTCAGCGCCGCCAAGCCGCGTTTGCCATTTCCCCAGCGCGCGCCGATGATCCACAAGCCCATCGGAACCCAGAGCAGGTAGGCGGCCGGGCGCGTCAAAGCGGAGAGCGCAATCAGAGCGCCGGCGAGTAAGCCCCATGCCATTGCCGCCCGCTGCGTTTTCGCCCGCTTGAGCGCCAGCAGCGCCACGAATGCCGCCGCCAGCAGGAGATTCGCCAGCGGTTCAGCCAGCAGGATGCCCGAGTATTTGATGCTGGTGGGGTCAATCGCGACGATTAGCGCCGCCAGCAGGGCGAGTCTAGCCGGCAGGCGCAACTGACGCGCCAGCAAATAACTTAGAGGAATGATCATGATCGCGAGCAGTTGGTTCAGCATGATCAACAGCGGGCGATTCACATTCAGCGCGGCGACGATCAATGGATAAAGTGGTGGGCGCACCAGGAAAATGCGATGAGTGAAAGCTGTATCGCCCGCCAGTATCTGTTTTGCGGCGATGTGATAATCCCAATAATCGCCCGGGTAATCGAGGTTGAGTGAGGGACCGTATATGGAGGATGTATAGGCGATGCGCAGAGCCAAGCCCAGCAGTATGATCGCCGGCAGTGTAAAACGCGCCACGGCGCCTCGCAATCTGATGGCAGGGACCACCCGCATTTTAGCATGGATGCGCCGCAGCCAGGCTTCAATGTAGTAAAAGATCGTTTGCTTCGCTTTATTGATGGTTTCAAATGTTTGATTGGCGCACTCCGTTTTGAGTGTCGCGCATAAACTTTCCACCATCGCCTTGTCGTAGCAGCTGCCGGCGGCGCTCATGCTAGGGCTGGGTTTGATTGTCCGCCGGCAAAAACTGCCTACCCTTCCCCCATAGCATCGCCGCCCTTATCATAAATCTCACCAGCAGCCACAAGGGAAGAGACCAGCGCTCATGCTCTCGATGGAAGAAAACATTCGCCCGCCCTTCTCGTCCGACGAGGCGCGCGCCATCGCACAAGAGCACTACGGCATCCAGCCCGTCGCCATCCGCCGCCTGCCTTCCGAGCTCGACCGCAACTATCACCTGCAGAGCGACACCAGCGGCGCCTACGTGCTCAAAATCGCCCATGGCAGCGTCTCCGAGAGTGTGCTCGATCTGCAAAACAAGACGCTGCAGCACCTGCGAAAAACAACAGACATCTTCCCGCAGCTCATCCCGGCCGCGAATGGCGAAGACAGCATCGTCGTCAGCGCCGACGATGGCGCAATATATCGCGCCCGCTTGCTGCGCTATATCGAGGGGCTGCCGCTCAGTGACTTTCGACCGCATTCAGATGCGCTGCTCGAAAACATCGGGGCAGAATTGGGGGGCTTAAGCGCTGCGATGGCGAACTTCGAGCACAGCGAGAAACGGCTGAACTACCGCTGGAATATTCGCAATCTCAGCCAAGTCGCGCGCTACCGGGGCGGCCTGCCGCCAGCGAAGCAATCCCTGCTAGACAGCTTCCTGCCCTTGTACGAAGCCGAAGTTCTGCCCGCCCTGCCCCAGCTGCGCCACAGCTATACCTACAACGACGCCAACGACAGCAACATCCTCATCCGCGCTAACAAGGCGGAGCCGCCGGGCGTCGCCGGTATGATCGACTTGGGCGACATGGTATACGGACCCACAATCGCCGATTTGGCGGTCGCCCTCGCCTACATCATGATGGGCAGCGAGCAGCCGCTGGCAAAGACGGCGCCTGTCATTCGTGCATATCATCGCAAATTCCCGCTGCGCAAGGACGAGCTAAGCCTGCTCTTCCCTTTGATCGCCGCGCGCCTCTGCCTCAGCGTCTGCATCTCCTGGCATCAGCAAAAGCAAGAGCCAGACAATCGACATCTGAGCATCAGCGAAGCCGGCGCCTGGGCGCTGCTGGCAAGGCTGCGCGAAATCAACCCGCGATACGCCCATTACCATTTCCGCGCCGCTTGCGGCTTGCCCGCCTGCCCACAAGCCGCCGCCGTGACTGAATGGCTGGCGGCCCAATCATTCGCGCCCATCCTCGGTACCCCGCTGAGCAATGAAAACAGCAAGACGGTTGATTTCGGCATCTCCAGCCGGCTGCTGGCGCGCGTGCCTGACTTGGCTGACCCCTCCGCCTACAGCGAGCCGCTGCGCCAATATCTCGGCGAGAACAGAATCGGCATCGGCTGTTACAATGAAGCGCGCCCGATTTATCTGGCCGACATGTTCGCCATCGACCATCATCAACGCCGCACCGTGCATCTCGGCATCGATCTCTTCGCCCCGCCCACAAGCAAAATCTACGCGCCGCTGGCTGGGACGATTCACAGCCTGGCCAATTACACAGAAGAGCAAGACTATGGTCCCGTGCTGATCCTAAAGCACGAGCCGCAACCGAAGCTTCGCTTCTACACGCTTTATGGTCATTTGTCGGCGGAATCACTGGATCACTGGGAAATCGGCGAGCAGGTGGCGGCGGGTGCACTGCTCGCCACCATCGGCGATTGCCCCGGCAACGGCAACTGGACGCCGCACCTGCATTTTCAAATCGTCATCGATATCCTCGATTTCGGCGACACTTTCCCCGGCGTCTGCTCGCCTAAGCTGCGCGACCTATGGACATCGCTATCCCCCGACCCCAAACAGATCTTGCGTTTGCCTTATCAGTCACAATCAGCGGCCAGCTCCAGCCGCTCCGCATTGCTTCGGCGACGGCGGACGGCACTGAATCCAGCCTTGAGCCTTTCCTATCGCCAGCCATTGAAAATTGATCGCGGCTTCCTGCATCATCTCTACGATAATGCAGGGCAGCCCTATCTTGATTGCGTCAATAATGTGGCGCAGCTGGGCCACAGCCATCCACGAATTGTCCGCGCGGCGCAAGACCAGATGGCACTGCTGAATACCAACACGCGCTACCTGCACGATACGATAGTAGATTATGCCGAGGCGCTGACGGCGACTTTGCCCGCGCCGCTTTCGGTCTGCTTCTTCGTCAACAGTGGCAGCGAAGCCAACGAACTCGCGCTGCGGCTGGCGACCGCCTATACCAAAGGCAGTGATTTCATCGTCATCGATCAAGCCTATCATGGGCACACGTCTGCCCTGATTGACATCAGCCCCTACAAGTTCAAAGGACCGGGCGGACGAGGAAAGAGCGCCCATGTCCAAGTCGCCGAAATGCCCGATGGCTTTCGTGGTCCATGCCGCGGCTTTGGCGACGATGCCGGCGAATTCTACGCCCGCTCGGTAAACGAGAAGATTCAAGCGATTCAAGCGAGGGGCGAGCAAATTGCCGCCTTCGTCGCCGAGGGCATCATGGGCTGCGGTGGTCAAATGCCGCTGCCGGAAGGCTATCTAAGGCGCGCGTATGAGCTGGCGCGAGGAGCCGGCGGCCTCTGCATCGCTGACGAAGTACAGGCCGGCTTCGGGCGCGTCGGAACGCGTTTCTGGTCATTCGAGCTCAGCGGCGTCGTCCCCGATATCGTCACCATGGGCAAGCCGATGGGCAACGGTCATCCCCTGGGCGCTGTCGTCACCACGGCAGAAATCGCCGCCGCTTTTGATAATGGCATGGAGTATTTCAATACCTTTGGCGGCAACCCCGTCTCCTGCGCCATCGGCCGAGAAGTGCTGTCGGTCATTCAAGACGATGCCCTGCAGCTGAACGCTCAGCATACAGGCGCCTACTGGGTCGAGCGGCTGCGCACGCTCAGCCTGCGCTTCCCCATCATCGGGCAGGTACGCGGCGCGGGGCTCTTCCTGGGCATCGAGCTCATCCGCGATCGGGATACGCTGGCGCCAGTGGGCTGGGAGGCGAGCTATATCGCCGAGCGCATGAAAGCGAATGGCATCCTCGTCAGCACCGAAGGACCACATCATAACGTGCTCAAGCTTAAGCCGCCGATTATCTTCCAGCGGCAGCATGTGGATCGCTTCGTCGATGTGCTTGAAATGGTGCTGGGCGATACGGTTCTGCGCGTCGACTGAAGGACCGGTCGTTGCGTATATTACACTTATTTCGTTTGTTGCGTTTGTTGCACTTATTGCGTTTGTGCGCTAAGCTGATGCTCTACTATAGGGGGAACCGTTATGGTCCACAATTACCGGCCTCTACCAGAAAACCAGCTGACAGTCGCTAGCGACGCGTCTGAAAGACTGCATCCGATGGCGAATGGCGAAGACTCGCGCAAGCACTACATTTATGAGACAAAAGGCGAAGAGCCAATAGAATTGCCGACCGGCGCGGTCGCCTTGCTGGCCGATGTGCTCGAGCTAATGGCGCGCGGTCATGGCATCACCCTATTTCCGCGAATCGCCGAAGTTACAACGGTGGAAGCGGCGGATATTTTGAACGTCTCGCGTCCCTATGTCATCAAGCTGCTAGACGCTGGCGAGATGCCCTACCGTACGGTGGGCCGACATCGCCGGATTCGGCTAGAGGATTTGTTAGGCTACAAAGACGAATCAGACAAAAGGAGTAGGGAGGCTATGGATGAATTAGTGGCGCTCTCGCAAGAACTTGGGCTTTATGACCTCTAAGCGCCCGACTGTTGCATTCTTGGATGCAAACGTCCTCTACTCTGCTGCTATCCGCGATATCATGATGGAGCTTGCGCTAGCGCAAGTGTACCGGGCAAAGTGGTCTGAAGATGTTCAAAGGGAATGGTTTTTAGCTTTGCTACGAAACCGGCCCGATTTAGACCGTGCCAATTTGGAACGTACTCGCCATTTGATGGACAAAGCTATCCCCGATGCGTCGGTAACTGGTTATATGAAACATGTTGACAGTATTCAGTTGCAGAATGACCCGAGCGACCGCCACATTATTGCGGCAGCAATCGTAGGCAAATGCGATGTTATCGTTACGCAAAATGTCACACACTTTCCACAGCATATGTTGATGAGCCATAACTTAGAAGCACAACATCCGGATGAATTCCTGGCAATTCATTTGGATCTTCAGCCTGGATCATTTTGCGCGGCAGTTAGAATCGCGCGAGTCACAAAGAAGGGTCCACCTTACACGGTGGAGGAGTATCTCTCGAATCTGTCAGAACTGGGACTTGATATTACCGTCGCTGGATTGCGGCAATATGCGCGCCTCCTCGCGTGACGCGCCTATTCCATCCAATATTGAAGACAAAAGCAACAGACATCAGACATGATTTTAAGACCGCAAGACACACAATTTGAGACAGGATAACCTAACGATGACCCAAAGATTCGTCAAGCCGCTATCGACCGGGGCCAGCTGCCCGACTTCTTGCCGGAGACCGCCGCTATTCGCAACGACCCAGCCTGGCAGGTCGCCCCGGTTCCAGCCGATTTGCAAGACCGGCGCGTCGAGATTACAGGACCCACCGACCGCAAGATGGTCATCAACGCGCTCAACTGTGGCGCCAAAGTTTTCATGGCTGATTTTGAAGACGCCAATGCCCCGAGTTGGGAAAACATGGTCAGGGGACAGATCAACCTGCGCGACGCCATCGACCGCAGCATCACCTTCACCAATCCCGATGGCCGCTTCTACCAACTCAATGAGCAAACCGCCACGTTACTGGCGCGGCCCCGCGGCTGGCTTACTTTTATCTGCCAAAGCTGGAGAATCGCCTGGAAGCGCGCCTTTGGAATGATGTCTTCGTTCATGCCCAGGCGGCGCTAGGCATCCCGCAAGGAAGCATCAAAGCGACCGTGCTGATCGAGACGATCACCGCCGCCTTCGAGGCGGAAGAAATCTTGTACGAATTGCGCGAGCACTCGGCGGGGCTCAATTGCGGACGTTGGGATTACATTTTCAGCTACATCAAGAAGCTGCGCAATCATGGCGACTATCTGCTGCCCGATCGCGCGCAGGTGACTATGACCGTGCCCTTCATGCGCAATTACACGCTGCACGTGATCAAGGTCTGCCACCGCCGCGGCGCGCACGCGATGGGCGGAATGGCGGCGCAGATACCCATCCGCAAGGACCCCGAAGCCAACCAGGCGGCGCTCGACAAAGTCTATGCCGATAAGCTGCGCGAGGCAAAAGAAGGGCACGACGGCACTTGGGTGGCGCACCCGGGCTTGGTGCAGATCGCAACCGATGTCTTCAATGAATACATGCCGGCGGCGAACCAGGTCGAGCGGCAGCGCGAGGATGTGAACGTATCGGCGGCCGACCTGCTGAAGCCCAGCGCCGGCGATATCACCGAAGCGGGCCTGCGCTTGAATCTCAAGGTCGGCATCCAATATCTTGAAGCTTGGCTTGGCGGCAACGGCTGCGTCCCGCTTTACAATTTGATGGAAGACGCCGCCACCGCCGAAATCAGCCGGGCACAGGTCTGGCAGTGGCTGCACCACAAAGCCACCCTTGCTGATGGCCGCCCGCTGACGCTCGCGTTGTATGGTCAATTGTTGGAAGAAGAGATGGACGCCATCCGCAGCGAGGTGGGCGATGAGCGCTTCGAGCGGGGTCATTTCCAGCGGGCGATGCAGCTCTTTGACGAGATGATCCGCAAAGACGATTTCAGCGAGTTTCTCACCTTGCCGGCCTATCAATATTTATAGCTTAGCGAGAGCCGGTATGAGACGAGCGATACGCCACGTAGCAATAGGCGCAGAGGGACACAATCACCATGACGACAACCACCAGCAGCCCGCCGTCGTAGCTCCCGCTTTCATCGCGCAGACGCCCCAGCAACCAGGGACCCAGCGCCGCGCCCAGCCCGCCCAAGCCGCCCACCAAGCCATTGATCAAGCCCAAGCCTTGGCGCTGGAAAACATCGCTGGCCAGCGCCGTTGTCTGGCTGCTGCGCGCGCCTTCGCCCATGGCGAACAGAAGCGCGTATAGAATCAACAATAGGGGCGTGGTTTCGACGCGCAACAATACCAGCATGCCGACCGCGCCAAGCAAGCCGGCTGCGCCAATCGAATAAGCGGTAGCGCGCCCGAAGCGATCCGACACCCAACCCAAGCAAATGAAGAAGCCGCTGGCCAAGAGACCGGACAAGCCGACAACATTAGCCGCCGCCGCTCGCTCAAGACCGGCCGATTCCATGTAGGCGATCTGGTGCACCGTCAAGCTGCGCACCGGTCCCATGGTCATCACGGCCGCGATCATCAGCGCCCAGAAAACAGGATTGCGCAGCAGCGTCCGCCAATTTAGCCGCGCTGCGCGGTCCCGGCTTTGATGTGACAGCGGCGGCGGTCTTCGCAAGCCAAGCGTCATCAAGGGCAACAAGACAAAAACGCAGACAAGAGACAGTGCCAGGTAGGCATCGCGCCAGCCGAAATTGTCAATCAGCAGGTTCGCCAAGGGCACAAACAAAAGCGAGCCTAAGCCAGTGCCAGCAAAAGCGATACCGAGGGCGCGACCACGCTGCGCCGGCATCGTCCAGCCCGCAACGACCGATGCGACGGGTCCCAAGCCAGTGATGCCTAGGCCGACGCCTTCAATGACGCCATAGGACAAGAGCAAATCATGCAGCGAAGTCGCCCGGCTGCTGAGCCACAAGCCGCCAGCCATCAGACAGACGCCGAGGGCAAAGACCGGGCGCGGTCCCCAGCGGTCGATGGCGATGCCGGCCAGTGGCGCGGTCCCGGCGAATACCAGCATATTGAGGCTGAAGATGGTGGCGGAGGCTTCGTTGCTCCAGCCCTCGGCCAAGACGAATTCGGCGAAGAAAACGGAGAAAGACAAGCGGATGCCGAAGATAATGAAGACGGACAGGAAGCAGACCGCGACGATGCGCGCGGCATTGGGCTGCCTGTCCTTGGTTTGTATGGGCATCAATTAAGCGGCGAGTTCTTCGCGCACGGTCTTCCGCTCGGACCAGGGGATGGGGCGCACATCGTAGTTGCGGAAGGCGTCCAGCACTGAACGCGAAAGGTTTGTCTGAGTGTCATTCAGTATGGCATAGGCTCGGGAATCGCCGCGGCGCGCATCTTTGGTATCTTCCCAAGCGAAGACAGTACGCTCTGCGTTTGCGCGGTTAGGGTTGTTGATGCTCAGTACCACACGCTCTGGATAAGAATCTGACTTGGGAATCACAAAATCGTAGTGATGGTCGTATCCGGTTTTACCAGAAAACTTTACACTCGGAGTGTAACGAATTCCAGCATCATCCAGCCATGCAACAACATCTTCATGGTAAAGGCTATAGACCGAAGATGACGCCAGATAGAACAGGTCATTCACCGCTAACATAGCGTGTATTAGCCGATGTTTCTTCCGCGCATAATCACTCGCCGTCGCCTTAACATGCAATTCATCTTCGACTAGACTTACACCAAAACCATTAAGCGTTGTCTTGAGTAGCCACTGGTGCTTTGGAGAATCCAGCTTACAGCCACACATTTCCAAGTCTGCTATTGTGTAACCGTCATCTGACAACAGAAACTCACCTGTTGTCGCTTCCGCGTAGATTTGCATATGGTCGTTATGTCTATCAAGAAACGGCGTCGTGATTTCTATGTAACCGTCAATTGCTTGAAGATCCGTGTTATCTCGAAGCCATGTATAATACGAATCCGTCATGTATCGGACTTCTTCAATCATGTAAAGAGGTCTCGCCTAATGATCGGTGGTTTGGAAATGTTGCAATAGCGCAATTTGCATGAGGCCAATCCTCTCATGGCATTGACTGGCAGCCCCCGCTGCTAGACTGTGTTTTGCCTTGCGGACAGGGCGCTAAATGCTCGGCCCGACGCGATGAATGGCGAAGCTGTTGTTATCGCGCAGCGCCTCGGACTTGGTCAGGTAGCCATTGCAGACGCGCTCGACTTCGCCGAACACGATTTGCCCGGCTTCCGCCAGCGTAATCTCACCATAGAAGACGCCGCTGACATCGACATCGACCGTATCGCGCATTAGCTCGAAAGACTGCCGATTGCCTGTCACCTTGATGGTCGGCATGATGGGGTGATTCGAGGTGTGCCCGCCGCCGGTGCAGAAGGTCAGCACCTGGCAGCCGGCCGCCGCCATGCTGCTGATGCTCTCGGCGCCCATGCCCGGACCATACATCACATAATTGCCGGGGTCAGTCTTGGTCGGCGCGTCGGCGATTTCGAGATATTCGATGATGGGGCTATCGCCAATCTTCTTGACCGCGCCCATCGACTTCTCTTCGATCGTGGTCAGCCCGCCAGCCATATTGTCGCCGGTCGGCTGGGAGCCGCGGATATCTTCACCACTGGCCAAAGCGCGCGCTTCCATATGCCGCACGCCGTCCAGGATCGCCTCAGCAATAGCCGGGCTGGCTGCCTTGTCGGTCAGCCAATTCTCGCAGCCCATCCATTCGGTGCATTCAGCCATCAGCATGCGCCCGCCTTGGGCAATTAGAATCTCGCCCGCAAGCCCATTGGCGGGGTTGCTGGCTAAGCCCGAGGTTGTATCGGAGGTGCCGCATTCGGTACCGAAGAGAATCTTGCTCATCGGCGCCGCTTCACGCGCATGGAGGCTGATCTGGCGGGCGAAGTCCTGGGCATAGCGGGTCGCCTTATCGACCGCGCTGATGAAGCCGCCATCGCCGCGGATGTTCACGGTGGCAATCGGCTTGCCAGTTGGCGCGATGTCTTCGGCGAGGTCTTCGGCTGTCATGCCTTCTTCCTTGAAATGGTCGATGATGACAACCGCGCCGACGTTGGGGTTCATTGCCGTGCCAGCCAGAAAACGCCGCGTCACGCGCAGGTCGGGCGCCACTTGGCAGCGTCCATTGGCGTGCGTAATCGGCACTGCGCCCTGAATCGTATCGGCGACGCGCTCACATACACCATTGGCATAAACTGTGCCGGACAAAATCAGCAGGTGATTGCGAATGCCGATATCGCCATTCGGTCGATGGTAACCCAGGAATTCTGACATGTCGCTCTTCTCCTAATTTAGTGGCGGGCGGTTTAGAAAATCGCCCCGGCATCAAAAAAATTGAGGCTGTCGTATAGACGCCCTTAGATTGCCATTATTCAAGCGCGTCGCGCTAGGCGAGGTCGCCGCGCCCGCGATTGCTCTCGACATTATGCGCATGCACATGCTCGCCTTCTTTTATGTCCCGCGTGGCTGAGCCGATGCTTAGCCCATACTTGAGGACGGTGTCGCCCGCGGCGATATCCATCAGCGCGATTTTGTGCCCGTAGGCGATCGGGTCCAGCGCGACGACTTCGAGGTCGCTGCGTTCGCCATTGCAGCCGACGTGGTCGCCGGTGTCGATGGGCTCGAGGACGGCGGTGCCGACGTTGTCGGTGGCGTAGACGACGAATACTTTTTTCATGGTCTGCCTTTCTGGGTGTCATAGATGGGGAAACTCAGAACGTAGAAATATCCATTAAATGGATGCTTGATGGTGAAGTCCTCGCCCTGGTTTAATTCAGACGACGCAAGGGCTTGGCGCAGGTAGCGCTTCCGTTTTGCAATACAATCGGCTGGATAATTTGGAATGACGAGATTGATCGTATTGTCTTTGACCTGCGGATAGCTTCTCGCGCTTAGGATGTTGCCTTCTTTCTTGGCTTCTGTCATGACACGGAATCGCAGCTTAACGGTGGCATCTTTGACATGACGCACGCGGTTAAAGCTGTCCTGGCGCGAAAAAATACGTACCATCAGCTTGTGCAGCTCATCACTGATTTCCAGAGCTTCATCTGCTAAACGTTCATCAAGCACTTGTCCGAAGGCCTGCTGAATCAACTGCTCAACTTTAATCGTCTCAAAGAAGCTGCCATGCACTAAGCAGATTTTGGTCTTGCCTTTGCGCTTGCCACGCAACAGATAGTAAACTTCGCGCTCGGGCAGCGACTCAACATCATCACCAACCGCCTCCATCTGCTCTCGAATGACACTGCGCTTCCCGCTCGTTAGCTCCGCAATCAACTTGCTTCCCGTCGGAATAGT
This sequence comes from Phototrophicaceae bacterium, assembly GCA_965214105.1. Taxonomy (GTDB): domain Bacteria; phylum Chloroflexota; class Anaerolineae; order Aggregatilineales; family Phototrophicaceae; genus UBA6055. The sequence goes on from OZ243933.1 coordinate 754,438, forward strand.
CGAATTGAATGAAGACACGGTATAGGTTTGGCTATCTTTAAGTTCAATAAGCTCGCCGCCGGTGGGATTTCCGCCTGGATTAACGCAAATTGCGTAGTCAGGAAATCTGCCGTCTCCCTCATACGAAAACAACTCGCGGTCCCATGGGAATCTGTCGAGTTTGGGCACATCCGAAAGGCGATTGCGATTACGATACAGATGAGCGAAAAAGTGGTAAATCGAGTACACGCGATTTTCCCGTTTCAATTTGCTCGCCCCAAATCTCTTTTAGATTCTCGGTAAATCGGTAATCATTGCGGAAGCGCTGAATATCATCGGCAGCGCGTATCTCGCTCAGTCGTGCGCGGATGCAGGCGGCATTGTCTGGGTCGATTTCTACGCCCAGCCCGCGCCGCCCCAATTGCTGTGCCACCACCAGCGTCGTACCCGTCCCCGCGAATGGGTCAAACACCGTGTCGCCAACCTGAGTTGAGCTTAAAATTATCCGCAGCAGCAGGGCAATCGGCGCTTGCTGTTTGTGAAAACGCGCGCCACCATCATCGCGCAAGGCTTCGTCCCCCGCGAAGTAGCCCGCGGTGAGTTCGCGGATGTCATCCCAGATGTCGGTGACATACAGCCCATTTTCACGCTTGTGGCGGTAGTTGGCCGGCAGGGGCGGGTCAATGCGCAGGCGGTGGAAGACACGCGCTCGGCGCTCTTTGGTCGCGTAAGCGATGATCTGATACTGCTTGCCAAAGCGCCGACTCATCGGCACGGCTGACGTCAGCTTCTTCCAGATGATGAGATTTTGCAGCGTCCAGCCGGCCGCGCGCAGGCAGCGCAGGACCAGCTCGCTGTTCTTTTCGCGCTGCATGAAATAGATTGCGCCGCCTTCGGAGGTTTGGGCGTAGACCGCGCTGCACACTTGCTGCATCCAGCCCCAGTATTCCGCTTCGGGCATGTCGTCATCATGCGAGGCGTAGGCTTTGGCTTGATTGAAAGGCGGATCGAGGAAAGTTAAGTCTAGCTCGCACTCGGCAAACTCTTGGGAGGCCAAGAAGGCCTTCACATCGCTTTGAAAAACGCGGCTATTCTCAAACATCATTCAGCAAGTTTCGACCGGCCTGAGTCCTTCCCGGTGAATCATGGGCGATAGCGCGCCGTCTGTCAATATCCATGACAATCTTGCGCGAATTGCCACTTGTAATCATGCGGCCGCATGGTAGGCCAGAGGAATCACTTCTGACAAGTTTGAACACGCATTTCTGCGGGAGGGTAATATGCCCCAATCAAGATTGAGCCAACTGACATGGGACAAGAATGGTGTAGAGCGCCTGGAATTCTTCATGGCTGAAAAAATTGCGTACTATGTTTGCGAAGAAGTATTGCAAGACTGGAGCGGTCATGAAGACTCCCTAATCGATAAACTGCGCTGCGTACAAGGCGAGCGCGTCGACGGTAAAGAATCCCCAGACTTCCTGGGTATGTCAATCGCTGTCGCCGGAAATGTCATGGGCAACATGATGGCGCAAGAACTGATGAAGCGCCTGTTGCCGCCCGATGCTATCGCTGACCTTGTTGGGGACGCTATCGAGCGAGCTATTAAAGACGAGGAATACGACCGAGAGTACAAAGATCCGGAAGACTACGAAATATCATAAGGAGCAACCTCAGAAGATCCTTAGCCTACTGCAACAGATACTCTCTACTCGCCACCTCAACCCAAGTTCAGCGTCATCAGACGCAATTCTGTCATGTCCTCAATCGCGTACTTGATGCCCTCGCGCCCATAGCCAGATGCCTTGACCCCGCCGTAAGGCATGTGGTCGACGCGGAAGGTCGAGACGCTGTTGATATGCAGCCCGCCAACCTCAACCCGGTCCCAGGCGTCCATGACGCGTTTGATGTCGCTGGTGAAGACGCCGGCCTGCAAGCCGTAAGGGCTGTCGTTGATTATCGCCACCGCGTCATCCCAGCTTTCATAAGGGCTGACGGTGACGACGGGCGCGAAGACTTCTTCGCAATTCACGCGCATATCGGGCGCCGTCTCGGTCATCACCGTGGGCTGGAACATAGTTCCCTCGCGCGCGCCGCCCAGCAGCACGGAAGCCCCCGCCCCTCGCGCTTCATTCACCCAGGCTTCAGCCCGTTCGGCATCCCCTAGGCTAATCATAGGTCCAATATCGACATCCGGGTCGCGCGGGTCCCCTACCTGGAGCGCCCCTACCTGTTCTACGAAGCGATCGGTGAAATCTTCAAAGACGTCGCGCTGAATCAGCAAGCGCTGCACCGAGATGCAATTCTGCCCGGCATTGGCAAATGCGCCGGCCGCCGCTTGGCTCGCCGCATCGGCGAGATCGGCATCGTTGTGTACGATAACGCCGGCGTTGCCACCCAACTCAAGCGTCACTTTCTTCTGCCCCGCCTTGCTCTTGAGCATCCAGCCGACAGCGCCGCTGCCGGTGAAGCTGATCATAGCTACGCGCGGATCGGTCACCATGATTTCGGTCTTGGGTCCCCAGGCGTTCAACAGGCTGAATGCAGCCGGCGGGAAACCGGCTTCCAGCACAATCTCGGCCAATAGTATGGACGAAAGCGGCGTCTTCTCGGCTGGCTTGATGATGATGGGGTTGCCAGCCGCGATCGCTGGACCAATCTTGTGGCAAGCCAGATTGACCGGGTAGTTGAAGGGCGTAATGCCGAGCACCGTGCCCACCGGCTGGCGGCGGGTAAAGCCCTGTCGATTCTCGCCGGCCGCGGTCCAGTCTATGCTGAAGACTTCACCGCCGATGCGCCGCGCCTCCTCCGCCGAGACCTTCAGCGTCTCCAAGGCGCGCGCCGTCTCGCCGACAGCTGTTTTCCGATTCTTGCCGCCTTCGAGGATCATCGCCTCGACCACTTCGTCAAAGCGCTCGCGCAGCAGAGCCGCCATGTTTGTCAAAATCTCGGAGCGGCGGTGGCTGGGCAGTTTCCGCGTGATTTCGTATCCCTCAACTGCCGTCGCCATTGCATCTTCCATGTCGGCTGGGCTCGCCATCGACACGGCGTCCACCAGGCTGCCGTCATAAGGAAAGCGCACTTCCATCACATCGTCGCTGCCGCGCCATTCACCACCGATCAGGTTCTTCCGTGTCATGCGATTGTCTCCTTGTTTCCGCCTGCAGAGTATCGAGCAGTATATCAGCTTCGATGCTGATTGTTCAGCATCTGTTGGGCGCTGACGTTAGGACCGACGCCGCTGGCGCAATTACATCAGTGAGCAGCATAGCTATGAATCTTATCGGACTAACTGCCTTCATGTAGTTGATTTCAGGCGGACTTACCGCGATACTGTACTTCAGCTCCAGCATCCCGGCTGCGTAGGAGAAATGACTGAAAATGACAAAGCAAAAACATGAGCAGCTTCGCCGCCCGGCGCTCACTATCTTCGTCACAGGCTGGCTGGCTACTCATCTTGTCGCGCTGTTCGCGACGGTTCTCATCAATCCAGGAGATTCTCAATTCTACACTTTGTATGCAGAGCTGCAGCCGCTGATTTTGATTAGCACACTCGCCATGTTGCAGTTCTTGTGGCTGCGCCGGAGCTGGGGGATAACCCTTCGTCTCTGGCTGCCGCTCGCGCTTCTTGGCTTTATCGCAGGAGAATTCACGTTTCAGATTTTTGAAAACAATGTCATTTATCCTTTTCCGCCTAAGCTGTATTCCGGAAGTCGCCCAATGCCGGAGCCGCAACACATCATGCAGTTGAAATATACGCTGTATCATACTGTCCGATGGTTCCTGCTTTGGTCTACTCCCTTGATATTCCAGTGGCTGGCGCTGCGGAAACGATTTGCCGGTCACGGCCTGTGGCTCGTGGCGGCTGTAGTCCACGCTCCGCTGAGCTTTTTCATAAGCGAACATGGCGGCATCGCGATACAGGCGCTGAAATTCTTCGACCAGTTCACGGTGATTTCGCTCATCCGCGACGCGCAGCCGCTGGGAAGCCTGCTATACTTCTTCGACTGGGCGACTGCCACGGCTGTCATGGGCTTGGCGCTATATGCGCTGCTCGCAAGGAGCGCCAAAGCGAGGGATTTGCGAAGCCCAGCCTAGAGCGGCGAGCTATAGCCCAGCATCAGCGGCGCAAGGTATACTTGCGCCATGCTCACTGTGCCTGAACTCACCGTCATCGGCATTATTGTCGTCTTGCTCGCCCTGATCGCTTTTACGCGTCTGCGCATCGATCTCATCGCCTTGCTCGTTCTGCTGATGGTCGCGCTGAGCCAGCTCGTGCCGGCCAGCGCCGTGCTTTCCGGCTTCAGCAGCTCGGTGGTGATCACCATCATCGGCTTACTGGTGATCACCCGTGGTTTGGAGCAGACAGGCCTCATGCAATGGGTGGCGCGGCAGCTACAAACTTATGGGCGCGGCTCCGAGGCAAAGCTGATCGCCTTGGTCATGTCGGCGGGGGCGGCTGTTTCCTTGCTTATGAACAACGTGGCGGCGGGGGCGGTGCTGCTGCCGGCGGTCCTGCAGGTATCGCGCGATGGCGGTGTCGCCGCCTCCAAGCTGATGATCCCGCTGGCATTCGGTGTCACTGTTGGCGGCATGGCGACTTATTTCACAACTGCCAATATCTTGATGAGCGAGCTGCTGATTGCGCAGGGCATCGCTGGCTTGGGGATGTTGGATTTCATGCCAGTGGGCGGCATGATTGTGGCAGGCGCTTTGCTTTACATGCTTTTCTTCGGCCGCCACTTGCTGCCCAATCGCGCTTCGATGACGCAATCCTTTCGTCAAGTCGACCTGCGCGATACCTATGAAATGGCCGATCGGATGTGGCTGGTACGCGTCCTGCCTGGTTCCCGCCTTGCCCAGCAAACCGTGCAGGAAAGCGATATCAATGCCGAGCTGGGTTTGACGGTGGCGGCAGTCCGGCGCGGGCGAGAGACGATCACCATACCCAAATCATCGCAAGTGATTTACCCCGCCGACGAATTGTTGATTGTCGGGCGCGAAGAGCGGCTCCAGCAGTTCTTGGCTTGGGGCATCGAATTAATCGAAGGTGGCGCGCAGGCGGCCGCGAGCGAGCTGCCGATTGAGCCGATAGAGATCATGATTGCGCCCCGCTCTAATGCCATTGGCAAGACGCTCTCCCAGATGAAGCTCAATCGCGACGCGGGTTTATTGGCGATGGCGCTCTGGCGCGATGGCAAGAGCTTTCACACCGACGTCCGCAAGATGCCGCTTCAAGTCGGCGATGCGATTCTGGTCGTGGGCCAATCCTCAGACATTCAAAACCTGTCGCACAACAGCAATTTCATCTTGCCGGCCGGCGAATACTCGGCGCAAGCCTTTGAAAGCCGCAAAGCGCCCTACGCCGTCGGCATCACCGCCATCGTCTTGACGCTTTCCTTTTTGAATGCCCTGCCCTTGCCTATTGCCATGCTGGCTGGCGCGGCGGCTATGGTTCTCACAGGCTGCCTGAGAATGGAGCAATTCTACGCGGCGGTGGACTGGCGGACTATCTTTTTGGTCGCGGGTATGCTGCCGCTCAGCCTCGCCATCACCGAAACCGGCTTGGCTGACCGCGTCGGCGCGTTCTTGGAATTGAGCCTAATGAACGCCAGCCCGCTGCTGCTGTTTGCGGTCATCGCCTTGCTAACGATGTTGGTCGTGCAAGTCATCGGCGGGCAAGTGACGCCGCTGCTGGTCGGCCCCATCGCCATCAAAGCCGCCCTGCAAATGGGCATCGACCCACGCGCGATGGCAGTGGCGGTCGCCATGGCTTGCTCGCTGGCATTCATCACGCCAATTTCTCATCCAGTAAATATCTTGATGATGGGACCTGGCGGCTATAAATTCAGCGACTTCTCCAAGGTGGGCATCGGCATGACCATCGTGACGCTGCTAACGATGATGCTGGGCTTGGCTTTGATTTGGGGAGTCTAGGCGGAGATGGGCGGCAGGTTTTCGAGCTTGGTGAGCCAGGTATTGAAGAGCGGGCATTCTTGGCGGATTTTGTTTAAGCCTATCGCAGTGGCAGCAAGTATACCCATTGTTGGTTTTTCGTATCTCTCGTTCTCCGGGAAGAGCGAAATGATACGCTTGCTTGGAGCCTTATATGGATTATCATTGATATGTTCTGGTGTACAAAACTCCCTTCTTATGCGAGCAAATTCAACTTCCAGAGATGGCTTTTCGATTCCCTTTGCAAAGTCGGCTGGGTCGCTGAACAGAAGTCCTTCAAATTCGTGCATTTGGACATAGGGAATGAATCTTCGAGCGGAATTTTCGCCTATGTCCTGTTGCACTCTTGTCCTTAGAGCCGTGCACACGCTATTCGCTTTTTCCTTCGGTTCTTGAAACTTTGCCGCTTCATTCCTGCCGGGGAAATCTGCTGGAAGACCGTAAAAGTCAAAAAGAGTCGTACAGAGTGAGGTGCTGTCTCCACGAAGACGATTTCGAAGGTCCGCACTTAATCTCTCATAGCGCACGTCTCCGCCCTTTTTACCTGGCTGACCCAATACTGAGGGGCTCAGAAAAATATCTCGGAACATGAAACTTGGCGCAAGCACTTCATTTACAAACGTCTCTTCAGTAGGTCCCTCGCAGATTACATGCACACGAAGCATCTAGCGCGGCCTCCCACCTAAGACGTTTTTCTCCCACAGTTCACCTACCGTGTAATCTTCAAGCCAGTTCTTGAAGTCGTCTTCTTCATGTCGTTGGAAAACTGTTGCTCCGTCTTCACGTTCAACTATCAGCAGATCGTTGATCGAGAATTCGTTTAAGAAGGGCACTGACTGAGTAGCCACGATTACCTGCATTCTTGCGGATGCCGACCGTATCAGTGCTCCAAGCAGATTTATCGCATAGGGATGCAATCCCAATTCCGGCTCGTCGATAATAATGGTGGACGGCGGATCGGGTTGCAGCAATGCCGTCACTAAGCAGATGAAACGGATAGATCCATCCGACAGTTGACTAGGCAGAAATGGATAATCGCTATTCTTCTTTCGCCACCGAAGTAGGATGTCAAACTCATCAACATTCGCCTGCCTACGTCTAGGATGCAATTGAAAGTCATCAAAGAACGGAATTGCTAGTCGTACAATCTTTCGAATCAGGCTATAAGTATGCGGATCATCTTCACGCAGCCTGTAAAGATAAGGCGCAAGGTTGGCGGCGTCACGCCGCAAATACTCATTGTCATGCAATTCACCCAAGCGCTTCACTGGGGCAGTATCGCTGGTATCGTGAAAGTGGAAAACTTTCCAATTTGAAATCGAGGCGTAGCAGTAATCCGATCTCAGATATTGGCCGGGTACAATTTCCGACTTCAACATTGCTTCATAATGACCTGAACCTATCCGAATTCCTTCATCATCAAAGCCCCCACTGTAAAGTAGTCTTTCATCTTCGAAAAATAGCTTTCCTTCAGCATTGGGCTTGAGAATAAACCCGTACCCGTTTTCTCCAAAGTCAATTCGCGATATGATCTGTTGAGTTTCCTTAATTCCGTAACTCAATATACGGTCGCTGCCGCCCCGCTCGGTAATCCAATTCTGTAAGCGTCCTTCTGCCATTTCTTGCAACATGTTGAAATAGGATATTAGATTGCTCTTGCCAGCACCATTTGGCCCGATGAGGACATTCAGTCTACGCAGATCCAAGTCGACATTCCCTAAGGACAGAAAGCCTTCAATGGTCAGTTTGTCTATCGGATGCTTATGAACCACAGCGTTTCGCCTGACACTCCCCTGTCCTACCAACAACGCATATCTTACCATATCGGCTTTTGCCCACGAGAATGAACAATTCATGCAGGGCAATTCATGTAAGCTGACTCGACACTGTATGATGTCCTGCATTAAAATATAGGCTAAGCTTGTATTGAAGCTAGGCGACTTAACTAGACAGCAGAGCAGCGCACAATGACCACCACCGCATCAGCCGCCAACCAAACGCAGGAGTCCTCATTGAGGGCGAATCAAAGTTTCATCTTGCGCGGCATCTTGCTAACGATCGTCGTGGCCGCTTTCATGTCATTCGGCAATGTCAATATCGGCGCGATTGGGCAGGGCTTGGGATACGCCTTGGCTGGCGTGACCGTCTTTCTAACTTTTCGTATATTAGGCTTTGTTGATCTGACGGTGGATGGCGCTTTTCCCATCGGCGGCGCCGCCTGCGCCATTCTGATCGTCAACGGGCACAGCCCCGAGTTCGCCGTGTTAATTGGTTTCGTCGCCGGCGCGCTAACCGGTTTGGCGACCGCCATGATAGACATCATATTCAAAATCGAAGGCTTGCTCGCCAGCATTATCGTTATTACCGCCGCCTACACGGTTACCCTCCATGTGATGGGCGGCAAGAGCAATATCCCCTTGCTCGGCGAGGAAACGCTGATCAGCCGTTATTCTAAAGATTTTCGCGGCTGGCTGGTCGAACAATTCGGCGATCAAATGCGCCGGCAATCAACCAATCTGCTGGAAATCATTCTCTTCGGCCTCATCGTCCTCATCGTGCTGGGCATACTTTACTGGTTCCTGCGCACCGAAATCGGCTTGGCGATCCGCGCGACTGGCAAGAACCCGCAGATGGTTCGCGCCACCGGCTTAAATCACAATATGATGATTATCATTTGCCTGATGGTTGCCAATGGCTTGGCTGGGGTCGCTGGTTCAATGGTTGTACAGCAATTCGGCTTTGCTGACGTGAGCCTGGGCTTTGGGCTTATCGTCCGCGGGCTGGCGGCGGTGATTATCGGCGAGGTGCTGCTGCGCCCGCGCACGGTGGGCCAGCTGCTCGTCGCAGCTGTGACTGGCATGCTCGTCTTCGATATTTCGCGAGCCTGGATCTTCAGCGCCTTGGATCTGCCAACAACCGATATCCAATTTGTTAGCGCGCTGGTGGTGCTGGCGGCACTAGGCACACCGCGGCTCTACGACCGCTGGAAATCTTATCGACAGAGACATGGCGGATAGGCGCTTAAGATGCTTTCTCTCGATCATGTATCGGTAAGTTTCAACGCTGGTACGCCTAACGAAGTGCGCGCGCTTAGCGATATTTCGCTGCACGTGGAAGCCGGCGAATTTATCACCGTTATTGGCTCCAATGGCGCTGGCAAGAGCACGCTATTCAACGTGATATCGGGCGCTTCCGAGCCTGATCGCGGGCGTATTCAACTGGACGGGGAGGACATCACCTATTGGCCCGAACACCGACGCTCCCATTATATCGGGCGCGTTTTTCAAGACCCCCGTTTGGGCACTTGCCCAGGCTTGACCATCCGCGAGAACCTATCACTAGCGGCGATTCATGGGCGCAACGCTGGTTTTCGCCGCGCTGTCAAGAAGGCGGAGGCGGCGTGGTTCTTCCAACAATTGGAACGCCAGCACCTCGGCTTGGAACACCGCCTGGACGCCGATGTCGCGCTCCTCAGTGGCGGGCAGCGGCAGGCAATCACCCTGGTCATGGCGACTCTGACCAAGCCCAAGCTGCTGTTGCTCGATGAGCACACCGCCGCGCTGGATCCCAACGCGGCCGAGCAAGTGATCGCGCTGACGCAAGAGCTAGCCAGAGCCAATGACCTGTGCGTGGTCATGATCACCCATAGCATGCAGCAAGCCTGCGACCTGGGCGATCGGGTGCTCATGATGAATCGGGGAAGGATAGAGTTCGAAATCGCCGGTGAAGAACGTAACAACCTGAAACCATCGGATCTGATCGACCGCTTCCATTCGCTGCAAGATGGCGCCGAGCTCTCCGACAAGCAGTTGCTCAGCTAGGCGTCGGGCTATATCCATTCATCAGTCGGCACAAGGCAACACGGCGGCTAAGCCTCTAGAAGCGTTGAATGATATTCTGGCAGGAGGCGCCAAGCGCCAAGCCCTGCGCTAAAGTGACGATTAAACAGCAATTGATTCGTGCCGCTGGAGGAACACAATGACGCGAGTAGCTGCCCTAGCAATGACATTTATATCGCTTCTCTTTGCGCCGTCGGCAATAGGGCAGGCTGACGACAAGCCGACGGTTGCCTTTTTGAAATGGGGGGATTCGAGCAATGTTGCCCTTGCTGAAAAAGCCATCCTGGATGTGCTGGAAGTTTATGGCTTCATAAACGAAGAAGAGCGCTCGCGACTGAATGACGAACAGTCGATTGAAGGCGAGCGGATCAATGTCATTTACGGCGACGCGCTGTTTGACCGCATGGAGGCGAATGCCATTATTGAGGAGGCTATCGACAAGGGCGCTGATGTCTTCCTCACCTTTACCACCCAGATGACCCAGATCGCCTATTACGCCATCCACGAATTCATTGACCCGCCCAAGCTGATTTTCACGGTGACTTCAGGACCCTACATCACGGGCGTTGCCGATTCTTCCTGCATCAAACCCGACTTTGTTATCGGGACGGTGCCGGTGACGAATTATGAAGACATTGTCCCCCTGCTTTTGATGCAAGACCCGGCTATGAAAGTGGTCGGCGCCATTTACTCGCCACAACAGCGCGCCAGCGAAGTTGGCGCGGGGCAGATACGGGAAATCGGCGAGTCGCTTGGCTTGACCGTCGAAGTGGAAGCGATTATAGGGACGCCTGATTTGTTTCAAGCAGTCGACGAACTGGCGAACAAAGGCGCAGAGGCCATCATCGTCCCTATCTTTACCTTTCAAGGTTTTAGCCGGCTGCTATCGCTATCCTATGACTACGGCTTGCCGGTGGTCTTCTCCGCGCCACAGAACGCCTATCGCGGCGGGACGATCGGCGGCGGTTTCTTCGGCCTCTACAAACAGGGGGTGATCGCGGGAAATATGCTGGTTGCGCATCTCAACGGTGACATCGATATCAGCGAGACGAGCATTTACGAAAGTGATGACTTCGCCTTTGCCGTGAATCTCGATGCCGCCGATCTCCAAGATGTTGAGATTTCGCAAACGCTATTGGACGGAGCCGTATACATTGTTGAGGATGGGCAGACTGCGCAAGGGGTCACCGCGGCTTACCCGGAAGTCAATATCACGCTGCCCGACATGCCCTTGGAAGAACGCCGCGCGGCTGACCTGGAATTCCTCACCGGGCTGAAATGCACCGACGACATGATCGCCGAGCAGCAGGCTGCGCTAGCTGCGGCGGCTGAGTAATCAAATCGAATAATTCAGGGAGAGTTGCGTATGCTTCGGAAAACATTGCTTGGTTTAATCGTTCTGGCTTTGCTGTTGGCGCCATCTGCATTGGCGCAAGACGCGGACAAGCCAACAATCGCCATCATGAGCTTTGGCCAGACGCCGCTGAATGAACTGACGCGCAAAGGCATCTTGGATATGCTGCAAGCCTACGAGCAGATCAATGCGGATGAGCGCGCCCTGTTGAACGATTTCCAGGACTTGGAAGGCGAGCAGGTCAATCTCATTTGGGGCGATGGCGGCATGGACTTCCCGACCGCCTATCTCATGGTGGAAAATGCGCTGGACCGGGGCGCGGATATCCTGCTGCCGCTCATGACGCCCGTGGCGCAGATTACCGCCAACCTGACAGCCGACCTGGAGCAGCCGCCGCTTGTCCTCTTCAGCATCGTGTCCGCGCCTTACACCGCCGGCATCGCCGACGCGCCCTGCCTGAAACCAGCGCATATTGCGGGAACTCAGGCGCAAGTTCCATTCGATCAGGTCATGTCGCTTCTGCATCTGCAGGCGCCGGGATTGACGCGGGTTGGCACATTGGTGGATGCGGCGGCGCCAAACAGCGTCAGGGGATACGAGCAAATCCGCAAGTATGGCGAGGCGCTGGGCATGACGGTGGAAGCCGCCCCGATAGCGAGCCTCTCCGATGTGCCAGTCGCCACGGAAACGCTGATGGACACGGGCATTGAAGCGCTCGTGCTCTCCACCAGCGCGCTCGAAATCAGCGGCTTATCCGCCATCACAGAAGTGGCGGCTGAATACGGCGTGCCGGTCATTTCGCCGGCGGTCGGCAATGTCATCCGCGGCGCGCATGTTGGCGCTGGCTTCAATGATTTTTATCGCGAAGGCGTCATCGTCGGGCGCATGCTGACCGCGCATCTTGAGGGCAGCATCGACCTAGCCAAGCTCGCCATCAACGCCTTGCCCAGCCTCGGGGTGGCGCTGAACCTGGATACAGCGGCGGCGGCGGGCATCAGTATTTCCGACGACCTGCGGGCAATGGCTGATTATGTCATCGAAGGCGGGGAGAGCACGCAAGATCGGCGGCCCCCCAGCCTGCCCGAGATGAACCTGGAAGAGCGGCGGGCAGCCGACCTGGAATTCTTGGCTGGGCTGGAATGTACGCCTGAAATGATCGCCGAACAGCAAGCGGCGCTGGACGCCGGCAGTTGAGTAAATCAAATCGAATAATTCAGGGAGTTTCACATGCTTCGGAAAACATTGCTTGGTTTAATCGTTCTGGCTTTGCTGTTGATGCCGGCCGCCCTGGCGCAAGACGATGACAAGCCCACCATCGCGATTTTGGGGCTGGGCGAATTTGTTAATGTCGATGTAACAGAAAACGCCATCCTAGAAGCGCTGCTAGCGCGGGGCTTCATCAATGCGGAAGAACGCGCCGCGTTGGCTCAACGCCAGGACCTGCAAGGCGAAAACCTCAACATCATTTGGGGAACTGCCAACTTTGACTTGTCTCTAGTGCCCATTATGATTGACAATGCCATCGATCAAGCCGCGGATGTCCTGCTCACGACAACAACAGTGGTCACCGTGACTGCTGTGGAGACCACACTAGATATGGATGACCCGCCAGTCGTCCTGTTTACGGGCGTATCCACTCCCTTCTATTCCGGGATTGCGGATGCTCCCTGCATCAAACCCGATCATGTTACTGGCATCCAAGCCCGCGTTCCGTATGAAGAGATTGTCCCGATGCTGCTATTGTACAACCCTGGTTTGCAGACCATCGGCACCATATTCCACTCGGCTAGTCTGCCTGGCGCTTTCGGCGTAGAAAGCATACAGGAAAACGCTGCAGCACTGGGAATGACTGTCGAAACCGCCGCGATTGTCGCGCTGCCAGATTTGCGCGCCGCGACACAAGGGCTCATCGACAAAGGCGTAGAAGTCTTTCTGCTGCCAGCGGATAATTTAGTTACACTGGGTATGCCCATCATCGCAGGCGTCGCTATGGAATATGACATACCGATTTACCATGTCACTACCGGTGGGGTTACTTTGGGCGCGACACTAGGCATCGGCGGTTTCCGCCACTATCAAGAAGGCATCGACGCGGGCATTGTGTTGGCAGCCTACCTGAACGACGAAATCGATATTGCTAACACCGGCATCGGCTCCGTTGAGGGCTTGGCTGTTGGCATGAATGTGGATTTGGCTCGCGCGCAGGATATTGAGATTGACGACGAGCTGCTGGCGGCAGCGGACCTGGCGGTGACGGGCGGAATGCTACAGCTATCGCCGCGACTGCTTGAGGACTACTTCGGCGGCATGGATTCAGCCACCGTAATGGGCATCTTGGAAGCGGCGGCCGCGGCCTTCACCGATGTCGAATTGGTGAATGGAAAATTGCAGCTGCCAGCGGAGATGCTCGATTCGCTTGTGCAAGCAGGCGTCTCCTTCCTGGCCGCGAGTGGCCCCCAAAGCCTAGACGATTCAGCATTCCTTGCAAGCCTGCATTGCAGCGATGCGATGATCGCCGAGCAGCGAGCGACGCTGGAGGCCGCAAGCGAATAGCGCCACAGCAAAGGCAACCCTAAAGCGAGGACGGTGCGGCCGTCCTCTTTTTGTTTCCGCGCGATGGTGATAGATTTACGCAGAGAAAATCACAGGAGCATCGAGATGCAAGTCGCACGACTGCACGGGCCGAAGGACATCCGCATCGCCAATGAGCCGGCGCCAGCGCCACCTGGACCCGGCGAAGTCACGCTCGCAATCAAGACGGTTGGCCTCTGCGGCAGCGACCTGCACCTGTACGAGACGGGCCGCATCGGCTATACGGTGGCTAGCCAGCCTTTTGTGCTCGGGCACGAATTCATGGGCGAGGTCGCCGCGGTCGGCGCAGGCGCGCTCGATGGGGAGCATCAGCCGCTGCAAGTGGGGCAGCGCGTGGCGGTTGAGCCGGCTGTGCCCTGTTGGCGCTGCGAACTCTGCGAGTATGGGCACCCCAATCTTTGCCCTAATCATTATTTCTACGGGCTCTTCCCCGAAGACGGCGCCCTGCGCGAGCGGATGAACGTCAGCGCGCGCAATTGTTTTCCCATGCCAGACAGCCTCAGCGACGATGCGGGTCCCCTGCTGGAGACGCTCGGCGTCGCCATCCACGCCATCGACCTGAGCAAGATACGCATCGCCAGCACAGTAGCGGTGCTCGGGGCGGGACCTGTTGGCTTGCTCATCACTAGGCTGGCGGCTTTGGCGGGCGCGTCCCAAGTCTTCGCTTTTGATAAATTGGACTGGCGGGTACAAAAGGCGCGGGAATGGGGCGCGACTCAAGCCGGCAATGTTGACCAATGCGATCCGATCGGCGCAGTCATGGAGGCCACCGGCGGGCGCGGCGTCGATGTGGCGATTGAAGCCGCTTGGGCTGACCATTCGGTGCAGCAAGCAGCCGATATGGCGCGCAATGGCGGGCGGCTAGTGCTGGTCGGCATCGCCTCTGATGATAAGCTGCAGCTCAAGCATTCGGTGGCGCGGCGCAAGGGGCTGACGATCATGATGTCGCGCCGCATGAAACATACCTATCCGCGCGCGATTGACCTGGCGACCGCGGGAAAAGTCAAGCTGGAGGAATTGGTATCGCATCGCTTCTCTCTCTCGCAGACAGCGCGAGCCTACGCCAGCAACGCGGCTTATGAAGCTGGCATCAACAAGGTCATCCTGCGGGTGGGCGCGGGTTAAGGGCTGGGGAAGATTTCGCGAACGGGAATTTCAAAACCAGGCAGCACAGCGCCGCCGCTGAGGCATGAATTCAGATGGGGAGTGGTGAATTTCATTGATATGCCCATTTCAAACCCCACCCCGACCGCCTGTGTCTACGCGGCGCTCCCCACCCCGACCGCCTGTGTCTACGCGGCGCGCCCCTCCCCGATGAATCATGGAGGGGAGCATTCCAGCAAATCCTGAGTCGGAGCCTTTACAAACTCCTATATCAGTAATTCACCACTCCCTTCAGATGCCAGGTTCGTAATTTCGCCCGAAGTTCATTATCATATGCCTATTCAGCTGGGAGCAGTTGAGCATGAGAATCAAGGGCGAGCACGAGTTCAAATGCGGCGACCGCGAACAGGTCTGGGACAAGCTGGTGGATATTGAATGCCTAAGAAGCGTCATCCCTGGACTAAAAGGCTTGAAGCAGACTGGCAATAATACGTACAAGGGCAAGCTGCCGTTGAAGATGCCAGCCATCAAGGGCAAGCTGGCTACGACTATCAAGTTGGGGGACCTCGACAAGCCAAAGCATTTCCGACTATATGTATGGGGCAAGAACGGCGCAATTAAGGTCTCTAGCAAAGGCAAATTTAAACTCAGCAATGAGCCAGGCGCCATTGTGAAGTATGAGGGTAACCTCAATCTGAGTTTAAGTCTGGCTGCTGGCCTTAAAGCCAGCCTACCTCATCACGTGAATAAAGAGGCAAAACGGTCCCTGGAAAAAGGGTTGGTGAGTCTTTTCAGAAAAATCGATAGACAATGTTGCAAGGAGAACGGCGATGCACATTGAAGGCAGCTATGACTTTGAATTCGAGCGCGAGCTTGTCTGGGATGTGCTGATGGACATCGACGTCCTCGGCAGCATCATCCCCGGATCGAAGGGACTGGAAGAAATCGGCGAGAAGAAATATCAGAGCAAACTGTCCGTGCGCGTGGGACCGGTCAATGGCAAGTTCGAATCGCAATTTGAACTGGTCGATGTGAATCCGCCGGAGAGCTACCGCCTGCTCGTGGAAGGCAAGGGACCGGCCGGGCACGTCAAAGGAGCGGGTACAATCCGCCTGGAGCAGGACGCGGGAAAAACGGTGATGCACTATGCCGGCGACGCCCGCATCGGTGGGAAGATTGCCGCGGTCGGGCAGCGCCTGCTTGATGTGGCAGCCAAACAAATCACCAAGCAATCCCTGAAGAAGCTTAGCAAACAGGTCGAGGCGCGGTTGCAGACAGCGGGTTAAGATGCGCCACAAAGAACAAACGGAGGTGTGAAATGTCTGGAAAGGTGGCGAACAGAGAAAGTGTATTGATCGCCATCATCGCGGCGGCAGGTGACCGTGGATTGGGCCGGGTGCAACTGCAGAAGTCAGCATTTTTGGTGGGCGAGGAATTCCAGGGCAAATTGCCAGAGAATTTCTATCAATTTCACCCATATATGTATGGTCCTTTCGCGCAAGAGATCTATACCGATGTAGAGAGGTTGAGTGAAGGTCCGCTGATCGAGGCTTTTCTCGGCGAAGGCGGCCGCCCCTTGTATCGCTTGGTCACTGAAGCCGTATCTTGGAGACGATATAGTTTACCGGACGATTTGGAATCTGGCCTTAAACGCATTGTCGACTGGGTTTCCAGGATGTCTTCGTTTGACGAGCTGGTGCGAGCGATCTATTTTCTCTATCCTGAGCAACGTGAGAACAGCATCTTTGAATATTCAGAAGCGCTCGCGGAAGAAGAGAGCCTTGCTCGAAGCTTCCGAGATATGGCACAGGGTCGGACGAGGCCCGCCGATGAGCTAATTGTGGAGCTACAGGATCGTATTTTAGATGGAACACAAACAGGTAGTTTCCACACCTGAATTTGACAATCAAGTGAAAGCGTTGTCGAAGCCCAAGAGGAATCCGAAACTGTCTTTCGATCTCGCGATTTTCAAGCAAAAGCTATCTGTTGGCGAGGTTCCACATAAGCGCGCTCGTGGTGTGGGTTCGGCACCAATATACGGCGCGCGTGTTCAAGATAGCTCAACGGGCCAAGGTAAGAGAGGCGGTTTCCGTGTGCTATATTTTGAAGGCGCGGAAAAACGGATTCTGCTATTTATCGACCGCCGCCGTGAGTTAGACACTTGGCCCACGGCTGTGATACTGCGGATGCTCAAAGAGTCAGGACTTTGGTCGCCTGATAGACAAGGCTAAGAACATGAATCGAGCGTTTGTAGCAGCCCTGGAAAAGATCTACCAAGCCGACCGGCTCTTGACCCGCGATGTGGAATTGCTGCCTTACGAATCCGATGCCTTGACCGCCTTCAGCGCCAAGCCGGGCGCGGTGGTCTTGCCTATCAATGAAGCGGAAGTCATCGCCACGGTGCGGCTCTGCCACGAGATGGCGGTACCCTTTGTCGCGCGTGGCAGCGGCACCAGCCTGTCTGGCGGCTCACTGCCGATTCCCGATGGCTTGACCATCGGCTTGAACCGTCTGAATCGCATCAAAAGAATCGACCCAGAGCAGCGCATCGCTGTGGTCGAGCCGGGCGTCATCAACCTGCGCATCACGGAAGCGGCGCAGCCCTATAGCCTCTACTACGCGCCCGACCCATCGAGCCAGTCGATCTGCACCATCGGCGGTAATATCGCCTTTAATAGCGGCGGCGCCCATTGCCTCAAATACGGTATGACTAGCAACCACGTGCTGGGCATGAAGGTCGTGCTGGCTGATGGCGCGGTGACGCAATTCGGCAGCGAAAGCGTCGAAGGCGTCGGCATTGGACCTGATCTTGTCGGCTTGTTCGTCGGCTCCGAAGGGCTCTTCGGCATCGCGCTGGAGGTCACCGTCCGCTTGATGCCGCAGCCCGAGCGCTATCGCACGGTGCTGGCCGCTTATGATGACCTGGGGCGCGCAGGCGATGCCGTATCAATGGTAGTCGCTTCTGGCTTGCTGCCGGGCGCGATGGAGATTATGGACCGGCTGGCGATCAAGGCGGCGGAAGCCTCGGTCAAGGCTGGCTACCCCGATGCGGAGGCGCTCCTCATCGTCGAGCTAGAGGGCGAGGCGCTGCAGGTCAACAAGGAGTTTGAGCAGCTGTGGGGCATCATTAAGGACTCGGGCGCCTTTGAAGCGCGCGTCGCCGAAAGTGAGGCGGAACGGGCGCGCATCTGGAAGGGGCGCAAGGGAGCCTTCTCGGCTGTTGGTCGGCTCAGCCCCGATTACATCGTGCAGGATGGCGTCGTGCCACGCAGCCGTCTGGGCGAAGCGCTGGTGGAAATCAACACGCTCAAAGAAAAGTACCAGTTGGAGGTGGCAAATGTCTTCCACGCCGGCGATGGCAACCTGCATCCGCTGATTCTCTACGACGGGCGCGAAGCAGGGTCACTGGAGAAGGCTGAGGCGCTGGCGGGCGAGATACTGGCGCTCTGCATCAATCTTGGTGGCTCAATCACCGGCGAGCATGGCATCGGCATGGAGAAGCGCGATTACCTGCCGGCGATGTTCAGTGAAGAGGAAATTGACATCATGCAGGCGCTGCGGCTGGCTATCGACCCCAATGAAATCGCCAATCGCGGTAAGATGTTCCCCGGTGGAGAAGCGCCCGCGCTGGCGCAGCGCGGCATGCATCCTCTAGAACGGGCGGGAGTGATCTCACGCGAATGAGCACCAGCACGCCCAAAACAGTCGTCGAGCTGCAGACGCTAATCCGAGATAGCAAGCGAATTCACGCCGTCGGCAACGGCAGCAAGACAGCGCTGCACACTAGCCTCAACGGCGCCGCCCGCGCCGATCTCTCCGCCTTGAAGGGCATCATCGAATATCAGCCAAGCGAATACACCGTGACCGCCCGCGCCGGAACGCCAGTTCGAGACTTGAGCGCGGCGCTATATGCGCGTGGGCAATACCTGCCATTTGACCCGCTGCTGCCAGAGCGCGCGACCATCGCCGGCACGGTGGCAAGCAATCTGTCTGGTTCTCGCCGTTATCGTTATGGCGGCGTTCGAGATTTTATCCTGGGCGCGGAAGTAGTGGATGGCTTGGGGCGGGCTTTTCGTGTCGGCGGCAAAGTGGTCAAGAATTCGGCCGGTTTCGACCTGAGCAAATTTCTCGTCGGCAGTTTGGGGCGCTATGCCATCATGACTGAGTTGACCTTCAAGGTCTTCCCCGATGCGCCGCGTTTCCGCAGCCTGGGCTTTGAGTTTGCCGCGCTGGAAGACGCGCTCGCCGCCATCTTTTTTCTCAATCAGAGCTCATTTGAACTGGATGCGCTGGACCTCCAGCCAGCGACGGGAAGCTGGCACCTGCTGACGCGCCTGGCTGGCTACGAAGAAACGTTGCCGCAGCGTGTCGAGCGCTTCTCCGCCGCTATCGCGCGCGAAACCGCCGCCCGCCAGCAGAAGGCCCTTGATGACTGCGCGGCGCTATGGGATCCGCTAGCGGAGCTGAGGGGCGAGTTCCTGGTGAAAGTTGTGCTATCGCCGAAGCAGATTCCCGCGTTTGATGCTTTGATCGCCCATGATCAGCGGCGCTATGGCTTTGGCGGCAACATCGCCTGGGTAGCGACCGAAGACATAAGCGGGCTTGAAGAAGCGCTAAGGTCAAGCGGCTTGACGGGTTTGTGCCTGCGCGGCGCCGTCGAATCTGCCATCATCGGCGCGCCAGTCGAGCATATTTTGGCCGCCCGCGTCAAGCAGGCGCTGGATCCGCAGAATAAACTGATTTAAGGGAGGCACGAGATTCAATCTCGGTGTTTCTATGGCGAAAGACTAAAGATGCGACATCAGATTCAGAGCGATGACCTAAGAGCGCCGGAGATGGCGACTGCCATCGAAAAATGTGTGCACTGCGGCTTCTGCCTGCCCGCCTGCCCCACCTACAGCCTCCTGGGCGAAGAGATGGATTCGCCGCGGGGACGCATCTATCTGATGAAAAATGTGCTGGAACGACAGCTCACCGCCGAAGACGCGCAGCCTTATATCGACCGCTGCCTCGGCTGTATGGCTTGCGTGCCCGCTTGCCCTTCCGGCGTCGAATATGGCGACTTGCTGGTGAGCTATCGCGGGCTGCAGGAAGCAAGTCTTCAGCGGGCGCCACTGGATGCGCTGGCGCGGAAACTGGTGATGGAGACCCTGCCCTACCCCAAGCGCTTTCGGCTGGCGGCGCAAGCGGGCAAGCTTGGTTCGGCGCTCGGCAAGGCCTTGCCCGCTGCCTTTGCGTCGATGCTGAATTTGCTGCCGGCGGAATTGCCCGCTCCCCTACCCATGCCAGCCGTATTGCCCGCCCAAGGTGAACGGCGCGGTACGGTAGCGCTGCTGCCCGGTTGCGTCCAGCAAGTGCTGACGCCGGCAATCAATTACACGGCGGCGCAGCTGCTGGCAGCCAATGGCGTCGAGGTCCATAACCCGCCCGGTGCGGGCTGCTGTGGGTCGATCTTGCTGCATATCGGCGCGGAAGAAAAGGCGCGGCAGCTCGCCCGACGCAACTTCGCACAATTCCCAGCCGATGTCGACGCCATCCTCACAACGGCGGCCGGCTGCGGCTCCGGCATTGACGATTACGAACTGCTGTTCAAGGGGGAAAGCGACGTCGATCGCGCAGCCGCTTTTTCACAGAAAGTGATGGATTTCAGCGCCTATCTGGCCGAACTCGGTTTACGAGAACCGGCGGGATTTGAAAGCGAGCGCCGCGTGGTGTATCAAGACGCTTGCCATCTCCTGCATGCGCAGGGAATTGAAAGCGAGCCGCGAGCGCTGTTGAATCAGATCCCCAACCTGCGCCTGCTGAGCATCGCTGACGCGGGCATGTGCTGCGGCTCAGCTGGTACTTACAACATCGATCAGCCGGCAATCGCGGCGGAGCTCGGGCGACGCAAAATCGAGTCCATCTTGGCCGCCGAGCCGGACCTGGTTGTCTCCGGCAATATCGGCTGCATCACCCAAATGCGCCAGCAGCTGGCGCGCCTGGGGAATCCGCTGCCAGTCCTGCACATTGCCGAGTTGCTTCACCAAGCCTACACAGGATAAGCGACCACGGGATCGACAAAAAAAGAACCCCATCCGAAGACGGGGTTCCCCGCGGCGAACTGCGTTGAACGGCTGGTCATTAAGCGCTGGGTACGATGACAGCATCAATCACATGGATGACCCCGTTGCTAGCTTCGATGTCCACCAGCTCAAGCAGGATATTGGCGTCGTTAATCATGACCGCCATATCACTCATAGAAATTGTGGCGGTGGCGCCACTAGCCATGTCGACCATCGCTTGCCCCATGTCATCGAGCAAGCCACCTAGCTGGAAGCTGTAGACAGCGCCCGGCAGAACATGGTACTGCAAGATAGTCGTCAACAAAGACGTATCGGCGACAATATCGTCCAAGCCTTCGACAGCGGCGAATGCGGCGTCAACCGGCGCGAATACCGTGACGGCGGCGGCCGGGTCAGCCAGCAGTTCCAACACAGCCGGGTCAGCCGCGCTCACCGCTGCCAGCAGCGTCGTGAACTCAGGCGCTTCCGCGCCGGCCAGCTCGACGACGATTTCCGCAATCGTGCGCAGCTCAGGCACTAAGACCGCGTCGATAACGTGGATGACCCCGTTGCTGGCTTCGATATCAAGCATATCAAGCATGAGCTTGGCTTCCCCGATGCCAATACCGGCCGAGAGGTCGAGCCCGTCTTCCCCCATTGCGCCGGCGACATCGAAGGTTTGCCCGCTAAGCGTAACTACGGGAGCGCTAACCTGCCCCATGTCGTCGGCATCAGCCACGGAAAGCGCAGCGATCACATCCGCCGAGCCAACCAAGCCATCAAGAACATGATAGAGCAGAATTTCGTTCAAGCGCGGGCTGCCATCTTCCGACAAGATTTCCTGGAAAGCTGCTTCCCCCAACGCGACGCTTAAAGCGGCAAATGCGGCATCGGTCGGCGCGAAAACGGTCAACTGCGCGTCCGCGTCCGACAAGGCTTCCAAGATGGCTGGGTCGGCGGCGCTAAGCGCAGCGAGCAGCGTGGTGAACTCGGGTGAATCTGAATTGGCCGACGAGACAACTATGTCGG
Source organism: Phototrophicaceae bacterium (assembly GCA_965214105.1). Classification (GTDB taxonomy): domain Bacteria; phylum Chloroflexota; class Anaerolineae; order Aggregatilineales; family Phototrophicaceae; genus UBA6055. The sequence continues at coordinate 776,331 of OZ243933.1, forward strand.
CAATCGTCGCGTCGTGACCATCCGCCAAAACTGGCAGGCAGATCAGCAAAGACAGAACTGCGAGCAATACGACAATACTGCGAAGCATGTGACTGTTCCTTTCTTGCATAGTGAACGTTTAGAACTTACTGAATATAAGATATATACAGAAAATACTATTGTCAATGGATGATTGTAAAATGTGTGTAAACTAGGAAGGAGGCGCGAGGGTTGGCGCGAGCGGGAGAAATAAAAGAGCGGCGCCTTTGGCCGCTCTAGTGGTCATCGTCTTTCAGATGCGCCCCGCTGGACTAGCAATTGCCGATGTTGTCCACGTATCGGCCGCCGATCCAGCCCCGCCGCCCTTGAAAAATAATCTCATACCAGCCCCAGATGCGCGAGACAGCGCCAACTGTTGTGCCGCGCAAGACTGCGCCAAGTTTCTCGGCATCCAAAGACGGCTCAGCGCGGAAGTTGATATGACCGGTTGTCCGGATTGGGCAGCCCTCGACACTGGGCTCGCTGAGCCCCGGCGGGGGCGCAGGCGGGGGCACTGACGCTGGCGCTGGCACTGGCACTAGCGCTGGCACTGACGCTGGCGGCGCCACGCTGCTTGGCTGCCCTTGTACCAGCACAAGCATCCCAGCGCGTTGCAGGAAGGCGCAGGTCATTCCGCTTGCGCTGTATGAGGCGATTGAGCTTGCCGCGCGCGGCGCCATCGCTGCATCCAGGAACATGAGCGCGCCAATTTGGGGGAAGCAGACTTCGATGCCGGCCCCCAAGTCGCCAAATACATCAACTGCATCAATGAAACCGGCGTTATACACCACCTGGTTGCCAACGGCCGCCGCGTCAACATCCCGGCATTGAGGACCGTTAGCCAAACCTTGAGCCGCCCTTACCGTGACGTGGCTCAACACAGCGCAGGTTGGTGGCGGTGGCGGCGCATAATCGAACCAGTTCCAGACGACATCGCGCGAGTGATTACATACTTGGGAATTCCCCAGCAGTTGGATCGTACTATCTTCGACATCCATGCCGCCGGTGCAGTCATGGAAATAAGCATTGGCAAGCGTCAGCGCGCCATCGACGATTGTCAGCACGTCACCGTTTCGCGTCATCTTAAAACGGATGTTGATATTCCTGAGCGAGAGCTGACCCTCATCAATAACAAAGGCTGGTTTATCGCCGATCGTCACTTTGCGGCCATTGCCTTCTAGCGTGATGTTGGATGTGATTTCGGGAATCGATTTCGTTTGCACACTATTTTCGTGCAAGATGATTCGGTCCGCGCCCGCGCCAGCAACGCAGCCGTCTATTTCAGTATCGTAATTGGCGGCTCTGATGGCATCGCGCAGGCTGCAATCCCCTCTAACATGAATATCCCGCGCCTGCGCCGTCATGGCAGCGGCGAGCATAATACATAGCGTCAGTACCGGCGCCACTCGTCTAACGAAGTGATTCCTCAAGTTAAACATCGCAACTGCTCCTTGTCGAACTTATTGCAGTTCGGTAGACAGATGATATTGGGCGCCGACCTGAAATACAAATTGCGGGGCATCATCAAGCGCTGCGCAGGCAGCCGAAATCAGACCAGAGCGCGCTTTTACCAGGCATAAGCCGCTGGCGCTTCACCCCCAGGTCCAGGAAAGATCTCATCGAGCCGAGCCAAGGTCTCAGCGTCAAGGTTGATCGCCGTTGCCCGCGCGGCGCTCTCCAGTTGCTCCATCGTACGCGGACCAATAATCGGCGCGCTGACAGCAGGATTATGCAGCAGCCATGCCAGCGCGACTTCGCCCGGCGGATGCCCAATTTCACGGCAGAGACTTTCGTAAGCCTCGAGTTGGGGCCGCTTTTCTTCGACGCGCGCCATCATGCCCGGGTTACTGCGCCGCCCAGTCTCCACTTTTTCCAGCGCGCCGCCCAACAATCCGCCAGCCAGCGGGCTCCATGGGATCAGCCCCAAACCGTAGTGACGGCAGGCGGGTATAACCTCCAGCTCGATGGCGCGGTTATCCAGGTGATAGATGCTCTGCTCGCTGACCAAGCCCAGCATATGTAGCCAAGCCGCCTCATGACAGGCGGTAGCGATGTCCCAGCCGGCGAAGTTACTCGAGCCGACATAAACCACCTTGCCCTGGTTGATGAGGCTGCCGAAAGCGGTCCAGGTCTCTTCCCAGGGGCAGTCGCGGTCAACATGGTGCATCTGATAGATGTCGATACGATCGGTCCGCAGGCGCTCGAGGCTGCCCTCGCAATGCTTGCTAATTTTATACGCTGAGAGGCTGCGGATATCCCGGTTAGGCTCGGGAAGAAATTCTTGACGGCTCACCGGATTGAATACTTTCGTCGCGAGCACGACGGCATCGCGCCGTCCGCCACCTTGGGCGAACCACTCGCCGATGATTTCTTCGGTCAGCCCATATTCAACTTGTCGGCCGTAGACATCAGCCGTGTCGAAGAAGTTGATGCCCAGCTCCAGCGCCCGATCCATGATGGCAAAAGCATCTTCCTTCGTGGTCTGCCAGCCAAAGTTCATCGTGCCCAAGCACAAGTTGCTAAGCAATACACCGTGCTTTCCCAAGCGTCTGTGTTCAATCGCCATAAGCCGCCGCCCCCTCGCCCTTTGCCATCACTAAGAAAGCCTATCCTAACATTTGCCCAACTTTAATGCTATATCGCCAGATCGCGGGCGAGCCATGATAAGCATATATACAGCCAGCATTTGCGAATTCATTACTGGCGATTCGCCACTCCCCCGCAAGAATCATCAAGACAATTCGCGCCTTTTGACGTATAGTTTTGAATTAGATGATTCACGGCAGTCTGGAGACTACGATGGCAGTTGCAGCGACAACCCAAGACTTTGATGCGCGCTGGGGCGAAATCAGGCCCTCGCCGCAAGACGATGGCACGGTCGAATTAATCGTGCGCCGCCCCGCCCCCGATCAACGTGAGCAATTGCAGCGCGCCAGCTTCACCACAGCGGGCGGTTTGCTGGGCGACGACTGGCTGCGCCGGCATGGCGACGAAATCGAGGCACAGATTACCTTGATGAATTCGCGCGTGGCGCAATTGCTGGCCGGCGATAAAGCGCGCTGGGCGGAAGCGGGCGATCAACTATTTGTCGATCTCGATATATCGCAGGACAACCTGCCGCCCGGCACGCGTATCCAACTCGGCGAGGTGGTGATGCAAATATCCGAGCTGCCACACACCGGCTGCACAAAATTTGCCCGTCGCTTCGGCGGGGCGGCTCGCAAGTGGACCGCGACCGAAGCAGGGGCGCGCGAACGGCGGCGTGGCGTCTACGCCCACGTCATCCAAGATGGCGAGATCAAAGTGGGCGACCGCATTAGCAAACTCTAAACGCATCACAAAGCGGCGATGCGCCGACTATAGGGGCTGTCCGCTTGGGTCCCACCGTAGGGCCCGAACGATACAAGCTAGTAGAAAGAGCGTAAGCGATGATTGACGCGAAGCTGATTCACCCGCAGATTTTGAGCGCGCTGGGCTCGGCGGGCCACGGCAGCACGATCTTGATCCCCGACGGCAATTATCCGTTCGAAACCGGCGCCAACCCAATGGCGGAGCGCGTCTACCTGAACCTCGCCCCCGGCATCGTCACGGTCACCGATGTGCTGGCAGCGGTCTTGAGCGTGACGCCGGTCGAAGCGGCGCAGGTCATGGCGCGCCACGATGGCGCCGAGCCGAGCATCTATGCCGAATTCCGCAAGCTGCTGCCTGATACTATTGAACTGAGCCCGCTTGAGCGCTTCACCTTTTACGACGAAGCGAAGAAAGAAGACTGCTGCCTGGTAATCGCCACCGGCGAGCAGCGCATTTTCGCCAATATCCTGCTCACCATCGGCGTGGTGGACCCGCCGGCCGAGCAAGCGGTTTAGGACGCCGAATTGCGAAGCGCCTTGCCGGGAATCGTCCGCCGCAGCCTGGGCGAATCTCTCGGGCGACTACAATTCTGATGTCAGTTGACGAGTAAAAAATGACCATTGAAGCGATCATCTACGATATGGACGGCGTCCTGGTTGATAGCGAAGTCTACTGGGACAAATCCCGCATCGAATTCGCCCGTGACCGCGGCAAGGTTTGGACGGATGAGTTTCAGCGCCTGGCAATGGGGCGCAGCACCGTCGGCTGGGCGCAGGTCATGCAAGAGAAGCTGGCGCTGAGCGAGTCCATCGACGAGATCATCGCCGAGATGAAGGCGCGCGTCATCGCCCATTATGAAGCGCGCATGCCGACCCGCCCGGGCGCGCTGGAATCGGTCGCCCATATGAAAGGACATTTTCGCGTCGGGCTGGCTTCCGGCTCGCCCACCGAGATCATCAAGGCTGTGCTCAGCATCACCGGGCTCGATCAGATCTTTGAAGTCATGATCTATGGCGACGATGTGCCGCGCGGCAAACCAGCGCCCGATATCTACCTGGAAGCGCTGCAACAACTGGGCGTCGCGCCCGAAGTCAGCCTCGGCATTGAAGACTCCGCCAATGGCTTGCGCTCGCTAAAAGCAGCCGGCATGGTCGCGGTGGCCGCGCCAAGCCCCGATTTCCCCTTGCCAAATGATGCCCTCGCGCTGGCTGACGCGCATATCACGACGCTGGAAGCCTTCACAGTTGAGCTTGTGCGGGCGATCGACGAAAAAAGCCGGACCTGACAAGCGCCAGGACCGGCTCGCAATTGCTCTAGGATGGCTTTTGCCTCAGCCGCCGCGGATGGTGAGTCTGACGGAGGGGATGACGACGGTGTATCCGCCGCCCCAAGAATTGTTGTGTTCCGATACGGTAGCGATGATGGTTTCATTGGGGTCGCTGACATTGTCTTTAACAGCCAGGACGCTATAACGTTTCTTCGCCCCAGCCAACCAATCGCCGGAGCCCCAACTGTCGGTGAAGCAATTGCCACTCAGAGTGACAGCATTCCTGGAATACGACTGATAGACATGGAAATCCGTCCCTGGGGTGGCGCTGCCAGTGAAGCAGACCTGGAAGCTCTTGCCGCTGGTATGAGACATGCCAATCAGCAGACGGTCAACATCAAAGTAAGCGTGGCCCCAGCCCTCGTGCAAATTTGTCCTGCGAGACCCCATCAAGACGTAGCCGAAATTACTCTGCGCTTCAACAAGATAGCCGCCAAAGCCGGTGAAAAGTAGCAGCAAAGCGGCCAAGAGCAGCAAAGCTTTTCTAGGTGATACTGCGAACAATGACTGTGACATGACATGATCCTTTCGTCTGGTGTTTGATGTGAAGTGCAACGATAAACAGCTATTGCAGCTTATCCTATAAATAATCAAACTAACATACGATTAGATAGCCGCAAAGGGCGCGTAGGGCAGCCGTCAGCTTAGCATAGGGTAAGCGTCAGCTTGGCGTAGGTTGAGCGTCGGGCAGGCATTGGCTTCCCGTGGGGCAGCCGTCAAGATTGCGTAGGCAGCGGAAGTATTGCGTCGGGCAGCCGTCAGGGATGCGTAGGCAACGGTGGTTTTGCGTCGGGCAGCCGTCAGCTTGGACTAGGCTGGGGCAGCCCGCCGCCAAATAAACCAAGAAAAGCAGTTAAATCTCTGTGCGGGCGGTCAGTGTCGGCGGGCTGTGTCTACGCGCCCTACGCGACCCTCTGTGTCTCTGTGGCGAAAAAACAGTTGATGCAATTGCCCCGCCCCCGCAGAAGCAGAAGATGACAAAGCGCGGCGCAGCGATTATAATAGCCACATTCTGGTTCGCGCATTGATCCCACAGACATGATTGCCTGCTGCCATTCACCCAATTCGAATATAGACCGCGATGGGGCGAGCCTATGAGCGCCAAACATGTCCTCGCCATCGACCTAGGCGCGACCTCGGGCCGCGTCATGGATGTCGCTTTTGATGGCGAAGCGCTGCGCCTGCACGAGATCCATCGTTTTCCCAACATCCCGGTGCAGACGCCAAAGAGCTTGCATTGGGATGTGCTGCGCCTCTGGCATGAAATCACGCTTGGCATTGAGGCCGCGGGCGAGGCGGCTTCTTTGGGCCTCGATTGTTGGGGGGTGGATTACGCCCTGCTCGATAGCGGGGACCAGCTATTGGCGAACCCCTATCACTATCGCGATCCGCGCAACCAGGGCGCGATGGAATGGGTCTTCGAGCGGATGCCGCGCCGCGAAATCTTCGCCCGCACCGGCATTCAATTCTTGCCCTTCAACGCGCTCTTTCAACTGGCGGCGGCGAACCGCGCTGGCAGCCCGCTGCTCGATCAAGCCGCCTCTATGCTGACGATTGCCGACCTTTTCAACTATTGGCTAACTGGCTCAAAGACTTGTGAATTCACCGAAGCCACCACCATGCAGCTTTACAACCCAGCGCTGGCTGATTGGGATCGCGAGATCATGGCGGCAGTCGGCATCCCGACCGAAATCCTGACGCCAATTGTGCCGCCCGGCACGACTATCGGAAGCTACCAGGGCATTGATGTAACCCTGCCCGCCTGCCACGACACTGGCAGCGCGGTCGTCGCCGTACCCAGCACGAGCCAAAACAGCGCTTATTTGAGCAGCGGCACCTGGAGTTTGCTCGGCTTGGAGCTGGATGCGCCAATTATCAGCGACGCCGCCTACCAAGCCAACGTCACCAACGAGGGCGGCTACGACGGCAGCTGGCGCTTGCTTAAAAATATCATGGGGCTTTGGGTGGTCGATCAGTGTCGCGCGACTTGGCGAGCGGCCGGGGACGATTACAGCTTCGCCCAATTGACGGCGATGGTGGAGAGCGCCCCGCCATTCAAGGCATTCATCGAACCCGATGACCCCGTCTTTCTGCCGCCCGGTGATATGCCGGCGCGCGTCATTGAATATTGCCGCCGAACGGGGCAGCCAAGCCCGGAAAGCGATGCCGAAGTGATGGCAACCGTCTACGTCAGCCTGGCTTTCAAATATCGCTACGTGCTGGAACAGCTAATCGAAGTCGCCGGTCAAGCGGTTGACACGCTGCACATCATCGGCGGCGGCTCCCAGAATGCGCTGCTCAACCAGATGACAGCCAATGCCAGCGGGCGCCCGGTCATCGCGGGACCAGCCGAAGCGACCGCCACCGGCAACGCCATCGTGCAACTGATCGCCATTGGTGAATTGGGCAGCGTGGCGGAAGCGCGCGCGATGCTAAGCAGCGGCGATGAACTCGCCCGCTTCGAACCACGAAACACGGACCGCTGGGATGAGCATTATGGGCGATTCTGCGCCTTGCTGAAATAGCTAGCTTGACCGCCTTGCAAACCGGCCAAACAAGATACCGAACGCGCGAATGACAGACACTTTGCTGGAACTGCGAGAAATCGACAAATACTTTCCCGGGGTGCATGCGCTGAAGGAGGCGCAATTTGACGTGCGCCGCGGCGAAGTCCACGCCTTGATCGGTGAAAATGGCGCCGGCAAATCGACGCTCATCAAGATTATCTCCGGCGTCTATCAACCGGATCGGGGCGAGATCTCACTCGATGGCAGGCGGGTCGAATTCAGCAATCCCCGCGAATCACACAGCGCCGGCATCGCTACCATTTATCAAGAGCTCGGCTTGTATCCGGAGCTTTCGGTCGCCGAGAACATATTCATGGGGCACGCGCCAACGGTTAAGCGCTTCGGCTTTGAGGTAATCGACTGGGAAGCGATGGAAGCGGGCGCAGAAACGCTGCTGGCTGATCTCAATATCGAGAATCTCAATGTCGGCGCCAAGGTGGGGACGCTCAATGTCGGCAACCGACAACGGGTGGAAATTGCCAAAGCGCTTTCGCTCGACGCCCAGATTCTGATCATGGATGAGCCCACCGCGGCGCTGACCGAGAGCGATGTCGAGCAGCTTTTCATCATCGTCGGGCTCTTGCGCGAACGCGGCGTCAGCATCATTTATATCAGCCATCGCCTCAACGAAGTCTTTGAATTGGCTGACCGCGTGACGGTGCTGCGCGATGGCGAATATATCGGGACGCGGCCCGTCGCCGAGACCAGCGAAGCCGAGCTAATTAGCATGATGGTCGGGCGCACGATAGATAACCTCTTCCCCAAGCAAGTGGGCGCGATCGGCGATGTCGTGCTGGAAGCGCGCAATCTAAACCGCCCGCCCCTCACCCGCGATATCTCTTTCCAGGTGCGCGCCGGCGAAATCGTCGGGCTGGCTGGCTTAGTTGGCGCCGGGCGCAGCGAAACGGCGCAAGTGATATTCGGTGTGCTGCGGGCTGAATCCGGCGAGATTCTGCTCAATGGAGAAGCGGTCAAGATCACGCGGCCGTCGGATGCGGTAGACTTCGGCATCGGCTACGTGCCGGAAGACCGCGGTCATCAAGGCTTAATCCGCGAGATGACCATCCGCGAGAACACATCCATGGCTGTGCTGGAAACGGTCTCCAATCGCAGTTTCATCAGCCGCGCCAAAGAACGCGCGCTGGCCAATACGGCGATAAGCCAACTCAGCATCCGCGCAACCGGTCCGGACCAGATCACCAACAAGCTCTCCGGCGGCAACCAGCAGAAAGTGGTCGTCAGCAAGTGGCTCGCCAGCAACCCTAAGCTGCTGATCATGGACGAGCCGACGCGCGGCATTGATGTCGGCGCAAAAGCCGAAATCCATCGGCTGATGAGTCGCTTGGCGGCTGAGGACGGCTTGGCGATCTTGATGATCTCCAGCGAATTACCGGAGATCCTGGCAATGAGCGACCGCATCCTGGTGATGCGCGAGGGGCGCCTGGTTGGCGAGTTCACGCGCGAGGAAGCCACCCAGGAATTGATCGCCCACGCGATGATGGGCGCCTCCGCCAGCGGGGAAACGCAGGCGCGCGAAGGCGATATGCCCGCTAACGCGCAGCAAGCGGCTGGAGCGGGATTATGAGCAAATTGAAAAGCGCGCCCGTTCCGCGCCAGCCGCGGGATTTCATCGGCATCATCTTGGCGCTGGTCATCATCGGTGCCTATTTCCTGCTGCCCTTCGTCATTCAGCCAGAGCGCGGTCCCTCTACTGTAGCCGTGCTGACCGAGAGCAAGAAAGCCAACGAGTTAGGCTTGTTCAAGACCGGGCTGGAATTGATCCCTCTGGCGGCGCTGGGCATTCTGCTGCTAGGTATTTGGAATGTGATCGCGCCAGCCGCGAGCCGCCCCATCTCAATCCTGATGAGCGTCGCCGGCCTGCTCGTCGTGGTCTATTTCATCAACTTCTTCCGCGATTATGCCGCCGATGAAGCCAGCTATATCAGCAGCATGGGTAGCGCCTTTTGGATCATGCTTGTCGCTGGCATCCTCTGCGTCTTGCAGATATTGATCCCGCGCCCCGTCCCCGAAGCGCGTTATCGCGTTACCACATTTTTCGGCAATCAAGAAAGCGTCATCCTCTTCGGCTTGCTGCTGCTGATATTTTTTGTGGGCATCGCTAATCCGCGCTTTTTGCAAGAACGCAATATCTCCGATATTTTGCAGGGCAACGCCTATATCGCGGTAGCGGCGCTGGGCATGACGATGGTCATCGTCACCGGCAATATCGATATCTCGGTCGGCTCGCTCATCGGCTTGCTGGCGGTGATCAGCGGGCGGCTGGTGGTGGCTGGCGTCCCGTCGCCACTCGCCTGGCTAATTCCGCTATTCGTCGGGGCGGGCATCGGCGCATTCATCGGCTTTCTCGTCGCTTACCTGCGCGTCCCCTCGATCGTCGTCACCCTGGGCATGCTGAGTATTATCAAGGGCATACTTATCATCTGGACCGGCGGCGAGCGCGTCACCGATATGCCGGCTGATTATCACCTCTCGCAGATGCGTCCCCTCGGCATTCCCATGCCCATTATCATCATGGTCGCGCTAACTATTGTCGTCGTACTATGGATGCGTTACAGCGCGACTGGGCGCGCCTTCTATGCCTTGGGCGGCAATGCCGAGGCGGCGCGGCTTTCGGGCTTATCGCAGCGGCGCTTGTTGATGACTGTCTTCACGCTCAATGGCGTATTCGTAGGCATCGCCAGCGTGATGTATTCGACACAGTTTCAGATCATTCAGGTTACCCCGCCGCCAGCGCTGGAGCTGTCAATCATCACCGCGTCGGTGGTGGGTGGCGTCAGCATCTTGGGCGGCACTGGCACCGCCATCGGCTCGACGCTGGCGACGCTGCTGCTTAACTTTATCCGCTCGGCGATGATCTTCATCAATGTCTCGCCCTTCTGGCTGAAGACTGTGCAGGGTCTGCTAATCTTGGTGACGGTGCTGGCAGACCTGATTCGGCGGCGGCGGCAAAGGCTGTAGGAGGATGAGTGCCGTGCAGGCGACGCGAACAGACCCACGCAACCCAACAGCCGGCGAAAAGCTGCGCCACCTGATCGTTAGCCAAGAAGGCGTGCTCTTCGTGATCATGCTGGTCTCGGTGCTATTCCTGGCAACGCGCACAGATAAATTCCTCACCGTCGACAATCTGCTGCAGCAAGGTCGATTCATGGCTGAAGTCGGGCTGATCGCCATCCCGATGACCTATATCATCATCACCGGCGGCATCGATCTCTCAGTCGGCTCCATTCTGGGCTTGACCGCCATCGTGCTCGGCTGGACTTGGCAGGAACTTGGTTTCCCGCTGGAGCTTGCGATCATCACCGGCATCTTGACTGGCACAGTCGCCGGTTTCATCAACGGGCTGTTCATCGTCCGAGTGGGCGTTCCGCCGCTGATCATGACGCTGGCGACGCTGGCCCTATACCGGGGCTTGGCGGAGGGGATCAGCGAAGCGCGGTCGGCGCGTGGCTATCCCGAATGGTTCTTTCAACTGGGCCAAGGCGAGCTGCTCGGCATCCCGACGCAGCTTTGGCTGCTTATCATATCAGTGATCATCTTCGCCATCGTGCTAGCGCGGACGCGGCTGGGGCGCGCCCTCTACGCCATCGGCAATAACGAAATCGGCGCCCGCTTCAGCGGCTTGACGGTCAACCGTCATTTGCTCCTCATCTATACCTTTTCCGGCTTCATGTCGGCGGTGGCGGGTTATATCTTCGTCTCACGAGTGAGTACCACCCGCTCGGATATGGGCACCGGCATCGAGCTGGATGTGATCGCTGCCGTCGTACTCGGCGGCACCAGCATCTTCGGCGGGACCGGCTCTATACCGGGTACAATTATTGGAGTCGTGCTGATTCAGCTTCTGAAGAATGGCTTGGTTTTGAACGGGGTCACCAGCGATGCGACGATTGTCGTTATCGGCAGCGTGCTCATCTTTGCTATACTTGTGAATAACTTCATCCAGCGCAAGCGAGATGAAAGTTGAACTCGTCTCATACGATTTGTTCTCTCGGCAGTTCTAGAAAGGTTCTGTCTTTTAGGCAAAGCGAAAGGAGAGCCATTGGCACGATCCAGCAGCTATCGCAGTCACTTTCATCAACTTAGTTAAGTGGAGTCACACTCATGAAGAAGACATTCTCAATAACGTTGATACTGGCGCTCTTGCTGGCGCTGGTCAGCATGCCGCTCAGCGCCGACGGGCATGAACGCTGGGACGGCTCCGACGAGCTCGACGTCAACCCGCTCGAATGTATGGGCGCGGAGATGATGGACGAGGACGACATGGAAGAAGACATGGACATGCCGGAATATGACGGCGGCATGGTCATGATGGGCGATGATATGGAAGACATGGCTGGCATGGACATCGTTGTCGTTGACGTGCCCAAGCTGATCGGCATCGGCTACTTCGGCGCCACCACCCTGGGGCAGCAGCAAGCGGCTGAAGAACTGGGCAATGTCTCCGTCAGCACTGATGGACCGACCGACGCCAATATCGACGACCAAATCCAAGTCATTGACAGCTACATCACGCAAGGCGTCGATGGCATCCTGTTCGCCGCCAACGATCCGGTTGCTATTGCGCCGGTGCTGCGCAAAGCCTTGGAAGCCGGCATCCATGTCGTGGGCTACGATGCCAATTCCGAGCCGGACGCGCGCCAGTGGTTCGTCAACCAAGCCGAATTCAATGGCATTGGCAAAGCGCTGATTGACAGCCTGGTCGATCAAAAGGGCGAGGACGCCTCCTTCGGCATCGTCACCTCGACCTTCACCACGCCCAATCAGGCGCGCTGGGTCTCCGAAATGTGGGCTTACGCCGACAAGTGTTTCCCCGATCTGGATTGGCTGGAAACCCTGGAAGCGCAAGAAGACGCGGGCTTGAGCTTCCAACAGGCGCAAACCCTGGTCAACAAGTACGGTGAAGACCTTGATGGCATCATCGGGCTGACTTCGGTCGCCACGCCCGCCAGCGCCGATGCCGTCAACCAAGCCGATGTCTGTGAAGATGTCGCGGTGGTTGGCTTGGCACTGCCCAATGCCATGAAGCCCTACGTCAGCAGCGGCTGCGTCCGCGATGTCATTTTGTGGAACCCGGTCGATCTCGGTTACGCGGCGCTTTATGTGCTGCGCGCGGCGATCGATGGCGAATTCCAGCCGGGCGATAGCTCGGTCATGGCTGGGCACCTCGGCGAGCTGATGGTGGTCAATGGCAGCGAGGTCTTGCTTGGTCCCCCCTTCGTCTACAACAGCGACAACATCGACGATTTCGACTTCTAGGGGATTTTTACCCCACCCCCCAAGCCCCCTCGCCAAAGCATTGGCGAGGGGGCTTCACCTGAATGCGAGCCAGCAAATTCTACTAAACGCAGCATTTAGCCAAGTCTCCCCCAGCGCGATGGGGGAGATTTAGAGGGGGTAGCGCTATGACCCACCCACTCGAAAGCCTCATCGCCATGACCCGCGCCCTAGGCGAGCCGGCGCTGGACTATGTCATCATCGGCGAGGGCAACACGTCCATGCGCATCGATGACAAGAGCTTCTATGTCAAAGCCAGCGGCCATCAAATGCAGAATATCGAAGCAGGCGGCTTTGTCGCTGTGCGTTTCGCGCCGCTGCTGGCGCTGCTGGACGACCCGCCACAGACACTCAGCGAGCAGAAGAGAATCACACAAGCTGCGGTTATCAAGCAACATGCCGCTCTCTCCCCTAATTCATTGGGGGGGACCGAAGGGGGGGTAAGCCCTTCCATTGAAGTGAGCTTCCACGCCATGCTGTTGAACGAGTGCGGCACCAAGTACATCGGGCACAGCCACCCCACCGTTATCAATCAAATAATGTGCAGCGAATGGTCGGCCGAGTTTGCCTTCCAGCGGCGCTTCCCCGATGAGGTTGTGCTCTGCGGTCCTGTCTCCGCCCTCGTGCCCTATGCCGACCCGGGCTTGCCATTGGCGCTGATCATGCGCGAGCGAGTGCGCGCCTACATGGCGGAATACAGCGAAGCGCCCAAGCTCATCTTGCTAGGGAACCATGGCCTGATCGCCCTAGGCGACAGCCCAGCCGAAGTCCTCAACATCACGGCGATGGCAGTCAAAGCGGCGCGCATCTTCCACGGCGCTTTGCTGACGGGCAAGCCGACCCGCCTGCCAGATGATGAAGTCTGGCATGTCTATCGCCGCCCCGACGAAATCTACCGCCGCCAGCGCTTCGCGGGCAAATGAGCGGTTTAAGAGCAAGATTAAGCACAAAGACACAAAGGGCAGAAAGTAAGTGCTTATTATTAACCGTGGTAATTCTTTAGCTTGTTGGCAGCTAAATGGCTGCTGCGACTTTCATAGATTAAGCTGCTGACCCGCGCGTGTACTTCCTATTCTTCTGCTAGACTGGGAGTAACAATATAAGAGGAATTCCCCATGCAACGCGCAAAGCTTGCCCCTATTGTCCTATTCTTGTTCCTCTTCACCTTGCCGGCGCTGGCGCAAGACCTTAAGCGTATAGATGTGCCCGACGTAGGCCAAACCTTCACCGTCAATCTAAAATCCGACAGCTTGTATATCGTCGATCCCTTCGACCCCTCGGTGACGCCAGAAACGGAGCTTGTCGCGAGTTGCGCCGGCATTGTCAATTTAGACAAGGTAAAACCCAATACAGTCAGTTATAACACCCAACTCCGCACCCCGTCGAAAGGGAAAAGATGCGCCATGAAATTGCGCGTCACGGAGATCAAAGATGGCAATCGTACCATGACATTCATTCGTGTGCGCAAAGAACTCGAAATCAAAGTGACCGGTGATTGGCAGAAAAAGAAACTGGGCAAGGGCAGCTACGCTATACGGTGGGGCGGACCCGAAGTTCATGCCGAGCTGGATTTGGACCGCTCGTCGGCAGGCTGTCCCAAGGCGCATGATGGCAACATCGAAACTTATGGCATCGAAGGCTATCAACATAAGGGTAAAGCGGTTCTGGACAGTTCGGATGCTTGGTATCGCATCCTGCCGCAGCAATGCAAATTGTGGTATCGCGGTCTCAATGGTTCTAAGGGCAAAATAACTTTGCTGAAATTGTCCGATAAGACTATCTGGCCAGCCGGCGACTAGCGGACATGGCAAGGCAATTTTCTGCCAGTCGCTATGCCTGTGGCGCAGGGCAGCCCGCGTCACCGCTTTAATTTTGTGCTAGAATTCAGCAAATACCATATGAGGAATATAACCATGACAAAAACAAAGTTCGCTCTCATCGTCCTAATCTTGTTGCTTTTCACCCTGCCAGCGCTGGCGCAAGGCAAAGGCAAGAACATCGTCCGGGTGAGAGTGCCTGCCGAGGGCGAAACTTTCATGGTCACGCTCGCAAACAGCGAGGAGTATGTTGTCGATCCCTTTGAAGGCGATTTCACTCCAGACACGGAGATTATCAACGGCGATTGCATCACGAATTACACCGAGCCCAAAGGTCAAATCGGCTTTGACAGCCATATCATAACCAGCGCGGGTGATGGCAACGGTTGCACCTTGGAATTGAAAGTCCTCGAAAAGTGGGACGATGGTGGCGACTGGATGTCATTTCTAAGAGTGAGAACCAAGCAAACGCTCACTTTAAGTTCGACATGGACGGATATAAAGATTCCCAAGGGCAGCTACAGTATTTCGAAAATTGAAGCGCATGTGACTGCCGAACTGGATTTGGACAATTCGCACGCGAACTGTCGCACCGCCGCGCATGATGCTGCTTCAGACGTGCATAGACGCGGTTATGGCATCCATCACGTGGGATATTTTTGGCCCAACGGTGTTTTCGAGGAACGAGACATGCTCGAAAATCGCGAGTCTTGGTATCGCGTACTAGAAAAGCCATGCACATTGCGCTATCGCGGTATGGATGACGACACAGGCAATCTTGTGCTGCTGAAATTATCCCCCAACGCGGTTTACCAGAAGCAGCCAAAGAAGTGACCATGCCGACACATGGCGCTTTGACCTGGCTGATACCCGACGCCTACCTGGCGGCGCCGGCCGATGACGACCCGGTCAACAAAAATCACGAATCGGTCTGCATACTGAATACGACAGTTGACGCCGCCAATGTCATATTCGATTTCTATTTTGAAGATCGCGAGGCGGTCGAGGGCATCGCGGCAATTATCGTGCCAGCCAAGCGCTGCCCGCATATCCGCCTGGATAAGCCGGAGCAACTCGCCGGCTATCAGATTCCTTTCGATGTGCCCTACGGCATCCGCGTCCGCAGCGATGTGCCGATAACGGTGCAATACTCGCGCATGTATGCCAGCGGCGGGCGCATCGAAAGTCTGATAACGACAATGGCTTATCCGGTGGAATAGGCGAACGGAAAGATCAAAGCAGCTACTCCGCGCTGACGAAACGCAATTCAAGCGGGCAGGCGATGCCCTGCCCGCCGTCTTCGACGATGGTCTCGCTGCCGCTGAAGCCGCCGGTCTCATTGAATTTCAGAGCATAGCTGATCTCGTAGGGGATCTCGCGCCCATCGGCCGGCATCGGCGCGATGAAGGTGGCGCTGCCGACGTATTCGCCCGCCTCGGCGCGCAGCAAATGAAAGTCGTCGAAGACAATCGCTGTCTCATCCAAGCGCGTGATACGCAATATCTCCGACTCGCGCCCGGCGCATTCCCCCGCGTATTCCTGAATCCATTTGCCCGCTTTCGGCCCATCCAGCTTCGCCCCGGGCGGCGCCATCGTGCCGCAGGCGCTTAGCATAGCCAGGCAAATCGCCCAACAGCAAATAAGAAAAGCCGGTGGGCAATTTGACTCTTTGAATGGGGGACCTCCCCCTCCTTGCTGCTTCGAGGAGGGGGCTAGGGGGCGGGGTGGTTCCAAAGCTAGAGCTTCACCTCGCCACCTGTCTTCTGGCTTTCGTAGATCGCATTCAAGATCTTCATCACTTGCAGCGACTGCTCGGCCGGCACTGGCGATGGCGCGCCATCGACAATCGCCTGCGCGAATTCGACGCACTCTTGCGCATGCGGCTCAGAGATATTCTGCGTCAATTTCAGCTTGCGGTTGTAGAGCTGCATGCTGTCATAATTGGTGTCGTAAATCTCGCATTTGGGCCAATGCGAGCCGCCGCCGGTACCATAGAGCCACATCTGCATATCTTCGCCTTCGATATCATGATGCAGCAGCCAGGATATCTCAAACACCAGCGTCGCGCCGGTTTCGAAGCGGACGAAAGCCATCGCCATTTCTTCGACGTCCATGCCTTCGGGGATGCGCCCGTGCCGGGGCCAACGGCCGAATGCTTTCGGGTTGCTGGCGATTTCGCGGCGGGCGACGCCAGTGACCGAAACTGGCTCAGGGTTGCCCATCATCCAAAGCGTCAAATCGAGGATATGTACGCCAATATCGATGCAGGCGCCGCCGCCGGCATGTTGCTGTGACAGAAAAGCGAGACTGGTGGGAATGCCAGAGCGCCGCAGCATCCAACTGCGCGCGTGATAGATGTCCCCCAGCGCGCCACCTTCAATTTCCGTCTTCAGCGCTTTGGAGGTGCCAGCGAAGCGGAAGTGCTGCGCGGTCATCAGCAGCTTGCCAGATTTGTCGCGCGCTTCGATCATGCGCTGCACATCGGCTGGGGTCGGCGCCAGCGGTTTCTCGCAGATAACATGCTTGCCCGCCTCCAAGGCGGCGATGGCCAAGGGCGCGTGATACATATTGGGCGTGCAGACATCAATGATATCGATGTCCGGGTGGTTGATGACGGCGGCGCTATCGGTCTCAAGTTTGCCTACATTCCACTGCGCGCCCCAGCGATCCAGCGCTTCTGGCGCCAGGTCCGCGCCCGCAATCACTTCGGCATGGGGGCTTGCTTCCCAGCCCGGCATATGCGTGCGGGCGATCCCGCCGACGCCGATGACACCTACCTTTAATGTGCTCATATTTGCCGCTCCTTCTCAGGCTGTTTTGGGTTGAACCCACGAATTTGTCGCCGCAGCTTGGTAAAAGGCTTCCATCACGGCGCTGCGGTCAGCCGCTTCTTTCGCTGATATGAGAGGGACCTCTTCCCCGTTTAGCGCATCCAGGAAGAGATCAAAAGCATGGGGCAGCGCGTCGGGCAAGTCGGTCCATTCGCCGCCATCGCTACCCGGCAGATTCTCCGATTGTACGTAGAGTTTGCCAGCGTCAACATAGGCGACGCCGGCTGTGCCGCTGAGCAAAATCGGCAGGGGCCGCAAGACATCGACCCAGCCAGCCGCCAGTGTGCCGATCGCGCCATCGGCAAAGCGCATCATGCCTTCGCCGTATTCATCACAGTCGTACTTGCCCAAGAGCCGATCCACCTGCGCCGTGACGCTTTCAACATCGCCCATCAGCCACATCAGGATATCTAGCGAATGCGCGCCCAGATCGCCGAATCCGCCGCAGCCCGATAGCGCGGGGTCGGTCATCCAGAGCCAGCCGTCTTCATATAAGCCCTTGCCCGGGTCAAAGATGGCGGCGATGGCACCCTGATGCACATTCGAATGCCGAACCCGCGTGACCGTGCCTAGCGCCCCCGCCTCAATCCAGGCTTTCAGCTGGCGGTAAACTGGCATACTGCGCATGAAGTGCCCAGTCTGGAAAATCACACCGGCGGCATCAATGGCGCGCTGCATGGCATAAGCATCACTTGCGCCCATGCCCAGCGGCTTCTCGACGAAGACATCTTTCCCAGCCGCAGCGGTCGCCTCGACCAGCTCCAGATGAATGGATGTTTCCGAACAAATGATGACGGCATCAATCTCCGGGTCGTCCAGGATTTCGCTGTAATCGGCAACACTTTGGCTCGACAGATGCTCGGCTGCGATTTTCGCCCGCGCTGCTTGGCTATCCCAGACTGCCTTCACCGTAAATTGGTCGGCGCGTTCATTGACGCGTTTGATGAAGCCGGGCGTGTGGACATGCGCCACACCAAGGAATCCGATGGTTTTCATTTCTGCTCCTGTCTCTGGTCAGTCGAATAAATCGTTTGGCTCAAATGCTCTCAAGCGCCGCAGCAAAGCGGGCTGTGATCAGGCGCGGACGGGTAATAGCGGAGCCGACCACCACGGCCCACGCGCCCATGTCCATTGCCCGCCTCGCTTGCTCCGGTGTATGGATGCGCCCCTCTACGATCACCGGTAAGGCAAGCGTCTCGATCATCCGCTCAAGCAAATCAAAGTCGGGGGCAGCCTGGGCTGGGCTCTGGTCTGTGTAGCCGGAAAGGGTCGGCGCCATCATCGCCACGCCCATATCAGCGGCTGCCTTTGCCTCAGCCAGGGTCGACACATCAGCAAAGATCGGGGCTTTGAGCTCGCGCTGGATGCGCGCAAGCAATTGGCTGAGGGGCAGGCCATCTGGCCGCGGGCGGGCGGTGCAATCTAGCGCGATGACATCAGCGCCGGCAGCCGCGATTTCGGCAGCCGCTTCAAATGTCGGCGTAATATAGACGCCGCTATCGCCCTGCTTGTACAAGCCGATCACCGGCAAATCGACCGCCGCTTTGATCGCACTGATATCAGCGGGACCATTGGCGCGTATCGCCGCCGCCCCGCCGAGCTTTGCCGCAACTGCCATCTTGGCCATGACCTCGGCGCCATGCAGCGGTTCATCCTCCAGCGCCTGGCAAGATACAATCAGCTTGCCTTTGACGGCATTAAGAAAAGACGCGCTGTTCACAAGCCAACCTCGTCCCAAGCCAGCATGGCCGCGCCTAGCATGACCGCGTTCACGCCGAGGGTCGCCGGCAGCAGCGGCGTCGTGGCAAGCGGCGGCATCAAATATTCTCGGAAGCCCGCTTCAAACGCCTCCCACCAAAGCGCGCCAATCTGCGGCACGCCACCCCCGACCACCACCGCCGCTGGATTGAAAGACGCTGCGCCGCCCGCCAGGATGATGCCCAGCCGCCGCGCCTTTGATTTGATCGCTTCAGTCGCCGCCGTATCGCCGGTTCTCGCCAATTGGGCGATTTTCCTGAGTGGCAGGCTGGTGCTCCTGCCAATCTCCGCTTGATAGGCGCGCTCAATGGCTGGTCCCGAGGCATACTGATCGAGGATTAGAGGCTCATCGCCGGCCCAATCGACGACTAGACTGCCGATCTCGCCGGCGCAATAGTCCGCGCCATGCCAGACGCCGCCATTCAGAATCAGCGCGCCACCGACGCCCGTGCCGACGGCGATGCAAAGCAGCGGATCGTAATCGGCGCCCGCGCCCATGACCGCCTCGCCAAAAGCCAGCGCCTTCACATCATTCTCCACCGCGATCGGCAGATCAAAAGCTGCCCCGAGCGCCGCCAGTTTCGTGCCGGTCCAGCCGGGCAGATTATCATTGGCGAAGATGACACTGCCCTTGTTTGCATCGATGACACCGGCGCTGCCGACGCCGATGGCCAGCACAGGCAAGCCGGCGGATGCAATCAGCGATTCACATAGCGATTGGGCGGCGGACATAATTTCTGCTGGCGATGGGGCCGTCGCGATTTGCCTGACGCGCTGCACCTCGCCGGCGCGCGAGATCAAGCCCGCCAGCATTTTGCTTCCGCCAATGTCTAGGCCAATGACCAGCGCTTCTTCCGTAGGCAAGGGGCTTCGCTCGCGCTAGGTTTGTTTTAGCAGCGCTTCATCGCCCCGCCGCTCGCGATAGCCATGCACGATTAAACCTGGCCGGTCCATGCTCTGGCCCGCGACTTGATCGTTATGCGGGTCCCGGAAGCCCATGCGCACCATGCGGCGCGGCTCTTTTGTCTGGTTGATGTAGGAGCCATGAATGCAATAGATATGAAATACCACGACATCGCCGCGTTTCGCCGGCACTGGCACCGTATCCTCCAGCTTGTACTCGTCCGTATTCAGATGCGGCGAGCACTTGGTCCCATCGGGGTACTCCAGGATATGCGGCAGCTTGCCCATCTTGTGCGAGCCCGCCAAAAAGCGGATCTCGCCGTTTTCATGGAAGGTATCATCCAGGTGCACCAGCGTATCGAGATAGCGCCCGTCGGCATGTTCGTAGAAGGGCGAGTCTTGATGCATCGGGAAGGGATGCCCCGTTTGCGGCGGCTTGATGTGCATCGTGGTGTGATGCAGCTCGACACTAGAATCCAACAGCTGCGAGAGGCACTTCCCCAGCTTCGCATTGGTGACGGCGCGCATCCAGGCATCGGAATAGAGGTGAAGGTCGTGCATCGCCGTCAGCTTCACCTGCTTCTCCACTTCTTCATCGAGATAGACATCGCGCCAGGGACCAGACCAGCCAGCGCTCGTGATCGACCAGTCTTCGATCAGCCGGTCTAAGCTGTCGGACAGGTCCGCGATTTCCTTGTCGTTGAAGACTTGCGGGATGCGTAAAAAACCGTTTTCGTGGAAGAAACCAATCTGTTCCTGTGTCAGCATGTCAACTGCCTCCCTCACCAAACTCAACTTGAATACTGCCGCTAGGCATTTCGCTTCTATAAAATCACCCCTCCGCGATTGGACGAGTCACCTAGACTCAGACCTTCGGGAGGGGCAGTCATTGCAGCTGGCGCGACTATGCGCTAATTCGTATTGTGGGCGCTAATCCTCCGCGCTTTCCACGGTCAGTTGATAGGGCGCATCACCGACCAGCCCGTAGCGGTCCACTTGCGCTGCGCCAACGATGATGGTGTAAGAACCCGTCTTCAAGGTCAGAGACGCGTTATAACTGCGCCGGGGCCGCACCGCGGTGTCGCCGAGCGCCGCCACAAATTCTCCATCGGGTCCATAGATTGTGCCATATGGTGAGTTTAGGTTGCCGCCGCTCAAGCCGCTGCCGCCGGTGCGAATCTTCACCGACACTTTCTGCCCCGCCGTCGCCGCAAAGCGGTAACTGTGCACATCATCAGCAGCCGCAATCTCCTCCAAAGCCGCCTCATCAAGGGTCAGCCCGCCTTTATCCGTCGCGCCGTCGGGCGACAGGATGAAGTCTGGCTGAGGCAGCGGCGTCGGATCTATCTGCGGCAATGGCGCCGCTTCAATCTCGGGCGCTTCGCCTTCGACTTCGATTTGATAGGGCGCATCGCCCACCAAGCCATAGCGATCCACCTCGGCGGGACCAACGATGACCGTATACGTCCCCGCTTTCAAGATGAGCTGCGCATTGTAGCTGCGCCGGGGCCGAACTGCAGTATCGCCCAGTGGCGCCACATATTCGCCATCGGGACCATAAATTGTGGCATAAGGCGAGTTGAGGTTGCCGCCGCTCAAGCCGCCGCCACCGGTGCGAATCTTGACCGTGACTTCTTGCCCGTCTGCGCCATCAAAGGTGTAACGATGAATATCGCCTTCGCCAGCGATTTCAGCCAGCGTCACCACATTGAGCGCCAGCGCGCCCTTGTCTACCGCGCCCGCGGGCGAGAGTTTGAAGTCCTGCTCTGGTATCGGCGTTGGCTCGGGCGTCGGTTCAATTTCTGGCGCTTCGCCTTCGACTTCGATCTGATAGGGCGCATCGCCCACCAAGCCATAGCGATCCACTTCGGCGGGACCAACGATGACCGTATACGTCCCCGCTTTCAAGATGAGCTGCACATTGTAGCTGCGCCGGGGCCGGACTGCGGTATCGCCCAGTGGCGCTACATATTCGCCATCGGGACCATAAATTGTGGCATAAGGCGAGTTGAGGTTGCCGCCGCTCAAGCCGCCGCCACCGGTGCGAATCTTGACCGTGACTTCTTGCCCATCTGCGCCATCAAAGGTGTAACGATGAATATCGCCTTCGCCAGCGATTACAGCCAGCGTCACCACATTGAGCGCCAGCGCGCCCTTGTCTACCGCGCCCGCGGGCGAAAGTTTGAAATCCTGCTCTGGTATCGGCGTCGGCTCGGCTGCTTCCGCTACCGCTTGGGCGGTCGCGGCGGCATATTCTTCAGCGGCTGCTGAGGCGGTCGCGGCCGCGATGGCTTCAGCTGTCGCCTCATCAGCGCGCGCTTCAGCAGTCGCTTCGGCGGCGATGGCGGCATTATTCTGGTTGATAGCGTAAACAGCGGCGGCCACCGCTGCCAGAACCAGCACAAGCGCCGCGGCCGCCAGCGGCACTCGTGAACGGCGCGCCGGTTGGAAAGCCGCATCGACTTTGGGCTTGCTGTATAGAATCGGCGCTTCAATCGGCGCGATCTCGCGGTCTTCATAGAGATAACAGGAGGCTTCGTGCTCGGGCTTGTCCATCTTGAAGAGCGGCGGCTGTTCCTTGAGGCAGCGGTCCATGCGATGTGGGCAGCGCGGATAATAGCGACAGCCGACAGAAGCGGCTGTGCGCATCTCTTCTTCACTGGGCAGGCTGATATTGACATCCCATTTGTCGGTTGGGTCGGGCACAGGCACAGAGTCGATCAACAACTGAACATAGGGATGCTGCGGCGCGTCAATGACATCCATGGCGGTGCCGCGCTCCGCCGTCGTACCCTGATAGAGCATGTAAATCTGGTCGCCGATTTGGTAAGCCGTGCTCAAATCATGCGTAATGTATAAGAAGGAAATGTTGTGATCATCGCGCAAGCGCAGCATGGCATCGAGGATCGAAGCGCGCAGGGACGCGTCCACCATCGACACCGGCTCGTCAGCCACGATTAGCCGCGGCTTGATCATATAAGCGCGCGCCATCATGATGCGCTGCCGCTGGCCCCCGCTCAGCTGATGCGGATATTTGCGCAGCACATCCTCGCCGTACAAGCCAACCACATTCAAGCCCGCTTCGACCATATCGCGGTATTCGCTTTGATTGTCGGAAAGGCTGAAATGTTTGTTTACGAGGTCAAAGACATGGTCAATGCGATAGAAGGGATTGTAAACGCCAAATGGATCCTGGAAGACGGCTTGCACGTTGCGGCGGTAGACTTTGAGTTGAGCCTCAGTCATATCGGTGATGTCTTCGCCGTCAAAGATGATATGACCGGACGTCAACTTGATGAAGCCGAGGACGAGATTCGCCAGCGTTGTCTTGCCGCTGCCACTTTCCCCGGCGATGGTGGTGATCGTCGCCGGCGATTCGTCTATCGTCATATTGAAATTGTCAAGCGCGACAACCGTCTTCTTCCCGCTGCCGAGGAAGCCGCCAGTCGAATAAATCTTGGTTGCCTCACGAATTTGCAAGAGTGGCGAGGGCATTCATCCTCCTCTCTTCGAATTGCTCATCGTAAAGATGACAAGCAACTTCGTGTTTGTCTTCTACATAGATTGGAGGCGGCTCAACCTCGGCGCAATGCTCCCAGGCGAAGGGGCAGCGCAGCCGAAAGATGCAGCCAGAGGGCGGGTTGCGCGGGTCATGCGTGATGCCCTCGGTGATTTTCAGCGGCTTGCGCTCTTTGATCGATGGAATCGAGTCGATCAACAGCTTCGTGTAGGGGTGCAGCGGATTGGCGTAAACATTCTCCACTGGCGCGATTTCGACCATTTTGCCGGCATACATGACCGCGATGCGATCGACAATCTGCGCTAGCAAGCCCATATCGTGGCCGATGACAATCAGCGAAACGCCGATCTCGTCTTTTACCTTGACCAATGTCTGGGCGACGATGCGCTGCACAACGACATCAAGCGCGCTGGTCGCTTCGTCGGCGATGACCACCGTCGGGTGCAGCGCCACGCCCATGGCGATGCAAACGCGCTGCTTCATGCCGCCGCTTAACTCATGCGGGTACATATTGTAAATGCGGTTGGGCAAACCCACATTCTGAAATAACTCAAAGATGCGTTCGCGCAGCGCTTCCTTATCGTTCTGCTTGCCTTCGTGCGATTCGATCACATCAATAATCTGATCTTTGACGCGCATGGTCGGGTTCAGCGAATTCATCGCGCCCTGCGGGATTAGCGACAACCCCGTCCAACGAAACTTACGCAGCTCTTCTTCCGTCAGATTCAGCACCTCGGTGCCATCAACCTCAATGCTGCCATGCACGATATAACCCGGCGGCTGCACCAATTGCAGGATGCCGTAGGCGGTGGTCGATTTGCCGCAGCCGGATTCGCCGACCAAGCCGAGGGTTTCGCCTTCGTAGAGATTGAAGCTGATATCACTAACGGCGATGACATCGCCCTGTGGCGTGGCGTAATGGATGCGCAGTTTATCTACCTTGAGGACGACGCGGCCGCTGCCATTGTTCTTCTGCTGTGACATATTTTTCGCTCCAGCCGCCGCTAATTCGCTTTGCGCAGGCGAGGATTGGCGATCTCGTCCAAGCCCAGGTTAATCAGCAGCAGGGCGATGAAGACGACGGCGAGAATCACCGTCGGGATGCCCCACCACCACCACATATTGCGCAGCAAGGCGGCTGCTTCGATCGACCAAAAGATGGTGACGCCCAGCGATGGGACGCGCTGCGGGCCAAAGCCCAGCAATTCCAAACCAACCGCCGAAAGGATCGCGCCCGTCATATTGCCGATATAACTCGCCGCCAAGTAGGGCAGCAGGTTGGGCATAATTTCTTTGTACATGATATCGCGCACCGGCACACCCGAAAGCCGCGCCATCTGCACGTAGCCGCTCTCCCGCATGCTCAGCACCTGCGCGCGGATATAGCGCGTCGGCGTCGCCCAGGCGAATATCGAAATTAGAAGCGCCATGGTTAGCAGGTCAATGCGTGGCAAAACCGATTGAATCACGATGAGCACTAGGATTGACGGAATGGTGATTGTTACGTCGGTCGCTAATCGGATGACATCATCGACCCAACCGCCGACAAACCCAGCTAGAAAACCCAATACGATGCCGACGCCCATGCCGACCGAGGCCGCAATCGCGCCGACGCCGAGCGTGCGCGGCGTCCCCACAATCAGCAGCGCCAGCATGTCGCGCCCGCTGTTCTCGGTGCCAAGCGGATGCTCGGGGATCCCCTCTTGATTGCGCCAGTTGGTGAAGCCGAGCGGCGGCATGTTCAGCGGCGAGCGGCCCGCAAGCGCCAATTCGGTATCCCAAAACTGATTGCCCAGAAAGATCAAGAAGAAAATGAAGCCGATGATGAAAGCGCCGGTCAGGAACTTCCAATTGAGCCATGGATTGTCGAATCGATTGAATAAGCCAGCTTTCTTCGTGCCGCCAGCAACGGGAGCGTCCGTCGTCTTTACTGTCATGTCTACCTCCCCTCCAGGCTGATGCGCGGATCAATCAGCGGGTAGGTCAAATCAATGATAAGCACCGCCAGCGCGCTGGTCACAATCAAGATGAAGGAAGTCCCCTGTATCAGCCCGAAGTCCTGATTGGAAATTCCGGAATAAATCAAGCTGCCCATGCCGTTGTACACAAACATGATCTCCACCAGCACCGCGCCATTGACAAGCGTGCCGATCGACACCGCCAGCGCTGTCATCTGCGGCAGAATCGCATTGCGGATCATATAACGATACAAGACGTAGAAGGGCTTCAAGCCCTTTGCCTGCGCCAGGATCATGTAGTCCTCGCCCTCAATGGTGACCATCATGCCGCGCATGCCCAGCGCCCAAAAGCCGAAGGTCACCAGCACGATGGACATGGCGGGCAGGAAGCCGTGATAAAGCACGCTGCCGGCGAACTCAAGCGTTAACCCGGGCGTCATGCCACGACCATAAGCGCCAACTTGTGGGAATATCGGTATGAGAAAGCCAAATATATAAACGAGCAGCAAGCTAAACAGCGCCGGCGGCACCGACGTGAAAGACATTGATATGGGTATCAGAAAGCGCACCAGCTTGGGCGTTCGCTTCCAAGCCAGCAAAGCGCCGCAGAGATTGCCAACTGTGAAGAATATGAGCGTCGCGATACCGACCAAGCCGATCGTCCAGGGCAGCGCCCGACCCACTAATTCGTAAACGGTGGCGGGGAAATTCCCCAAGGAATAGCCAAGGTCCAGGCGCAGTGTATTCCCTAGGTAGCGCAAATACTGCACATGAAGCGGGTCATCCAAGCCAAAGCGTTTGCGCCAGGCTTCGATGATGAGATCGGCGTTTTCCACGTAGCCTTCTTGTTGGGACATACGCGCGATCATCGCCCCGATCGGGTCGCCCGGCGCCAGGCGCGGGATGATGAAAATCAAGGTCGCCGCCACCCAAATGGTCAGGAAAAACACCAACAAACGGCGCAGCACATAGCTGAGTGAAATATTTCCCATTCCAGCGCCCTTTTCTACAAAGCGTTCTTCGCTGTCTTGTTGGCAGAAAGTAAAAACATAAGGGATCAAATTAGGCAATAAGTCATTATTCGCCAGCCCTGCCCCTATTCAGGCAAATAGGGGCAGGTTGGGGGTGGGCTAGCCACCCCCAAAATCAGACTCGCTTACATGCCAGCTTTAGTCAGCTCGGCAATGATCTGATGCGTCGACTGCCACCAGGTAGCCGGGTGGTTGAAGTTATTCTCGGACGTGGGCCAGCCTTCCCAGTAGGTGCTGTTGAAGGGAATCAGCTTGGTCGCCTGGTTCAACGGCAGGATCGGAAGGTCTTCATAGAAGTACTGATAGGCTTCCAATACCATCGGGATAACCTGCGGATCGCCCAGCGGGAGCGTACCGATCTGAGCAACGATTTCGCTGTACGCTTCGTTGTTCATGCCGGACCAGCGGGCATGGTTGCTGCCGGAGGAGCGCTCGCCAATCGGAACATAGTGACGGGAGGTGTAGCGATCCATCGAAGCCCAAGGCTCGTTGACCGAACCGCAGGCGTCCCAGTCGGTGGTGGCTTCGTAGTTGCCGAAGCGCTTGTTGTCGTCCCAGGACGGTCCCGCGATAACGGCGGAGCTGGCGTTGATGCCGAAGGCGCGCAGCTGCTCAACCAGTACCGAGGTGATACGACGCTTCTCGATGAAACCTTCGTGAACTTGGATCGCCAGATTCAAGACGCTGCCATCAGCATCCTGCCACAGGCCGTCGCCGCCGCGCGTGTAGCCATTGGCGGTCAGCAGTTCTTCAGCCGCCATGTGGTTCGCGGTGGAGCTCAGCCCCATGCCGGCGTCTTCAATGGCGTCGATGAAGGGGAACATGGCGCCGTATTCAACGAACATGGTGCGCGAGGGGATGGTAACGCCTTCGTAAGCAACCTCGATGATGTTGTCGCGGTCGACGATGTGGTTGATCGCCCAGCGCATATCGGCGTTGTCCCAAGGCTCGACATCCGTCTGGAAGGAAAGCTGCCGCGGGCAGGGATCCAGCCATACAAAAGGCATGCCATCGACCCAAGCGAAGATATTGTCGTTCTGCGCCTGCATCGCCTCAAAGGCACCCAAGGTCACGTCCATGATGCTATCGACTTCGTTGCCGACAGCCAGGGTCGTGCGGATTTGGTCGTTACCGGTGATGATCCAGATCAGACGCAGCGGCTCAGGCATGCTCAGTGCGCCAGTTGCAGCGCCCCACCAATCGTCGTTGCGGTCATAGATCCAGTTGGTCTCGTCGGCGTGGGTCAGCGTGTAAGGACCGGAGCCAACAGGCGGGAAGTTCTTGAAGGTGAAGGGATCTTCGTCCGCCCAGATGTGCTCGGGCACGATGAGCGTGTTGCCGCCGATCTTGACGGTCAGGAAGTCCAGCTGGAAGCGCGGGTTGGGCGCCTTCAGGTTGAACTGAACGGTGGTGGCGTCAACGGCTTCTACGCTGTCGATCCAAGACTGGACGTTGCCAGCGCGCGAGAGGCCAGCGTTGTCCGGGTTGCTCAACATCTCAAAAGTGAAGACGACATCGTCGGCGTCCATCGCTTCGCCATCAGACCATTCGGAGCCTTCGCGCAGGTTCAGGGTCCAGACGTCAAGCGAATCGTTGCTGGAAGCGCTCTCGCCCAACCAGGGCATGATTTCGCCAGTTTCGTAATTCAGGATGAACAGCGGTTCAAAAACTGCCTGACCCAGACCACCGTTGCCAAGATTATTCGGCACGAAAGGATTGTAGTTGTCAAAGGCGGGTTGGGGGCCGACTCGACCATCACGATCGAAGATCGCGGTGTCTTCGCGCGCGACATCTTGCGCCATTGCGGTGATGCTGAAAGACGCAACGACGACGGCGAGAAGGACGAAAAATACGGTTCTTGCTTTCATGCGTTGTACTCCTACAACTATTGAATAGATGGTTTTGCGTTCGCCAACTCCGTTGCCGGTTTGGCATTCGGGGGGCGGCATATAAGCTCGCCTTCCAAATGACGGGCGCGTCGGCGGCGCCCAGGGATTCCAAAGCTTGCGGCGCTTACTCGATAGAAGCCTCCTCTCTCTAGGCGAACAAGTCGCTGTAATCACTCATAATGCTGTAAGTTCCGCTAATCGGGTACATCTTCGAGCCGATGTATGCCAGAACGGCAAATGTGTTCGTGAGGTCAGGCTGGGGCCGGCCCTCCGGCAACTCAGGGCTGTGCACTCCTTCCCAGAGAGGGCGACACCGCTCGAAGGCTTCAATCAAGAACGGCAGTGTATTGGCAATGCGCGGCAGATCTATCTTGGCGACAACGGAATCCACATCCACCAGTCCTACATGGTCTTGCCGTTCCACCACGCGCATGGCGCAGTCTACGCTCCCGTAGTAGTTGGTGAAATGCGTCCGATTATCCAGCTCGGGCTCCTCCGTTTGCAGCAAGCGGAAGTAGCGTTTGGCGACGGGGATTAGTATGTCAAACGCTTCATCGGCGCGCGGCATGCCCCGCAGATCGTCTCGGCATACGGGGATGTCAGGATCTCTGTTGTCATCCATCCCGCCGACTATACAGCTAGTCATTGTCGGCACCCTTTCAGAACAAAGCGGTCTCTACGCACGAATCAACTACAAAACGAGAAATACTTCCACCAGGGAGCGGTTCCCGCAAGAACAAACCTCCATGGCCACTTACCCCACTTCTGAGCGCTCGCCCAGAAGAAACAAGTGCCGGACGAACAGTAATGAAGTTGGGTATTGCTTCGGCCGCTAATACGAAACTCGTGATGGATGTTCAGGCTGCCGTTGCCTGATCCGCCGAATATGGTGGATCGTTGGTCAATCTGACATTGACGATACCAGTATTCGCGGCGCCACTCCATTGTCTCGCCGGCGTTTGTCAAAGGCTGGGCGGTCTGGGCAATCTCGACCGCTCTCGCAATCTGGTCGTCCGTCATTCCGGCTGCTCTCAAAAGCGCAATGGCATTCGGGTCGTTGACCCGCAAATCTTCCATATCGACCATACCCGCGGTGTCTTCGCGCGCCACATCTTACGCCATAGCCGTGAAGCTGAAGGACGCAACGACGACGGCGAGAAGAACGAAAAATACGGTTCTTGCTTTCATGCGTTGTACTCCTACAACTATTGAATAGATGGTTTTGCGTTCGCCAACTCCGTTGCCGGTTTGGCATTCGGGGGGCGGCATATAAGCTCGCCTTCCAAATGACGGGCGCGTCGGCGGCGCCCAGGGATTCCAACGCTTGCGGCGCTTACTCGATAGAAGCCCCCTCTCTCTAGGTCTCGACCAGTGTCTCGACGCCAACCAGGGGCGCCGCTGTTGAAGTTCTGACGCGCAACTGCGTCGGCACAGTATAGCTGCGCGGCGCCTTATTGCCACCGCCCAGCCGCTGCATCAGCATTTGCGACGCTACCTTGCCCAGCTCATAGGCGTCCTGCGACGCGGTCGTCAAGGGTACGCCAATATGAGATGCCATGCCGATGTCGTCAAAGCCAACTACCGAAACATCGCCCGGCACCGAGAAACCCATATTCCGCAAGGCGCTTATCGCGATGATGGCAAGAATGTCATTGATGCAGGCTAGCGCGGTCGGCATGGGACCCACGGCATCGGCAAAACTTTCCACCTGCCCGATGACGTGACGGCTCTGTGCGCCAACCAGGCTGTAGATATCGGTCTCGTGAAATTCGTGACGGGCTGGCGGGCTGATTCGCCAGGGCTCATGGGCATAAACGCCATGCTCATCAAGTGCCGTCCGGTAGCCGCGCAGCCTTTCGTTGACTGGATGCAGGTCCCCTATGTTAGGCATGAGCGGCACGATATGCCGATGCCCTAATTCGATGAGGTGACAGGCGAGATCATAAGCGCCGCCAAAATTGTCGCTCGAAACATAATCAGCCTCAATCATCTCGATTGGCCGGTCCATGAAGACAATGGGAATCGCCCGGCACTCATACTCGCCGAGGATGGCGACCGTTTCTTCGGTCGGCACCGCGTTCGCCCAGAGCATAAGCCCAGCGACCTCGTCATCAAGCAACTGACGCAGTATCAGCGCCTCGTCATCGCGATCCTGCGAATTGCTGAATATCACTTGATAACCAGCCGAGCGCAGTTCAGTTTGGGCGCTGCTGAGAATATTGCTGTGGATTTCGTTGTGGAAGCTGCAAGTGAGGTAGCCGATGCTGCGGTTGGTACTGTGATCCTGCGGCTCATAGACGACAAATGTGCCTCTTCCCGCCGACCGTTTTATCAAGCCCTCAACTTCAAGCCGCTGCAAGGCGATGCGCACCGTCGTCCGGCTGATATCGAGATGGCGCGCCAGCTGCATCTCGGCCGGGATGCGCTCCCCAGATTGCCATCTTCCCGAGACGATCAAGCGGCGCAACTGGTTATGCAGCTGCACATGCAGCGAAATGTAGCTATTGTGATCGAGTCGAATCTTGTCGAGTTTTTCAGGCATAAATGCTAGCGCATGAGTAAAGAACACTTTTGAAATGTACACAAATGTATGTACAATGCGAAACATAGCACGGACTATTGCAGTATGCAATAGACGAATTTTCTTTTAGCCGATACTGCGTCGGCGTCGACTCTAGATTCCAGACGCCGCAGAGCCGCCACCCTGTGCTATGATGCAGCTTGCGCTTGCCGAGGCATCGTGAACTGAGCCAGACGAGCGGGCGCTGCCGACTGGAATACGCTGTGAGTGAAAAGAGCTAACGCTGTGGAAGCCAACCGCCAACAAACGGGCTGCCTGAAAACGACGCTTATCCTGGTCGGCGGCTCGGTGCTCTTTATCGCGCTAATCGTCCTGATTGTCGATGTGAAATGCGCCTACGATGTCGAGGATTGGTGGATGCCGCTTTACCCGAATGGCGAGACGGTGGATGTGCAGTATGACTTCATCCGTCCCCGCGCCTGGGGGACTACCACTTGGACGATGACCACCACCGATGACGTCGAAACAGTCAAGCAATTCTACCGCGACACGCGCCTGTACACCTTGAAGAACAAGACCCGTGGCATCGCCTGGGGGGAATCCAACGTGCAGCCGCTGGAAGACGGCTCGGGCAGCCGCATCATCCTGTTTAGCGTTTGCGGCATTTAGTTGACATGTGAAGCCATGAAAATCGCCGCTTTCCCCAAATGCTATCTCGAAGACATTGCGGGCACGCGCAGCATGTCGGTCTTTGATTGGATCGACATGGCGCGCTCGCTCGACGCCGATGGCTTAGAAATGTACGAAGGCTTTTTCACCAGCTTGGCTGATGATTACCTCTTGAGCGTCGGGGATGCGATTCGGCAAGCCGGCTTCGAGATGCCGATGCTCTGCTGTTCGCCGAATTTCACTCATCCCGACCCGGATGAAAGGAAGCGCGCGGTCGAGCATGAAGCGGCGATGATCCGCGTTACCAAACTCCTCGGCGGCGCCGGCGCCGTTTGCCGCGTTTTGAGCGGCCAGCGTTACCCCGAGGTCAGCCGCGAGCAGGGCATAGAGTGGGTGGTCGAGTGCATTGAGCAGGTCCTGCCGGTCGCGCGGGAGCATGGCATCATCCTGGGCTTGGAAAATCATTACAAAGATGGCTTTTGGGCTTATCCCGAGTTCGCCCAAAAGATGGATGTCTTCCTCGAATTGCTGGCTGCGATTCCCGAACGCGAATACTTCGGCGTGCAATATGACCCATCCAACGCCATCGTCGCCGGCGACGACCCGATTGTGCTATTGCAAGCGGTGGCTGACCGGGTCGTCAGCATGCACGCCAGTGACCGCTTTCTTGCCGCGGGCGCCTCGCTGGAAGACCTACGCGGGAGCGATGGGACGATTGGCTATTCCGATGCGCTGGAGCATGGCGTAACGGGCCGCGGGCTCAACGACTACGATGCGATATTCCAGATTCTGCGCGCTGCCGGCTACGATGGCTGGATCAGCATTGAAGACGGCATGAATGGCATGGCGGAGATGCAGGCGTCGCTCGCGTTTCTGCGCCAGATGCGCGATAAGTATTTCAGCCCACCAATGTGAACAGGAAGGGGACCACTCGGCGAGTCGCCGGCCGCGCGCATCAAACAGAGCGATTGCGGATTGTGCTATACTCGGCAGACAGGAGCGGAAAAGACGAGAACACGATGGCGATACAAGAGAAACTGTACACCGTCGACGATGTCTGGGAGCTTTCGCATCGTCCGGAAAACGAGAACAAATACTTCTATCTCATTGATGGGCAGTTGTATTGGGATATGCCACCAGGTGGAGTACACGGATACTTAGCGGCTGAAATTATCTATCGCCTAAAGTCCTTTGCCATGAGACACGACCTGGGCAAGTTCACTGTTGAAACCGGCTATTATCCGCCAGGCGACCGCCATACTTTGCTCGCGCCGGATGTCGCCTTCATCAGCAAAACGCGGGCGCCCCAGCCCTTTCCCGAGAAATTCGTGCCAGTTATGCCCGATCTGGCGGTCGAGATCCTTTCTCCCACCGATTCGCTGGCTGAAGTTCGCCGCAAAGCCGCGGTCTACCTTGCCAATGGCACGACACTTGTCTGGATCGTCTTGCCGGCGGAAATGGCGGTGGACGTTTGCCGCGCTAGCGAGGGCGCCGGGCTGAACATTGAGTTTGTCAGCCGCGATGGCAGCTTGTCCGGGGTGCCAATTTTACCCGGCTTTGAGCTGGAGCTCAAGCTGCTATTCCCCGACACCTGAGCCTGTTGCTTCCCAACCGTCTCGCTTCAGCCATTTGCTTGCCCTTTCCCCATTATTCGAAACGATCAAAGGACCAGTTGAATGGACGCGCTCATTAAATACGGACGCGAAGACAAAGATGTCGAGCTGCGCGATATCCCGCAACCGCCCGACCCTAAACCGGGCGATGTCGTGGTGGAAGTCGGCGCGGCTGGCGTCTGTGGCAGCGATATTCACATGTGGCGCGACCATCAAAGCTGGGAAATTACCTTGCCGCTGGTGCTCGGTCATGAATTCTGCGGCACAATCGCCGCGGTTGGGGCTGGCGTAGAGCGCTTCAAGGCTGGTGATCGCGTGGCGGTGGAGACGGCGGCTGAAGTTTGCAGAAGCTGCGCCTACTGTCATTTGGGCGATTACAACCAATGCCCGCATCGGCTTGGTTACGGCGCGCTCATTGATGGCGCCTTCACCCAATTCGTCAGCGCGCGGCAGGCGATACTGCACCACATCCCCGACAACGTATCCTTTGAACAAGCCTCGCTGACTGAGCCGATCTGCGTCGCCTACAACGCCTTGGTGGAGAAGACGCCGGTCATCCGCCCGGGCGATACCGTCGTCATTCAAGGACCCGGTCCAATCGGCATGATGGCGCTCTTAGTGGCAAGATTGCGGGGCGCGGGGGAGATCATCATGCTCGGCACGAAAGTCGACCAACAGCGCTTGGCGGTAGCCGCAGATATCGGCGCGACCAAGACACTCAACATTGATGAAGACGACCCGCTTGAGCTTGTGCGCTCGCTCGGTGATGGCTACGGCGCGGACCTAATCGTGGACTGCAGCGGCGCCAGCATTGCCTTGAAAACGGCACTGGAGATGGTGCGCCCGAATGGCATCATCACCAAAATCGGCTGGGGACCGCAGCCACTCAATTTCAATCTCGACCCGCTGGTGCAAAAGGCGGTCACGCTGCAAGGCTGCTTCAGCCATTTGTATTCGACCTGGGAGCGGGCGCTGGCTTTGCTCGCCAGCGGGCAAATTGACCTGACGCCTATCATTGGCGGCGTCTATCCACTGGGCGAATGGGAAGAGGCTTTTGAAGAAATGGAGGCGGGCAATAACGTCAAGTCCGTGTTGCTGCCAGCCTAAAGTCGACTCCGGCAACGCTCATACAATTGGGGAAATCATTAGCAACAGCGAAACCATGAGACTATGTCGGGGCAACACTGTCAGTCGCCCACAAACATAATAGGAGACCAGGCACTTGAAGGCCAAAATCCAAATCTCAATTGATGTCATTGATCTGCAGGAAGCGCTTGACCTGGCGCGCGCCTCGGTCAAGGCGGGTGTCGACTGGCTCGAAGTCGGCACGCCGCTCCTCCTCGCCGAGGGTTTGCACGCGGTGCGCGCCTTCCGCTCCGCCTTCCCCGATACGCCGATCGTGGTCGACCTCAAGACGATGGATGGCGCCGGGCTAGAAGCCGAGATGATGTTCAAAGCCGGCGGCGATATGGTGGTCGTCATGGGCCAAGCGCATGACGCCAGCATCATCGAGCAAGTCAAGATGGCGCGGCGCTATGGCAAGCAGGTGATGTGCGATGTCATGCTCTGCCCCGATAAACCGGCCCGCGCGCGGGAAGCGCAAGACATGGGCGTCGACTACATCATCGTGCACACCGGCTTCGACGAGCGCAACCTGATCCCGGGGCTCAGCCCACTCGATGACTTGCCAGCCATCCTTGACGCAGTCGATATCCCGGTGCAAGCCGTCGGCGGCTTGAGCGTGCCGCAAGCGATTCAGACGCTGACGCTGGGCGCGGAGATTGTCGTCTTCGGCGCGCCTTTGGTCATCAGCGGGCAGGAGTTCAAAGCGGCCGACCCAAATTTCGATCGTCAGCTGCGCGAGATTGTGAGGGACGTGCGCGACGCCTGAGCTGGGTCGTAGCTTTCACCCGCCGACGGTGTTTCTATCTATTGCAAGTTTGTGAGATATTTCGCCTTTCTCGCCCAGTAAGCATCCTATTGAGCGATGGCGACAGTTCGCGTATACTACGCAGCTTGATATGCGCGCAGACTAATTGGACCGGTTAGCATGTATTTGAACGACCCGCAATTCGGCGATATCGTCGACTTTAATCAACTGCGCCAGTCGATACTGCATCTATACAACGCGCTCCTGCCCGATTTCGACATGCACAAATCGCTGATGGTCGGCACCGAGCTTTACGGCGACGAACCCGATGTCATGATCGCGGCCGGCGCCAGCATGTTGGCTTGGATGACCATCATCGCCGCCGGTGAAGATGACATCGCCGAAGATCTAAAGGGCTGCCTCTTCACCCTGGGCTGGACGGAAGAAGAGATTGGCTCCGACCTTTTAAGCGCCACCACCCTGGCTACCCCCTTAAACGATGAGCCCGATTGCGTCGACTATCATCTCAAAGGACGCAAGTGGCTGATCAACAATTCTTACCACGCCGATTATCACACCATTGTCGCCAAGACCGACCCCGATTCCAGCGGACCCCGCTCCCTGTCAATCTTCCTCGTGCCACAGAGCAGCTGCAAGAATTGGCAGCGGCTAGAGACGCATGTCTTGCGGCGCATGGTGCTGACCAGCTTTGACATTGACGGACCCGGGCGCCTGCTGGGCAAAGTTGGGCACGGCCTGCAAATCCTGCAGCGCATGGCGATGCCCAGCAAATACCAATGCGCCTATGTCGGCGTCAACCTGCTCAACGAAGCCATCCCAGCCAGCATCGAGCATCTCTCGAAGAAACGGATCTTCAACGAGAACCCGATCAACTTCAGCAATGTGCTGCGCCAGATGTACAACATCATCATGCAAGCGGCGGTGCTCAACTTCATTTACTACCGCGCCCTTGCCCTTAGCGCGAGCAACTTCTTGCAGTTCCATGGCGTCATGCTTAAGTCTTGGTTATTGCTGCGCGCCAACGAGCTGCTGGGGCAGAACCTGCTAGTGGTAGGCTCCAAGGGCTTCTTGGCTGAGTCAGTCATCGGGCGCAACGCGATCGACTCCTTCGTCTTGCCCGTTTTTGATGGGCATTACACCATCAACACGCTGATGACCGCCAAACACGCCAAGCGCTACTTGGGGGCGACGCGCCGCGCCGATGTTGACGCGCGCCTGGCGACGCTCAGGTTCGGCTTGTCCTCGTCACGCGGCGGGGATCCAATCCGCGCCCACTCGCGCAAGCTGCGTAATCCAGATTTCTTCGATTACGCCCAATACATTGAGGACCTCGAGCTGCCTATCGACCTCGACGCCCGCCAGCTGGTTGCCGCGATGCAATCGCTGACAGACGAGCTGAATGACCGCGATTTAACCAGCGACCCCGAGCACCGCTACAAACTCGGCGCCCTGCTTCATTGGATGGAGGCGCTGCTGGCTGCTTGCGAGATGTGGAAAGCGACCGACGAAGCGGAATTCCTGAATGCCATCGTCATGCAGTATAACGCCTTCGTTAATGAGTTTAATCAGGTTATCAGCGAGAGCGCCTTGCGGGCGGCTTTTCTCCCGCTCATGCGGCAGCGCCCATTGCAGCGTTTTGAAGCGCCGCGAGAATTCCTGCTGCGGCTATACAATTTGGCGCAGCAATTTTCGTCGCCGCGGGAGGCGGTGGCGGCGGAATCCTTATGAACAGCTTCCTGACAGGTTTGCATCAAGTTATATGACAGAGCCATTTTGCAAGGGATGATCTGATGGATGAGGCAGTATTAAGCGCGCTGCGCCTGGCGATGGATAGCCGTCACCAGTTACATGAACAGCATTTACAGATCAGCATCGAGCTATATGACTCTGAAAAGTTGCAAGAGCAGACGATCGTAAATCTTTCCAACTAACAATATAAAGTGATAGCTGAGGCAGTTGATGAGAAGCGGCGAACCCTCTATAGAGTGTGGCGTAGAGCTGCGACATGCCGAAGAACAGATCTTTGCTCTTGTCAATGAGCTCTTAGAAACTTAATGCTAAACAGCGAATCACCGTTCGAGGAAATTCCTGAATTGATGGATACCATTAAAGACTCGCAATTCGGCGACATTCTGGATTATGAGCGCCTGCGCGCCGGCATGATGGATGTGCTGGATAATGTCTACCCCAGCTTCAACCTCATGGGGTCGATGTTGGAAGCAAGCAAGCATTTCAACAATAATCCCAATTATATGACCGCCTGCGCCGCCAGCGGGCTGGCTTATATGATGCTGGTCGCCGCCGAAGAAGACGAACTGGCGGCCAAGCTGAAGGGCAAGATATTCACGCTAAGCTGGACTGAAGAGCACACCGGCACCGACTTGCTCAGCGTGCGGACGCAGGCGACGCCAGACGCCGCTGACCCGCGAGGCAAGCGCTTTCACATCCAAGGGCAGAAATGGCTGATCAACAATTCTTACCATGCCGATTATCATTCGGTCATCGCCAAGGTGGACCCCGGCGCCAATGGTCCGCGCTCGCTTTCGCTCTTCGCCGTACCGCATAGCAGCACCAAGAATTGGCAGCGCCTGGAAACGCACGTGCTGCGCAGCATGGTCCTGACCAAATTTGAGATTGATGGTCCCGGCATTTTGATCGGCCAGGTTGGGCGCGGCTTGGAAATCCTGCAGCGGATGGCGCTGCCCTCAAAGTACCATTGCGCCTACATGGGCGTAAAAATGGTCGATGACTCGCTGCCGGCCGCCATTGAGCATCTGTCAAGCAAGGCGATCTTCGGCGATAACCCAATCCACTTCAGCAATGTTTTCCGCCAGCTCTATAACTTGGCGCTGGGCGCGGCGCATATCAATTTCACCTTCTTCCGCGCTTTGGCTTTCAGCGACAGCCCCTTCCTGCAATTCCATGGCATCATGCTGAAGTCTTGGCTGCTGCTCAAATGCAACGACATTCTGTCGCAGAATTTGCTGGTCGCCGGCTCGAAAGGCTTCCTCAAAACATCCAATATCGGCGGCAACGCCATTGATTCCTTCGTCTATCCGGTCTTTGATGGCCATTACACCCTGAACACCCTGCTCACCTACAAACACACGCGGCGCTACCTCAGCGCTAAGGCGCAAGGGGACCTTGAAGCGCGGATGCGGGCGCTGCGCGAAAATGCCTACGTCGCGCTGGAAGGCAAGCAGATCCTCAACAGCAGCCGCGAAACCCGCCGCCCGCCCTTCTTTGATTACGCCGATTATGTCGCCCGCTGCGAGCTGCCGATCCCGCTGGAGGCGGCGCTACTCATCAAAGCCAGCCAGGGCATCATGGACGCCATTCATGCGCGCGGCGACACCAACGAACCCGAATATCGCTACAAAGTTGGCATGTTGGTCCATAATCTGGAGGCGCTGCTTTCGGCGGTTGAACTCTGGAAAGTAACCGAGAACAACAACTACCTCAATGCCATCATTATGCAGTACAACGATGTCGGCAAACTGATCAACCGCATCATCAGCGAGGGCGATCTGCCGGTTGAATTTCTCGCGCCGCTGCGGCAGCTGCCTATTCCCAAGCCAGCCGACCCGCGCGCTTTCCTGTTGAGCCTGCTTGACGTGAAGGGGCAGATCCGCGACCGCGAATCCTCCGCAGATCGGATCTAGGAGCGAAGGTCCGGGTCGGCAGTCGGGCTGGGGTTTGAAATGGGCATATCCACAAAATTAGACACTTCCCACTGAATGCCCCTTTAGCATCGGCGATAGGAATGCGCTATATTCAAGATTGTTGTCTTATGTTGTATGGAATCCCTCTATGCATCCGAAGTCTTATTTAATTGTTCTCACATTGCTCTTATGCGCGTCGGCGTCGGCGCAAGAATTCTCGGTCCGGGTTACTTACAATACCAATTTGAGAGCGTCTTATAGCTTACAGAGTGACATTGTGGACACCGTGCCAGCCGGCACAACGCTGCAAGTCGTCGATAGCCACAACCGTTGGTTGCGCGTCAATCGGGGCGGAGGCAGCGCCTGGCTGGCCGATTGGGTGCCCATGACCAGAGGCTCAGAGGCTCAGAGGCTGGCCACCATCGACAACTGCTGTTTCGTCGATCGCCAATGCAATAGCGACCAAGAGTGGGCTGATGGTTACTGGGCTTTTCAGAACAAGCAGTGCGCAGCCCCGCCGGCGCAGCAGCCCGCAAGCGTCACGAACCACAGCACCGCCGAAGTCAACAATTGCTGCCAGCTGAATTGGGCCTGCCATAGCGCCGACGATTGGACGCGCGGCTTTCACGCTCATCAATCCAATAGCTGCGCTGGGGGCGCGGCCAGCCTCGGCGGCATCATGGTCGAAGGAACGGCGGGCTTCAAAGCGCTTGTTGGCCGTGCCTTAGACCTGCTCTCAACGCGAGCGCCGCACTGGCATCACTATGCCGTCACGGGCTTGAATGCCGTCGTTGAGGTCAACCCGCCACATGGGAGGAGCGGCGTCGAGCTTAACACGGCGGTGGCCACCTTCAACCTTGCCTCCCCCTACCAGCCCATTCCCGACGATGATATGACAATGGCGGAATTCCTGGTGCACGAGGCTTGTCATGTGCATCGCTTTCGGGCGGGGCTAGAGCCGGGCGGCTACCCGGGCGAGAAAGCCTGCATCGAAGCCGAGGTGGCGCTTTGGCAAGAAGTCGCCCCCAACAGCTTGCATCACAACCGCAAGCTCCGCTATCTAACCGTTATCCATCGGCGCGAGTGCCAGCATTGGCTGCCGCCAGTGCCGGGCGGCTGTACCTAGTGGTAGCCACTCGCCGAGCGCCGGAGCGCGGAGGGGATGCTTATGGACGAACTCAGCAAACTTTTATCCGAGCTGGTCTCCATCAATTCGGTCAATCCCGACCTTGTGCCGGGCGGCGCCGGCGAAGGACGCATCGCTGAGTTCATCGCCGCTTGGGGGCGAGAAGCCGGCTTGGAAGTCCAAGTGCAGGCAGCCGCGCGGGGCCGCCCCAATGTCATCCTCAGCGCGCGCGGGCGGGGCGGCGGAAAATCGCTGATGCTGAACGCGCATACCGATACCGTCGGCCTGACCGATATGGAGGCGCCCTTTCAGCCGCTGATCCGCGGTGGCCGCCTCTACGGGCGCGGCGCTTACGATATGAAGAGCGGGCTGGCTGCGGGCCTGCTGGCGCTCAAAGCGGCGCGAGAGCTGGATTTGCGCGGCGATGTCATGCTCAGCGCGGTCGTCGATGAAGAATACGGCAGCATTGGCAGCGAGGCGCTGCTGGCGGAGTGGGAGCGCTGGAGCGCCGACGCCGTGCTCATTGCCGAGCCAACCGAGCTTGATATCAGCATCGCCCATCGCGGCTTCGTTTGGGTTGATATCGAAACCGTCGGCCTCGCCGCGCATGGTTCAAGACCCCAGCTCGGCATCGATGCCATCGCCAAAATGGGAAAGGCGCTGGTCGCGCTCGCGGCACAGGACCGAGCGCTGCGCGCACAGCCAAGCCATGATCTGCTAGGCAGCGGCTCGCTGCATGCCTCGCTGATTAAAGGGGGCGAAGAAATCTCGATGGTGCCAGCCCATTGCAAGCTACAGATAGAGCGGCGCACCATCCCCGGCGAGACGCCCGCCAGCGTCGAAGCGGAGACACAGGGACTCCTCGACGAGATCGCCGCCGGCGATACCGACTTTAAGGCGGAAGCCAAAGCAACCTTCGGCCGCAGCCCCTACCATATCGAGGCCAGCCATCCACTTGTTCAGCGCCTGAAACGCGTCGCCGAGGCGCAACTTGGCCGCAACGTTTCGCTGATCGGCAGCAGTTGGTGGATGGATGCAGCCCTGTTTGGCGACAAAGGCATCCCCACTGTCGTCCTGGGGCCAGCCGGCGCCGGCGCTCACGCGAAGGAAGAATGGGTTGATTTGGCTTCAGCCGAGCGCTGCCGCGAAATCTATATCGGCCTCATCGCCGATTTTTGCCAGTAAGCGCCGCTCACACATTGAAGCGAAACAAGATCACATCGCCGTCTCGCACTACATAATCACGGCCCTCGACTTGGAGCAAGCCAGCCGCTTTGATGGCATTGCGGTCTTGATGCCGCTCAAAGACGGCGAAGGGGATCACTTCGGCGCGGATGAAGCCACGCTCCATATCGGTATGCACGACGCCGGCCGCTTGAGGCGCCGTCCAACCGCGTTGGATCGTCCAGGCGCGCGTCTCGTTCTCGTTGAAGCTGAAATAGCTGATTAAGCCAAGCAGCCGGTAACTTTCGCTGACCAGCCTATCGAGGCTGCTGCTTTCCAAACCGTATACGCTGAGGTACTCGGTGCGTTCCTCATCGCTCAAGCGAGAGAGCTCCTGCTCAAGCCCGGCGCAGACGGCGATCAACAACGCCCCTTCGCTCCTCGCTATTTCTTTTGCCGCCGCCAGATAGCGGTTGCCAGGCTGCAAACTGTCTTCGTCCACATTGGCGACATAGATAACTGGCTTCGATGTGAGAAAACGCATCTCAGAATCGAGGGCGGCGAAGGCTGGCTGATCGCGCAGCGGAAACTCACGCAGTGGCGCGCCCTCCCCGACAAAGGCTTCCACTTGGCGCGCCATCTCC
This sequence comes from Phototrophicaceae bacterium, assembly GCA_965214105.1. GTDB lineage: Bacteria > Chloroflexota > Anaerolineae > Aggregatilineales > Phototrophicaceae > UBA6055. The sequence continues at coordinate 817,886 of OZ243933.1, forward strand.
AGCTGGCTCTGCAGCTTGCGGTCGCCTTTCACCTCGCGCTCCAACTTCTCCAGCCGGCGCTCCAATTGCTGCAGGTCAGCCAGAGCCAGCTCGGTATTGATAACGGCGATGTCATCGGCCGGCTGCGGCAGCTCGTTGACATGGACGACATTCTCGTCATCAAAACAGCGCACAACATGAGCGATGGCGTCCACATGCCGGATATGGCTGAGGAAGCGGTTGCCCAAGCCTTCGCCCATATGTGCGCCTTTGACCAGCCCAGCCACATCGACAAAATCGACCCGCGCTGGGATCGCCCGCTCGACCCCGACCCAGGCTTGCAAACGAGCTAGGCGTTCATCGGGCAGCGGCACGACAGCGTGGTTCGATTCGATCGTGCTGAAGGGATAATTGGCGGCGACGGCGTTCTGGCTGCGGGTCAAAGCGTTGAAAAGCGTACTCTTGCCAACATTGGGCAAACCGACAATGCCGATGCTTAAACTCATGGCTTATCCTCGCTCCTTTGATACAGGCAATATGTTACGACAAAATTGGCGAAACTGGGTAGGCGCTGATGTCGCCAGTGTCATCGCTTGAAAATCATTGTGTGTCGTTCGCCACGTAAAATCACAAAATGTAGGGGCGTCTGTCCCGCTGTGTCTTTGTGGCGAAAAATAGATTTGATGCGATTGCCCTGGCTGATGCCACCAGTGTCATCGTATGAACTGGCGGCGGGTGGTATAATCGCGAGCGGCTGACGGCGCGAGATTGGCAGGATCACTATGGCTGAAATTCCGCAATTCGAACGCATTGAAGGAGCGACCTTGGCAGCACTGCGCGAGATTGGCACGGCGACTATCGCCGGCGCACTATCCAAACAAGCGGGCATCCGCAATCCGCATCTGGTTGGTTTGATGCCCTTCAACCCTGGCGCGATCGCCTGCGGCCAAGCAGTAACGCTGCAATTCATGCCCAAGCGGGAGGATGTGCACTGGGGCGATGAATACGCCGCCGTCCCCGAGCGCGAATTGCATCGCCGCGCCATCATGGCTTGCCAGCCCGGCGATATCGTGGTTGTCGATGCCCGCGGCAGCATGAGCAGCGGCGTCTTCGGCGAAATGATGCTGACATCGTTTAAGGCGCAGGGTGGCGAAGGCATCGTCATCGATGGCTGCATCCGCGATTATCCCGAGGTGCAACAGCTTGACCTGGGCTTGTGGCTGCGCGGCGCGACGCCGAACTTCCACACCCAAACTGATATCTTCCCCCATGCGGTGAATGTCCCGATTGCTTGCGCCGGCTGCTTCATCGCGCCGGGCGATGTCATCGTGGCTGATGATGACGGCGCCGTTGTCGTGCCCATCGCGCTGGCGAAATCGATCGCTGACATCGCAAGCGCCAAAGCCGAGTGGGAAATCTTCTCTCGCATGAAGCTGGAAGAAGGCGGGCGCCTCGATAAATACTACCCGCTGAATGACGAGGCGCAATTGGAATACGAGGCTTGGCTGCGCGAGCGGACCCGCCCCGCCCCGCCCCCTTCCACCGGGTCACTGTCGGCGAGTCCCTGTCCAGGCGGCCCTCCGCCACCCCGAAGCGGCCAGGAGGGATAGCTTTTGTGTCGGAAGTGGCACTGGCGCTGAGCTTATTCGTCCACATCACCGCCACCATACTCTGGATCGGCGGCATCCTGCTAATTTTTTTTCTCGTCGTGCCAGAGTTAAACCGCGCGCTGGCAGAACAGCCCGCCCTTTTTCAAATTCTGAGGCGCCTGCGCAAGCGCTTCACGATTGTGGGCAATCTAGCGCTGGCTCTGCTCATCGTCACCGGCCTGCTGCAGATGTCGACCGACCCGCATTATGAGGGACTGCTGCGTTTCAGCAATCGCTGGAGCCAGATATTGCTGCTCAAACATATTCTGATTTTCATAATGGCGCTATGCGGCTTGCTCTTGCAATTTGTCGTGGCGCCGGCGCTGGAGCGAGCCAGCCTGCTGCGGGAACGGGGGGTGGGCGATGCGGCTGAGTGGCGGCGGCAGCAAGGGCGCGAGCGGCAATTGACGGTCCTGATAGCGATTCTCGCCCTCGCAATCCTGGCAGCAAGCGCCTGGCTGACAGCGATTTAAGGCAGTGTATTTATCTCGGTTGAAACAATAATTTTACCAACGAGTACGCCGAGGCATGCGTTCACCGAGAATCGCAGCGGAAATAAACAGAGTAATCGACCAGGGCAATCGGCGAAAAAATATGCCAATCAGAGCCTAATCTGTTATAAAAGAAGGAATCGTATCCGCGCCCGGCAGGACCATTATGCTCGAGAAACATAGGCATCCCGAAATGCGGACCCTGTCGCCTACACTGGCGGATTTCACGCTGGAAGACCGTTATACCGCCGAAAAGGGCCGCGTCATCATGAGCGGGATACAGGCACTGGCGCGGCTGCCGATGGATCAACATCGTTCGGACAAACTGCGCGGCTTAAATACAGCCAGCTTAATCAGCGGTTATCGCGGCTCGCCGCTGGGCGCGCTGGATTTTGCGCTCGAGCGCATCCCCAGCTTGCTGGCTGCGCATCAAATCCGCTTCCTGCCGGCGGTGAACGAAGAGTTAGCCGCCACCGCTATCATGGGCAGCCAGACCGTCAATCTGCTGCCCAAGCCCAAGTACGATGGCGTTTGCGGCATTTGGTACGGCAAGGGGCCAGGCGTCGACCGCAGCGGCGATGCTTTCAAGCATGCCAACCTGGCCGGCGTCGGGGCGCATGGCGGCGTACTGGCACTGGCTGGGGACGACCCTTCCTGCAAATCCTCAACCATTCCCTCGCACTCGGAAGTCGCCTTATATGACGCGCTGATGCCAATCCTCTACCCGGGCAGCGCGCAAGAGATTCTCGATTTCGGCCGGTTCGGCTTCGCTCTGTCGCGCTTCAGCGGCTTGTGGGTGGGTTTCAAGATCGTCTCCGATGTCGCGGATGAATACAGCAGCGTCGAGGTCGGGCTCGAGCGCGTCCATATCACCGAGCCCGACTTCAAGCTGAACGGGCAGCGGTGGCGCCCGCGGCAGAATCCAGATTTGCTGGCGCCCTACAGCTTGCAGCAAGAGCAGGAGCTCCATGACGCGCGGCTGGACGCGGCGCTCGCCTTTGCCAAAGTCAATCACATCAACGAGATCGCCCTACCCACCGCCGATGCCTGGCTGGGCATCATCGCGGCTGGTAAAACCTGGTACGACCTGCGCAGCGCACTGCTGGATCTGGGCTTGGACGACGATGCGCTGGCGCGGGCGGGCGTCCGCCTGCTCAAGCTGGGCATGATATTCCCGCTGGAGCCGGCTATCCTGCGCCGGTTTGCCGCCGGCTTAGACGAAATCCTGGTGATTGAAGAGAAGCGCGCCTTCATCGAGATGCTCTGCAAAGAGGCGCTCTACGGCAGCAGCCACCGCCCGCTTATCATCGGCAAGAAAGACGAGCGGGGCCGGAAGCTGGTCAAAGCCGATAATGAACTGGATGCCGATGAGATCGCGCAAATCCTGGCGCGGCGCTTGCGCGGGCGGGTCGATGCACCGCTGATCGACCGCCGCTTGCGCGAGATCAACTGGGCGCCAGACCTGGGCACGATTCCGATTGCGGCGCGCTCGCCATATTTCTGCTCCGGCTGCCCGCACAATCGCTCGACCAAAGTGCCCGAAGGCTCGATGGCGGCGGCGGGAATCGGCTGTCACACGCTGGCGATTCTGATGGACCGGGACACGGGCGGCGTTACACAAATGGGTGGCGAGGGCGCCAATTGGGTCGGCGCGGAAACCTTCACCGAAATCAATCACATCTTCCAGAATATCGGCGATGGCACCTTCGCTCATAGCGGCTCCCTCTCGATACGGCAGGCGACCGCGGCCGGCGCCAACATGACCTTCAAGATCCTCTACAACTCGGCGGTCGCGATGACCGGCGGGCAAGCGGCTGACGGCTTGATGCCCGTGCCTGAGCTGACGCATCTGCTCTATGCCGAAGGGGTAAAGAAGACGATTGTCGTCTCAGCTGAGCCGGAGAAGTTCCCGCCCGACGCGTCATGGGCGCCGGGGGCAGAAGTCTGGGAACGCGACCGCCTGGACGAGGCGCAGCTGCTTCTGCGCGATACTGCCGGTGTCACCGCCTTGGTCTACGATCAGGAATGCGCGGCGAATCTGCGGCGCAAACGCCGGCGCGGCTTCGAGCCAGACCCCGCATTGCGCATCGTCATCAATGAGGCGGTCTGCGAAGGCTGCGGCGATTGCGGCTCAGCATCAAATTGCCTGAGCGTACAGCCGGTCGCGACCGAATTTGGCCGCAAAACCCAAATTCATCAGTCGTCTTGCAACAAGGATTACACCTGCCTCGAAGGCAACTGCCCCGCTTTCATGAGTGTGATCCCGGCCGACGCAAAGACCGCTGAAGCAAAGCCGAGCTTTCGGGTCGAGCGCGAAATCAGCGAGCCGCGGCGTCGAGTCAAGAAGAATGCCAATATCCTTTTCATGGGCATCGGCGGCACTGGCGTGGTCACTTCCAATCAGGTGCTGGGCACAGCGGCGGCGCTGGATGGCTTTCATGTGCGCTCGCTGGATCAGACCGGGTTAAGCCAAAAAGGCGGACCCGTCGTCTCCAACTTGAAGATCACCGCTGAGCCGATCGACATCGCGCCCAAGATAGGTGCCGCCGCCGCCGACGCCTTCCTCGTCTTTGATGTGCTGACGGCGACGGAGCGCAAGAATCTCATCCGCGCCCACCCACAGCGCAGCGTCGCCATCGTCAGCACCAGCAAAGTGCCGACCGGCGCAATGGTGCGCGATACAACAGTCGAATATCCGGCGGCGGATCACCTGCTGGAGCGGATCAATCGACAAACTCTGGCTGGCGAGAATGTCTTCTTCGATGCCATCGCTTTGGCGGAAGCGCTGTTTGACGACCACATGATGGCGAATATGATCCTCATCGGCGCCGCTTATCAAGCCGGCACGCTGCCCATGTCGGCCGCGTCCATCGAAGGCGCCATCGAATTGAATGGCGTGAAAGCCGAGGCCAATCAGCAGGCTTTTCGCGCGGGGCGCCTGGCTGTCGCCGAGCCCGCCTGGCTGGATAAGCAGGTACTGGATCGGGCGGGCGCGGTCGAGCCGGCGGCAGAGATTTCACCAGCCGCGCAAAGGCTTATCGATTCCCTGGCAGCCGGCGGAGAATTGAAACGGCTGCTTTCGATTCGTGTGCCGGAGTTAATCGCCTACCAAAATGAAGCCTACGCGCAGACTTATGTCGACGATGTGCAGCGGGTTTACAGTGCCGAGCAGGCAAGCCGCCCGGGCAAGACAGATTTGAGCGAAGCCGTCGCCCGTTACCTATTCAAGCTGATGGCTTATAAAGACGAATATGAAGTGGCGCGTTTAAGCCTCAAACGCGAGGCGCGCGCGGCAATTGCCGAACAATTCGGCGCCGGCGCGAAGCTGCATTATCACTTGCAGCCGCCGATTCTGAAAACGCTCGGGCTCAAGCGCAAGGTCAAGGTCGGGCGCTGGTTTGATCTGGTGTATCGAGGGCTGCGTCAACTGCGCTTCTTGCGTGGGACAGGCTTCGATCCCTTCGGCTACGATCGCCTGCGGCAGACCGAGCGTGACCTCGTCCAGCAGTATCGGCGGCTCGTATTCGATGCGCTGGAAAACTTGAGCGCCGAGAATTATGCGCGAGCGGTGCAGTTGGCGGCGCTGCCCGATATGATCCGCGGCTACGATGACGTCAAGCTAGGCAATGTGGAGCGCTTTTGGGCGGCTGTACGAGAGTTGGGCTTTGGCAGGCCGAGCGACTAATATGAGCTCTAGTCAGGCGCTACGAAACCAGTCCGCTTCTTGGGCACTTGCAGATGATCCATAATATCGGAGAGCATCTGGCTGTTTTCAGCGATTGCTCGGCGGTTGGCTAATATCTCTTCGCGGTTCCCTTCAATCGCTACTCGGTTCGCTTCAATCGCCTGCGTGTTAGCTGCTACTTGTTCGAGCAAGCGCTGCAGAACGTCGCCGAACCCATTCATACGATCGAATAACTTGTCCTGCGTACCGCGGACCGTCTGATATTCCTCTTAAATACGTTCGAGCCGAATGTCATCTGTGAACATATGCCGCACCATCTCGCTACCAGACTATACAGCTAAGCACGTTCATCCTATCACAAGATGACAACTTTCAGCAAGCTATGGCACTCTGCTTGCAGGGCAATCGCATCAAATTATTTTTCGCCACAAAGACACAGAGCCGTCCCTACATTTTGTAATTTTCTGTGGCGATCGACGCAAAATAATTGTGCTGCGATTGCCCTGACTTAGCCCCTCCCAACCTGTACCCGTGCCACCATCCGCGCTACCATAGCCGCCTAGCGCAGCAACAGAAAAGGACAAAACATCATGAGCGAAAAGATTGGATTCATCGGCTTGGGCATCATGGGCCGCGGCATGGTCGACAACTTGATGAAGACCGGCTTTGCTATCACAGTTTGGAATCGCACAGCGAGCCGCATGGAGCCTTTTGTAGCGCGTGGAGCGGTCCCCGCGGATTCGCCCCGCGCGGTAGCGGAAGCCAGCGACATCACCATCATCTGCGTCAGCGATACGCCCGATGTCGAAGCGGTCGTCTTGGGCGATAATGGCCTGATTCATGGTGCCTCCGCTGGCGACTTGGTGATTGACATGAGCACCATCAATCCGGTCAACACTGTCGAGATCGGGGCGCGGCTCAAGGCGAAGGGGGTAGCCATGCTGGACGCGCCGATCAGCGGCGGCAGCGAGGGCGCGGCCAATGGCACGCTCAGCATTATGATCGGCGGCAGCGAAACCGATGTCGCCCGCGCCATGCCTTGTTTCGAGGCGATGGGCAGCACGATTACTCACGTAGGCGCGGCCGGCGCAGGGCAGACGGTCAAATTGTCGAATCAGATACTCTGCGTCGTCAACATGCTGGCAGCCAGCGAAGCGCTGCTATTCGCGCAGGCGGGCGGCGTCGACCTGGACAAAATGCTGCAAGCGGTGACCGGCGGCGCGGCCGGCAGTTGGATGCTGGCGAACCGTGGTCCTCAAGTCATCCGCGATTATTGGGAGCCCGGCTTTTCAATCGACTTGCAGCAGAAAGATTTGCGGCTGGTGCTGGGCGCGGCTGATGAGATGGGCATACCAGTGATCGGGACGGCGCTCTGCTTCAACCTCTATCGGACGCTGCAAGCGCAGGGGCTCGGCGCCGAGGGCAATCACGGCATCATCAAGGCGCTGGAGGCGATGGCGGGGCTACAGGCGCGCCTGTAGCCTTTGCCAGAATCTGTGGCGCGAATATGTTATGCTTATGCTGACAGGTAACAGTGAGAGCGGACGATGGCGATTGAGGTAGCGGAACGACTGTGGAGCGCGAAAGAGTACCTGGCTTGGGAAAGCCAGCAGCCCTACAAGCATGAACTCATCGACAACAGGATCTACCCTATGACTGGCGCCAGCCTCTCTCACAACTTCATCAATACAAAACTGGCAGTAGCGCTGGACAAAAGACTGAGTAACCGCGGGTGCGAGATTTACACCAGCGATATGCGCGTCCAGGTGGCTGACGCGGGGACCTATACCTATCCCGATTTGGTGGTTTTGTGTAGTAAACCTCGGCTGCGACCCTATGCCGAACAAGACACCCTGCTGAATCCAACGCTGCTGTTTGAAATCCTCTCGCCCTCTACCGAAAGGATCGACCGGAATAGAAAGCTTGAGCAATACCTGCAAATTCCATCACTCGCCGGCTGCTTCCTGGTCTCTCAAGATAGACCGCGCATAGAAGCCTTTACGCGCAAGGCTGATGGCTGGCAGCAGCGCGATTACTCTGGGCTGGGCGCCAGCTTGCTTATCCCGACGCCGAACTGCGAGATTCCGCTGCGCGAAATTTACCAACAGCTGCGCTTTGAAGATGTCTAAGGCAGGTGGACCAGGGCAGAGATCTCAATTGTAAATCATCGCCGATGGCGGCATAATCTCCAGCGTTCGAAGCAATCTGTAGCGCGAGGGAGCTGATGAATCCATTACGAGTAACCGTTTGGCACGAATACCGGCACGAGAAACACGATGAGCACATCGCCTCTGTTTATCCCGAAGGCATCCATGGCGCGCTGGCGAGGGGCCTCGCCCCTTTCGGCTTTGAGATTCACACCGCCACCTTGGATGAGCCTGAGCATGGGCTGACGCAAGCAGTGCTTGATAACACCGATGTATTAACTTGGTGGGGGCACATGGCGCATGGCGAGGTCAGCGATGAGATTGTCGACCGGGTGCAAGAGCGCGTGCTGAATGGCATGGGCTTGATCGTACTGCACTCCGGGCATCTGTCGAAGATTTTCCGCCGCTTGATGGGCACAGGCTGCATGCTGCGCTGGCGCGAAGCCGATGAGAAGGAACGGATATGGACAGTTGATCCATCGCACCCAATCTGCGATGGCTTGCCGGAATACATCGAACTCGACCAAGCCGAGATGTACGGCGAGCATTTTGACATACCGCCGCCCGATACGCTGGTCTTCATCAGCTGGTTTGAAGGTGGCGAGGTCTTCCGCAGCGGCTGCTGCTACCAACGCGGGCAGGGCAAGATCTTTTACTTCCGCCCGGGGCACGAGACGTATCCGATCTTTCACATGCCGATAGTGCATAAAGTGATCGCCAACGCCATCAACTGGGCAAAGCCAGTCTCCAACCAGGCGCCAGTTCGTGGCAACATCCCCGAATTCATGCCGTAGATTTAACTGCGCTAGGCTTGTCCGCTAGGCTGTTCAGGGGCAATTGTCGGGGGCGCCGGTACGCTTGAGATTGCCGAGCCAAAGCTCTCCCAAACTGGGCAGCGCCGATGAGCAGAAATACGCGCCAAGCGCCAAGGAGCGAACAAGCCTTGTAGGCGCGCCGTAGTGGGCTGCCCGCAGCGCTTCAAACGTTGATAGAAGGAAATAATATGGAATCACTGAATGTGGGCATCATCGGCGCCGGCAATATCGCCCCCGCTTATATCCGCGGCTGCGCGCCCTTTGATGTGATCAAGCTCACCGCTTGCGCCGATATTCTGGAAGAACGGGCGCAGGCTTTCGCCACCGAACACGGGCTGATTGCCTACCGCGTCGACGACCTGCTCGCGCGCGAGGACATTGATATCGTCATCAACTTGACCATCCCAGCCGCGCATGCTGAGGTCTCGCTGCAGATCATCGAAGCGGGCAAACATGCTTATGTCGAAAAGCCATTGGCGGTGAATCGGGCTGATGGCGAGGCTGTCATCAAGGCGGCGGCGGCGGCCGGCTTACGCATGGGCTGCGCCCCCGATACCTTCCTTGGCGGCGGCGGGCAGACCGCGCGAAAAGCAATTGACGATGGCATCATCGGTAGGCCGATTGCGGCCACCGCGACTTGGCTATCGCATGGGCACGAAAGTTGGCATCCCAACGCCGGCTTCTACTACCTAAAAGGTGGCGGACCTGTCCTTGATATGGGTCCTTATTATGTGACTGCGCTGCTCAATCTGATGGGACCAGTCGCGCGAGTGTCCGGCGCCGCGCGGATGACCTTTGACGAGCGCATCGCCACCAGTGAGGCGCTGATGGGCACAAGGCTGCCAGTCGAGGTCAATACCCACGTCGCTGGCACGCTCGAATTTGAAAGCGGCGCCATCGCCACCGTGATCTTTAGCTTTGACGTTTGGGGAAACAATCTGCCCATGATCGAGATCCACGGCAGCGACGGCTCCCTCAGCGTGCCCGACCCCAACCGATTTGATGGCGAGGTATCCGCAATCAAAGGCGGGACGCGCGAATGGGTCGATATACCGCTGACGCATACAAGCAACATCGGGCGTGGCGCCGGCGTCGCTGATATGGCTTCCGCCATCCTATCGGGACGCCCGCATCGCGCAAGTGGCGAGCTCGCTTTTCATGCCCTGGATATCATGCTGGCGCTGGAGGAATCGTCCATAGAAGGGCGGCACATCGAAATCACCAGCACACTGGAGCAGCCCGCCGCGCTGCCGGCCGGCTTGCCCGACGGCCTGCTGGATGCCTAGCCCGCCGCCAAGCCCCTTGCCCGAGGCATCGAGGGAGCGGGCTTATCCGCTTGAGAGCGTCGATTCACACAGGCGGTGATTTGGCCCCTTCAGAATTCGAAATAGGAGCGATTGTGGAAACGTTGAAAGTTGGCCTCATCGGCACTGGCAATATCGCGCCGGCTTATATCCAAGGCTGCGCGCCATTCGACATCATCGAGATAACCGCCTGCGCCGATATCCTGCTGGACCGCGCGCAAGACTTCGCGGCGGAACACGGGCTGATCGCCTGCGGCGTCGACAACCTGCTGGCGCGCGAAGACATCGATATCGTCGTCAACTTGACCATTCCTGCGGCGCATGCCGAAGTTTCGCTGCAGATCATCGAAGCGGGCAAAAATGCTTATAGCGAAAAGGCGCTGGCGATCAACCGCGAAGATGGCGAGAAGATCATCAAGGCGGCCCAGGCAGCTGGGCTGCGGCTGGGCTGCGCGCCCGATACCTTCCTCGGCGGCGGTTTGCAGAGCGCGCGCAAAGCGATCGATGAAGGCTTGATCGGAGCGCCCGTTGCCGCGACGGCATTCTTCCTAAGCCATGGGCCAGAGAGCTGGCATCCTAACGCCGGCATCTTCTACCAGAAGGGTGCCGGACCCTTATTCGATATGGGTCCTTATTACCTGACGGCGCTGATCCATTTGATGGGTCCGGTGGCGCGCGTCTCAGCCTCGGCACGCAGGACCTTCCCCGAGCGGGTCGCCTCCAGCGACGCCCTGATGGGCGCGCGGCTGCCTGTCGAGGTCAACACGCATATCGCCGCTACATTGGAATTCAAGAGCGGCGCCATCGCCAGCGTCGCCACCAGCTTTGACGTTTGGGGGCATCACCTGCCCAATATGGAGATTCACGGCGAAGCGGGCTCAATGAGCGTGGGCGACCCCAATCATTTCCATGGCGCGAATCATATAGTCAAAGGCGGGACGCGTGAATGGGTGGAGATCCCGCACTCGCACACCATCAACATCGGGCGCGGCGCCGGCGTCGCTGATATGGCATACGCCATCCAGTCGGGGCGGCCCCACCGCGTCAGTGGTGATTTGGCTTTCCACGTCCTCGATATCATGTGCGCGCTGGAAGAATCGTCGGCGCAAGGCACGCGGATTGAGCTGCAAAGCACGGTGGAACAGCCGCAAGCGCTGCCAGCTGGTTTGGCGGCTGGGGAGTTGGACGCCTAGGGCTTTCGCCACCGAAGTAAAACCAAGCAAGTGGCACAAAATATAACTAAAACTTGGGCGGGCGAGCCGGCGAGCTGCCCGTACCGAAGGCTGATTGCGCGAGATTTGCGCTATACTCATTTTGAATAGCAATTGTCGCGAGGCAGCGATGGCCATCCAGCAGAAACTGTATACGGTTGACGATATCTGGCAGCTGAGTCATCAGCCCGAAAACGAAGGCAAACCGATCTATCTCATTAACGGGGAGTTGTTTTGGGACATGCCGCCGGGATATTTGCATGGACGAATTGCTGTTCTTATCGGGCATCTTTTAATGGTCTACGCCGAGCAGCATGACCTGGGCGAAGTGACTGGCGAAGTCGGCTATTTCCCCGCTGAGGACCCTCATACACTGCTCGCGCCCGATGTCGCCTTCATCCGCAAAGATCAGGCTCCGCCAGCGACCCACGCGAAATTCGTCCCCCGCATGCCCGATTTGGCGGTCGAGATTGCATCCCCCAGCAACACGCTTCGCGAATTGCGCCGCAAGGCTGATGTTTACCTGGCGAATGGCACAGCGCTGGTTTGGCTTGTATTACCGGAGCGGGCTGGCGTCGAGGTCTGGGCTATGAATCCCGCCGGCGAGCCACAGCGCGAGTTCGCCTCGCGAGGCAGCAACTTGACCGGGGCGCCCGTCTTGCCCGGCTTCACGCTGGAATTGAAGCGGCTTTTCCCAAGCTAGAACTTCGGCTGCCAGACAGGACCAGCCGGCTCACAGCCACGCAGGAAATCGAAATCGCAGCCCAGCGGCGCTTGGTTGACGCTGCGCAAGTAAAGCTGGCCATAGCCGCGCTTGTAGGCCGGCGGCGGCGGGGACCATTCTGCCCGGCGCTCCGCCAACTCCGCATCGGAGACATGCAGCTGCAAACGGCGCTCAGCCACGTCTAGCTCAATCTCATCGCCATCGCGCACGAGAGCGAGCGGACCGCCGATGGCCGCTTCCGGCGCGATGTGCAGCACGATTGTGCCATAGGAGGTACCGCTCATGCGCGCGTCCGAGATGCGCACCATGTCGCGTATTCCCTGCTTGAGCAGCTTCTTTGGAATAGGCAAGTTGCCGATCTCGGGCATGCCGGGTCCCCCGATGGGACCAGCGTTTTGCAGCACGAGCACATGATTTGGCCTCACATCAAGCGCGGGGTCGTTAATGCGCGCTTTGACATCGTCGGCGTCTTTAAAGACCAAGGCGGGACCACGATGCTGGCAGAGCGCGGGGCTGGCGGCCGCGTGCTTGATGACCGCGCCATCAGGCGCCAGATTGCCGCGCAGGATGCTCAAACCGCCCTCGCTCGCCAGCGGCTCGTCCAGCGAACGAATGACAGCCGGATTGCTGACGGCGGCATCGGCGACATTCTCCGCAATCCTGCGCCCAGTCACCGTCAGCGCGTTGCCATGAAGCAGTGGCAGCAACTGTTTCAGCACAGCCGGGATGCCGCCGGCATAGAACAGGTCTTCCATCTGGAATTCGCCGGCGGGGCGCATATTGGCGATCAGCGGTGTCCGGCGGCTGATCTCATCAAAGCGTGCGAGCGGCAAGTCGACGCCGATGCGCCCGGCGATGGCGGGCAGATGCACGATGGCATTGGTGCTACCGCCGACGGCGTTGAGCAAGGTGATGGCATTGTCAAAGGCGTCGACGGTCAGAATCTGCGATGGGCGGATGTCCCGCTCGACCAGTTGAACGATGTGCCGGCCAGCCGCCTGCGCCAGTTGCAAGCGGCGCGAATCGGACGCGGGTGTCGCGCCATTGCCTGGCAGCGCCATGCCCAGCGCTTCCATCAGCGAGTTCATGGTCGAGGCTGTGCCCATGACCATGCAATGCCCGGCGCTGCGCACCAAGTTTTGCTCGACGCCTTGGTAGGTCTCGGCACTAATCGTGCCAGCCTCGAATTCGGCGCTGTAACGGCGACAATCGGTGCAGGCACCCAGGATCTCGCCCTGGTAATGCCCGTTGAGCATGGGACCGCCGCTGACCATGATAGTCGGCAGGTCGGCGCTGGCGGCGCCCATCAGCGCGGCCGGGGTGGTCTTGTCGCAATTGCTGAGCAGCACGACGCCAGCCAGCGGATTGCCGCGGATCATCTCCTCGGTATCCATTGCCGCCAAGTTGCGGCAGAGCATGGAGGTCGGGCTGAGGTAGACCTCGCCCAGCGAGATGGTGGGGAATTCGAGCGGGAAGCCGCCAGCCTGCAGCACCCCGCGTTTGACGGCTTCGCAGATGGCGCGCAGGTGGCTGTTGCAGTGGTTGAGCTCGCTGAAGGTGTTGCAGATGCCGATGAGGGGACGGGTCATGTCGGCGCTTTCGAAGCCCATCGAGGCGGTGAAGGCGCGGCGGATGAGCCCGCTGACGCCGTCGGCGTTGAAGAAGTCTTGGCTGCGGGAGGGGGGCATGGGCTTTGCCTTTGCTATTTTTGCCACAGAGATACAGAAACTTTTTTACCACAAAGGCACGAAGGGCACGAAGAAGCTTGAACGAAATGTTGTCTTTCTAACCTGTCGATGACTCTGAGTCGTCCAGATGCACTGTGGCTTGATTTCGACATAGAATGAAACTCTTATGCTTGCCAACCCACACAGGCGATAGCACAGCGCAGCCGCTTTGGCGCACAGGGCGACGTGCTATGCCGCCCCTGCCGTTTCCTCGGTGCCTCTGTGGCGAATTAATCCCCACCCAACTCCGCAAACGCAGCGCGCCGACTCTGCGCAGAAGCCAACTGCTCCGCTTGCAGCTTCCGCGCCAGGGCAGCCATATCAGCGGCGAGGGGCATTAGGTCGATGCGGTTGGCGCTGTTAATCTGCTCGACCCATTCGCTGCGCAGGGCGTCGATGCCATGCAACGCGCCGGCAATTGCCCCGCCCATACCAGCGATGGAATCATTGTCGCGGCCATAATTCGTTCCGCCCATAATCGTCCCCTCAAAGTCGCCATCGGTCACGACCAGGAAGCCGAGCGCGATCGGGACTTCTTCAATGCTGTGGACGCGGCTGGGCGTCCAGTCATTGCTGCCATTGCCGCGGTTGGATTTGGCGTCATCGGGCGAGGTGTCGTATTCGCGCATCACATCGCGCAGAGGGGCAATGGCGCCGCGCCAGTCGGTCAGCGTGCTGGCTTTGTCGGCGATGGCGGCGATGCAATCGGCGGTGCCATCTTTTGCCACCGAAAGCGCCACGTCAATGATGGAGCTGACGGAGGCGCCAGGCTTGAAGGCTTCTGCCACGCAGGCGGCTTGGACGGCGGCCGCCTCCAGCCCAAAGCTCACCTGATGCGCGCTAAAGACATCCACCGCTTCGGCATACGCGCGGGCTGCGTCGCAAGCGTTGATGATGCCGACGGGCGCGGCGTACATGGCGGCGCCGCAGTTAACCATGTTGCCGACGCCGGCCTTGCGCGGGTCCGCATTGGCCAGCCAGCGATTAAAGAGCCACTTTTCTGGATAAAAGAGCCGTTCAACCAGCTTCATCTCGCGCTCATACTCCGGGACCCAACGGTCTTCCAGCGCCATCTTCGGCACGATGCGGCGGAAGAATTCGTGGGCGTCCAGGTGGTCGCTATGTTCGATATAAGTTTCGCAGAGCAACTGCACCATATGCGTGTCATCGGTGTAGCGGCCATGGCCCCGGCCCCGCACATTGGCTTCGTCCCAGCTTTCGACCAGGTCGGTGATATAGCCATAGCGCGCCTGAATCTCGTCCGGCATGCGCCATTCAGCCGGCGCCCCCATGGCATCGCCAATCGCCCCGCCGTATAAACAGCCTTGGATTTTCTTAAGTAATAAATTTGTTGTTTTCGTCATCAGTTTTTTCCTCTTTTCCTACGCTGACAAATGTCGCTTCACTAAATAATGCGCCACCCAAGCCAAAGGTTGTAGGGGCGGCTTATCAATTCATCTGAAACCTGTCCCTTATTTCGAAAAAGGGCGACCTGCTAGCTCGACTCTATGGTTTCAAGATATGTGCCGCCGCCCAGTTTACATAAACCGTACAGAATAAACGACAGCCAGGTTATGCCTCAGGCAGCGCCAGGTATCGCCGCGGTCATCGGAGACATAGAAGTTGCCAGCCGTCGTGCCGAAAGCCAGCGTATCGCCCGTCTTGTCCAGCGCATGGCGGAAGACGAGGTCGTAACAGTGCTGCTGTGGCAAGCCGCTGCGCAAATCTTGCCAGGTCTCGCCGCCGTCTTCCGTGCGGCAGATAACCAGCTTGCGATCAACCGGTACGCGGTATTCGGCGCTGACGGCTGGCGCCACCCAAGCGACGCGCTCGTCTTCGTCATCGACCGCCAGCGCGAAGCCGAAGCCGGCCGGCCCGCCATTTCTGTCTGAGATGTCTTGCCACTGCCTGCCACCATCCTGGCTGCGGAAGATGCCGCAATGATTCTGCTGCCAGAGCACATCGGGGTTGGACCGGCTGGCGAGGATGATATGCGGGTCGTGGCCGTGTTCGTGCTGCGGGTCGGGCAGGTAATCGGCGTAGAGCCCCCGATTGCGCGCTTCCCAGCTTTCGCCACCGTCCCGGCTCACATAGACGCCGCCGACGCTGATGCCAATGGTAATGTGACGGCTGTCGCGCGGGTCGACTTGAATGGCGACCGTCCCCGGATGGTCGCGCCCCGCGCCAAACCAATGCTTGTTGCTCGGATGATGCCAGAGGGTCTCCACCAGTTGGAAAGAGTCGCCGCCATCATCGCTGACGAAGAGACCGCCAGGGTCAGTGCCGAGATAGAGCCGATTCGGTTCATCGACGCCGCCTGGCTCAATCAGCCAGATGTAATTGGTTTTGGCTGGCGCGCTGAAATCGGGCGGAACAGCGGCGCCTTCGGGGTACTTGGGCGCCTCGACCTCTTCCCAGCTGGCGCCCATATCGCGCGAGCGGTGCAGCTTGCCGCCCCAGTGCCCATGATCGAGGCTGACCCAGATAGTGTCGCTGCGCTGGTCGCGGAAGGCGTAGACAACCGGAATCGCTTCGAAATGCGCCGATTCGACTTCCCATTCAGAATTGGCCGCGCTGCCCCGGCTCATGACCAGCAAGCCCTTGCGTGTGCCGACGAGAAGTTTCTTTTGCAAAGATCAGCCTCCAGATAGGGCTTGTACAATGAATATTTTGCTGTCGACAAAGACGCGGTCGGAGAGGCTCTGCTTGTCGCGCAGGAGCTCGTCGCCGACGAAGATGTTGACATGTTTGCGTAGGGCGCCCTGCTCATCAATGATGTAATCGCCTAGCCCAGGCCAGCGCTTATCGACGGCGGCGACGATTTCAGCGACGGTGGCCGCCTCAATGCTGCATTCGCAGAGATCGGGGAAAAAGCGTTTGAGGTTGGGCGTGAATTTGACCTGTGCCATGGCAGGGCTCCGCGCCTGATTGAGATTAGATTAGAACGGATGGGGGGCGGGCTTGTCAAGATTAACCATTTGCCACAGAGGCACAGAGAATGTGGTTTTGAACCCCAAAGACACAAAGGGCGCGAAGGAATGCAAGGGTGAGCCAGTCGATGGCTAAATCATGGCAACAATTCAAAGAACTCGCAGTGGCGCGGCTGAAATATGGAGAAGTCGCGCCGGTCGAATGTCGCGATTCGTGAGATATTTTGGCGCTCTGCAATGGCCATGATGCAACAGTCGACGATGTCGAATTCTGCGGCACCGTAGGTGACAAGGATATCGCGCGCTCTACCCAAATCTCCCATTCCGATAGGCTCAAGCGACGCATCCAATTGCGCAAAGTACTCTAGGAACTTCTGTATGCCACTGTGCCCCAAATCCCGCGTAATCAAATAGCATACCTCTGGCAGGACCACGTCAGGCACGAGCATAACTTCTGTGATTTGAGACACGAAAATCATCGCATCGCTATGACGAATGTCTCCAGAGTTGTATAAGGCATAAACGAAGTTGCTATCCGCAATAAGTGTCATCGGTTGGCGCGACGTATTAGATAATCCGCGAATTCTGTGTTGAGTATCTCGCGGCTGCGCCCAGCGGTATCGACGGGATGCGGTGATGACAGGCCCGCGGCTAAGGCGTTTCGGGCAAAGTCGGCCGTGGTCGCCCGGCGCTTCTCATCGGAATCTCGCTCTTCAGCATAGCGCTCGAGCAGGTCGCGCAGCAGAGCGCCTATGTCAGTATCTTGGCGCTCTGCCAATGCTTCCAAGCGTTGCGCAATGTCTTGAGGGATGTCGATTGTCATGGCTCTGTCCTCCGCTTGCGGCGATTATACCAACGATTGGCGTAGCTGGAGCGTTACTGCTTACCTCGGAATTAAGGGAGGGCAGAGAGGGCATGACTTCAACCACAAAGACACAAAGGACGCGAAGGAAATGTAGGGGACACTCGCTGCCCGCGGCGGTTATTGCAGCTCGGGCGAGCCAAGGCTCTCCGCTACAGAATTCAGATGAATTGAGCAGACCAGCACATCCTCTCCTTCCTGCCCTTCCTGTCTTTGTGGTCAACACCCCCGCGCTGATTTCTCCCCGCCCCCTACGCCTCTATGGCGAAATCATTTACAATAGCTCGCTAAACCGCATCCACCTGAGCAAAGGATAATCCCCATGACCGACTCACCATTCGCCGGGCTGACCGAGTTCCGCTGCATTGGACCCTTCCGCGGCGGGCGCGTTGTCGCTGTCGCCGGCGACCCGCGCGACCCAAACACCTTCTACTTCGGCGGCGTCTGCGGCGGCGTCTGGAAGACGACCGATGCCGGGCAATACTGGGAAAACATCAGCGATGGCTATTTCACCTCATCGTCGGTGGGCGCGCTGGAAGTGGCGCCGGCCGACCCCAACGTCATCTACGCAGGCACGGGCGAAACCACCATCCGCATTGATGTTTCCATCGGCGATGGCATCTACAAATCCACTGATGCCGGGCGCAGCTGGAAGCACCTGGGCTTAAAAGAGACGCGCCAAATCGCCAAAATCCGCAGCCACCCGCAGAACGCCGATTTGGTCTATGCCGCCGTCTTCGGGCATGCCTTTGGCAAGAACCCGGAGCGCGGCGTCTACCGCTCCAAGGATGGCGGCGAGACCTGGGAAAACGTCTTGCATGTCAGCGAGAAAGCGGGCGCCATCGACCTAAGCATCGACAAGAACAACCCGCGCGTCATCTACGCGGCCTTCTGGGAAGCCTATCGCAACTTCTGGCAGATATCCTCCGGCGGCGAGGGCAGCGGGCTATGGCGCTCGATGGATGGCGGCGACAGTTGGGAGAATATAAGCGCGCGCAAAGGCTTGCCCAAAGGCTTAATGGGCAAGATTGGCTTAGCCGCCTCGCCCGCGCAGCCGGGGCGCGTCTGGGCAATCATCGAGAACCAACCCGACGGCGGCATCTACCGCAGCGACGATTATGGCGAGACCTGGCTGACCGGCAGCAAGGACAACCGCTTCATCTCGCGCGCCTGGTATTATATGCACTTAACCGCCGACCCGCTGGACGCCAACACCATCTACATCAACAACCTAAACTTTTGGAAATCGACCGACGGCGGGCATAACTTCAAGGAAATCACCACGCCACATGGCGACGACCACGACCTCTGGGTCCACCCCAGCAACAACAAGGTCATGATCCATGGCAATGACGGCGGCGCCTGCGTCTCGTTGAATGGCGGACTGTCTTGGTCGAGCATATACAATCAGCCGACGGCGCAGTTCTATCACCTCGATGTCGATAGCAACAAGCCCTACTATGTCTATGGTACGCAGCAGGACAATTCGAGCTTGCGCGTGCCCAGCCGCAGCCGTTACGCGTCCATCACCTGGGAAGATTGCGACATCATCGGCTCGGGCGAGAGCGGTTACATCGCGGTGGATCCGGCTGACTCTAACATCGTCTATGTCGGCGCGATCGGCAGCTCGCCAGGCGGCGGCAACAGCTTGCAGCGCTATGACCACCGCATTCAGCAAATTCGCCTTATCGCCACCTGGCCCCGCAGCTCCACCGGCTTGGGCGCGGGGGCAGATAAATATCGCTTCGCCTGGACCTACCCCATCGTCTTTTCGCCACACGACAATGACACGATCTACATCGGCGGCAATCAGATTCTGAAGACAACTGACGAGGGGCAGAGTTGGCAAGAGCTCAGCCCCGACCTGAGCAAAGCCAATCCAGAGACTTTAGGTCCCTCTGGCGGTCCCATCAACCGCGATGCCGTCGGCGCTGAACATTACGCCACCGTCTTCACCCTGGCCGAATCACCGCATGAGCGCGGCGTCATTTGGGCTGGCTCTGATGACGGTCTGCTGCATATCACCAAAGACGGCGGCGCAAACTGGAACGATATCACCCCGCCCGACCTCGGCCGCTCGACCATGTTCACCATGATCGAGCCCTCGCCCCACGACAAGGCGACCGCTTACGTGACAGCCACGCGCTACAAGAATGACGATTATGCGCCCTACGTCTTCAAGACAAGTGATTATGGCGCGAGCTGGACGTCAATCGTCGATGGCATTGAAGGCGACCATTTCTGCCGCGTCATCCGCGAGGATCCCATGCGAGAGAGCCTGCTCTATCTGGGCACTGAGTTCGGTTTGTACGTCTCTTTTGACGCGGGCGATAGCTGGCAGCGCTTCCAACTGAATCTGCCCATCTCGCCGATTTACGACCTGAAGATCAAGAATACAGACCTGGTGGTAGCGACGCATGGCCGCTCCTTCTGGATTCTGGATGATGTTACCGCGCTGCATCAGTTGGCGGGCAGCTCGGCGAAGCACCCCGGCACCTCGCTTGAAGAGGGCGGCGTCACACTGCTCAAACCCGGCACGGTCGAGCGTCGCCTGCCCAAGGTTTTCGAGGGCTTGTTCGAGAGCGGCGAAGGCAAGCAGTACATGAGCACACTGGGCATGGTTGCCGCTTTCGTCAAAGAAGAGACGCCCGAGCACGGCGTCAGGCACACCTACCTCGATAGTGGGACCAATCCGCCGCAGGGCGCCGTCATCACCTATTACCTGCGCCAGAAGCCGGAATCAACCATCACGCTGCGCATCGACGACGCTGACGGCAAGGAAGTCAAGAGCTTCAAGAGCATCCATGCCGATGAAGAGGAAAAGGCAGCCGGCAAACGGGACGAGAAAACACCCAAAGAACTGCGCATCCCGGCGAACGCTGGCTGGAATCGTTTTGTCTGGGACCTGCGCTACCCCGATGCGCGCAAGGTTAAGCCCCATGATGACCATCAGCAGGGCTACATCAAGGGTCCCCATGCCGTGCCTGGCAGCTACAGCGTCACGCTGGCTGTTGGCGATGAGGTATTGAGCCAGCCCTTCGAGGTTGTGAAGGAAGCCGGCGTCGAAGCCAGCAATGCTGACCTGCAAGCGCAGTTCGATCTGCTGCTGCAAATTCGCGACAAAGTCTCCTCGACGCACAAGCTCATCAACCAAATGCGCGATGTCCGCGATCAGCTCAAAGGCTGGCGCGAGCGGCTGGCCGGCTTGGACACCGCGGCCGGCATCATCGAAGCGGCGAAATCGCTGGAAGAGCAAGTGCTGGAAATCGAGAAAGAGCTGATGATTCCCGATACACGCGCCGGCTGGCCCGATGCCATGAACAACGGCGACCGCCTGGCGACGCAGTTGAGCAACCTGAGCTTCAACATCAACCTGGGCGACTATAAGCCGACCGATTATGAAGCCGAAGCCTATCAGGAAATCGCCGCTGATATCGACGGCGTCGCCGAGAAATTCAGCAGTATCGTCGATGGCAACCTGGCTGAATTCAATACTACGCTGGGCAACGCCGGCTTCGGCAAAATTGTCTTGAAGGTGGAGTAGCGAGATGCCGCCATCCCCCAGCCCCTGTCCCCCCCTTGGCACCCCCGTTCTCTGGGCGAGGCTTTGCCACAAGAGGGGAATATGGGCTAGTGAACCGCGCCGCGCCTGGTCAAGCCCCGTCCCTCATTTTGGGGCCCCTGCCATCAAGTTGGCAGGGGGAGGTCTGGGGCTGGGGGTCCCGAGCCATGCGGCGCTCTAAACCCTTCTTCTTATTGACGCTGGCGGACTTTGTGGCGCGCGCCGCCTACCAGATGGGCAAGACGCCGCTGCTGCCGATTTTCGCCGCTGGCTTGGGCGCATCCGGCGCTTTCCTTGGCTTGATTGTCTCGGTATCCACGGTAACCGGGCTTTTCCTCAAGCCGCTCTTCGGCATCTTGTCTGACCGCTGGGGGCGGCGGATCTGGCTATTGATTGGCACCGCCTTCTTCGCCGTCATGCCCTTCTTTTATCGCTTCATCGAGACGCCCGAACAGCTATTGGCGATTCGCTTGGTACACGGCCTGGCGACGGCGATTTATGGTCCCGTAACGCTGGCCTACATTGCCGAGCTCTCAGGAGCTGGCAAGACTGCTGAGGACATCGGCTGGTTTCAGATGGCGCGCAGCGGCGGTTATATTGTGGGACCAGCGCTGGCCGGCTGGCTGCTGCTTTCGCTGGATGCGAGGTCCGTCTTCACCATAATCGGTTTGATAAGCTGCGCCGTCTTCCTGCCCATTCTACGCCTGCCAGAGACGCGCCCGAGCCGAACCCGCTTGCCCAAGGGCGGGGCTGTGCCTGCCGGTCTGAGCTCGCGCGCGCCTAGGCGCCCGTCGATTTTCCAGCATATCAGCAATGCCCTGCTCGACGGGGGGCAAACGCCGGCGGTCTGGCTTACGGGCGGCTTGGAAGCGGTTACCTTCATCGCGCTTTACACGCTGAAAGCCTTCCTGCCACTTTACGCGCTTGAAGCGGGGGTAAGCGTGGCGCTGGTCGGCTTGTACTTCAGCCTCAACGAAGCGGTGCATGTGCTGGGCAAACCACTCTGCGGCCGCTTGGGCGATCGCTGGGCTTACCTGCCGACGATCAGCCTAGGCATGTTTATCCTGGCGGCGGCGCTGCCAATGGTTCGCCTGTTTGATCAAGGTCCGGCATTCCTCTTGCCGGCGGCGCTGATGGGCTTGGCGCAGGCGCTTATATTCCCGGCGGCGATCGCGCTGGTCTCCGACCGCATCAGCCCGGAACACCTGGGCGCTGGCATGGGCTTCATCGGCATGTTGCAGAACTTCGGCAAGGTCGCGGGTCCGGTACTGGGCGGGCTGGCGATTAGCGCGCTCGGCTATGATGCGACGCTTATCGGGCTTAGCGCGCTTTTGCTGCTCGGTACGGCGATCATTTGGGTTTTGTTCGCGCCGCGCAATCTGGGCTCGCGCAGGGTGGCTTAGCGCCAGACCCAATGCGCCCAGCCAGCCCCGCGCTCAAAGCATCGAGCTAGCTAAATTAGGCCCAGCAGCCGTTGAGCACATCGCCGCGGATATTGGCGACCTGCTGGATGTTCCTGCCATCAGCATCCAGCGCCAATATTTGTTTGAAGCCGGGAAAAGACGATGGCGCAACGACGCTCAGGCGCTCGCCAGTGGGCGACCAGCGCGGCGACGACGCCCCCATCTGAAGACCGCTGAGGCGCGTGAGATCGCTGCCATCGGGGCGCAGCTTGTAGATTTGCCGGCTCACTTCCAGCGCGAGCCACTCGCCATTGGGCGACCAGGCGACATCATCGAGAGCGAGTGGCGTCTGGTAGATGATCCGCTCATCACCGCCGTCGGGCGCGGCGAGGACCAAGCGATTTGATGTGGGCGCATCAGCCCTAAACTCGGCAATGATGTAGGCGATTTGCCGCCCATCCGGGGACCACTCTGGCGAGTGATAGGATCGGTTGGCGGTCGGCGTCTTTATCGCCCTGTATTCGCGGCTGCCTAAATCACCGGCGACCAAGCCATAACGCGGCGCGGTGAACCCTTCGTATTGGCGTGAGACGATGACAGACTGGCCATCGGGCGCCAGGGCGATATGGCGCAAGGATGTCAGCAGCTGGCCGGCGGCGGGCCGGTCCAGATGCAAGCCGGAGCCATCCAGCAGCGCATGGTGGAAGCCGTTGAGATCTCGCCGTTGGCTGGCGATCACCAAGGATTGAGAGGCACCGTGACAGTCAATAGCCGCGATGAGAAGGTAGCCATCGCCGTGCGGAATCGAGCCGACGACGCGCTTCATGGCCGGGTAAGCATCAGCCCGTCCCTCTCGACGGGTCCGGCTTAGCGCGGCGCTGCCCGACCCTAGCCCAGCCCGGCTGCCGTCGACGCCGATTCGATAAACCGAGTTCGATTGGCGGCTCACGTCGATCGAATCGGTGTCGGAGATGAAGATCAGCTCGCTGGCTGGCGCCGGCGCGGGCATCGTCAAGCGATCGATTGCCAGAATCGAGGCGACTGCGATCAGGTAAAGGGTCAGGATAAGCCGTCGGCGCTGGTCGCTGTTTCGCATCAGAGCGCGCTTTCCAGAATCGCTTTCAACTCGTCCGCTTCCAGCGCAATCGGGTTGCCTTTCATGCTGCTGGCGGCGCTGGATTTTGCAACGATTTCGTCAAAGTCTTCTTCGCGCAGGCTGTATGCGCCCAAGCCGGGAATATTGAGCTGTCGGCTGGTCTCGCTGATCCATTCCAGCGCCTCAGCCACAGTCGCCGCCCGGTCAAATAGCAAGAACTGCGCGGCGTATTGGTAACGCTTCAGGGCGGGGTTCTGCGGTTCGCGCGCGTTCAAGGCTTTGATATTGGCTTCGATGACTGCGGGCAGCAGCGCGGCGCAGACGGCACCGTGGGGCGCGTCATACATCCCGCCGAGGACACCGGCGAAACCATGCACCGCCCCAAGTTTGGCATTGGCCAGCGCCAAGCCGCCCAGCAAGCTCGTCAGCGCCATATCCCGGCGGGCGGTCCCGTTATCTGGCTCAGCGTAGACCCGACGCAGGGAGCGCCCAGCGCGGCGCAAGCCCTCGGCGCACATGCCATCGGTGAGCGGATTCGCGAGCTGGGAGACAAAAGGCTCGAGCGATTGCGTCAGCGCATCCATGCCCGTGCTAGCCGTGACCGGCGGCGGCACTGAGTGCGTCAACAGTGGATCGACCAGGGCGATATCAGCCAACATGCGGTTGTCGCGCAAGCTGACCTTGACCCGATGCGCCTTCGAGCCGAGCACAGCGTTCTTGGTGACTTCGGCGCCAGTGCCGGCGGTGGTGGGCAGCGCGATGAAAGGCAGCGGCGGCTCAGACAGTTTGCGCCCAGCACCGATGACTTCAAGGTAATCGAGGACAGCGCCCGCATTGGGTATCAGCGCGGCGCTGGCTTTGCCCGTGTCGATGACACTGCCGCCACCGATGCTGATAACCAGGTCGCAGCCGGCGGCGCTGGCGAAGCCCTTCGCTTCGTCGATCACTTCCACCGTCGGCTCGCCACTGACGGGATAATGCGTCAGGCGCAGGCTCGCGCCGGCAAGCGCGTCAATCAGCCGCGATACCGATTCGGGCTGAAAGCTGTCGGTTACAAGCAGGGCATGGCTGCCTTTTTCTCGCGCAAGCTGGGGCAACTGGCTCGCGCTGCCATCGCCGAAGATGATGCGGGCTGCGCTGGCGAATTCGAATTGCATGAAGGTCCCTTCTCCCTGTCTTTGCGCCACTATGGCGAAGCTATCGCGGGCTGCACTCTGCAATTGCAAGAGCATTAGCAGCCGCTATAATGGCATTATGTCCAAAATGGGGGAGAATTGCGAATGCCGCAACGAGAAAGCGCGCTGACCGGCGAGGTGCAAGCTGGGCGAGCGCTGGTAGCGCGCATCGGGCGTTTCTTGTTCGACCGCCACTTGACCGACGCCGGCGGCGGCAATATCAGCCTGCGGGTCGGCGATGTCTTCTGCATGTCGCCCACCCTAGCCGGGCAGAATAAGCAATGGCAATTGGAAGCGGAGGATGTCCTCGTGGTCAGCGAGAGCAGCGAGATCCTGCACGGCGCTGGCGGCTTGACGCGTGAGAGCGCTGTGCACATGGGCCTTCACGGGAACTTCGCTGATTATGGGACCGCCGTCATCCATGCCCACCCGCGCAATCTGCTGGTCTTCGCCTGCGCTAACCGGGAAATGCCGCCGGTGATGGAAGCCACGCGCAAGTTCGGCATCACACCGGTTATCGAATACGCGCCCGCCCACAGCCCCAAACTGGGCGAGCGCATCGTCGCCACAATGCGGGACCGCGAAGCGATGATCGCCAAACATGCCGCTGGCACGCTCGCGCCCTGGCATGGCCTGTTTCTGATGGGGAAAAATCTGCCAGCGGCGCTGGACGCCGTCGAGCGCCTCGATACCAACGCGTACATGATCTTGATGTCGCAATGTTTGGGCGCCAGCCCCCTGCTGGGCGATGAACGCAGCGCCATGGAACAAGCGATCGCGGGCTTCGCCGACGACTAAGCCAGATGATCGTCTCTCTCACGCCGAATACCACGCTGGACTTAACTGTTTTCGTCCCGGCTTTGCTAAGCAACACCACCATCCGCGCCTCGCGCACCTATCACAGCATGGGCGGCAAACCAACCGACGCCGCCTGGATACTGGGCCGCATGGGCATTGGCAGCCTGGCGCTGGGGTTGGCGGCCGGCGCCGTCGGCGAAAAAGTCAAAACCATGTTGGAAGAACTTGGCGTGTCGACCGATTT
This sequence comes from Phototrophicaceae bacterium, assembly GCA_965214105.1. Classification (GTDB taxonomy): domain Bacteria; phylum Chloroflexota; class Anaerolineae; order Aggregatilineales; family Phototrophicaceae; genus UBA6055. Next base: position 843,688 of record OZ243933.1, read on the forward strand.
CATCGAAGTCGGCGGTGAGACGCGCATCAACACGGTGATCATGGACGAAGCCAGCGGCGAGCACACCACCATTACAACCGCGTCCATGATCATCGAGCCAGCTCATATCGAGGCGCTGCGCCAGCGCTACGAAGCGGCGCTGCCAGGGGCGACGGTCATCATCACTGGGGGCTCGCTGCCGCCGGGCATGTCGCCTGCTTTCTACGCCGACGCGATTGCCTTGGCGCGCGCCTACGGCAAGCCAGTGATATTCGATGCCGCCGAGCCGAATCTGAGCGCCGGCTTGGCCGCCCGCCCCAGCTTCATCAAGCCAAATGAACATGAGCTATCGGCGCTGACGGGAGCCAAACTGCAGACGGACGCCGAGCTCTATGAAGCCGGCCGCGCGATTTTGGCAGAGCATGGCACAGAGGTGATCATCACCAGGGGGAAAGATGGCGCGCTGGCGATACTCAGCGATCGAGCGTATCGCATCCCGCCAATCCCGGTCGAGGTCAGCAGCCCGGCCGGCGCTGGCGACGCCGTGCTCGCTGGGCTGGCGCACGCAGTTCACCATGATATGCCGCTGGAAGTAGGCTTGCGCCTGGGCATCGCAGCGGCGACGGCGGTCTGCCTGCAGCCGGGCACAGCCGCCTATGACCGCGCCGACATGGAGCGATTTCTGCCGCAGGTTGAGTTGATTCCCTATCCTTGAGCTGCGATCGCAGCTGCGATTGAAGTGTTTTGCCGCTGTCTTAAGACGGGCTACTGTTGCTTGTTCTTCTGCGCGATGCCTTCCAGCCACTTTATCCGCCCCGTAAGCACATCAAAAGTAATGGTGGACACCAGCGCTAGCGCATACAGGAACAATAAGAAGAGCCCAATGAACGGCAAGCCGCTTCACGAACACTGCCCTAAAGCGACTTACTCATGTCTTCCTAATGCAGTACCAACTGATTAAGCAAACAGCGGCGCCATCTCCCATTCGGCGACCATCGCCCGCATGACCTCGTCCGGACTACGCTCCTCAAAGCGGGCGGCCGCATCCAGCACTTTGGGCAGGATATGAATATCGCCAACCGTATTGAGGAAGACGTCTTCATTGCCCAGCACCCAATGAACCGCTTTGTCGATGCTTGCCTGGTCGGTCAACGGCTCGTACCAGGTGGCGTGGCTGCGCTGGTCGCTGACGTAGGGGCGGCGGGTGATGCCCTTGATTGTTTGCACCGCGGTGTTGCGCGCTTTGCAGGCGGCTAGGACCGCTTCAAAACCAGCGCGGTAGGTCTCGTTTTGCATCATCAGATAATTGTACGGCAGCAGCACGGAATCAAAATCGAAGCGCTCCAGGCTGCGCTGGTGCATGCCGGCGATGGCAACTTCGTGGCCCGTCACGCCGATGTATTTGACCAGACCCTGCTCGCGCGCTTCTATCAAGTATTCCAACGCGCCGCCAGGTCCCATCGCCTCTTCCCATTCTGCCTCGCCAAGCAGATTATGCAGCTGGATCAGATCAATCTGGTCGACGCGCAGGCGCTGCAGCGAGCGCTCGAATTGGGCTTTGGCGCCATCGTAACTGCGCTCGCCCGTTTTAGTGGCGAGGAAGAATTGCTGGCGATGCGTCTCCATCCAGGGACCAATTCGCAGCTCGGCATCGCCATAGCTGGCGGCGGTATCGATGTGATTGACGCCGCGCTCAATGAGCAGCTGCATTGTACGGTCGGCTTCGTCTTGGGTGACGCTGCTGAAGGCGGCCGCGCCGAAGAGGGTACGCGCGCTTAGGTGGCCCGTGCGTCCAAACGCTTTTTGGGGGATAGGCATGGTAACTCCTTGCGGTTCGCTTCACAATGGACAAGGTTTTGCCAATGCTATCATACCGCAGCCGCTAAGCGAACATCGCCTTAAAGGCTCCAATCGACGCGCGAAAGCCGTCTTCAAAGCAGCCGCCCAGCGGACGATAAACCGATTCCAGCGAGATTGCCCCGCTGTAGCCATCGCATTTCAGCGCCGTCGCCATGTCATCGAGATAGGGCGCCATTTGCCCGGTACCGAATTGGCGGCATGCGATCGTCGCCCTGGCGATGTCGACGACCACATCCTTGAGGTGAATATGCCCGAGGGCGCCGCGCAGGCAATCATAGCCCGCGGGGAAGGGTGCCTCGGTGGAATAGAGCGCGTTTGCCGGGTCCCACATCACCTTGAGGTGGTCTGATCCAATTTCAGCCACCATTCGGCGTGCCAGAAAAGCTGAGTTGGTAATCGCATTATTGCCCGTTTCAACCGCCAGGGTAATGCCACGATCCTCCGCCAGCTGCGCCGCCCCGGCGATCAATTCACGCGCTTTATCCCAGGCGCCCTGCGCTACATTCCAAGCCTCAGCGCCGTGGCTGCCAAAAAGGATCATTTCTTTTTTGAAGCTCATAATGCGGACTAGCTGGCAATCAAGCGCCTGCGCCATGTCGATGCAGCGGTTTAAGCCAGCAAGATGCTCCCGATACGCGGGCGCGGTCGGGGAAAGATCGCCCAGCGCTAAGCCGCCAAATACATGCCGTGAGACGCAAGAGACGTCGACGCCGTGCGCCGCCACCAGGCGCTGTGCCTGGTCCATTTGCGCATCAGACAAATCGCCGACTTCTTTATCCCAAAGATACTGCAATTCGGCTTGTGTCAATCCGAACTCGTTCATGACGGCGAGCGCCTGCTCAAATTCGCGGCTGATCCCATCCGTGATGACGCCTAGCTTTGCCATAAATTGTCCATCCCTGCAATTTGGCGGGCGCCCAATCGCTCGCCCTTATCTCTCTCAGCCTGATTTACCAAGCGACTTGCGTGCCGCTAAATTCTTCCAAGAACTTGACGATCGCCCAATTATCGCCCTCGGGGAAGCGGGATATGCCAGCCTGGAAGAGTTCGTAGGCGGCGCTGGTGGCAAATAGCGGCAGACCCTTTTCGTGAGCCAGCGCCATACTGATGCCCATATCTTTGTGCATGGTGGCGATATGGCTGCCAGTGTCTTCAAACTTGCGCTCCATAATCAGCCCGGCGCAGTTCTTGAAGAAGGGCGTATTGGCAACGTGGGTGCTGCTGAAGACCTCAAAGAGCGTCTCGCCTTTGACGCCGGCCGCCACACCCAGAGCCAGCGATTCAAAGATGCCGACGAAGCTGACGCCGATCAAGGCTTGTAGCGCCGCTTTGACCGTCTGCCCCATGCCGATTGCTTCGCCGACGTGGAAGATCTGCCCGCCGACCGCCTCCAGCAAAGCCCGATTGGCATCAAAGACCGTCTGCTCGGCCGCGACCATCATTGTCAATGTGCCCGCTTCGGCGCCGAATTGCCCACCGCTGACCGGGCTGTCGATGAGGTTCAGCTCCGTGGCGGCGATGGCCGCCTCGACCGCGCGCAGCTCCGCCGGCTGGACCGTGGCTGAGACAATGATGCTGGCGCCAGCGCTCAAGCAATGCATCAGCCCGCCCTCCCCCGCGACCACCTCCATCACCTGCGCGCCGGTCATCACCATGATGAATACAGCTTCGGCAGCCGCCAAATCCGCCAGCGACAGCGCCGGCTGGCCGCCCTGCTCCGCCAGCAATTGAACACGCGCCGGGCGCAGGTCAAAGCCAGTGACGCTGAAACCAGCCGCGAGCAGATTCTTCGCCATGCCCATGCCCATATTGCCGAGCCCGACTACGGCAACGTTCTTCATTTCACCATTACCTCTCAATTATCACGAGGAACTTGATAGCTCGCCCCTACAAACGTATGGCACTGGAGTTGAACAACTAAGACCCCGCGAGGAACTTCAAACCCTGCAGCACGCCCAGCTTTTGATCATATTCCGTATCGTCGTAGTAGTGATCTTCCAGCTCGATGCTAACGCAGCCGCTGTAAGCGCTGTCCGCCAAGATACTGAGGATGATCTTCCAGTCGGAGACGCCATGGCCCGGGATGGTATAGCGCCAGTTCATGCCGCCGTATTTGAAGGGGGCGGCAAAGGTCGCTTCTTGCAAATTGCCGTATTGATACAGGTTTTCGTCGATGATCATGCAATCCTTGCCGTGCACATGGAAGACATGGCTCAGGAATTCTTTGAGGAAGCGGATGGGGTCGATGCCCATGCGCACCAGATGCGACGGGTCGTAGTTGACGCCCATATTGGCTGAGCCGACTTGGTTGATGAAGGCGCGGTAGGTCTCCGGCGTGCAGACCAGCGAACCGGGACCGGGCCAGCCCTCGATGGCGAGATAAGCGCCGCATTCTTCAAAGGTCGCAGCCAGTTCACCATAGCTATCGATCATGTAGCCAAAGTTCTCAGCGCGCTTGCGTGATGGGTCTTCCGGGAGCATTACGATGAAAAAGGTCTTGGCGCCGGCGGCGACGCAAGCTCTTACATACTCGGCATTTCGCGCAAGGGCGTCGCGGCGTTTAGCGGCATCGGGGGAAATCATCTCGTGCCAAACGGTCAAGTCAGCCGTGCCAACGCGCAGCCCCGCCGCCACCACCGCCTTGGTAGCGCTATCGGCATCCTGCCCCAAATCGATGACCTCAATGTCATTTTCCAGCGCCCAGGCGATCATGCCGTCCAGGTCCTGCTCCCAGACGTAGTTGCGGCGGCGCCAGCCTAGCGGAAAGTTGCCAGTTGCAGTTTTCATAGGGTTCTCCTGTCAGTGAATGATTAGTCTTGCGCTTTTCGCCGTGTTAAACCGCGGCTAATTTCTTATGCGCTTTGCCCAAGCGGACGGACTGGCTGCCCGTCTTTGCTGGCGGATTCGACGATGGCGTCCCAGAGTTTTGCCATGCGCAAGCCAACTTCGGGCGGGCAGGGGTTGGCGATTTCGCCAGCGAGCACCTGCATAAATGGCAGCCAGGCGCCGCGCATCTTTGGCAGGTCCTCAACTTCAGCGTAGTCCATTTCCCCCTTCCGCCGTATGAGCAGCCGCTCGCCATAGATCCCCGTGCGGATGACAGCGCCGGTCAAATTCACGTAAATCTCGTTGTAGAGCCCGGGGATACAATCGCCGCAGCCGTTGAGCGTGACCAGGGAGCCCGATTCCAGCCGTCCCATCACGACGCCATCAATATCGACCGGGGTGTCGCGCTTATCCAGCCAGGCGGCAACTGTGGCAAAGTCTTCGCCTACCAATGTGCAGACGGTGTTCAGCATATGCGCGCCGGAATCAAAGAGAAAGCCGCCGCCGGCGATCTCCGGCGCTTGCCGCCAGGCGCCGGCTGTATTGTCCTTCCAGCCTTGCCAGAGCATGCCCGTCACCGTACGGAGTTCACCAAGCTCGCCCGATGCGATCAATTCAGAAGCGTAGCGAATCTGCGGCGAGAGCCCGCCCTGAAATGCCACTACCAAGCGCTTGCCGGTCCGGTCGCGCGTTTCAATCAAGCTAAGGGCTTCGGCCGCGTTCATCACCATCGGCTTTTCCAACAGCACGTCCAAGCCCGCTTCCAGGCAGAGCTTCGCCTGATCGTGATGCAGGTTATGCGGCGTAACGATGAAAACAGCATCCAGCTGATGAGCGTAGTTTTCCAGCATATCCGCGAGTAAGGGTTCATTTGGCGGGCGCGGCCCGCCCAACTCGGCAAGCGTCGCTAGCGTCGCTTCATAATTTGCCGAAGACGGCTCACAGATAACACGGATGTCGGCGCCCGCCTCGACCATCAGGGGCAAATGGTGACGCGCCATATTTCCAGCGCCAATCAAGGCGGTTCGTGCAGTCATTTTCGGTTCTTTTAACAGAACGAAATATGCAATTCGAGGGATTGTATCCTAGAGAATCGCAAAAGGCTAATTCAATTTGGAATCAATTTGGCTGTCAAGCGCTGGCGAAGCGCCGACAGCCTTCGGTATGGGAAAACGCAGCGCTAGCCCAAGGGCTTACTTGTTAGGACTTGAGCGATGCTATTGCCGCTCTTCGATGCCTTCGAGGACAGCGACCGGCTCGCCATCGCGATCGACCCAGACGCCACAGGGTCCGCCAAATTCACTGACGCCCAGCTCAACTTCTGAGCCATCCATCCGCAGGACCGGATGATACCATTCAGCCACAGCCTTGGCTTCGCCAACGATATAATGGCCAATCAAGGCGCAGCGGAAGCGGTCATCGCTGGTGTTGGGGTAGCTGCCATGCACCAGTTGGCCGTTGAAAAATAGCACATCGCCGGGCTCCATGATCAAGGGAATCGGGTCGTAGCCGGGCGGCAGCTCAACCTCATCATTGACAAAACTGAGCGCCGCATCGGCATCGACCGTGCACAGGACCGGGATGTCCTGCGTGCCAGGCACGATGCGCAGGCAGCCGTTTTCTTCATCGCAGCGGTCGACTGCCATCCAAGCGGCAACGCAGGTGCCGGGATCGACCCGCAAATAGAACTGATCTTGGTGCAGCGCCTGACCGCGGGCGCCGGGCGGCTTGAAGTAAAACATCGTCTGCACGGCGTAAGGCTCGCGCCCGAGGATTGCCGTCATCCATTGGTTGAGGCGAGCGTCAATCATCCAGTTGAGGCTCGTCTCGTCCCAGCGATGCGGCTGCATGATGCGCGGGTATTGCGCCAGCGGGTCGCTTTGGTCGGTGATGCCATCCGCGGCGCGCCGATGTTCCTGGTTAATCCTGGCGAAGTGCCGCCGAAGCCGCTCGACCTCTTCAAGAGCGAATAGCCCACGCGCAATCGTGAAGCCCTGCGCAGCGAACTCGCTTACGCTAGAAGTTGCAACAGGCATGGATAAATCCTTCAATCCCTCATTGGCATAAGTATGCGTCCATTGACGGCAATTGTAGCGCAGAATCGGCGCAAAGTCCTGTGTTGCTCTATGGCAACAGCGCCCGGCGCAGGCGTCGGTTGGGGAACTTAGGACCGATGATGTATGATGTGTCTACAATGTAGAAACGAGGTCATATCGTGTTGACGACGATCCAGAAATGGGGCAACGGCTTGGGGCTGCGCATCCCAAAAGCGCTGGCGGAAGAAGCCGGGCTCGAACAGGATAAATCGGTTGAAGTCCTTTGTGAGAACGGTGAGCTCCGGATCAGAAAGCGCGGCAGAAAGCGCTATGACCTTGATGAGCTGTTAGATAGCGTACCGGATGATTTTGAACCAGAAGAGTGGGACATCGGACCACCAATCGGCAATGAGGTCTGATAATGGCATATTTGCCAAAGCGCGACGATGCCATTTGGATTGACCTCAATCCACGGGTGGGACATGAGCAGTCCGGTCACAGGCCAGCCCTTGTTCTGACGTCAGCAAAGTTTAATCGAAAGATGAAGTTAGCAATTTACTGTCCTATTACTAGCCGGGCACAGCGCACCAATTTTGAATTAACCCTTCCCGATAGCCTTGCGGTCAAGGGCGTCGTGCTCGCGTATCAGGTTAGATCGGTGGATTGGCGCGCGAGAGGAACAAGATTCCTGGCGCGTGTACCCGACGATATTGTCGAGAATGTTTTGCTGATGTTGGACTCGATGCTACAGATTCCGCAGATTGAGTAACAGGAATATTCCCCAAAGCAACCGCCGCCCCCACCACACATGCCGAGCAACAGCATAGGCAGTGTATCCATTTCGGTTGAAACAAAAACTTTTACCGAGTACACCGCGATTCCGATGCGAAATAGACCTTCTCTTTGTGTCCTTTCTGCCTTTGTGGTGAAATTGAATTGGGCAAATTGAATTTCCACCGACTTCGATACACTGCCTCTCCCGTCTTCATTTGCGCAGCCCCGCGCTTTATTGTATTCTCACCCGAAATGAATCTATGATCTGGTTCGCTGACGCAGCTAGGAAATCTCTTGTAAGATCAACGGAGACCAATATGTTCGATTGGACCTTTGAAGAATTGCCCAAGCCAAGCAGCGATCTCGGCACCCTCAAATCCAACATCGACGAATTCGGCTACTGCCTCATGGAAGATGCCATCACCCCCGACCAGCTTGCGGCTGCCAAACAGCGCTTGCTGGAACAGGCGCAAGCGGAGCTGGAAGGGGGCCACGCTTTTGAAGACGGTGGCGCAAAGCAGCAATGGGGCGCCTTCACCGATGAGGACGGCAAGGTGCGCCGAGACGCTTTTTCGGCAAGAGCCGGTGGCGTCAACCAGCGCGTCTGGATGTTGATTAACAAGGGGCGCGTCTGGCGTGAGCTGCTGGCAGCGCCGACCATGCGCGCGGTCGTTGGGCATGTGCTCGGGGCAGATTATCTGCTCTCCAGCTATAGCGCCAATATCGCCAAACCGGGCGGCATCGCCATGAACCTGCACACCGATCAATGGTGGATGCCGGAGCCGATTCATCGCGCGCCCAACCCGGTGCCGGCTGGCTCTCTAACGCGCGAGCTCTCCAACCGCGTCGATGAGCGCCCCGCCATGATCGCACCGCCGGTGGTCGTCAATGTGATGTGGATGCTCAACGACTTCACGGAAGACATCGGCGCCACCCGCATCGTGCCAGGCAGCCATCTTTATGGCCGCCGCCCGGACAAGGACCGTGATAAAGATGTGGTCAGCATTCCAGCGGAAGCGCCAGCCGGCAGTGCCATGTTATTCGATGGCCGCATCTGGCACGGCACCGGCGCCAACACCAGCAATGAGCATCGATTGGGCGTCTTGACCACCTTCGTCGCGCCGCAATTCCGCACGCAAGTCAATTTCACCGTGGCGACCGCGCCCGAAGTGGTGGCGGAAGCGGACGATGACCTGCTGGCGCTGCTAGGCTTCAAAATCTGGAACGCCTACGGGCGGATCGAGAGCCCGGTAGCGGGATTTATCAAGCAGGGGCAGCGCTCGCTGGGGGAGATGCGGCCCGGGTAGCAATTATTCTCGAGGGAAAGCGACATGATTCAGCAAATTAACAAACTTGAGCAGATCCACATCGGCAAGAAAGGCGCCGCGCCCATCGCCGCCCCCGGTTGGACCGGCAAAAGCGCCGATCGTGTCAAGCTGGTTGATTGTGATGTGCACCATAATTACCGCGCGCCGGAAGACCTGCTGCCATACATGCCGAAGTTTTATCAAGAGCATTATCTCGACCAAGGCTTGCACCTGCCCGGCAGCGGCTACGCCAATACGCCTTACCGCCGCACTCGCCCCGATATCAAAGACCCAGAGCTAAAAGAGCGCGAATTCAACTTCTCGCTCGAATTCACGCAGAAAGAATTGCTCGACCGCTGGAACATCGATTTCGCGCTGCTTACGGGACCGCCCACCTTTTACGCTTATACTGGCTTGCCCGATCCGGATTGGGCGGCAACGCTCTGCACTGCCTTTAACGACTACACAATTGAGCACTGGCTGGAGAAAGACCCGCGTATCGTGAACGCTATCCTGTTGGCGCCCAATGACCCGGCGCTGGCGGTCAAGGAGATTCATCGTTTGGCGCCGCGCCCGGATACCGTCGCGGTCATGATGCCGATGCTGACGCCGGAATTGTATGGCAAACGCGTTTACCATCCGATTTGGGAAGCCTGTGCCGAGCATGACTTGCCGGTGATATCGCATATCGGCGGGCACAGCCCAAGCTCGACGCCGACGCCGGCGGGCTTCCCCAGCTACTACATGGAATCCCGCCTGACCCGCCCCAGCCTGGCCGCCGCCCAAGCCGCTTCGTTGATATGCGAGGGCGTGTTTGAACTCTTCCCCAACCTCAAATTCGCCCTGATTGAAGTGCAGCAGATGTGGGCGGCGCCGCTGATGTGGCACATGGATGCGGATTGGAAAGCCATCGGCGATCAGACGCCATGGCTCAAGCGGCTGCCCAGCGAATACTTCCGCGAGCACATTCGCATCGGCACGCAGCCCATGCACGAGCCGCCACGAACTGACCAGGTTTATCAAATGCTGGCCATGCTGCACGCTGACGAGACGCTGGTCTTCTGCACCGATTTCCCGCATTGGGATTGGAATGACCCAGTGACAGTCCTGCCTAAGTTGGACGAGCGCAGCCACCAGCGCATCTTCGCCGAGAACGCGCTCGACCTGCTGCGCATCACCGACGACATGATCGAGGCGGTCCTGGCGTGAGGCGCATCGTGGTCGGCAAAGTCGCCGAGATACCGGCCGGCGGCCGCAAGATTATCGTGCCCTTTCGCGGGCGCGCCGGCATTGGCATCTTCAACGTCAAGGGCAACTTCTACGCCCTGCGCAATATCTGCCCGCACAAGCGCGGTCCCCTCTGCACCGGCGAGGTGGCCGGGCACAGCAGCACGCCGGCGCCGCCCGCCGTGACTGGCGGCTACGTCGCCTACGAGCGTGAGGGCGAGATCATCCGCTGCCCCTGGCATGCCTGGCAGTTCGATATCGCCACGGGCAAATGCCTGGTTGACCCTGATGCGCGGGTTAAGACTTACCCCATTATCGTCGATGGCGACGAGCTCATCATCGATGTGGATGTCAGCGATTTTATAGCGGAAGGATAAACAACATGCCCGATGCCATTCGCCTCGGCGTCATCAGCTTCGCCCATGGCCACGTGATTCGTTATTGCCAGGTCATCGCCGATTATGACGACGCCAACGTGGTCGCCGCCTGGGATGACAATCAGGAACGAGGAAAACAATACGCCGCCCAATTCGGCCTAGATTGGGAGCCGGACCTCGATGCCCTGCTGGCGCGCGCCGATATCGACGCCGTCTTCGTCACCAGCCCGACCAATAAACACGCCGAGCATGTCATCGCCGCCGCCGAAGCCGGCAAGCATGTCTTGCTGCAAAAGCCAATGGCGCTGACGCTGGCGGACTGCGATGCCATCATCGACGCCATTCAGCGAACGGGCGTCAAATTCAGCATGTGCTATCAGATGCGCGGCGACCCCATCAACCAGAAGATGAAAGCGCTGGTTGACGAAGGCGCAGTCGGCAATGTCGCGGTCATTCGCCGCCGCCACGCCATCCCCGCCCTGCTCGATCCAAACTTTGCCAAACCTGGCAATTGGCATATAGACCCGGTACAGAACATGGGCATGTTCATGGACGACGCCTCGCACGCTGCCGACTGGTTTTATTGGATGCTGGGCAAGCCGGTCAGCGTTATCGCCGAGATCGACAATATCGTCACCGATGACGCGCCCGATGACAATGGCGTCGCCATCTATCGCTTCAGCCAAGGGCAGATGGGCATCCTCTTCAACAGCTCGACTCAGCTGGCGGCTGAAGCCACCACCGAAATTTATGGCGATGCCGGCAGCATCCACCAGAATTATGGCGACGCGCCCTCGACCATACCACCGCCCGAAGCGACGCCGCTGAAGCTTTTCCGCGCTGGCGCTGAGGATTGGGCACGCTTTGATTTCCCCTTTGTGCCGCACGGCTCACGGATACACGGCGTCGCCCGCCCCGTGGTCGACTTCATCAAAGGCGCGGGCCCGCCGCTCGCTAGCGCCGAAGACGGCAAGGTCTGCATTGAGATGATCCTAGGCGCCTACCAATCGGCACACGAGGGACGGCGGGTGCATTTTACGCGCTAGCTGCGCTTAGACGCGAGTTTTTGACAATGTTTGCTAGCTTGGTTATCTTCTCTATGAGCGTAAATTGTACGCTTGCAGTTACTGCTGTTAGTAGAAAAGGAGGCAACTATGTATAGAAGGAATACTAGGGGTTTAAGTCGGCGGGACTTTTTGAAGTCAGCTGGCGCAATGGCAGGCGGCATAGCAGCATCGAGCGCGTTGCCCCTAGCTTCGCTCGCCCAGAGCGACATGTCAGGCTCGCTGCAGTGGAATACCAACCACAACACCTTGAGCGTGAATGACTTCAAAATCGTCATCGAGAATTTCAATGAAGAGTATCCCGATATTGCTGTCAATCTCATCAATCATGGTGACGCGTCGCAGTATTACACGCAGATCAACACAGCCGGCGTCGGCGGCACCTTGCCCGACCTCTTTTACGTCCGTTCCTTCGACGCCGCGCCCTTCGGCGCGCGCGGCTGGATCACGCCGCTGAACGACCTGATGGAGCGCGATGGCATGGATATGTCGGACTTCTGGCCCGCGCAAGTGGCGCAGAATTCCTACGAGGGTCAGTTGATGACCCTGCCCTACGACTTCTCCAACGTGGCCATGTATTACAACAAGACCATGTTCGATGAAGTGGGCGTGCCCTACCCCACCAACGACTGGACCTGGGACGAATGCTTTGAGATCGCAGCCGCCTTCAAAGACGGCGAGCCGGGCGACCAAACCCGTTGGGGCGTGGAATTGTGGACCTGGGGCTGGATGATGATGGGCTTGCTGCATGCCGGCGGCGGCGCCACCTTCAGTGAAGACAACCGCAGCTGCATCGTCAATAATCCCGAGAATGTCGCTACCTTGAAACGGATCCAGGATGAGATCGCGGCCGGCAATGCGGTGCACCGCGGCATGACGCCAGCCGGGCTGGACCCATTCCTGACCGGCAATATCGCGATGGAAGTGCAGGGGTCCTGGGCGGCATTTTACATGCTGGATGGCATCGGCGATTCCTTTGAATGGGATATCGTCAAGCTGCCGCGCGGCTCCACCGGCTTGACCAGCGTTTCGGCCGCCGGCGGCGCCTGGGGCATCGCCAGCAATACCGAAGATATCGATGTGGCTTGGGAATTCTGCAAGTACATCACCAACACGGAATCGACCAACATCCTCATATCGAATAACCTGCGCAGTGTGCCGGGGCGGCTTTCCTCCGTGCCGCGCTGGGAAGAGGTGGCGGGGACGGATATCTGGAAGGGCAGGTACGTGCAGGTCTTCCCCGAACAGATGCTGAATGACGCCATAAATTGGTCCTATCCCGTCTTTATGGGCGAGTATGACGCGGCTTGGAACGCGCGCATCATCGGCGTCTTTGAAGGCAACGATCCGGAAGAAGCGCTGGCCCAGATTGAAGAAGAAGCCAATGCCGCGGCCGCGCGCTACGCCGAGGATGAGTAAGGCATCGGCGCTAACATTGGTAGTTAGACTGATGAGTTCGGGGCGCTTGGCGGCGCTGGGCGTCCCGGGTCAGCCTTTCTCTTGCCAATCATCCAGGCAGCCAGACATCATCCGAGCGAGTAACTAGCCCCATGTTCCGCAGCGATCTGCTCCGCCGCGAGGCGATACAAGGCTATCTCTTCATATTGCCCTGGTTCATCGGCTTCCTGGTTTTCACCGCCGGTCCTTTGATCGCCGCGCTCGGTTTCAGCTTCACCGATTGGAACGGCTTCTCGACAATTGAATGGATCGGCTTCGAGAATTACATCCAGCTCTCGCAAGATTCGCGCTTCTGGCAATCGCTGAAGGTCACGCTGGTTTTCACCTTCTTCTATTTGATATTGAATCTCATCATCGGCTTCGCCCTGGCGCTGGTGATGAACCAGCCAGTGCGCGGGATGCGGCTCTTCCGCACTATTTATTACCTGCCGGCGGTGCTATCCGGCGTGGCAGTGGCCGTTTTGTGGTCCTTCCTGTTTCATCGCGAATTCGGCGCCTTGAATTGGCTGCTGGGTTTTATCGGCATCAAGCGCATCGGCTGGATCGTCTCCGAAAGTTGGGCGCTGCCGTCCATCATCATCATGGAGCTTTGGCGCGTCGGCAGCACCATTATCATCTTCTTGGCGGGCTTGCAAGGCATCCCGCCTGAGCTATACGAGGCGGCTGAAGTCGATGGCGCCAACCGACGCTGGCGGCTTTGGAGCATCACCATCCCGCTGATGTCGCCCACAATCTTCTTCGTGCTTATTGTCGGCTTTATCAATGCGATGCAGGTCTTCACGCAGGCTTATATCATGACGCGCGGCGGACCAAATTACGCCACTTACTTCTATTCGATTAATCTCTATCAGACAACATTCCGCGAGCTGCGCTTGGGTTACGCCTCAGCCCAAGCCGGTGTGCTCTTTGTCATCATTTTCATCGTCACGCTCTGCATCCTGTGGGTCTCGCGTTATCGCGTGAATTACGAGTTGGTATAGGGCAGGCATCATGGCAACTGCGGCAGCGTCAACAGGACGCAAGCGAAAGACAGGCGGTTTCTGGTCGCGCCGGCGACGGCTGCGGCTGCAGAACCACCTCACGACTTATCTGATACTGGTGCCAGGCGCTTTGCTCTTCCTCTATCCCCTGCTCTGGATGGTTTCCACCAGCTTGAAGCCCAAGCATCAAATCTTCACCTACCCCATCGAATGGATCCCCGATACCTGGATGTGGTCCAATTATGGCGAGGTCTTCAACCAAGTCCCCTTCTTGACTTACACAATCAACACTGCCGTTATCACCGTAATCGGGGTCATGGGAACGCTGATTGGTAGTTCGCTGGCCGCTTATGGTTTCGCCCGTTTTCGTTTTCCCGGCAAAGACGTCCTCTTCCTCCTGATGCTGTCGACGATGATGGTCCCCATTTGGGTGACGCTCATCCCCTCCTTTTTGATGTTCCGCTGGTTCGGTTGGCTCAATTCTTATCTGCCGATTCTGGTGCCGGCTTTCTTCGCCCAGCCCTTCTACACCTTCCTTTTGCGGCAATTCTTCATGACCGTGCCGATAGACTTGGAAGACGCGGCACGGATTGATGGTGCCAATCGCTTGCAGATCTTCCTCAACGTCATGCTGCCCCTGTCACGCCCGGCGCTGGCGACAGTGGCTATCTTCGCTTTTTTCTTTTACTGGAACGAGTTCTTGCTGCCCCTCATCTACATACAAGATCAGAGCAAATTCCCCATTTCAGTCGGCATTTCGGCCTTCGTCTCCGAATATCGCTCGGATTTCGCTTTGATGATGGCCGCTTCTGGCATGGCGCTGGCGCCGCCGATGATTGTCTTCTTCCTGGCGCAGCGCTACTTCATCCAGGGCTTCGTCTTGAGCGGCGTCAAGGGATGAGTTGGCAAAGCCCAAGCCCAGTGCCGGTGAAGCCTCAAGCAAGCCAACGATAAGGGGCATGATTGGGTACTGCTATGAAATTGCTGGAAATGACCGGGGGCGCCAGCGCGCGTGTCATTGAGGTTGATGCCCCGCAGCCAGCGCCAGGCGAAGTCATCATCGAAACCGCCCGCTCGGCAATATGTGGCAGCGAGATGAAAACCTACCGGGGCCAGGGCATAGCAGGTGGCAACGGGGGCCATGAAGCGGTCGGCACGATTATCGAATTGGGCGAAGACGTCACCGGGCTCGCGCTGGGGCAGCGCGTGGGCCTCAGCGCTGTGGTCGGCTGCGGGCATTGCGCCGAATGCGAACGCGGGCAGTTTACCTGGTGCAAGGCGGCCAGGTCGCGCTCGCGCATGCACGCCGAGCATTTTGCCATAGACGCGCGCGCCTGCAGCCTCTTGCCCGATGACCTGCCTTGGGCTGAAGCGACTTTGCTGACCGGCGATGGCATAGGCGTACCCTGGCATACCGCCAAGAAGATCGACCGCGCTGACATCAATACGATCGTCGTCATGGGCTTGGGTCCCATCGGCTTGGGCAATGTGCTCTTGCAAGCGCACCTGGGCCGCCGCGTCATCGGCGTCGACATCATCGATTATCGGCTGCGCTATGCTAGGCGGCTCGGCGCCGATGTGTCAATCAAAGCCGACGAGACGCTCATCGACCAGATCATGGACCTCACCGACGGCGCGGGGGCTGATGTCGTCATCGATTGCGCGGGAAAACGGGCGAGCGTTAGCAATAGCTTTCTGGCGGCGCGGCGTGGCGGCATCGTCGTCTTCAATGGCGAATCAATGGAAGAGATGCTGGCGCCCAGCCGCGATTTCAATCGGCGTGAAATCTGGGCGGTCGGCTGCTGGTATTATTTCATACACGAGGTGCCAGAGATGTTCGCGCTTTGGCGCAATGGCTTGGATGTCGCGCGGCTGATCACGCATCAATTCCCGCTGGCTGAGGCGCCAAAAGCCTTCGAGCTGTTCAACGCAGGGCAGACTGGCAAGGTGCTGCTAAAACCTTGACCACAGCGCCAGCAGGGCAGTAGTGAAAGTGAAGGATATTTCGCTGGCTCGCATAGCATTGAAAGCCTCGCTCATACAAATTTGACACCATTGCCTTGTATAGCGGCACAATTTGCTAGCCGGCGCCAGCTAGCGCGCTTTATTCCGGAGGGCTGAAATCGCGGCAGTCTATCATCAGCTTGCCTTTGAGCCTGTTGCATTCGGCGCAAAGCAGCTGGAGATTATCGATGGTTGAGAGCCCGCCCCTGGCGAGGGGTATCACGTGATCGAGCACGAGATTCTCCTCGCCGCCACAATTGGCGCAGCGCAGGCCGGTAGCGGCCGCCAGCTTGCTATACCATTCGCGATAATGCCGCCGCAGCGTTGCCCGCTCGCGCCGCTTGATTTGAGGCGGCGCCGCCCACGATGGAGCGCTGTCGCGTCGGCTTGGGACGTAGGCACGGCCGCCACGCGCCAGAAAGCGCATGAGATCGCTCTCGGGCTCCTGGCAGGCGCAGCGGTGAATCAAGCGTCCGCAATAGCCACAGTGCATTCGCCCGCCGCCTGATAAACCAACTGTCCCTGGATGAATGTCGCCCGCGGACCCTGCTGCTCGTCCCAGAGGATGACATCGGCGTCCGCGCCGGTTGCCAGTGAACCCTTCCGCGGATACAAGCCGAGCGAACGCGCCGGCGCCCGCGTCAGCATTGGCAGCGCCTCAGCCAGCGACAAATCACAGAAGCGCATCATATTTCGCAGCGCCTGGTCCATCGTCAGCGTGCTGCCTGCTAAGCCCCCACCGGGCGTTCGCGCTTGACCATTTCGAACCCTGAGGGCGACCTCGCCTATGGTGTAATCGCCATCGCCCAGCCCAGTCGCGACGACGGCATCGGTTATCACCACCACCCGTTCAATGCCGACCAGCCGCACCAGCATATTGACGACAGCCCGATGCACATGGATGCCATCGGGTATGATTTGAAAAGTCACGGCGGGGTTCTCGAGCGCGGCGACGAAAATGCCGGGCTGACGATGATGGATGCCAGC
Source organism: Phototrophicaceae bacterium (assembly GCA_965214105.1). GTDB lineage: Bacteria > Chloroflexota > Anaerolineae > Aggregatilineales > Phototrophicaceae > UBA6055. Next base: position 860,567 of record OZ243933.1, read on the forward strand.
CATGCCGTTGAAGGTATGGGTAACCTGTCGCGCGCCCGCGGCGAAATAGCGGGTCGCCGCTTCATAATCGGCGCCGCTATGCCCAATTGAAACACAGGCACCATGCGCCAGCGCCTCTTTCATCAGGTCCTCGCCACCGGCGATTTCGGGCGCTAAGGTGATCAGTTTGGCCAGCCCACTCCGCAGCCAAGGCAAGTATTCTTCACGCTTAGGCTGGCGCAGATGCGCCTCGGGCTGCGACCCGCGAAAAGCCGCGTTGAGGTAGGGTCCTTCGATATGCGCCCCCAGAAATGGACCGCCCGGCTGCTCGGCGAAGGTCCTCATCGCCGCCAGCGCCGCCTTGATCCGCGGTATCGAGTCGGTCATGGTCGTTCCGAGGAAGCTGGTTACGCCGCCACGAACCAGAAAATCGCACAGGCTCTCCAATGACGACAGCGAGCCATCCATCACATCAAAGCCCAGGCTGCCATGAATATGCAGGTCGATAAAGCCGGGCAGCGCATAGGCGCCACGGCCGTCTATGCGCCGATCGCCGGGCTGATGCGCTACATCCGCTTGCGGCTGCAAACCAGCAATGAGGCCCTCGCGCAGAATGAGAGTCTGCCCAGCGGCGAAGCCAGCCTCCTGCCACACTAGGCTGTTTTCGATCAGGGTTCGCGGCGCGGCGCTTTCAGCATTTGACAAAGCCATGCCTGCCAGTATAACACTGATTAGTCGCGGCTCAGCAATTGCCCTGAATTGCATCCTTGCCCCGACAGTTGAAGCAATCTGGGATGTGGGCGACAGTCTGATAAAATAATGGGGAATTAAGCAGCAGTCAGGAGCGTCACATGCTCGGCGGGCAGCACAGTTTGCGGGAAATTATGAGCCAACCTGATGTTTGGGCTGAGGCGCTACAAGTCTTCAACGCGAAGCGGGATGATCTTGCGGTCTTCTGGGCTTCTGCCAAGCCGGAGGCGGTCATCGTCACTGGCTGCGGCTCGACCTATTACCTAGCGCTGACGGCCGCCCGTCTCCTGCGTCATAGCGGCCTCAATGCCATTGCCTGCCCCGCCTCCGAGCTGCTGCTGCATACGAAGTCTATCTGTATTCCGAGCCAGCGCTATTTGCTGCTGAGCGTATCACGCTCGGGTTACACCAGCGAAACGGCGCGCGCCCAACAAGTTTTCAAAGCGAAAGCCGGCGGCCCGGTGGTCACAGTTACTTGCGACAGCGGCAGCCCGCTGGCTCTCGAGTCTGATTTCACAATCGCCATTGACGCAGCACAGGAGAAAAGTGTGGCGCAGACCCGTTCTTTCAGCAGTATGGCTATCGCCCTGCAGCAGCTTGCCGCCGCCCTTGCCGGGCAGGACCAAAGCGCCAGCCACCCGCTGCCAGCTCTGTGCCGCCAGCTGCTGGAGCGCTACAGCGACCTGGCACGCGCCCTAGGCGAAAACAGCGCAATCGAGAAGTTCTTCTTCTTGGGAATGGGCGCGCTTTATGGCATCGCCTGTGAAGCCATGCTCAAGATGAAAGAGATGTCCCTCTCTTACAGCGAAGCTTATCACACGCTGGAATTCCGCCACGGACCGATGTCAACGGTGGGGGCGGGCAGCCTGGTCATCGGCTTGATCTCGCCCGGGTCCGCTCGGCCAGAAATTCGCCTGCTGCATGAAATGGCGGATATGGGCGCGCGGGTTTTGGCCATCAGCCCGGCGCCCGGGCAATTCCCCAGCCAAGTGACGCTGCGAGCCGACTTGCCAGCCTGGTGCATGCCAGTTTTGTATTTGCCCGTTCTGCAATTGCTGGCTTACCGGCGCGCTATCTTCGCCGGTTGCGATCCCGATCAACCACAGAACCTCAGCGCTGTAATCTCGCTTGATGATATTTGAGGACCCGCCTACGGATAGGATGCCCGCCACATGAATGCGATTTCTCTCTTTCCCCAAGCACAGCAGCTGGAGCGCAAGCCCGGCGCCTTCACACTCAATGCGCACACGCGCCTATTCGCCGCTGACGACGCCCTTGGCAACCGGCTCGCCGATTATCTGCGCCCAGCCACCGGCTTCGACCTCCCCGTCTACCCCTTGGACGACGATATTCTCGCCGATGTGACGAACGCAATCTTGCTGGTTCCGTCAGCCGAGTATGACCGCGCCGAGGCATACGCGCTCGATATCACGCCCGAGCGGGTTGTCATCCGCGCCGCGGGTCCTGGCGGCTTTCTGCCTGCGATGCAGACGCTGCGGCAGCTGCTTCCCGCGCCGATCCTGGCTGAAGCCCCCCAAGCCAATGTCAACTGGTCGATGCCATCCGCGCGCATCAGCGACGGGCCCGCTTTCGGCTGGCGCGGCTTGCTGCTGGATGTGGCGCGGCACATGTTCCCGGTCGGCTTCATCAAAAAGTTCATCGACATGATGGCTTTCTACAAATTCAACACCCTGCATCTGCATCTCACCGACGATCAAGGCTGGCGGATCGAAATCATGAAGTATTCGCGCTTGACCGAGATCGGCAGCCAGCGGGCGCAAACGCCGATCCCGGCTGCGCCCAAGCGCGGCGACGGGCAGCCCTATGGCGGCTTCTACACCCAGGAAGAACTGCGAGGCATCGTCGCTTATGCCGAAGCGCGCGGCATCACAGTCATGCCCGAGATTGAGCTGCCCGGGCATAGCCTCGCCGCCCTCAGCGCTTATCCCCAGCTCGGCTGCCTGGGCGAAGGCTATGATGTACGCACGACTTGGGGCATCGACCCGAATATCTATTGCGCCGGCAATGATGAGGTCTTCAGTTTCTTAGGCGACGTGCTGGAGGAAACGCTGGCGATCTTTCCCTCCGAGTACATTCACATCGGCGGCGACGAAGCGCCGAAGGAACGCTGGCGAGCCTGCCCGAGATGTCAAGCGCGCATCAAAGCCGAAGGGCTGGCTGATGAGCACGAGCTGCAGAGCTGGTTCATCCGGCAAATCGAAAGCTGGCTCAATGAACGCGGGCGCCGGCTGGTCGGCTGGGACGAGATACTGGAAGGCGGATTGGCGCCTAACGCGACCGTGATGAGCTGGCGCGGCAGCGATGGCGGGATTGCGGCCGCCAAGGCCGGGCATGATGTGATTATGACGCCGAACAGCAACTGTTATCTGGATTATTATCAGCATGAAGACTGGTCGCGCGAGCCAGCTGCGATCTCAAGTACGCTGACTTTGCCGCAGGTTTGGCAATTTGCTGTGATTCCTGAACAGATTGCCGCCGACAAGCAGAAGCACATCCTCGGCGGGCAAGGCAATATCTGGACGGAATACATTCCAAACGCGGAGCACTTGGAATACATGGCTTTCCCGCGCGCCATCGCCATTGCCGACATTCTCTGGCATCAGCCAGCTGAGCGCAGCATCGACGACTTGCTGGCGCGGCTGAAGGCGCATCTGCCGTGCCTTGACGCGCTGGGCATCCATTATCGCCCCTTAGACGACTAGACGACAGGCACCTCATGCACCTGGAAAAAGAAATCGCAGAGCAACCGGTAGTCCTGGAAAGGCTGCTAAGCGACGGCGCGGCGGCGACGGCGGCAGCCGCAGCCACGATCCGCGACTTTAATCCAGCCTTCGCTTGCATCGCCGCTCGCGGCACATCAGATAACGCCGCCATCTACGCGCAGTATCTATGGGGTCATGCCTGGCGCCTGCCTGTCATGCTGGCGACGCCGTCGCTGCATACTATCTATCGAAGACCGCCTAACTTGGCGCGGGCGCTGGTCATCGGCATCTCCCAATCCGGGCAGGCGGAGGATGTTCGCGCTGTGCTGCGTGATGCCAATCAGCAGGGCGCGCTTAGTTTAGCCATCACTAATTTCGAGGGCTCGCCGCTGGCGCAGGAAGCGACACTGCATCTGCCGCTGCTCGCCGAGCGCGAATTGAGCGTCGCCGCCACCAAGACCTATACTGCCCAGCTAACCGTCATCGCGATGCTGGCAAGCGCTCTCGCGGCCGACCAAACCATGCGTGAAGACATGACGGCGCTGCCCGCGCTGGCAAGGGAGACCTTGTCGCTATCCGAGCGCATCGCCGATTGGGCTAGCCGATATCGCGATTCGGATCACCTCGTGACCTTGGGGCGCGGCTTCAACTACGCCACCGCGCGCGAAATCAGCCTCAAAGTTAAAGAGCTGACCTACACTGCCAGCGAAGGCTACAGCGCGGCTGACTTTCTTCACGGACCCATCGCCGCTATCGACGCCGGGCACGCTGTTATCCTGGTCGCGCCCAGCGGCGAAACGCATCAGGGCATGCGCGCTATGTGGGCGAGCCTCGCCGAACGAGGCGCGGAGACGCTGGTCATAAGCGACCGGGACGAGCTTCTGGAGCGGGGGACACAAGGCATGCCAATAGCAAAAGCGCCCGCGTGGCTTAGCCCAGTCATCAGCGTGATGCCCGGTCAAATCTACGCCTTGAGGCAAGCCCTCGTCCGTGGCTACCAGGTCGATGCGCCGCGTGGCTTGTCCAAGGTAACGATCACAAAATAGCGCAATGACTTACGCGGAAGTTACTTATTTGGGCTTGAAGTCGTTAAGATTACGGTAGGAATCAACTTGATTGGAGTAGCCTATGTCCAGCAATAGACTGCAGCGATTTCAGAAGCTCCTCGCCGAGGGGGCCGATCTCGCCTTCTTTCCCATCTCATCCGACCTGCAATACCTAACCGGCGTCCCGCGCGATTTCCCGAATTACGGCAATACGATTCATCCCGGCGACTGGCTCGAGGGTGCCTGGATCACGCCGCATCAGGCGCCGGTGCTGCCCCTGCCGCGCATGACAGCCGAGTTCGGCGGGCTGAGCCGGCTGGAAGGCATCGACATCCGCGTGCTGGGCGATTGGGATGAGCCGACTGAAATGGTCAAAAGCATCTTGGATGGCTTTGACTTGCCCGCGAACCCGCGGGTGGCGATTAGCGATTTCACCGCCGGCGAGATCGTCTCCCATTTGCAGCCCCTGCTGCCGGGCGCCACCTTCCTTTCGGGGACGGCGCTGCTAGGCCCGATGCGCGTCATCAAGACAGAAGCCGATATCGACCTAATGCGGGAGGCCGGGCGCATCACAGAAGCGGCTTTTGCCGATACCTTGCAGGCGCTGCGGCTAGGCATGACCGAGCTGGAAATCGTCGAGGAGGTCAATTATCAACTGCGGAAACATGGCTCGCTGGGTCAATCTTTCACCACATCGCTATACAACTCAGGACCCAATCACCCGCTGCTTTTTGGGGCGCGGATGGAAAGCTGGCATCGCAAGCTGAACCCGCCAGTATCGATCCTCTTCGATTTCGGCGGCATCTACGAAGGCTGGTGCTACGATTTTGGGCGCACGGTCTTCTTCGGCGAGCCGGATGCAGAGGCGCAGCGCGTTTATGATGTGATGATGGCAGCGCAAGCCGCGGGCGTGGCGGCGCTGAAAGCGGGCGAAGCCACTACCTCAGACGCGGACCAGGCGGCGCGGAAGGTCATCGAAGACGCGGGTTATGGCGAAGCATTCCGCCATCGCCTTGGGCATGGCATTGGCATGGATGTGCACGAGCCGCCTTTCCTGACCAAAGGCGATGAGACCCCGCTGCAAGAAGGCATGTTGTTCACCATTGAGCCGAGCATCATGCAGATAAATAGCTACTCGGCGCGGGTTGAGGATGTGGTGGTCGCGCGGGCTGGCGGCGGCGAAAAGCTCACCCATGGCTGGCAGGAGCTGATCGTGGTTGCATAGGCAACCTGCAGCGCCGCTATGAATACAGCAGATAAGCCGCGCGCAGCCGCTCAAACTCGCGCAAGGCGGGCAACCAGCTTTCGATGAGCTCGCTGACTGGCTGGTCCACCTCGATATGCTTCCGCAGCCGGTCGCTGCCCCATAGCAGATCGATTGGCGGGTGCGCTCCAGCGCCGCCCCAGGGTTGGCGCCAGGCGAATTCAGCCGGATAGCGCCGCTTCAGCAGTTGGAGAACATGCAGCATGGCGCTCACCGGCTGGAAGATGTCTCGGTCGGTCACCACCAGGTGAACACCGGCGCAAAGCTCGTCTTGATACTTGCTGAAAGTCGGCACAAAGTAGACGGGACGAAAGCGCAGGCCCGGCAGCGACAGTCCATTTAGCTGGTTGGCGAGCGCCTCCGCGTCCAGCCAGGGCGCGCCAATATATTCGAAGGGGCGGGTTGTGCCTCGGCCTTCGGATAGGCTCGTGCCTTCGATGAGGCAGGTCCCCGGGTAAAGCGTCAGCGCGTCCAGCGTCGGCAGGTTGGGCGACGATGGGATGAAGGGCAGCCCCGTCTCATCGAACCATAGCGCCCGCGACCAATTTCGCAGCGGAATCACAGTCAGGTCGCAGCCTATGTCTTGGTCGTTCACCAATTGCGCCGCCTCGCCCAGGGTCATGCCATAGCGAATCGGCAGCGGATAGGGACCGACGAAGGACGTATAGGCGGCCTCAAGCATGGGACCCTCGACGCGATTGCCGCCGATCGGCGCGAGCCTGTCCAGCACGATCACAGCCAGACCCGCCTCTTTCGCCGCCCGCATGACGTACAGCGCTGTCGCCAGAAATGTATAAAAGCGAAGGCCAGCGTCTTGCAAATCGATGATGATAGCGTCAAGGTCCTGGAGCATGTCGGTTGTCGGCACCTGCGTTTCCCCGTAGAGACTGTGGACCGGCCGCCCGGTGAGCGGGTCAATAGCTGACGCGACCGGGCGGCCCGCTTGCGCGTCGCCGCGGAGGCCGTGCTCGGGACCAAATAGCGCGACCAAGTTCAGCCCCGGGCGCTGATGCAAGCGTTCGACCGCGCTGCGTAAATTGCCATCGACGCTGCTGGGGGAAGCCAGCAAGCCAAGGCGCAAGCCCCTGACGCTGCCCACATGCGCCTCAAGGAAGACTTCCAGCCCCAACTGAGTCATCGCGCGCCTCTCTTCCGTATATCTTTCGACTGGCCTTCAATTGTCACACATTCAAGGCATATGTATCGATTAGATTGAAATGAAATTGCCAAATTCAGTTTCGCCACCAGTCGCATAAGTTGCCCAGCATCAAGGAGAGGGGCATTGCTAGCAAACTGGGAGGCGGAGCCGGCTTCCTATAAGCACCAAACTCAACACCCGGCGAGTCTCAGACAATTTTTGACATATTGCGGAATGCAAGCAATAATCGACTCTGTAGCCTTCGCCTGCAATTTCAAGCTGCATACGGGGCGGCGAAGGCTGGGCGCAGCGCTGTGCCAACAGCGTGAGCCTTAGGAAATTGAAAGATTAATGCAACTTTTGAGGAGGGAAGCGAATCATGAGCGAGAGAAAAGTATCACGCAGGGATTTTCTGCGCGCAAGCATGGCGGCCGGCACGGCAGCAGCCATATCCGCGATGCCAGCCGGCTTAAGCTACGCCCAAGAGCAGGCATTCCTAAATTATTGGACGGGCTGGAGCGGCTTCGAATTTGATGTGCTGCAAGGCTTGGTCGATCAGTTCAATGAAGAGCACGAGAATAGCTACGTCAACATGACGACGGTATTCGGGCAATACGAGAAGGTGCTGACGGCGATCGCAGGCGGGAACCCGCCCGATGTCGTTTCCGCTGTCTGGCTGCATCAACTGGTGCAGGTTGCCTCCCAAGGCGCCCTAACGCCCTTGACCGCTTATGCCGAAGCAGCCGGCATTGATGGCTCCGAATACTTCCCGCAGCTCTGGGATAACTGGTGGTACAACGGCGAACTTTGGGGGCTGATGTGCACCTCGAATGCCCGTGTTCTCGCTTTTTCGCCGCCAGCATTTGCGGAGCTGGGCCTCAGCGAACCGCCGACCAGCATCAATGAACTTGACGAGGTTTCGCAAGCATTCGAGATCGTCGACAGCGGTGGCAATATTGAGCGCGTCGGCTTGCTGCCGGCCAATCTCACCTGGTGGGCTCATGTCTTTGGCGGCAGTTTATATGACGAAGACAGCCAGACCATCACAGCCAACGACCCCGCCAATGTGGCGGCGCTGGAATGGATGGCCGGTTACTGGGATCGGCTGGGGCCCGAAAAGGTTGCCGCTTTCACCAGTGGCTTTGGGGATTACCTCAGCACGCAGAACCCCTTCTTCGTCGGCAAAGAAGGCTTTAAGCAAGTCGGTGAATGGTTCATCCAGTTCCAGAAGAAGTTCGCGCCTGACCTTGAGATGGATATGATCGCGGCACCGTATCCGGCTGGCGGGCGGCCGCATTGCACGACATTTGGCGGCAGTGTGTTCACGATTCCGACCGGCGTCATGAATCCGGACGCGGCTTGGGAATTCATCCGCTGGCTCAGCGAAGACGAGCACATGGGCGAATTCTGCTTCAACATTCAGAATATCCCGCCCAAAGTTGGTGCGGCGACGGCTGAGCGCTTCGTCAGCGATCATCGCTTCCAATTGGCGCTGGACCTGCTAAATGGGCCCAACGCTTTTGGCCCCGCGAAGATTCCGGTGAATGACTTCTATAATTCTCGCTTGGGCGAAGCCGAAACTTCGGTCAAAGCTGGCATGCTCGGCGCGCAAGAAGCGCTGGATCGCGTCACCGAAGAGGTCCAACGCGAGCTTGATATGGCGATGATGTAGGCAGGCCGCGCCCTCAATCCCTCTCGCGCCGCCAAGGTTTGTGGCCTAGTGCCTAGGCGACCGGCGCGGCGAAAATGAGGGCGGGGCTTTGTATGGCTGGATGTTCCCGTTCATCATCGCTCTGAGAAACCGTCAAAAGAATTGACAGCTCTCGCAGCAGATCGCTCCCCTTCCCTCGCCATGGGGGAAGGGGCTGGGGGATGTGGGGTGTAGTGGTCCTACTTTCTTGGACACAAAATCTCAGAAACTTTGAGGGAGTTGCGCTGTAGCCATTGTGCCTCAAATTCTGCCGGTGTCTGGTAGCCTAAGGCGCTGTGAACGCGCTGTGTAGGATAGACCACCTCGATGAAGCGCCCAAGTTGCTCGCGTGCTTCAGCCATGCTTTGGTAATCGCTTGGGTACACTTCCTCCTCCTTAATGGTGCGGATCACCCTTTCGGCATAGCCGTTCTCGCTCGGCTCGCCAGCAGCGGTCATGCTGATCTGCGTACCGGCATCCTGCAAGCGCTTGACATACTCTTTGGCGGCGTATTGGCGCCCCTGGTCGGAGTGATGAATGTCTGGCGCCGGTTGCTGCTGCAAGGCTTTATGCAGCGCCGCCAGCGTCAAGTCCTTCCCCGATGACCAACTCAGATGCCAGCCCCGTATCGCCCGCGTGAACCGGTCCATAACGATAGCCAGATAGATGAAATCCGAATGCAGCCGCAGGTAGGTGATATCGGCGACCCAGACCTGGTTCGGACGCGCGACCGGCAGACCTTTGAGGAGATTCGGGAAAGGCTGATAAGCCTGTCGGCTGTCCCTGCCCCGGCCCCGGCGCTGCTTCGGCTTGATGGTCAAGCCCAGCTCTCGCATCAGCCGCCGCGCCAGCGGACGCCCCAAGCCCATCTTATAAGGCGCGCGCCTCAACTCCGCCGCGACACGCCGGCTGCCATAGGCGGGATGGCGTCCGGCAACTTCCACTATCGCCTCGCGCAAGCGCTGCTGGTCGCGCAGTTTGCTTTGATGATAGTAGCTGCTGCGCGCCAAGCCGAGAACGGCGCAGCAGGTCGATACCGGATACTGCTGGCTGAGCATCTGCGCTAGCTCCCGCTTTCGGGCGGTAGGGATTTCACATAATGCGAGGCTTTTTTTGCAATTTCCAGTTGCATCGTCAGCTTCCCCACGATGCGCTCCAGCTCAGCCACCTTGTCGGCTCGGCGCTTCTGCTCAGCGGCTTGCCCATAGGCGAATGCCTGCTTGGCACCTGTCAGAAAGTCGTCTTTCCAGCGGTAAAGCAGGCTGTCCTTAATCTGATACTCCCGACTGGCTTGCGCCACGGATTTCTCGCCTCGAAGGATTTCCAGCACGATCCTGACCTTTGTTTCCGGTGTGTATTTGCGATATTTCCCCATGTGCCTGTCTCCGTCACTGTGCATCTAGTATACTCTCTTTGCTAGGTGTCCAGTTTTTCGAGACCACTACAGGGAAACCTCCCATGAGCATCGCAATTCGCAAGCCCAGGCTATCCAAGCAGCAGCGGCGCGCGCTACTCGTTGGCTTGTTATTCATCTCGCCGGCCATCATCGGGTTCTTCGTCTTCAACATTGGCCCCATTGTTCAATCCCTTCAGTATAGCTTTACCCGCTACAACATCCTCCAGCCGCCGCGCTGGGTTGGCTTGAACAATTACAAGTTCCTGATCGAGAGTGACCGCGTTTTCCGCATTGGCATCAGCAACACGCTCTACATGGTGCTTATCGGTCTGCCAATCCACCTGGTATTCAATATGCTTATGGCGCTGCTTCTCAATACCAGGATCAAGGGGCTGTCCTTATATCGCAGCATTTTCTACATCCCGTCAATCACGCCGGTGGTCGCTTCCACCATCGTCTGGCTGTGGATATTCAACGGCCAGTTCGGCATCCTGAACGAGTTTCTGAAGTTCATCGGTTTAGCGCCGATTGGCTGGCTGACCGACCCTCGATGGGTTAAGCCATCGCTAATCTTTATGGGCGCCTGGTTCGGCGGCAACACAATCCTCATTTACTTGGCGAGCCTGCAGGATGTGCCTTATGATCTGCTGGAATCGGCTGAGCTCGACGGTGCCAACGCAATCCAGAAGACATTTAGGATCACGCTGCCGATGATCAGCCCGGTCATCTTTTATACAATTATTGTGAATGTGATCGGATATTTTCAGTATTTTACTGAAGCCTGGGTGATGACGGCGACGCGCGACGGGGCGGCCGGCGGCGTCGCCAATTCAGCGATGTTTTATTCAATGTACTTGTATCAGACTGCCTTTCAGCAATTCAAGATGGGTTATGCCAGCGCCCAAGCCTGGATTCTGTTCATGATCGTCTTGATCGCCACCGTCATCTTATTCAAGACGGCCGGCTGGGTCTATTATCATGCGGAAGATTGAGCGATGACGGCGAACATTCACTGGCGGGAAAACCGCATCGTGCAGGATCGCATTAAGAAGTCGATCGCCTATACGATCGTGATCATCATGGCAATCGCTTATATCTTTCCGCTCTATTGGCTGGTTGTGACAGCGCTGAAGACTGATTTGGAGATCTTCCAACAGCCGCCGCCCATCTTCCCGCCCAACCCGCAATGGCAGAACTTCGGCGAGTCGACCACATATATCCCCTTCTGGCGCTATATGTGGAACACGATCGTCATCTCCGGCTTGACGGTGCTGGGTACGGTCTTGTCTTGCGCATTCATCGCTTATGGTTTCGCGCGCATTCGTTGGCCCGGGCGCAACATCATCTTCCTGATTTATTTGAGCACCATCATGCTGCCATCCCAAGTAACGCTGATTCCACTTTATCTGATTTTCCGCGACCTCGGCTGGGTTGGCACCTTTTTGCCGTTGGTCGTGCCGCATTTCTTTGGCAACGCACTTTACGTATTCCTCCTGCGGCAATTCTTGCTAACAATCCCGCTGGAATTGAGCGATGCCGCCAAGATTGACGGCGCCAGCGAGCTGGGCATCTTGTGGCACATCATGATCCCGCTTATGCACCCGGCGCTGGCGGTGGTCGCGCTATTTACCTTCGTCCAGACTTATCGCGATTTTCTTGGTCCGCTCATCTATTTGCAGAACCAACAAGACTGGACGATCTCGCTGGGCTTGAAGCTGTTTCAGAATATGTATGGCGCGCAATGGCAGCTGATGATGGCCGCTTCCACGCTGGCGATGCTGCCGACAATTGTGCTCTTCTTCTTCACACAGAAGACCTTCGTGCGCGGCATCGCGTTGACCGGTCTGAAAGGCTAAGGCATGACAAGCATTCGCATTGCCGTGATTGGCGCAGGCGGGATCGCTGGAGCGCATCTGCGCGCTTATGCAGCCCATGCCGAGCGCTGTGAGATCATCGGCATCGCCGATGTTGACGAAAGCACGGCCAAGGCAAGAGCAGCTGAATACGGCGGGCGGCCATTCTCCGACGGGCTGACGATGATTGAGCGGCTCCAGCCCGATGCCATCAGCATCTGTACACCGCCAAAATACCGCATTCCCTTCGTGGAAGCAGCGGCCGCCCGCGGGATTGCCGTACTCTGTGAGAAGCCGCCCGCTCGTACCCTAGCCGAAACGGAAGCCATTATCGACGCAATGCGCGGCGGCACGCTGCAGTTCGCCTTCTGCCATCGCTTCCACCCGCCCTTAAAGGCGGCGCAGGAGTTGATAAGAAGCGGGAAACTGGGCGCGCTGGCGCAGATTGAGAATCGATTCGCTTTTCGATTCGCGCGGGCGGGCAAGTCCTGGTTCACGGACCCCGATATCGCCGGCGGCGGCATCTTGATTGATACACTGGTACATAGCATCGACATCTTTCGCGCCTTAACCGGGCAGGAGATTGAGGTAGCGCAGGCGGTCCTGTCATCCAGCTTGCCGATCGAGGTAGAAGATAGCGCCTCCCTACTGGTACGCAGCAGCGGCGGAATCCTGGGCACGCTGAATTGCAGCTGGGTGACGCCCGTTTCCGATTCCTTCGTGCGGATTCATGGCCGCGAAGGGCAAGCGGTGATCGACTACAATGCGGAAGCTGGCCTGCGTTATAAGCTGGCGGATGATGCAGCTTGGACCGAGCGGCAATTCGACGCGCCCGATCGCTTTCTGCAGCAGGCGGCGCACTTCCTCGATTGCGTCGAGGGCAAAAGCAGCCCGCTGGTCAGCGGTGAAGATGGCTTGGCGGTGATGCGCGTGATTGAATCGGCATATGAATCAGCGGGGGCGGGGCGATGAAACTGAGCTTGAGTATGTATAGCTGCCTGAGAGCGGTACAGTCTGGGCAGATCGATTTGATGGGATTTGTCGATTACGCGGCGGCGCAGGGCGTCGCCGGCGTGGAATTGCTTGATATTTTCTGGACCGACGCCAAGCGCGAGCTGCCAGCCGTCAGCGCTCGAATTGCCGCGGCTGGGATGGACGTGGCGGTTTATTCTATCAGCAACAACTTCATACAGCCCGAGCTAAGCGCCCGCGCGCAGGAGCTGGCGGACTTGAAGCGCGGCGTCGATATCGCGCTGGAGCTGGGTACCGACATCCTGCGCGTCTTCAGTGGCAGCGCGCGCGAGGGCATATCGCAACAGGAAGGCATGGGCTGGATTCTGGAGGGCTTGTCCGCGGGCGCCGCCTACGCTGGGGCACAGGGCGTCACCTTGGCGCTGGAGAACCATGGGAAATTCGCCGGGCGCAGCGATCAAGTGCGCGCCATCATCGACGCGGTCGGTTCGCCGGCGCTGCAAGTCAATCTCGATACGGGCAACTTCTTGCCGGTGGGCCAGAACCCCACCGAAGCCGCCGAGCATTTGGCTGACCTGGTCGTTCTGGCGCATCTGAAAGATATGCGCCCCGCAGCCGAGAACGAGGCTGGCCAAGTCTTCACGGACCCGGACGGGCAGTTGTTGGCTGGGTCGGTTATCGGCGATGGCTTGGTCGATCTCGCGGCGATTCGCGCGGTCATGGATGACGCGGGCTACGCTGGCTGGTGGTCACTGGAATACGAAGGCGCCGACGAGCCGCTCGCAGTTGGCGTCCCGCGGAGCCTGGCGGCGGCGCGAAAGCTCTTGGGCTGAAGACCGGCTGGCAAATGCTCAAGCTGAACATTTTTGCTATAATCTTTTATACGTTTGCTGAGGCAACTGGCTGATGAAACAATCAACGGTAGAGTTGGAACTCGCGCCCGAGATTGTAGAATACGTTCGCGCAATTGCAGCAGGTGAAAACTGCACGATCGAATCTATTCTGCAAGAAGGCTTAGCTCTCCTCTTTGGGAACAACTCAATCGTTGAGTATCAGCTAAATCGACTCAGCGACTGTACAGACGAGCAGCTTCTGGCGCTGATTTATCAGAGCCTGACCCAATCGCAGGACTATCGCATGCGTGAACTATTGCAACTGGGGACAGAAGGAAAGCTCACAAAGCAAGAAAACGCGGAACTCAAGTATTATGTTGATCTGGTAGATCGGCAAATGCTGCTGCGGTCTCGTGCCTTAGTCCTATTAAAGGAACGTGGGCACGACATTGACGTTTACCTTAACCCAAAGGCTGAGGCGGGATAGATGTCACGAACTCCGATCTGACTGCGCAATCTTGTTGGCGAACGCGCACAGTGGCAGTGCGAGTACTGCCAAGCACAGCAGACAATTGTTGTGTCAATGGTCGTTGATCACATCGTTCCCATATCGGCCGGTGGCGAAACAGTCTCGGATAATCTTTGTTACTCCTGCGTCAGTTGCAACAGTTTCAAGCTTAACTATCAAACGGGTCAAGACCCTGATTCTCAACTAGAAGTCCGTCTATATGACCCGCGCAGCGACCCTTGGGAAGAACATTTTCGCTGGAGTGACGACAGCAGTGAAATTGTTGGCTTGACTTCAATAGGACGCGCGACAATTTGGCGGCTGAACATGAATCAGCCTAGAATGATAATTGCCCGACGCGAATGGACGAAGACCGGGCTGCACCCGCCAGCGACTTCAACGTTTCGAAGAATGCCTAGGAAATAATTCTCACACATCTTGCTGCTTCGCAATGATGACCAGATTGCGCACCGTAATGTGACGTGGGCGCGTGAGCATATACAGAGCCGCTTCCACCACATCTTCCACCTTCAAGTAGTGTTGATCGCCCTCTGTTACTTTTTCAATCTCAGCGGGATCCGTCAGATTCCATAGCTCATTGGCGACGCGGGCTGGCGCCAAAGACATCACGCGGATGCCAGCTTCAGCAAGCTGTCGGCGCAGCGTGTTCACAAAAGTTTCAATTGCGTGTTTGGTCGCGCCATATGCAGGAGCCCGATGCAGCTTTTCGTGGCCCGCCACCGAACTGGTGACGATAATATCACCGGCGCCCTGCGCTTTCATGATCGGGATGACCGCGTGGGCGCAGCGCATCACCCCGTCTAGGTTTGTCATGAGCATGTCAGATATGGCGTCGATGGCGTTGCCGGCGAAATCACCGTGGACAAATATGCCAGCATTGGCGAACAGCACATCAATTCGGCCGAAGCGGTCCTGCGTTCGGGCGATCATATTTGCGATGTCCGCCGGCACGGTCATATCGGCGCGGACGACCAGACTCTCCGCTGAGAGCTGCGCCGCCAGCGCGTCCAACTTATCGACCGAGCGAGCCGCCAGCGTGAGCTTGCAGCCATGCCCCGCCAATAATCGAGCCGCCCCCGCGCCAATGCCAGAGCTGGCGCCGGTGATGATGACAACTTTACCCGCAAGCGATTCTGTCATAGGCGCAGCTATCCCCTCAGATATTGACCTGATTCTGAGGCAGAATCACCAAATCGCGGATGGTGACGCGGCGCGGCTGCGACAGCATGTAGAGCAAGGCATCGGCGCAATCGGCCGAGGTCAGATGCGTGCGCTCGCCGGCTGAGACGCGCTCGATATCAGCTGCCTCGTGGAAGCCCCAAAGCGGATTCGCCACCTGCCCGGGTGCCAGCGACATCAGCCGAATGCCACTGCCAGCCAATTGACGCCGCACCGTATGCACGAAGGTCTGAACCGCGTGTTTGCTCGCGCTGTAGATCGGCTCCCAGTGCACATCAATGAAGCCAGAAATTGAGCTGGTCACCACGATATCGCCTTCGCCTTGCGCCCGCATCTGCGGAATTACCTGATGAGCGCAGCGCAGCACGCCATCGACATTGATTCTGAGCATACGGATCAGCTCGTCGATATCGGCATCGGCAAACTCGCCCGGCACATAGATGCCAGCGTTGGCGCACAAGATATCAATGCGCCCGAAGCGCGCCAAGCTGCGGTCT
This sequence comes from Phototrophicaceae bacterium, assembly GCA_965214105.1. Classification (GTDB taxonomy): domain Bacteria; phylum Chloroflexota; class Anaerolineae; order Aggregatilineales; family Phototrophicaceae; genus UBA6055. The sequence goes on from OZ243933.1 coordinate 876,416, forward strand.
ACCATGGCTTGTATCGCAGCGGGGTCGGTCATATCAGCCGGCACAACCAGCGCCTCCGCCTCAAGCTGGCTCGCCAGCGCTTCCATTTTTTCGACTGACCGCGCCGCTAGCGTTAGCTTGCAGCCCTGAGCCGCCAGCAGGCGCGCAAAAGCCTCGCCGATGCCGGAGCTGGCGCCGGTGATGATGACGACTTTTCCTTTGAGTGATTGGGACAATTGCCGACTCCTTCCACGGGCGATACTGGAATTGCCCTTAGAGACATTAGCGGATTTAGCCGCTCCTACACACGGTTATTCTGCGGCAAGATGACGAGATCGCGAATGGTAACATGCGGCGGACGAGACAGCATAAATGCAATCGCCTCGGCGCAATCTTCCGATGCCAGGTGTGTGCCCGCCTCTTCAACGGCGCGCTTTTGTGCCGCCGCTTCGTAGAGCCACTGCATCGGGTTAGCCACGGGACCGGGCGCCAGGGACATAACGCGTATGCCAGCCGCCGCCACTTGCCGCCGCAGCGTGTGAACGAAGGCCTGCACCGCGTGTTTGCTCGCGCTGTAGACAGGCTCGCCCACGATATCGACATGGCCAGAAATCGAGCTGGTGACCACGATATCGCCGCCGCCTTGCGCCGTCATAATCGGAATGACCGCGTGGGCACAGCGGAAAACCGCATCCACATTGAGCTTGAGCATCGCCGAATAAGACTCGATATCGCCATCGGCAAATTGCCCGGGGATATAAAGGCCCGCGTTGGCAAGCATGACATCAATTCGTCCAAAGCGCTCCATAGCGCGCTCTACCATGACCGCGACCGTTTCCCGCTGCGTCAAATCGGCAGGCAGGACCAGGCAATCAACCGGCAACTCGGCCGCGAGCGCTTCCAGCTTGTCTACCGAGCGCGCGGCCAGCGTCAGCTTGCAGCCTTGCTCAGCCAGCAGACGGGCTGAGGCTTCGCCAATTCCGGAACTTGCGCCGGTGATGATGATGACTTTTTCTGCGAGATTCATAGCTATGATTCCCCCAATTTTGGCGGGCGGCCCCAGCGCGCCTACCGATACTGCGGAGTATGGGGCTAAGGGCTCAGCGTGACTTTGACGGATTCGGTGCCGGCAGCGACAAGGTCCATGCCAACGTGAAAGTCGGACAAGGGCAATTGGTGTGTCATGATGCGGTCCATCGGCAGCAAGCCTTTGCTCAACATATCGATAGCGATGGGATAGGTGTAGGGGCTCAAGTGTGAGCCGTGGATGTTCAGCTCCTTCGTATCGCCGATGATCGTCCAATCGGCGGTGACTGGCTCGCGCATGACGCTAAATTCGACAAAGGTGCCCAATTTACGGATCATCTGGAGGCCTTGCAGCACGGCGGCTGGGTAACCGGTCGCTTCGATATAAACATCGCAGCCGTAGCCGTCGGTCAGCTTCAGCACCTCGTCGATGACGTCCACCTGGCTCGGATTCATACTCATATCGGCGCCGCAGAGCTCGGCGATTTCCAGCCGTTCGTCGTTGAGGTCGATGGCAATTAGCAGGCGCGGGTTCTTCAAGCGGGCCGCCGCCACCATTCCCAAACCCAAGGGACCGCAACCGGCAATCACAACCACATCATGCAGCTCGATTTCGCCGCGCTCCACCGCGTGAATAGAACAGCCAAGTGGCTCGATGAAGGCAGCGTGATGGGCGGGCAGGGAATCGGGCACCCGGTAATTCAAGGCGCCAGCCGGGAAGAGCATATATTCCGCCATCGCCCCAATGGTCGCTTGCCGAAAGCCGTAGACATCGTGTTTATCTTGGCACATCCAGTACTGCCCACGCTTGCAGAAGCGACAGTTCCAGCAAGGCACAATTTGCTCGGAGACAGCAATATCGCCCAGCTGCAAGCCATACTGCTCGCCAGCGCCCGCCCCCAGCGCAAGGACCTCGCCGACAAATTCATGGCCCGGGATCACCGGCGGCTGGCAATAGCCCTCGCGCGTATCATCACCCCAGAATAGCGGCGCCCCTTGATAGCATTTGAGGTCACTGGCGCAGATGCCCACCGATTGCACGCGGATGACCACTTCGCCGGCAGCGGGTTGCGGCGTCTTCCATTCTTCGAGGCGGTAATCTTCGGGCCCATGGCAGACGATGGCGGGCATCGTCTTGGGCAGAGCTTGGTTGGCGGCATAGTCCATAGGCGCTTTTCCTCTTTTAATGTCATCGCGCAAGCAACAATTGTAGCGCCTAGCCGGGATATTCCAAAACCTCAAACGGTGCCGGGGAGTGGTGAATGCGCGGATATGCAGGCTGATAGTCTGTATTTGGATAATCTGGCTGTAGGGGCGCTTGACAGTCAGTGTCGGCGGGCTGTGTCGGCGGGTCAGTGTCTACGCGCCCTACGCGACCCGCCGAAACGCCCACAAATTATTCAGGATATCAGGGGCGACTCAATCAGCCGCCCCTGAAATCATCTAAAGGAGAGCGCGGGCAGCGCCTGACCTTCGGCGCCGCATCATTGAACCTTAGCCGCAATCGCCTTGCGCGGTCAAGTAATCGCTGTGCAGCCAGCCTTTCCGCCCATAGTAATCCACCTGTACCCAGTCTCCCTGCCAGTCAAGGACGCTTAGGCTCACCCCAGCTGGCAAAACGAGCATGACTTGCCCGCCCGGTGTAGCGCGGAAATTGAGAAAATCAGCCAAGGCCACCCGGCAATTGTTGAATTGGCGCTGGGTGCTTGTCGATTCGGTTGTCTCGGCCGTGGCGACCGGCAACTGCGGCGTATCGCCTCTCAACAGGACCAATGTTCCCGCGCGGTCCAGCTGCGAGCAGATCATGCCGTCGCGGCTATACGGGCGAGCGCTCGTCAGCAGGCGCGGGGCATAAGCGGCATCCAGGAAGACCAGTTCGCCAGCTTGTTTGAAGCAGACCTCGAAGTTGCGCACCCAGCCCCAAACATCAACTCCCAGCACGACGCCGCGCTCAATCACATCGAGATTGCCGACGCCTTTTGGACCGACGCATTGCAGGTTGAGGCCGATCGGCTGCGAGCTAATGTCGATCATCGCCTTCTGTTCGCTCGTGCAGTTGAAAGCGGGCGAGCTGATGGTGGCGGTCGCCGTAGGCTCAGAGCCGGACTCGCTGCCGCTACCCCCGTCTCCGCCGCTGCTTCTTGATGAGGAATCATCGTCGCTCGGCGGGACATCGTCGCTCGGCGGGACATCGTCTCTCGGCGGGACATCGAAGCCAGGAAAATCATTGCTGCCTGGGCTTGACCTAGTATTCTCTCCAATATCATCGGGCGACGCCAAGGTCCGGACGTCGATGTGCCGTGGCTCGGACATGCCGCCGCTGTTTCCTGCGCGCACATAGATGCGATACAGCGTATCGGGTTCCAGCCCCGAATAGCTATAGGCATTGACATTGCCGATATTGGTCCACTCGCTGAGCATGCCTACCGCTTGGCTGCCGGGGCTGTCAGACATGTCATCGCCCCGCGTTTCGTAGCCGCTGGCGCCGCTCGATTGATCCCAATCGATATTGAAGCCGCCGTCAGAGATGCTGTCGCTGTTCAAGTTAGATGGCGGCGCAGGCGGGTTGACCAGCGTACTGCTCGTGATGGAGATGCCCGTCGAAGTCCTTTGGCTATTCTTGGAGCGCACTTGCAAGATGTACTGCGTATTCGCAGTCAGCCCGCTGAAGGTATACGTGGCGACATCGCCGACATCATGCCAACTGCTATGGGAGGCGCCTTGAACTTCATAGCTGGTCGCGGCGCTCTCTTTCGTCCAGTTCAAGGTGATGCTGGTCTGAGTAATGCCGCTGGTGGATACGCCAGAGGGGTCCGCCAGGGCGGTAGGGCTGGCGCTCTGTGTCCTGGCGCTGATCGACGCCGCTGAGGAATCGCCACCGGCGTTGCTGGCAATCACTTTCAGCGTGTATTGCGTATCCGCTGTCAAGCCGCTGAAGGTATGTGTCGCCACATCGCCCAGCGTAACAACTGTTCCGCTGTTGGCTTGCACTTTGTAGGCAGTCGCGCCAGTTGATTTACTCCAGCTTAGCGTAATCGCCGTCTGGCTGATGCCGCTGGTAGTCAAGCCCGTCGGCGCGGCCGGGGCATTAACCAAAGTGCTGGCGCTGACCGACGCCGCTGAGGAATCGCCACCGGCATTGCTGGCAATCACTTTCAGCGTGTATTGCGTACCCGCTGTCAAGCCGCTGAAGGTATGTGTCGCCACATCGCCCAACGTAACAACTGTTCCGCTGTTGGCTTGTACTTTGTAGCCGGTCGCGCCAGTTGATTTACTCCAGCTTAGCGTAATCGCCGTCTGGCTGATGCCGCTGGTTTGCAAGCCCGTCGGCGCCGCCGGCGAGCTCGGCAATGGCGTGTTCGTCGGGGCTAGTGTCGCAGTGGCGGTTGATGTCGGAGTTGGCGTCGCAGTTGGCGTCGCAGTGGCGGTTGGCGCGCTGGCTGTCGCGGTGAGATTGATCGCTTGCTGTGTCTGCGTGACGCTGTTGGATAGGACGAGCTGGGTCGCCGTCATGTTGGCATTGGCTGTCGCCGTCAAGTTGGCGTTGGCTGTCGCTGTCAGGTTGGCGTTGGCTGTCGCTGTCAGGTTGGCGTTGGCTGTCGCTGTCAGGTTGGCGTTGGCTGTCGCTGTCAGGTTGGCATTGGCTGTCGCTGTCAGGTTGGCATTGGCTGTCGCTGTCAGGTTGGCATTGGCTGTCGCTGTCGCGTCTAGGTCATGCGTGGTAGTGCCGCTTATGGAGGCTGCGGAAGAATCGCCGCCGCTGTTGAAAGCGAGCACATCCAAGCTGTATTGCGTGCCCGGCGTCAAGCCGCTGAAAGTGTGCGTGGCAACATCGCCTAGCGTAGTATATGAGCCGCTGCCCGCTCGCACCTTATAGCCGGTCGCACCAGCCGATTTACTCCAGTTTAGCGTGATCGCCGTCTGGGTAATGCCGCTGGTGCTCAAGCCGATCGGCGCGGCTGGGGCGTTGGGCAAGGTACTGGCGCTGACCGACGCTGCGGAAGAATCGCCGCCGCTGTTGCTGGCCATGACTTTCAGCGTGTAGCTGGTATCAGCCGTCAAGCCAGTGAAAGTATGCGTCGCGACATCGCCCAGTGTCGTCACCGCGCCACTGTCCACCTGCACTTTGTAGGCGGTCGCGCCAGTTGATTTACTCCAGCTAAGCGTGATGGCTGTCTGGGTGATGCCACTGGTACTCAAGCCCGTCGGCGCCGATACTGCTCCCCCGAGGGTGGTGGCGGCGATGGAAGGAGCGCTGGAAGTGGCTTGGAAGTTCGCGGCCCGCACTTCCAGGGTGTATTGGGTGCTGGGGCTCAAGCCCGTGAAGGTGTAGCTACCGACATAGTCCACAGAGGTCCAGCTGCTGATCGCCCCGCCGCGCACATGATAATTGGTAGCGCCATCGGGTTTTGTCCAATGCAAGGTGATTTCGGTGCTGCTGATGCCGCTGGTGTATAGGTTCGTGGGCGGGCTCAAAGGACCCGTTCCGCCGGGCAGCTCGTCCAGCGTCCTGGTAGCAAGCGAGGCGGCGGCTGAATCGCCGCTGTCATTGCTGGCGATCACTTCCAGGGTATAAGCGGTATCGGTAGACAAGCCCGTGAAGACATAGCTATCGACATCGCCCAGCACGGTCCAACTGTCGCTACTGTCTTTGCGCACTTTGTAAGCCGTCGCGCCGGTCGATTTACTCCAGCCGAAGGTGATTTTGTCCAAGGTGATGCCCGTGGCAGTCAGGCTCGTGGGCGCGGCTGGGGCGGCCGGCGAGGACGGCTGGCTTAGGGCGATCAGGGTGCTGGCGCTGGCTGTCGCCGCTGGGGATTCCCCGCCGCTGTTGAAGGCGATCACCTTCAGCGTGTATTGCGTGTTCGCCGTCAAGCCGGTGAATTCGTGAGTGGCGACATCGCCCAGCGTCGTCACCGCGCCGCTGTTGGCTTGCACTTTGTAGCCGGTGGCACCAGTTGATTTACTCCAGCTAAGCGTGATCGCCGTCTCGCTGATGCCGCTGGTTTGCAAGCCCGTCGGCGCCGCCGGCGCATTAACCAAAGTGCTGGCGCTGACCGACACCGCTGAGGAATCGCCGCCCGCGTTGCTGGCAATCACTTTCAGCGTGTAGGCTGTATCCGCCGTCAAGCCGGTGAATTCGTAAGTGGCGACATCGCCCAGCGTCGTCACCGCGCCGCTGTTGGCTTGCACTTTGTAGCCGGTGGCGCCAGTTGACTTCGTCCAGCTAAGCGTGATCGCCGTCTGGCTGATGCCGCTGGTTTGCAAGCCTGTCGGCGCGGCTGGGGCATTTGGCAAGGTACTCGCGCTGACTGTGGCTGCCGAAGAATCGCCGCCGCTGTTGCTGGCAATCACTTTCAGCGTGTAGGCTGTATCCGCCGTCAAGCCGGTGAATTCGTAAGTTGCGACATCGCCCAGCGTCGTCACCGCGCCGTTGTTGGCTTGCACTTTGTAGCCGGTGGCGCCAGTTGACTTCGTCCAGCTAAGCGTGATCGCCGTCTGGCTGATGCCGCTGGTTTGCAAGCCTGTCGGCGCGGCTAGCGAGCCCGGCAATGGCGTGTTCGTCAGAGTTGGCGTCGCAGTGGCGGTTGGCGTCGGAGTTGAGGTCGAAGTGGCGGTTGGTGTCGGGGTTGAGGTCGAAGTGGCGGTTGGCGTCGCAGTGGCGGTTGGCGCGTTGGCTGTCGCGGTGAGATTGACCGCTTGCTGTGTTTGCGTGGCGCCGTTGGATAGGACGAGCTGGGTCGCCGTCAGGTTGGCGTTGGCTGTCGCCGTCAGGTTGGCGTTGGCTGTCGCCGTCAGGTTGGCGTTGGCTGTCGCCGTCAGGTTGGCATTAGCTGTCGCCGTCAGGTTGGCATTGGCTGTCGCCGTCAGGTTGGCATTAGCTGTTGCCGTCAGGTTGGCATTGTGCGTCGCCGTCAGGTTGGCATTGTGCGCCGCCGTCGCATCTAGGTCATGCGTAGTGGTGCCGCTTACGGTGCCCGCGGCCGAATCACCATGCGAATTGCTGGCCAGCACTTCAATGTCATAAGCCGTATTCGGCGTCAAACCGCTGAACGTGTGCGTAGCGACATCGCCCAAGCTGGTCCAATCGTCGCTGCTGTCCTTGCGCACTTTATAGGCCGTCGCGCCGGTCGATTTTGTCCAGTTGATGACGATGCTGTTATGCGTGACCGTCCCGAGCGTGACTGGCGGCGTAGTCAGCTTGGTCCTGGCGCTGACCGACGCCGCTGAGGAATCGCCGCCGCTGTTGAAGGCGACCACTTTCAAGGTATAGCTGGTGTCAGCCGTCAAGCCAGTGAAGGTATGTATAGCGAGATCGCCCAGGGTCGCCACCGTTCCGCTATCCAACTGGACCTTGTAGCCGGTGGCGCCGGTCGATTTACTCCAGCCTATCGTGATGCTATCGTGCGTGCTGCCGAGGGCCGCCAAGCCCGTCGGCGTGGCTGGCGCGTTGGGCAGGGTGCTGGCATTGACTGTCGCCGCCGCGGCCTCGCCGCCGCTGTTGAAGGCGATCACTTTCAGCGTGTATTGCGTGTTCGCCGTCAAACCGGTGAAGTCATAGGTCGCGACATCGCCCAGGGTTGTGACCGTGCCGCTGTTGGCTTGGACCTTGTAGCCGGTGGCGCCAGCCGACTTCGTCCAGCTAAGCGTGATTGCCGTCTGACTGATGCCGCTGGTTTGCAAGCTTGTCGGCGCGGCCGGCGCGTTGGGCAAGGTGCTGGCGCTGGCTGACCCGGCGGAAGAATCGCCGCCGCTGTTGAAGGCGATCACTTTCAGCGTGTATTGCGTGTTCGCCGTCAAACCGGTGAAGTCATAGGTCGCGACATCACCCAGGGTCGTCACTGTGTCGCTGTTGGCTTGAACCTTGTAGCCGGTGGCGCCAGCCGACTTCGTCCAGCTAAGCGTGATGGCTGTCTGGGTGATGCCACTGGTACTCAAGCCCGTCGGCGCGGCGGGCGCGTTGGGCAGGGTGCTGGCGCTGAGCGTCGCCGCCGCCGAATCGCCCGCTCGGTTAAAGGCGATCACTTTCAGCGTGTAGCTGGTGTCGGCGCTCAAACCGGCGAAGGTATGCGTGGCGACATCGCCCAGGGTCGTCACTGTGTCGCTATTCACCTGGACCTTGTAGCCGGTTGCGCCAGCCGATTTCGTCCAGCCAAGCGTGATGCCGTTCTGCGTGTGGGCGCTGTCGGCCAAGCCCGTCGGCGGGGCTGGGATGTTGGGCAGTGTGCTGGTGCTGAAAGCCGCCGCGCCGGAATTGCCCGCCCTGTTCACGGCGCGAACCCGTAGATTATAGGTGGTGTTGGCGGTCAGGCTGCCGAAGGTGTAGGTGGCTACATCACCGACATCAGTCCATTGGCTGAGCGCGCCGCCATTGACCTCGTAGCTGGTCGCGCCGCTGGATTTTGTCCAGTTGAGCCTGGCTGCGGTCTGCGTGATGTTATCCACCGACAAGCTGGTCGGCACCGCGGGCATATTAGGCAGGGTGCTCGCGCTGACCGATACCGCCGAAGAATCGCCGCCGGCATTGCTGGCGACGACTTTCAATGTATAGCTGGTATCCGCCGTCAAGCCGCTGAAGGTATGTGTCGCCACATCACCCAGCGTCGTCACTGCGCCGCTGTTGGCTTGCACCTTGTAGGCGGTGGCGCCGGTCGCTTTCGTCCAGGACAGCGTGATGGCCGTCTGTGTGATGCCGCTTGTCATCAAGGCGGTCGGGGCGTCGGGCGCGTTGGGCAAGGTGCTGGCGCTTACCGTAGCCGCGGAAGAATCGCCGCCGCTGTTGCTGGCAATCACTTCCAGCGCATATTGCGTATTCGCTGTCAAGCCGGTGAAGGTATGTGACGCGACATCGCCCAGCGTCGTCCAACTGTCGCTGCTGTCCTTGCGCACTTTGTAGGCGGTTGCGCCGGTCGATTTCGCCCAGCCCAGCGTGATGGCAGTCTGACTGATGCCACTTGTCGTCAAGCCTGTCGGCGCGCTTGGGGCGTTGGGCAAGGTTGTCACCGGTGGCGCGGCGTTCGCGCAGGAGGTTGAGCTGCCGTTTTTCGCTCGCGCCCGCAAGGAGTAGCTGGTTTGGGGGTTCAAGCCGCTGAAAGTGTGCTCGAGGTCGCTGCCGGAATCGACCCAGGTACTGCCGTCGGTGCTGACCTCATAAGAAGTGACCGTTGTCGTGCTGGCGGTCCAACTCAGCTTGACGCTGGTGTTCGTAACCGCGGAGGTTTGCAAGCCGGTCGGCGGCTCGACCTGGGCGGCTGCGGTGGTTACGGTCAGAGTCGATTCAGCGCCGATCCCGACTAAGTTGCCATATTCTTCAAGTATCGTGCGAACAGCGAAGGTATATGTTGTACCAAGGGAAAGCTGATCGACTTTGCGCGCGCGCGACCCGGCTTTGGATTGCCAACTGCCACTGTCAATCTTGATCTCGTAACTGAATACTGTCCGGTCGACGCTTATAGGTGAAACTGCCGGCGCGTTCCATTTCAGCTCAACGAAGGTGCCAGCCACACAGGTAGCGCGGAAATTTACCGGGGCGAGCGGTTTGGTATATCCAATGGCGACGCCCGACCAGCCTGATTTCTCTCCGTTGACTACGACGCGGACTTGGAAACCGTAGTGCGTGGTGTGGCCCAAGCCGGTGATGGTTGTCGATGTTACGTTGCCGATCGCCACTGGATCACTTTCTCTAGGCAGCGCTCGTCGGTATTCATAACTGGTCGCCCCAGCCACCGCATCCCAGGCGATGGTAACGCTGGTCGTGGTGCTCGCGGTCATTCGCGCACGAGTGGGTATGCTGATTTGCGCCTGCGCGCCCGGGGGCGGGGCCAGCAGTGCCAGGAGTATGACGAGCAGCCAGCCCAGGCGAATGGCTGGCGACGAGAAAATAGGCTTTTGGAATGCGAACATAGTCTTCCCCTAGTCTTGGGAAATTCAAAGGCAGTGCTGTACCTGCATTGTATTGAGAACCACAGGGCACGCAATTCAATCGGCGGGCTATTCAGATTTGGCGCTAGGGGAAGTTGAACGGAGGAGCGTCGGTGAATGCCCGCTTCAGCCGGGCAGGCGGCTGAGAATCAGCGCGACGATAGCGATTCCCGTGCCGATTTGCCAGGCAATCATTCGATTGACGCGCTGTTCGATAATCTTTTGCAACTGCTCGGACTGGGCGTCCAGCTAGGACTGAAACTGCTCGGACTGCCTGTCAATTTGTCGTCCAATTATCGATTCACTTTGCACATGTTCTACTTTATCGCAATATGCCATATTCTTTGTGTGCTTTGTGCCTTTATGTCTTTGTGGTGAAATTGAATTTCAACCGTATTCGATACCCTACCGCCACTATCGTGTTTGGTCATAAGCGCCACTCCCATTATAATTGATATGAGGAGGCGCTTATGACCTTGCTCAAGCCAGAGAAAATCGTGCGGACGACCTGCCCCTACTGCGGCGTCGGCTGCCAGATGGACCTGAACATCAAGCACAAGCAGATCTATCGCGTCGAGGCGCCCTTCGACAGCGCGCCCAATTACGGCAATCTTTGCGTCAAGGGCCGCTTCGGTCTGGACTTCGCCACCCACCCGCGCCGCTTGAAGCAGCCGCTGCTGCGCGATGGGGCGCGCGGCAATTTCCGCGAGGCGAGCTGGGACGAAGCGCTCGATTATGTCAGCAAGAAGCTAGCCGCGATTGTGAGAAAGCGCGGCGGAGACAGCGTCGCCACTTACGCCTGCGCCAAGGCGACCAACGAAGACAATTACGTCTTCCAGAAGTGGGTGCGCGCAGTGATGAAGACCAACAATGTCGATCACTGCGCCCGGCTCTGCCATGCGGGAAGCGTCACCGGCTTGCAGCTGGCCATCGGCAGCAGCGCCATGAGCAACAGCATCGCCGAGATGGAGCACCTGGACACCTTCATCGTAACGGGCAGCAATACGACCGAGACGCATCCGGTCATCAGCTTGTTCTTGAAGAAGGCGGTGCGACAGAATGGCGCCAAGCTGATTGTGATTGACCCGCGCCAGATAGAATTGACCGACTTCGCGACGCTCTGGCTACGGCAGAAGCCAGGTACGGATGTGGCAGTATTCCAGGCGATGGCGAATGTCATCGTTAGCGAAAACCTCTTCAACCCCGAATTTATCGAAGCGCGCACGGAAGGCTTTGAAGACTATATCGAATCGCTGGAGCATTGCAGCCCGGAATGGGCTGAAAGCATCAGCGCTGTGCCGGCTGATGATATCCGCCGAGCGGCGCGCATGTACGCCACCGCCGAGCGCGCCGCCTTCTATTGGGGCATGGGCATCAGCCAGAGCACGCATGGGACGGACAATGCGCTTTCGCTGACGAATCTGGCGCTGATGTGCGGGCACGCGGGCAAACCGGGCACCGGGCTCAACCCCCTGCGCGGGCAGAATAACGTCCAGGGCTGCTCCGATAGCGGCGGCTTGCCCAATGTATTCACCGCCTATCAGTCGGTCGCCGATCCAGCAATTCGGCAGAAGTTTGAGTTAAGCTGGCGCAGGGAGCTGAATCCGCAGCCCGGCTTGACCGTGACCGAGATGGTCGATGGCGCGCTGACGGGGCAAATCAAGGCGATGATCGTCATGGGCGAGAACCCGATGATGAGCGAGCCCAATCTCTCACATGCACAGCACGCGCTGGAAGAACTCGATTTGTTGGTTTGCATCGACATCTTCCTGAACGAAACCGGCGAAATGGCGGATGTGATCCTGCCCTCAGCCAGCTTCGCCGAGAAAGCGGGTACCTTTACCAACAGTGATCGGCGGGTGCAACGGGTGCGGCCGGCGCTGCCCGCCGTCGGCGAATCGCTGCCGGATTGGCAGATCATCTGCGCCTTGGCGAAACGGATGGAAGCGGAGCTTGGCTTCAGCGAAAGCGCCGGCTTTGATTATGCGGATGCCGAAGCAATCTGGGACGAGATGCGCGCCCTAACGCCAGACTTCCTAGGCATCACCTATGCCCGGCTGGATGAAGAAGGCGGCGTGCATTGGCCCTGCCCAGCCGCCGACCACCCCGGCACACCCTATCTATTTGAAGACGAGTTTCCGCGCGGCAAAGGCAAATTCTGGGAGCTGGAATACGGTACAGACAGCGAGCTGCCGGATGAGGGCTACCCGTACCACCTTACGACCGGGCGTGTGCTCTTTCACTGGCACGGCGGCACGATGACGCGCAGCTCCCGGCTGGAAGAGGCTTTCCCCGTGCCCATCGTGGAAATGCACCCGGCCGATGCCGGCTCGCTCCAGGTCGTCTCTGGCGATTGGCTGCGCATCACTTCCCGGCGCGGCTCAGTCGAATGCCAAGTGATGGTGACCGGGCGCTCCCCCGTAGGAACGATATTCCTGCCCTTCCACTTCGTCGAGGCGGCGGCCAATCTGCTGACGCTGGACAAGATCGACCCCCGGGCGAAGATTCCCGATTTTAAGATGGCAGCGGTCAAGCTGGAGAAGGTGGAGCGGGCGGCGACCGCGCTCGAGCAGCAGGGCGCGATAAAAGACCCGACACGCTATGTGCACTAGGCTGGGCGAGCGGCACTGTACCGCAAGGTACCCTTGGGCGACCGCTCATGATATGATGAAGGTAGCAGGAGCGCCCGCATGAGTGAGCGAGTTTTCCCGGATATTCCAGTAGCCAAAATACGCGAATACTGCGCCGCGCAGCCCATACTGCGATTATCGGTGTTTGGCTCGGCCGCGCGTAATGAGCTGACACCTGAGAGCGACATTGATTTGCTGGTCGAGTATGCGCCCGATGCGCCGGTTGGTCTATTCGCTATGTCGGGGCACAGGCTGGACTTAATTGAGATTATCGGACGCGACGTTGATTTGGCGACGCCAAACTCCTTGAGCCCCTATATTCGTCAAAAAGTGCTGGCTAGCGCCGAGCTTCTCTATGCGCAAGACCAGAGAGAATGACATATTGCGCCTGCAGCACATGCTGGACGCTGCTTACAAAGCGCGACAATTCGCCGACGGAAAAACCAGGGCTACGCTGGACGAAGACCATCTATTCCAATTTGCACTGGTCAGAGCCGTAGAAATAGTATGCGAAGCCGCCTGCAATATCACAGCCGACTATCAAGCTCAGAATCCTCAAATTGATTGGAAAAGGATCATGGGCATGCGGCAATGGTTGGTCCATGCCTACTTCAAGCTAGACCTTGATCAACTCTGGAAAACAATCGAAGAAGATCTAGCGCCGCTAATAACACAATTGAACGCTATCCTGTCTGAAGACAAGGCGGAATGAATACTTCCGATCATCCGAACGATTCTATCTCCGTCGCTATCATCGCCGGCGGGCAGAGCCGACGCATGGGGCGCGACAAAGCTTTCGTCGAGCTTGGCGGCAAAACTCTCATCGAGCGCGTCATTGAGCGCAGCGCCGAGCTGAGCCGGACCGAAACGATCTTGATCACCAATCAGCCAGCGCAGTTCGCTCATCTGGGATTGCCGATGTATCGGGATCGCTTGCCGGGCAAGGGCTCGCTTGGCGGCATTTACACCGCGCTCATGCAGGCAAAGAGCCGCAACGTGCTGACGCTGGCTTGCGACATGCCCTTCGTCAATGCCGAACTGCTGCGCTATATGGTGGGTCACATCAGCGATGATATCGACATAATCGCGCCGCGCGTGGCTAATTATCCCCAGGGATTGCACGCAATCTACAAGAAGACTTGCCTCCCAGCAATCGCGGAACAGCTTGCGGCAAATCGGCTGAAGATCATCCGCTTTTACGAGCAGGTGCGGGTGCGCTACCTCGACGAGACGGACTATGCGAAATTCGACCCCGATGCCCGCTCCTTCGCCAACATCAACACGCCGGAGGAACTTGAAGGCGCCCGTTTGCAGATTCAAGCCCAGCCACAGCCCGCCCCAACGTTATGGAAAGGGGAGCGCAATGAGCGAATTGAGCATGAATAACAGGATTGACTTCGACGCGGCAATTGCCCCTTACCGCGGGCGCGGGCGCGAGGCGCTGCTGCCGCTCTTGTGGGAGGTGCAAGGCGCTTGGGGGCACATCAGCCCCGAGCAGGTTCAGCGTATTTCCCACGCGCTGCGCGTGCCGGAAGCTGATATCTACGGCGTTATTGGCTTTTACACGCTTTTTCACGATGAAGCGACTGGGCGCCGCCTCATTCGCCTTTGTACCGACCCGACTTGCGCGCTGGCTGGCGCTGACGATGTCTTGGGCGAAGTCTGCGCCCGGCTGGATATCGCGCCCGGCGAGATGACATCAAATGGCGAATACACGGTTGAACGCTCGCCTTGCCTAGGCTTGTGCGATTATGCGCCGGCCGCGCTGGTGAGCGCGCGCGGAGAGACCGATGTCGCGCTGCCCCATGTATCGGCTGATGGGCTGCTGGACGAGTGGCATGGCGAGTACTTCAGGCGGGCCGGCGACGACGCGTCGGCGCTGCTCAAGCCGTCTCTCGGGTCCGCGCCGGAGACACTGGCTCAATATGGCGATTACGCTTCCTTGCGTCAAGCCATCGAGACCATGACAGCGGAAGAAGTGATCGCCCAGGTGGAAGCCTCAGGCTTGATTGGGCGCGGCGGCGCCGCCTTCCCCACTGGGCTGAAATGGAAGTTCACCCGCGGCGCACAGGGCGACATCAAGTATGTCGTCTGCAATGCCGATGAGAGCGAGCCCGGCACTTTCAAAGACCGCGTGCTGATGGAGCATCGCCCGCAGCTGCTGCTAGAAGGTATCGCCCTGGCGGCCTATGCGGTGGGCGCGGGCAAAGCCTATATTTTCATCCGCGGCGAATACCCCAAAGCGACTGCGATACTGGCTGACGCGATACAAGAAGCGGAAGCAGCCGGTCTGCTCGGCGAAGGCATAATGGGCAGCGAATTCGCGCTCGAGATTGAGATGCGGCGCGGCGCCGGCGCTTATATCTGTGGCGAGGAAACGGCGCTCTTTGAAGCGATTGAAGGCAAGCGCGGCTTCCCACGCATGAAACCGCCCTACCCCACCACCTTCGGCCTCTTCGGCAAGCCGACCGCCGTCAACAATGTCGAGACGCTCTGCGCCGTGCCCAGCATCATCAGGAAAGGCGCGGGCTGGTTCAAGGCGATTGGCACGGATGGCAGCGCTGGACCCAAACTGGTTTCGGTCAGCGGGCATGTGGCGCGCCCCGGCGTCTACGAAATCTCGCCGGGCATCAGCCTGCGCTATTTCCTTGATGAGGTCTGCGGCGGCCTCATCGGCGACTTGCAGACCGTGCTGATGGGTGGCGCGGCTGGCACATTTCTAAAGCCGGCTGAGATTGACGTGGCGCTGACCTTCGAGGACTTGCGCGCGGCGGGCAGCACCTTCGGCTCGGGCGCGATCATGGTTTTCAATCAGAGTACCGACCTGCGCGATGTGCTGCGCCGGCTGGGGCGCTTTTTCCAGCATGAGAGCTGTGGCAAATGTTTCCCCTGCCAGCTCGGCACGCAGCGGCAGGTCGAGATTCTTGAGCGGCTGGACGCGCCGCGAGCGGGTGACGCCGAGCGGCTGATGGATGTGGGCATGACGATGACGGAGGCCTCCATCTGTGGCTTGGGGCATACGGCTGGTATGGCGGTGATGAGCGCGCTTGAGAAGTTCCCGGGCTTGTTTGCCCCCATCCCTCGGTCCCTTCCCCCAAAATGAGGGAAGGGAAGATTACAAAGGAGATTGAGTAATGGCGTTTAATCCGAAAACCGAATACGACATACAGCGGACAAACATTCGTATACGAGACTTTGATCACTTCCCAGATGATTATGAGACACGTCCACCGTATCAACGCAAAGTAGTATGGGATACGAAAAAACAGCAGGCATTGTTAGATAGTCTGTTTCGACGGTTTTACATTCCTAGTATCGTTCTCCGCTTAGTACGTCTCGATGACACTCAGACCAAATATGAAGTTGTCGATGGACAGCAAAGAATCAACACTGTGCAGTCATTCTTCCGCAATGAGTTGACGTTGCCCGACACACTTGCAGATATTAGCGCTAGCTTGCCGAATTGCACCTTTTCAAGCTTGACCGCAGAAATCAAGAAATTCGTAATCAAAGAACTAAAGTTTGATGTCGACATAATCAAGAACATAAGCGATCCATTCGATCCCAAACATCAAAAGGCAGCAACAGAAATCTTTTGGCGGCTACAGCAAGGCGAATCGTTAAACAACATGGAAACTGCCCATGCCAGACTCTCTAGTCTAGTAAGGAATTTCCTGGTGAAGTATGCCGATGACTATGATTTCGACTTTGATGCATATATGACGATTGACCACAATCCACATAAATTGGAATTTTTTACCGAAACCAGGGCGCGTACCAATAGCAGGATGCAACATCTTACACTCCTGGGCCGCTTCTTACTTATTGAGATTGCCAATGGTTCAACTGACCTTGGCGATCGCAGCATCGTTTCCTTGATCGACCAAGAGGATCTACAAGACCGTATCGGTAGTCAAAGCTATGAAAATGAAAATCCAGCCAAAGAAGTTATCCGAAATCTTAAGCGCTTTCGCGAAGTATTTCACGATGATCCGTTGCTCGACACCGAAACCTACGGAACGGGAATACTTGCACTTCAGTACGAGTACTTTACGATCTCATGCTATATGCTTTTGCGCCATCTGCTAAAGTACTATGTGGACAACGATGTTCTGCGCCTGTGTTTTAGAGACTTCGTATGGGAATTCTATAAGCGAATTAAAGGGACACTAAGAGCTACAGAAAATGTAGTGAGATTCGTAGAGAATCGCCAACAGAATATACAAGCTGTCAGAATTCGCGAGCAGATATTCCGTCTGGAATTTTTTCGATTCGCCAAAGAACGGAGCGAAATTCCCGCGGAAAAAGATACAAAACAAGCATTCTCCGAGGAACAGCGCATTACAATTTACTTGAAGAATGATGGATTATGTCAACAATGCTTAGCAGACGGTTTGGGTGAAAAAGAGGCGCGAGTCAAATGGTCCGAATTTGAAGCCGACCATGTATTGCCTCACAGCAAAGGCGGGCAAACTCTAATCGAAAACGGACAAGTCCTCTGCCGCATGCACAACCAGAAAAAAGGCGCAAACCATGACTGACGACAGCACCACCCTCACCATCGACGGGATGCCCATCACCATCCCAGCCGGCGCCACCCTCCTCGACGCGGCGGAGCAAGCGGGCATCGACATCCCCGTCATCTGCTACCACGAAGCGACATCGCCCAATGGCCTCTGCCGCATCTGCGTCGTCGATGTCGATGGCGGGCGCGTTTTGCAGCCAGCCTGCGTCGCCGAATGCCAGGCAAATTCCAAGGTGGAAACCCGCAACGAACGGGTCGAGCGCAGCCGCCGCACCATCCTCGAGATGCTGAATGCCTCGGTCAATCTAGCGGAAGCGCCCGAGATCCAGCAGATGATGCGCGATTACGACGCCGACGACGCCCGCTTCCCCGCTGCCCAGCGCCGCGAAGCCGAGGTCATAGACGACAACCCCTTTTACGTGCGCGACTATGAACAGTGCGTGCTCTGCTGGCGCTGTGTGCAGGTCTGCGCCGAGGACGCCCAATATACTTTTGCCTTGACGCTGAAGAACCGCGGGCATGACACTTCGGTCGCCACTGCTTTCGATATCGGCATGACCGATTCGCCCTGTGTCTTTTGCGGTCAATGCGTCGGCGTCTGCCCCACTGGCGCCCTCAAGCCAAAAGCGCAATGGGGCATCGAGCAGGGTTGGAGCGAAGACGAGATGCGTCAAAATACGCGGCGGGGGCGGAGGCGAAAAGCCGACAATGGCGATGGCGAGTAGAGCCAAAGAGCCGCTCGAAGGCGCGCTGCCCTTCACTTATCTAGCCGTCGAAGGCGACCGGGTTCGCCAAGTAGACGGCGGCGTGATTGACGAGCAGCTGCTATCGATATACGTCAATGGCGAATCGCTGGCGACGATGATGTGCAGCCCCGTGCAGCTGGAAGCCTTGACGGCCGGCTTCCTCTACAACGAAACAGTCATCAACTCGGCTGACGAGATTGCCCTGCTGCAGCTCAACCGCACGCGGGCGGTCGCTGATGTCATCTTGACACGCGGCGAAGTGAATCTGCCGCGGCGCATGATCTTGACGACGGGCTGTGGCGGCGGCGTGACCGGGCAAGAATTATCCAAAGAGTTTCCCGCGCTCGAGTCAGCTTTTCGCACGCAGCCCGCGGTCATCCTGCGCTTGATGCGACAGCTGCAGGGCGCGGCTCGCTTATACAATGCAGTTCGCGGGGTACACACGGCTGTGCTCGGCGATGAGGGCGGGCTGCTGCTCAGCGCGGAAGATGTTGGGCGGCATAACGCGGTTGACAAGGTAGCGGGGGAAGCGCTGCTGGCTGGCATGGTAACGCGCGACCGAATCTTGCTGACGAGCGGGCGCATCAGCTCGGAGATGCTGGGCAAGGCGCGGCGCATGGGCATCCCGCTGGTGGCGAGCAGAACCGCCCCCACCAGCGTCACGGTCGAGCTGGCGCAAGCTTGGCGTATCTGCGTGGTTGGCTACGTGCGGAGTGGCGGCATGCGCGTTTATACACATGGCTGGCGGCTGGGCTTGGAGTAACTATGTCGTGACTTAGGACCACAGGCGAATCAAGCTGCTGGAACCGCTACTTTTGTCATCAAATATATCCCGAAAACCTGGCACACCGTGTTCATCCAAAGCACCCGGATACATCTTTGTTCCGGTCAACCCAATATAATACATCGCTCTGGAGAGGCAATCAGAATGTGGACCAGGCAGCTCTGACTTAAATGTCTCAAATGGCATCACCATCAATGGTAAAGTTTCGTCTATGCCGGGTATATCAATACTTGCGCAAAGTGCGCCGAAATTGACATCGCCTTCTCGCTCAATAAACTGAATGACTTGCATAGCGCAATCAGCACTGTGAATGAAATGAGTAATGCATTCATGATGACTGAAGCTTGGGTCAATTGACTTCAATATGTTGTAACATTTCTTTGCGACCACGATTAGGCTCGAGAGTATCTCGTCCGCATTAGGCAACCCAGCTTTTTCGGCGTCGCTGAAGTGGATATGGGGACCGTCATAGTTCATCAGCTCGATCTTTCCCCGCACCGCTATTCCAGCTTCTTAGAGAAGAATAACCTAATTCAGTATAGACAGTCAAAACCTAAAAGTTTTCGTATATTTTGCACAGGTCATACTTTGCATAGCATGATCTTTCAATTATGGTGAACGAGTCTCGTGCTCCACCCTCGTGGTAGAATAATCAGGCTGTCGGTGAAAGTGCTTTGAACAGGATCTGAACGCCATGCCCGCGCCCGAGTTTTTCCAGGTCATGCCGGTCGCCGATGCGCTGGCGCTGCTGGATAGCCGCTGGCAGCCGCCGCCGCTGGCGGAAACGATAGCGACCGCCGCCGCCCTAGACCGCGCGCTCGCCGCTGATTTGCGCTCGCCCGAGCAGGTGCCCGCCTTCCGCAAGAGTACCGTCGATGGCTACGCCGTGCGAGCCGCCGATACCTTCGGCGCCAGCCAGTCGCTGCCGGCTTTTCTGCGGCTTCGTGGCGAGCTTACGATGGGCGAAGCACCGCAGGACGACATCGACGCCGGCGATGCCCTGCTCATCCACACCGGCGGCATGCTGCCGGCGAGCGCGGACGCCGTCGTCATGCTGGAGCAGGTCCAAGCTATCAATGAAGACGAGATCGAAGTCTTGCGCGCCATCGCCCCCGGCGAAAATGTCATCCAAGCGGGCGAGGATGTGGCCGCGGGCAACTTGATTTTGCCGCGCCGGCATCGGCTGCGTCCACAAGACATTGGCGGCTTGCTCGCCGTCGGCATTAGCGAAGTCGCTGTGGTATCGAGGCCGCGGGTAGGCATCCTCAGCTGCGGCGATGAATTGGCGCCGCCAGAAGCCGAATTGAAGCCCGGGATGGTACGCGACATCAACGCCTACAGCTTGAGCGCCTTGGCGCAAAATCTCGGCGCCGTACCGATGCGACTGGGCATCGCCGCCGATACCATCGAGGATTATCGTCAGCGGGCGGAAGCCGGCTTCGACGCCTGCGACATCCTGCTCCTGAGCGCTGGCAGCTCAGTCTCAGCGCGCGATTACACCCGCGAGGTGATCAATGGACTGGGAGCGCCCGGCGTCTTGCAGCATGGCTTGGCGACCAAACCAGGCAAACCAACCATCATCGCTGTCTGTGAGAATAAGCCGGTCATCGGGCTGCCGGGCAATCCGGTGTCGGCGCTGCTGGTGGCGCGGCAGCTCTTGCCGCATTTGATCGCCCGCTATATGGGGCAGAGTTCCCAACCAGCCACCACGCTAGCAGCCAGGCTGACGAAGCGCGTCGCCTCAGTCAGCGGCCGCGAAGATTGGCTGCCGGTCAAGCTGTCACGCGCCAGTGACGGGCAGACGCTGGCTGAACCGATTTTTGGCAAGTCTAATCTGATTTTCACCCTGATAGGCGCTGAGGGCTTGCTGCGCGTGCCGCTGAATATCGGCGGCTACGAGGCTGGCAGCGCCGTTGATGTGCAGCTTTTTTGAGCAACGGGGCAGCGATGGCGAAGCGGCAGATCTATCTCGAAGACATCCCGCTGGACGAGGCGCGGGCGAAACTGCAAACCGCCTTAGTAAGAGCCGGCAAGGCAGCGCCCCTGCCAGGTGAAACTATCCCGCTGCGCGAGGCGCTGGGCCGCGTTACGGCGGCGCCGGTGCGCGCGCTGCTGTCCTCGCCGCATTTTCACTGTGCCGCCATGGATGGATACGCGGTTTCGGCGGGCGCTACCATATCAGCTCGCGAGACGCGCGCGCTGCCCTTGCGCCTGGGGCTGGAGGCTTTTCCGGTCAACACCGGCGATCCGCTGCCGGCGGGAACCGACGCCGTCGTCATGATCGAACATGTCAACCAAGCCGACGCGTCAAGCATCCTGATATACGCCGCCGCCGCGCCCTGGCAGCATGTCCGCCTGATGGGCGAAGACATGGTGGCTACGGAGACTGTCTTGCAAATCAACCACCAGCTGCGACCGGTGGACCTGGGCGCGCTGGCCGGCTGCGGCCAGCAGCAGGTGATGGTGCGGCGCAAACCGCGCGTCCTGATTATCCCGACCGGGAGCGAGCTCGTGCCAGCCTCGCGGAAGCCGACGCGCGGGCAACTGATTGAATACAACAGCTTGATTCTCAGCAGCCAGATCCACGACGCAGGCGGCGAGGCGAGCGTAAGCGACATCGTTGGCGATGATGAAGCCGAGCTGCGCGCCGCCATTGCCGACGCCATCGCTGCAAACCCGGATCTGATTCTGATTCTCTCCGGCTCATCAGCGGGCAGCCACGATTTCAGCGCCGACGCGATTCAAGCAATAGGCGATTTGCTGGTGCATGGCATCGCTGTGCGGCCCGGCCACCCGGTAATCATCGGTATGGCGTCGGGCACCCCCGTCTTTGGCTTGCCCGGTTATCCCGTCAGCGCCGCGCTCACCGGCGAGCTGTTCATCGTCCCGCTCGTCAGGCAATGGCTGGGTTTGCCGCCGCTAGCAAAACCAAGGGTTGAAGCCGTTTCGACGCAAAAGATCACATCGCCAATTGGGGACGATGATTACCTGCGCGTGGCGCTGGCGCAGATTGATGGGCGGCTGCAAGCGACGCCCTTGCGGCGGGGCGCTGGCGTCATCACGTCCTTGGTGGAGGCGGACGGGCTGGCGCATATCCCGCGCTTTCACGAGGGCGTCGATCGCGGCCGCACGCTGAACATATCGCTCTACCGTCCGCTCGCGCTCATCAAGCGGACGCTGCTGATCATGGGCAGCCACGACCCGATGTTAGATCTGCTGGCGACCCATCTTCGGCGCCATGCGTCGACTCAGCGAATTGTATCGGCCAATGTCGGCTCTATCGGCGGGCTGATTGCGCTGCGGCGGGGCGAGGCGCACATCGCTGGCTGTCATCTGTTCCACCCGGAATCCGCGACTTACAATATCCCGTATATCCAGCGCTATTTGCCCAATGAGCCGATCATGCTGGTGACCTTCGCCGAACGTGAACAGGGCTTAATCTTGCCAGCCGGCAACCCGAAAGGCATCCAGTCAGTCGCTGACTTGCCCGGCGCGCGCGCCATCAATCGGCAGCGGGGCGCGGGCACGCGCCTGCTATTTGATCATCTCTTGGCGCAGCATCAGATCGCAGCCCATGAAATCGCCGGTTACGAGCACGAGGCATATACGCATCTGGCGGTGGCGGCCGCAGTGGCTGATGGCATCGGCGATTATGGCATGGGCTTGCGGGGGGCGGCTGAGGCGATGGGCTTGGATTTCATCGGGCTATCATGGGAGCGCTTCGATCTGGCGCTTCCGCGGCGGCGGCTGGAAAAACCCGGGGTTCAGGCGCTGCTGGAGATCTTAAACGATGTGGATTTCAAGCGCGAGCTGGGCGCGCAGAGTGGCTATCGCAGCGATGAGACGGGGCAGGTAGTGGGCTAACAGACGATTTGACCCCGCTGGCGACTGCCGCAGATGGTCCTGAATCGGCCGGCGGCTTGCAGTCTCGGTGCAGTCCCGGAGGTCAGTCTCTTCGCGGCTTATTCTCAAGCTAACGATAGCCGCCGAAGTCATAGCTGTAATCCACCGCTGGGCTGCGCAGCTGGGCATCCATGCCGCCGTCAACCACGATGCGCGCGCCAGTGATATAAGCCGCGTCCTCAGAAGCGAGGAAAGCGACCGCCGCGGCGATATCCGCCGGCGCACCCTGACGCGGCAGTGGAATGACGGCATCAGGCGGGATCGGCGCATCACCGACCGCTGTGCCGTGGTCGACGCGCGTGCTGCCCGGCACAATCGCGTTCACCCGTATATTCAGCGGCGCCAAATCTAGCGCCATCGCCCGGGTGGCCGCCTCGATGCCGCCCTTGCTGGTGTCGTAACCGAACATATGGCGATGCGCGCGCGAGGCGCCCCCGCTGCTCATATTGATGATGACACCGCCCTGCCCCTGTTTCGCCATCAGGCGGGCGGCTGTCTGCGAGCAATAGAATAAGCCCGTCAGATTTACAGCGAGCGTCTTGCGCCAGGATTCATCGCTGTATTCAAGAAAGTTGGCGATGACGCCGGGTTTGTGCACGAAGGCGGCATTGTTGACCAGGATATCGACAGCGCCAAAAGCCGCCAGCGCCGCGTCAAATAGCGCCACCACCGACGCGCGCTCGGCAACATCGCAGCGGACATACATGCCCCGGTCGCCCAAAGCAGCGGATAGTGACTTCGCGGGCTTGTCATCAATATCGGCGATGACGACCGCAGCGCCCTCATCAGCCAAGCGCCACACGCAGCCCGCGCCGATGCCATTTGCGCCGCCGGTTACGATTGCCGTTTTGCCTTCGAGTTTCATTCTCTGTCTCCAGTTATATGCCAGTATTGCGCACTGCTATGGCTTCAGGTCAAATAGACGAGCCAGGTTAAAAGCCGAAATATCAAACTCAGTCTCGCCGTCCAGCGCCAGCTGCGCCAGCGTCTCGCCGATAGCGGCCGAATGCTTGAAGCCGTGCCCGGAACAAGGCGAGGCGATGACCACCCGCTTGGAATCTGGCTGGAAGTCAATGACGAAATGCTCATCGGGCGTGACGGTGTACAAGCAGGCTTCCCCCCGTATCAGATTGTCGCGCAAGCCGGCGAGGCGCGGCTGAGTCAAGCGATGGTACATGGCGTCGCGTTCTTCCGCGCTGATTTCACGGCGGACCTCATCGGGGCGCGTGGAGCGCTGGTACTGCTCGGTAACCAGCTTGACGCCAGCCACCCCATCTCGCGGCGCTGGGAAGGCGCTCCAAAAGTCCGCCAGCGCCTCGCCGATCCAGATGACCCAGGGGAAGACCGCCGGATCGAATTGAGCGATATCATCCGCCTCGAACCAGTAGATCACCTGGCGGAAAACGCGCATGCCATCGCGGTAGGCCGGCGGCGCGAGGTCGGCCATCCAGGCGCCCGCGGACAAGATCAACTTGTCGGCGCGGTAGGTATCTCGCTCGCTGGTCACGGTCACGCCGGCGGCATCTGCTTGATAGCCAGTCACTTGTTCGCCGCAACGGATGCCGGCGCCCGCTTGGCTCGCCAAGTCAAGCTGAGTCGAAATGCAGCGCTCGGGCCGCAGGACGCCGGCGCCTGGCTCAAAATAGGCACGGTCGCTGGGGCGGGGTTTGAGCAAGGGATGGCGGCGCTTGATTTCCTCAGCCTTGATAATTTCATGCGGGATGCCATGCCGACGCGCCACCCGAGCCGATGCTTCGACAAAGTCGCCCTCGCCATGAAAGGCGGCGCTTGCGCTTGATGGCGCGATGATAAGCCCGCCGCTGCGATGGAAGAGCGCGCGCCCGCTAATGGATTCCAGTTCGCGCCAGATTTCATCCGACCGCTGCACCAGCGGCACGTAGAACTCGCCTTCGCCAATGGCAGACCGCGTGATGCGGGTATCGCCATGGCTGGAGCCAAGCGTATGCGGCGGGTGGTAGCGATCGATGCCAAGCGCTTTGGCGCCGCGCGCGCTCGCTTGGTAGAGCGCCGCCGAGCCCATCGCCCCAAGGCCGACCACAATCACATCGAAGTGTTCTTGCGCTGTCATGCTTGCCGCCCCTTCCGAAGCGCCGCCGTCGCCGCCTCGTCAATGCGCCGGGAAACTGGGTCGATCACCACGGCGTAATCGCGCTCCGCCGCCAGAGCCGATATATAACCCTGCCGAAGATCAGCCAGGACGCGCTCTGGCTCCCGCTCCTTGGGGGTCCCATAGCCGCCGCCGCCCGGCAATTCGAGGATGACGCGTTGCCCTGGCTGCAAAACATAGTGGCTCTTGGGGTGTGGGCGCCCGCCATCGGAGAGCCGCACTTCGCCAGGCGCCCCAGGCGCCCCGCCGAGCAAACCCAGCGCCGGGTTGCCGGTACGATCGTACATGCAGGAATGATTCGCGCTCGCGCCGGTAATGATCTCCAGCTCCATCACCTGCCCCAAGCCGCCCCGAAAGCGCCCAGGTCCGCCAGAATCGGGGCGCAATTCGCGGCGATGCATCAAGAGGGGCGCGGCCGTCTCGATTGCCTCAACCGGCACGCCCATAATGCCACTGGGAAACGCGGTCGCCGAAAGCCCATCGCGATCGTAGGCGGCGCCCATGCCACCGGCGGAGAAAAAGATATAAGCGAATTCTTCGCCGCGCTCGTCCATGCCATCCATCATCGTATTCCATAGCCCAGCCGAGCCATTGGCAATCACCTGCTGGGGCAGGATTTCCGCCAACGCGGTCAGCAGCGGCTGGCTGACGAAATGCCCAATCAAATGACGAGCGCTGACCGGCGCGGGCCGCCTGCAATTGAGGATCGAGCCGATTGGCGCGCGCACATCAATGGGACGAAACGCGCCTTCGTTGTTGGGGATGCCCGGCGCCAAAGCCGCCATCAGCGTATAGGTGGTGTAGGCATGCGTGTAATTCAGCACGACATTGATGCCGCGGTCAACCTGTGGCGACGAGCCGTCGTAATCGACGATCAGCTCATCGCCGTTGACTGTGATGGCGCAGGCGATGGTCAGCGGTTGGTCAAAGCCGTCAATCGTAATCGTGTTGCTGTATACGCCCGCGGGCAAGTCTCGTATTGCGCGGCGCAGGGCGGCCTCCGTGCGGTCGAGGATCAGCGCCGAGACTTCTTCGATATCGGGCAGGTCGTATTCGGCCAGCATTTCGATCAGCTTCCGCGCGCCGACTTGATTGCCGACCTCCTGCGCATAAATGTCGCCGATGACTTGCTCGGGCACGCGGACGTTGGCGCGGATGATATCAAATAGCTCGCTGTTTGCTTTGCCAGCTTTAAACAGCTTCATCAGTGGGATTGCCAAGCCCTCTTCGTATAGCGAGCGCGCATCGCCGCCCATGGTCGCCCCGCCGATATCGACCGCGTGGCAGGTGTTGGCAAACCAGGCGACGCCGCGCCCGCGATAGAACACCGGCGAGACAATCGTCAAATCAAAGAGGTGGCCCGACGCTTGCCAGGGGTCATTGGTGATAAGCGTGTCGCCCGGGTCCAAACTATCGATGGGATAATTTGGCACGACATATTTGCGCACACAATTCGCCATGGTATTGATGTGGCCGGGCGTGCCGGTAACCGACTGGGCGATCATATTGCCCCGGCGGTCAAAGACCCCAGCCGAGAGATCGCCCGCCTCGCGCACGACCGTGGTGAAGGACGAGTGAATCAGCGCCGCCGCCTGCTCATCAACTACCGAAATCAGCCGGCGCCAAATCACTTCCAGCGTGATGGGATCCATCATGAGGCATTCCCCCGCGTGAGCAGCAGGCAGCCGCCTTCAGCCACTTGCGCCGCCCAACCCGGCAAGACAACCGTGGTAGAAGCCGCTTCTTCAATAATCAGCGGGCCAGCCGCCGACCAGGGTTCCGCAAGCTGCTCGCGGCGATAGACCGGCGTGTCTCGTGGCGCTTGATCGGGCGCAAAGCGCACCGGGCGGCTGGCTTGGCTCGCTTTGTCCTTCAGCGCCGACGCTTGCGGCGCTGCAAATTCGATACACGGTCGGGGACCGCTGATCAGCACGCGCCAATTCACCGCTTCGACTGGCAGGCCCTCAGCCAGCTGCCCATAGAAGGCGCGGTATTCGGCTTCAAAAGCGCGCTGCATTTGGCTGATGCGCTGCTTGGTCAGCCTTTTCATCGGGAAGGGAACACGCACTTCGTAACCTTGCCCCCGGTAGCGCATATCAATGTTGAGGCGCACGCTGATAGCCGCTGGGGGGACGCCAGCCGCCTCGACAATGCTGCGTCCCCCGCGCTCCAAATCCGCCAGAATGCCATTGAGTTCGGTCATATTCAGCTCGCTCAAGGTGGCGACATAACTGCGGGTGAAATCGAAGGCGATGGGCGCGGTGAGGAAGCCAAAAGCGGAGCCGACGCCGGCCAGTGGCGGGACGATGATGCGGCTGATGCCTAAGCCAGCCGCTACCCCGCAGGCGTGCACCGGCCCAGCGCCGCCGGTGGCGACCATGCAATAGCGCCGGATCTCCAGCCCGCGCTCAGCCGCGTGGACGCGAGCAGCCGCCGCCATATTCTCGTTGACCAATTGGTGCGTGCCCCAAGCCATTTGCTCAAGCGACAGGTCAAGCGCGCCCGCCAATTTGGTGAAGGAGTCGCGCGCTGCATTGGCATCAAGCGCAATGCTGCCGCCGGCGAAATATTCTGGGTTGAGATAGCCCAGCAGCAGATCGGCATCGGTGACCGTTGGCTCCGCCCCGCCGATGCCATAAGAAGCGGGGCCGGGCATGGAGCCAGCGCTCTGGGGCCCGACTGCCGGCAAGCCGAGCGGGTTCAAATGGGCGATGCTGCCGCCACCGGCGCCGATCTCGATCATTTCGATCATGGGCACCATCAAGGGCAAGCCGCTGCCGCGTTTGAAACGATGCACATGCGCCACTTCTGATTGGTGGCTGATCGCCAATTCGCCAGCGCGGGTCAGCGCCGCTTTCGCTGTCGTGCCGCCCATGTCGAATGCCAGCAGATCTTTCTGCCCCAAGAGCTGCCCCCAATAAAGGCCCGCCAGCGCGCCGCCAGCTGGACCACTCTCCACCAGCCGGACGGGGAAATCGCGCGCGGCTGAGACGGTGGTGGTGCCGCCGCTGCTCAGCATGATGTTGAGTGGCGCATCAATGCCGCTCGATTTCAAGCCGGAAGCGACCCGCTGTATATAACGCTCGGTGATGGGCTGGACGTAGGCGTTGGCGATCGTGGTGGAGGCGCGCGGGTATTCGCGCATGCCAGGCGCCACCTGATGCGACGTGGCAATCGATGCCGCCGGCAATTCCTCGCGGACGATTGCCAGCGCCGACAACTCATGCGCCGGGTTGGTATAGGCATGGAGGAAACAGATAGCGACCGCTTCGACCGCTTCCGACCGCAAATCAGCGCAGATAGCGCGCAGGCGGCTTTCGTCCAGCGGGCGCCAGACAGCGCCATCAGCGAGCATGCGCTCTGGCACATCATAGCGCAGCCGGCGCTCAACCAGCGGCGGTGGTTTCTTCAGCGCCAGATCGTACATATCGTAGCGCCCTTCGTTGCCGATCTCGACCGCGTCGCGGAAGCCGGCCGTCGCCAGCAGCGCGGTTTTCGCGCCCTTGCGTTCAATGAGCGTGTTGGTGATGAGCGTCGTCCCGTGAACGACATAGCGGATCGATTCCGGCACTAGGCGAGCCTTTTCCAGCAAATCGGAGATGCCGCTTAGCACCGCTGCCGATGGGTCGGGATAAGTCGTGAGCAGCTTTTCGACGTGGGCGGAGCCGCGCTGCATATCGAGGGCGACAATGTCGGTGAAGGTGCCGCCGATATCGACAGCCAACAAGATGGCTCGCGGGCTCATTGACAAAGGCTCCCCAGGCTGGACGGTGGAAGAAACTGGGCATCATCATAAGACTTGTGCGGAAGCGTGTCAACCAGGCCGGGCGCCCGCGCCACAAGCGATTTTGCGCCGAGGCGCCGCCCTGTTACAATTCGCCGATAGCGCAAGCGAACAACGGATAGCCAAAAGGGGACCGCCTGCATGGCAAACGAGACGATACATGTCGGTGTAATCGGGGTGGGTGCCATAGGCAGCATCCACGCCGACAATCTGATGCGGCGCACGATGGGCGCCACCGTTAGCGCCGTGATGGATATTGATGAAGAGAGGGCAAATGCGGTCGCGGCTGCCTGCGGCGGCGCGCGCGCCTATTCGGATGCCGGCGACTTAATCGCCGACCCCGATGTGGACGCCGTTCTGATCGCCTCAAGCCATGATACGCATGCCGATTTCGCCATTGGCTGCCTGGCAGCGGGCAAACCAACGCTCTGTGAAAAGCCGCTAGCGACCACTTTGGCCGATGCCGAGCGGGTCCTGCGCGCTGAGTTGGCGGTCGGCCGCCGCTTGGCGCAGGTTGGCTTCATGCGGGAATATGACCCGGCTCACTTAGCCTTATACAAGCTGCTGAAGGCTGGCGACATCGGCGCCGCGCTGAAATTCCGCAGCGTTCACATCAATCCTAGCTTCGCGCAAGAATTGACGATTGAGTCGGTCATCACCAATTCACTGATCCACGATATACACTCAGCGCGCTGGATCATGGGGCAGGAAATCAGCAGCGCCTACACGCAGTGGGTACCGGTTAAGCCCGCCCGCCCGCATAGCGCGCGCTTGGCGGATATTCAGGTGATCTTTGAGAATGGCGCGATCGGCAGCCTGGAATACAATGGCGACTCTGGCTACGGCTATGAAGTAAGCGTTGAAGTCACAGGCGAATCGGGGCGGGTAACGACCGCCAGCCACCCGAGCCCGGCCCTGCGCAAAAGGGGACGGCTTTCCCGCGCGGTCACGCCAAATTGGCCCCAGCGCTTCGCCCAAGCTTACATCGACGAAGTACAAGATTGGGTCAACGCGATAGGCACGGGCGCAGCGACCGGTCCTTCGGTCTGGGATGGCTATATGGCGCAGGCGCTGGCTGAAGCCGCGATTCGCTCAGCCAAGACGGGGCAGCCTCAACCAACAAATGCTGGCGAGAAGCCGCCACTGTACCAATGATCAGGCAGGGCAGCGCGCTCTGCGGCCAACAACTCACGGAGTATGGCATCGGCATCGGCAACCGAGTTGGTGAGCGGGTCGGTCATCAGCGCCCGACGCAGCAGGGCATAATCGGCTCTCACGATGGCTTCAGCCGTGAGCTCATGAGTATCGAGCACAATTTCCTGCAGCCCGCGCAAGCCACGCGGCATCGGCCCGACTGGGCGCGGGCGCGGTCCGTCCATATCTATATCGCAGAGTAGTTCGAGAAAAGCATCGTCCGCCAGATTGCCAACAGCGCCGCGGTTATAGGTGTTGATATAAAAGGGACGCCCAAGCTCGCCAACCATATTCTCGATGATGTCGGTGGCGTGGTCGGGACCAAGCGCCGTCATAAATTCGCCGATTGGCTTGGCGCCGCTGATGAAGCTATCAACTTGCCGCCACATGGCTTCATGGCGAGCGTAGCGCAGACCCGTCTCCCAGATGAGCAGTGGCGGGATCTCATCGGGCAGCAGGCCATGCCCTTGATAGAACCGCAGATATTCTTTGGTATGTGACACGCAAGCGGGGACGGCGCCGAAGATCTCATAAAGCTGGTAGCCGATGGCGTCGTTATGGATTGCCTTGGCGCTTCGGTCGCCATCCATGGTTTTGCTCGTAACGCCGCGACGCAGTCTCTCGGCGATGCGCGCAGTGACATCGCTTCCCTGGTACTCCGCCCGCAGCATCCAGGTGAAGTGATTGACCCCGGCGATACGCAGGTCAAAGTCGGCATCCAGCGCATCGCTCCATTCGCTCTCATCGTCGATGATGCCCGCCCAGCGCGCGTAACGAATCTTGAGCTGCGGCATGTGCAGCGAATCACAGAGGGCAAAGCTCTTGACCGCCGGCGCATAACGAGCGATCGCCATGCCGTTGACCGCGCTGGGGTTGATGTAGTTGATAACCCAGGCATCGGGGCAGAGACGCTCGACATCGGCGGCGCAGCGCATGATTAGCGGCAGCTCACGCATGGCGCGGAAGATGCCGCCGGGACCAATGGTGTCGCCACTGCACATGCGGATGCCGTACTTCTCGCTGATTGAGCAATCAATACCGCGGTAGCGCACCGTGTCAACGGCGAAACTGAGCACAACAAAATCGGCGCCGGGCAGCACTTCACGCCAGTCGGACGCGGTCTCCAGCTGCAGAGCGACGCCGGCTTCCGCAATTACCATCTCAGCCAGCCGCCCCATCTTTTCCAGGCGCGCCAGATCGGTATCGACAAGCGCCAGCGCACCTCGATTGAGATGCGGCGAGTGGACCATCTGCCATATGGCTTGCCGCCCGAAGAAAAGGCTGCCCGCCCCAATTACGACGACTTTGGGATTCTGTGTGCCTGTCACGTTTTGCTCGCTTTCTTCGCAGCCCCGTTCACCTGCGCCTCAGCATAGCTGCACGGCATTCAGCATATCACAAGTAGCGTGAATCTGGCGCTGATTTTAGCATAGCAGGCTTGGCGAGACCGGCAAAGACAACTGACACTAGCAGCCAGCAGCTTAGCGGACGCTGCGGCTGCCTTAACTAGCGCGCTGATTTACGCGATGCGGGTGCGGCGGCTAGACCGTGGGCGCCGGCTTCGTCGGTTCCGGTTAGCGTTGTTGGCGGCTTTGCTTTCGGGGCTGGTCCACTGGGGCGGTTTGACCGTTGACATATATGGATGCTCGCCGACGACCGCGATTGGCTGGCGGATTAAAGTCTCGATATCGCGCAGAAACTTCCGTTCAGTGACATCGCAGAATGAATAAGCGATGCCCGATGCGCCGGCGCGCGCGGTTCGGCCGATGCGATGAACATAACTTTCCGGGATATTTGGCAGGTCAAAATTGATGACATGAGACACGGAATCGATATCCAAGCCCCGCGCCGCAATATCAGTGGCGACCAGGACAGTGCTGCGCCCCGTCTTGAATCTGGCTAAGGCTTTTGTTCGCGCAGCCTGGGACTTGTTGCCGTGGATGGCTTCGGCGGGGATGCCAGCGCGGTGCAATTGCTGCGCCAGCCGGTTGGCGCGATGCTTGGTGCGTGTGAACACCAGCACGCGTTCCGAAGCGGGGTCCTGCAAGATATGCTTGAGCAAAGCCCGCTTGTCTCCCCCTTCCACAAAATATATTGATTGCGTGATATTCTCAACTGTGGTCGATTGTGGGTTGGCGTCTACCCGGACTGGGTCAGTCAGGATGCTTCGGCTCAAGTCTTGAATCGTTTCCGGCATAGTGGCGGAAAAAAGCATGGTCTGGCGCGCCTTTGGCAAGCGCTTGATAATGCGCTTCACATCGTGGATAAAGCCCATATCCAGCATGCGATCGGCTTCATCGAGCACAAAATACTCTAATTTGTCCAGCCGCACATAGCCCTGGTCTATCAGATCTTGCAGGCGGCCCGGCGTCGCCACGACGATATCGACGCCGCGCTTCAAAGCGTTGACCTGCGGCTGCTGGCCCACACCGCCAAAGACAGCCACGTGCTTGAGGGATTTCTCTCGGCCGAATTTGCCGAATTCTTCATCGATTTGCGCCGCCAATTCACGGGTGGGCGCCAGCGCCAAAGCGCGGATAGGGCGCTTCCCCCGGGTTGGTGCCAGCATTTGCGCGATAGGCAAAGCAAAGGCGGCTGTTTTACCGGAGCCCGTTTGCGCGCAGCCAACAAGGTCTCGCCCTTCAAGGATATGAGGGATGGCGCGCAGCTGTATCGGCGTGGGCTCGCTATAGCCGACGCGTTTCACCGCGCGCAGCATAGCGCTGTTCAATTGCAGGTTTTGGAATGTCATGTGGTATGGGTTTCTCGATGTTTAACTAGAGGGGCAACGATGCAGTGTCTAACAGATTCGTCAATTAGTCTAGGCCGATTATTCAGCGGATACGAATCTCCCTTTGATTGCTGTATGATGCGGGCAACCGTATGCGATAGCGCCAAAGCAGGTTAAGACATGAAGAACCCATATCAGTACGCCAAAGCCAACCAGGAACGATTCCTCGACGAATACCAGGAGCTGCTGCGCATCCGCACAATCAGCACGCAGCCGCAACACGCGAAAGATGTGGCGCGGGCGGCCGAGTGGCTACGCGAGATGATGCTGCGCATCGGCATGGATCGCGCCGAAGTCATCTTGATGCCAGCGGGGCGCTGCCCGCTGGTGCTCGGCGAATGGGATGGCGCCGGCGAAACAGCGCCGACCATCCTGATATACTGCCATTATGATGTGCAGCCGGCCGCGGTCGCCGATGGCTGGGAGACGGAACCCTTCGAGCCGACAATTA
Organism: Phototrophicaceae bacterium; assembly: GCA_965214105.1. Taxonomy (GTDB): domain Bacteria; phylum Chloroflexota; class Anaerolineae; order Aggregatilineales; family Phototrophicaceae; genus UBA6055. Next base: position 909,279 of record OZ243933.1, read on the forward strand.
AAGACGGGCGTCTCTATTGCCGCGGCGCAGTCGATAGCAAGCTGCATGTAATGTCCAACTTGAAGGCAGTGGAGTCTTGGCTGGCGAGCGGCGCCCAGCCCAAGGTGAACATCAAAGTCGTGCTGGAAGGGGAGGAAGAATCCGGCTCCGAGAATATCAACGCCTTCATCGCGGCACATCCGCAACGGCTGGCGGCCGATATCGCCATGATTTCCGATGGCGCGATACTAGCGCCCGATCAGCCCAGCCTGACTTATGGCTTACGCGGCATCACCGCCCTCGAGCTGCACGTATCCGCGCCGGTCAGCGATTTGCACAGCGGGCATTGGGGCGGCTCGGTGCACAATCCAATTCAAGCGCTGAGCGAAATCCTGGCGCAGCTGCACGACGAAAACGGCGCCGTAACCGTGCCCGGCTTTTACGATGAGGTGGCGGCGGTGACAGCGCAAGACCGCGCCCGGCTGGAAAAGGTCGAACCATTTCTGCAGGCGGAATGGGATGAGGTGGTGAGCGCGCCGGCGCTTTGGGGTGAAGCGGAGTACATCTTGCCCGAGCGCTTAGGGGCGCGCCCAACCTTGGAGATCAACGGCATCCACGGCGGCTACACCGGCGCCGGCATGAAAACGGTGCTGCCCGCCAGCGCATTCGCCAAGATCACCTGCCGCCTGGTACCGCATCAAGACCCAGCTCGCGTGCTTGAATCGGTGGTCGAGCATATCAAGCGCATCGCACCGACGACGGTAAAGGTCGATTTCAAGTTTGGCGGCATGGGCGCCGAGGCGGTTCTGCTGGATGTTGATGGCTTGGCAATGAAATCCGCCGCCGACGCCTACACCTTCGCTTGGGGCGTCGAGCCGGTGTTCGAGCGTGCCGGCGGCAGCGTGCCGATCACCTTCGAGTGCATGAAAGTGGCAAAAGAAGTGGTGATCATGAGCTACGGACTCAAGAGCGGCCGCGCCCATGGTCCCAACGAAAATATCTACCTGCAGAATTTCTATAACGGGATCCAGGCGACGATCAAATTCATTGATGTCCTTGGGCAGCGGCGAGCTTAGGCGCAGGGACCCGCGCTTGAAACGAGAAACATGAGACTGCGCCAAAGCGCCCCCGTCCCTGTATAATACACTGAGCGGCACCTAGCTCATCACGCGACGATGTGGCTGCGGCTCGACAGTTTGCATTCCGCTACTGTCTAAAGACAGCGAATGGAGAGAAGCTCATGTCGATTTCCCGCCAGAAGCATCAGCGCCAAAGCCGGCTCTTCGCCCTATGTCTTTTGCTCATTCTGCTATCCCTGAGCGCGACCGGGGGCGCGGCGCAGACAGGGGAAAGCGACGAAAAGATTGTCATCGCTTTCGCGCCCGTTTGGCCCATGCCGGATCTGTTGACAACCGGCTTCTTCCGCCCCTTTGAAGAAGCCTACCCCAATGTCGATGTGGTCCTGGTTGATCCGCCGACTTTCCCCTATCAGCAAACGGGAGAAGAACAGGACCCCGTCGCTTATATGGCGTCTTTCGCTGCTGCCGCCGATGTCTTCGCGGTTTTAGGGCTTTCGCCGATCGATTCGCGCGCCGGGCTGGTACTGGATTTGGCGCCTTATATCGCGGCCGATGCCGATTTAGATATGGAGCAAACCTTCTACCCCAAGGTGCGAAAGGCCTTTCGCTGGGATGGGGGCGCCTGGGCGATGCCAGCCAGCTGGCGACTCGGTCTCTTAGGCTACAAGCCAGCCGTCTTTGACCGCGCGAGCCTGCCCTACCCGCAGGCGGACTGGAGCTGGGAGACTTTTGCCGAGACGATGGCAAGCTTGATGAGAGAAACTGGCGCCGCGCCGCTGCAATTCCCCTTTGTACAGGCGGCGTTTTTGGCAGCCAGCCTCGCGGGCAGCCCCTTAGCCGATGGCGAATCGATGCCTTTGCTTGACCAAGCCAGCCTGCGCGCTGCCTATGAAAAACTGCTGTCGGCGCGGGAGGCGGCTTGGTTCGCCCAATCTGACAGCCAACACTGGCAGGAAGATTACGACGGGCTGATCACCCATTATTGGGGTAACTGGTCATCGGGCCAGCGTCACGAGTTCGAGTACACCACGCTGCCGGGCGGGCATACAATCCTGCAAGTGGATGGCTTTGCCGTCAGCAGCGCGACTACGCATCCAGAGCTGTCTTATGCCTTGGTCAAGTTCCTGACGCAGCAATTTGAGCTGGCCAGCAATTACGGCGGCGCTATGCCCGCCCGCCAGGACATTTATGACCAAGCGCCGGGCACTTTCGGCTACGAAGACTTCTTCATCAATTTTCGCGAAGCCCATGAAGCGCTGCTGCCTTATGCCATGGACCCGCGGGAAAGCCTTTACGTCAATAGCCTTCCCTTCCAACTGGCGCCAATTGAAGCCGACGGCATCGAGCAGACTCTGCAAGAAGCCCAGCAAGCCCTGCAAAGCGCGCTCAAAGATGCCGCCGACTATGACGCGCAAATTACCATCGATAAGCCACCCTCCGATTATGCCCCGATAGATGGCATAACCATCCGCTTTGCTTTGGCACACAGTTCGCCATCGCAACTGCTGCGCCCGCTCAAGAAATATGCCGAAGCCTTCGCCCAGGCGCATCCCGATATTGGCCGCATCCAATTCGGCTCGCTGGCTGGTTCCTGGAACCTGTATGAGGATGAGTTCGACTGCCTTTACGGCGATGATGAGGGGCTGGCTAGGATGACAATTTCCAGCCTCCTCCGGCTCGAGCCATTCACTGAAGCGGATGCGGAGTTTGACCGAGGCAGTTTCGTCCCGGCCGCGCTCGAGCAGGCGCAGCATCAGGAGGTGCTCTGGGGATACCCGCTCGCGATATTCCCCTTGGCGCTGCGGTATGATCGCGCCGCCTTCCAGGAACATAGCCTCCCGCTGCCGGCGGCGGGCTGGCAAGCCGATGATTTCGATCGCGCTATGCAGGCGCTCTGGGGCAGCAGCGATGAGGGAAAGGCTGCCCTTCGCCCCAGCTCGGGGAATCAATATCTCTTGCTGTTGATGGGGGCCAACGGCGGCTTCCCGGTAGATTTGGCTGCCAATCCGATTGCATTCGATCTGGCATCAGCCGCGAACATCGAGGCGATGCGCCGGGTCCTGAATTACGCGCGGCAGGGGATTAGCGATTACGCGAACCTGGGTCCCTACACGATCTCGAGCATTGGGCAAATCGACCATCCAATGTTCATAGATGACTTAAGCGACCGCTTCCTCGAAAAACGTGCTGACTATGATTTAGTCAGCTTGCCCGACTACGGCGAGACGGCGCTGCTGTCTTATTCTGTTGGCCTGGGTTATATCAACGCCAAGGGCAGCCAGCCCCAGGCTTGCTATGACTGGATCAAGTCCCTTGCCAAGCGGCCCGATCTCTTCGGGGGCTTGCCCGCCCGCCTCGACCTGCCGAACAGCGCCGAGGTTACCGGGGCTATCGCGCCGAATGGTGCGACATTCTTCCAAGATTTAACCCGTCAATTGGCGACTGAGGACCGGATTGTCTTCCCGGAAGCGGATGTCTGGTCGGAGATACGTTGGCTGAACGAAGCCTTCGACCAGGTCGCTGTCAAGGCGGTGCCACTGGAAGCCGCGCTGGAGAGCGCGCAATCCAAGCTAGATAGTTTCCGCGGCTGTATTGACGATTCGTCGCCGGCCCACCGTTGGGATTGCATCGAGAAGATTGACGCGCAGAGCGCCAGCCAATAAATCTCTGAGCTTCGCAGCTCCCGCAGCGCAACGGAAGTTCTGCAAATTGCAAGGGGGTCTCGCTGAGACCTCCGCTTCACCTTCGCTGGATTGTGGCAATATCGGCGAAACGCCCCTAGCAATTTCATCAGTGTGATTAACTTTTGGGGATTGGCTATCGCGGTCTACGTTCCTTCTCCCCGCCGTCAAAGCCGGTTTACAGCCTATTTACACACAGTTTGCAAGAGCGCAAAACTTGGCGCCGCGGGCGCGCCTATACTGTGGGTGAATTTCGGGCGCATACCGTGTCCCTTAGTCAAATAGGAGAAAATCTACCATGACTATCAAACGATTCACCCTCGTCCTCGCCCTGCTCGCGCTATTGGCGGCCGGCGTCAGCGCGCATGATGAGAACCACCCCGAGGGCTACGCTGTCCTGGGCCGCTGGTACAGTGGTCCTGAAGTATTGCTTCAAGACCCGATCATTCATGAAGCGACGGGTCATGAGGCGGAACAGCTGCGCGAGGCGCTGCAAGCAGGCAAAACGCTAAGCGAGCTGATTGAAGGCAATGACAGCGATGTCGAGGCGGTTGTCGCCGATTTGGTGGCGCAAGCCTCAGACAGCATCCAGGCGCAGGCGGCGGCTTCCATCGACGGTCTGGAAGAAAGCTTCACAGAAGCCATGAGCGAGAGTCACCGGCGGCGCTTCCCGTGGTGGCGGCGGCGCAATATCGTTCGCAATCTCTTCGGCGCTTGGGATATGGACGCGACCATCACAGCAGCGACCGGGCTGGATAAGGCTGAGCTGAATGCCGCGCTGAACCAAGGCCGGACAATTGCAGAGCTGATTGAAGCCAATGAAGGCGATCTGGCTTCGGTCGTATCGACCCTGGTTGAGCAAGCCAGCGCCGGGATAAACGAGGCGGCGGCAGCCCGCATTCAGCGCTATGAAGAATCGGTCACAGATTTGCTAGCGGCTGATTACAGCGACGAAACAGGACACTGGCGAAAAGGACGCCCAAGCCAACGCGGCTTCTTCAGCTATTGGAGCATGCACCACAAAGCCAAGCCAACAACGGAGGAAACCAGCGAGAGCTAGAGCCGCCCTATCTTGGTTCAGCTATGAGAAGCACGGGCGCTAACCCGTGCTTTTTCTTTAGCCGTTCGGGGGATCAACAAGCCCATCGCCCCACATCCAGCACAATCGCCTCGTCCGCGCCGGGCCAGGGCGGCGTCGTGGCAATGATAAATTCCAGCGGGACCGCGCCCGTATTGCGAAATTGAAAATGCGTGCCCAGGGGAATCGTCAAGCTCAAGCCCCCACGCACATCCAGCACCAGCTCGCGCGCGCTCTGCTTCCGCCAAACCTGCCCTTCCCCAGCCAGGAAATACCAGACTTCCTCGACGGTGCGATGCGTCACCGGTGTTGAGACAGCGCCAACTGGCAGCGCGCAATGCACCATGCTCAAGCCCGGCAAGCGGTGCAGCAAGCGAATCTGCGAGCCGTCCGGCGCCAGCAGATCGTATTTCGCTCGGACTTGATTGGATTCAAAGTCGGGCATCGTGGGCATCAGTCATCATCCTTGCAGCGCCTGCCAGCGCGCCCGAACCGCGCCCCACACTTCGGGATTGAGCAAATGCGGCGGGCGCTCGCCTTGCAATACCTGGACGATTTGCTCTAGCGCGTGGATGAAAAGGCGGGGCTTGCCGGCCACGGTGGCGCTGGCGACATGTGGGGTGATGACGACATTATCGCGCCCCAGCAAGGGATTCCCCGCCAGCGGCGGTTCAGGATCCGTCACATCAAGTCCCGCGCCGAAGAGACGCCCGCTATCAAGCGCTGCCGCCAAAGCCGCTTCGTCGACATGCCCGCCGCGCGAGACATTGATGAAGACCGCGCCTGGCTTCATCTGGGCGAAGCGCTCGGCGTTCATTAGCTTATAGGTCTCCTCGTTCAGCGGCAGGTGCAGCGATACGAAGTCCGAGCCGCCCAGCAGCTCTTCCAGCGAGTTCGCCTTTGCCACGCCCAGCATGGCAAAGCGCTCGGCCGAGCAATAGGGGTCATAAGCGACCACCTTCATGCCGATGGCTTTGGCAATGCCGCTGACGTGCCCGCCGATGCGGCCCAAGCCGACTAAGCCAAGCTGCGCGTTGTGCATCTCCCAAGCCACATACGACGCCCAGATATTTTTGCGGTGGCCGCTCTCAAGCATTTGCTCGAGCTCGTTCGTGATGCCTTTGATGTTGCGCGCCACCGTCATCATCAGGGTGACCGCTTGTTCGGCAGTTGAGATGGTGGGCGCGTCTGGCGCGTTGACCACGGCGATATCGCGTGCGGTGGCGGCCGGCACATCGACCGTGTCATAGCCGACCCCGCTGCGCGCGATGATCAGCAGGTTCGGCGCGCGGTCCATAGCTGGCGCATCATAAGCCAGCCCGCCGGCAAGTAGGCCATGCGCGCCTTCTATATCGTGGTAGGGGTCTTGCTTTGCCTTATCGCCCGCGCCGATGCCAGCGGCGACATCCTCAAACAGGTGGCGGAATTCAGCCGGCGCTGTTTTCTCAAACCAGATCTTGTACATAGTGCGGTCTTCCCTCATGGCTGAACCAAGTTTAGAAGTGAACGTTTTCGTCGACGATCTGCCCGACATCGTCGGTCTCTTCGCGGATGCGCGTAAACTCGGCGGTCAGCGCGCGGTTGAAGGCGGATATATCGGAACTGTGCATGACCAGATTCGCGCCCGCCTTGACCCATTCAATCTCGTGGTGGGCAAAATTGTGATGGATGCCGATGCCCACGTTAGCCGCGCGCGATTTGCTGATGATCGTTCGGATCGCCTTATCGAAGACTGGGTCGTCATATTGCTCCGGGGTGCCGAGGCTGCAAGACAGATCATGGGGACCCACCAGCACGCAATCGACCCAGGGTGATTGCAGGATCTCATCCAGGCGTTCCAGTGCCGGCACGCTCTCGATGTTGATGAACAGCGCCTTGTTTGCGTTGCGCGCCGCCAGGTAATCTGCCAGTTCCGGCTCCAGGTCCGCCTCGCCAGCCAGCGCCGCACGCAGCTTATCGCCCTTGAGCGGACCGAACTTGACCGCGCCGCCAAGTTCTTTGACCTGGTCCGGATGCTCAATATAAGGTGCGATAATGCCATGCGCGCCGCCATCCAGCGTCATCTGCGCCAAATAGGGGTCCGGCTCCGGGATGCGCACCACAGGCGCCAGGTTGAGCGCGGCGAAAGCGTTGCACATCCAGGAAATCATGTTGCGATCTTGCGGCGTGTGTTCGGTATCGATGAAGACCATATCCAGATCGAGGTTCTGCACCACGCGGGGCCAGATCGGCGAGGGCGAATAAATCGCCGTGCCATAGACGCGCTGCCCGGCGCGTAAGGCTTGTATCAGTTCTTGTCCATTCATCCCGTTTCTCTTTTGCTAAGAGCTTGCCAGTCAGTGAGGGATATTAGCCCTAGCCAGGGGATAAGTCAAAGCCGTGAAATTTAGGGAGTGGGGAATATCGTGGATATGCCCATTTCAAACCTGTAGTGGTCCTACTTTCTTGGACACAAAATCTCAGAAACTTTGAGGGAGTTGCGCTGTAGCCATTGTGCCTCAAATTCTGCCGGTGTCTGGTAGCCTAAGGCGCTGTGAACGCGCTGTGTAGGATAGACCACCTCGATGAAGCGCCCAAGTTGCTCGCGTGCTTCAGCCATGCTTTGGTAATCGCTTGGGTACACTTCCTCCTCCTTAATGGTGCGGATCACCCTTTCGGCATAGCCGTTCTCGCTCGGCTCGCCAGCAGCGGTCATGCTGATCTGCGTACCGGCATCCTGCAAGCGCTTGACATACTCTTTGGCGGCGTATTGGCGCCCCTGGTCGGAGTGATGAATGTCTGGCGCCGGTTGCTGCTGCAAGGCTTTATGCAGCGCCGCCAGCGTCAAGTCCTTCCCCGATGACCAACTCAGATGCCAGCCCCGTATCGCCCGCGTGAACCGGTCCATAACGATAGCCAGATAGATGAAATCCGAATGCAGCCGCAGGTAGGTGATATCGGCGACCCAGACCTGGTTCGGACGCGCGACCGGCAGACCTTTGAGGAGATTCGGGAAAGGCTGATAAGCCTGTCGGCTGTCCCTGCCCCGGCCCCGGCGCTGCTTCGGCTTGATGGTCAAGCCCAGCTCTCGCATCAGCCGCCGCGCCAGCGGACGCCCCAAGCCCATCTTATAAGGCGCGCGCCTCAACTCCGCCGCGACACGCCGGCTGCCATAGGCGGGATGGCGTCCGGCAACTTCCACTATCGCCTCGCGCAAGCGCTGCTGGTCGCGCAGTTTGCTTTGATGATAGTAGCTGCTGCGCGCCAAGCCGAGAACGGCGCAGCAGGTCGATACCGGATACTGCTGGCTGAGCATCTGCGCTAGCTCCCGCTTTCGGGCGGTAGGGATTTCACATAATGCGAGGCTTTTTTTGCAATTTCCAGTTGCATCGTCAGCTTCCCCACGATGCGCTCCAGCTCAGCCACCTTGTCGGCTCGGCGCTTCTGCTCAGCGGCTTGCCCATAGGCGAATGCCTGCTTGGCACCTGTCAGAAAGTCGTCTTTCCAGCGGTAAAGCAGGCTGTCCTTAATCTGATACTCCCGACTGGCTTGCGCCACGGATTTCTCGCCTCGAAGGATTTCCAGCACGATCCTGACCTTTGTTTCCGGTGTGTATTTGCGATATTTCCCCATGTGCCTGTCTCCGTCACTGTGCATCTAGTATACTCTCTTTGCTAGGTGTCCAGTTTTTCGAGACCACTACAACCCCACCCCCAGCCCCTCCCCGATGAATCAAGGAGGGGAGCATTGCTAGCAAATCCTGAGTCGGAGTTTTTACAAACTCCTATATCCACAAAATTAGACACTCCCAAATTTAGGGAGTGATGAATTATGAGGATATACAGACCAAATTCTGTATTATAGATAACCTAGAATTAGGGGCAGCACTCTTGCCGCCCACACTGGTCGATGTTGCCTTTAATTCTATCGCCGCTACCATGATAATTGGCACGAGATGGCTGGTGGCTTGGTTGCGGCGCTGCGCCTGGAAAGCCAGAATACAGCGCGATTTAAAGAGTGGAGGCTTAATTTGCGATTAGGATTGATGCTCGGTTATTCTGGCGCGCGCATTGACCTGCCGCTGGATTTGATCCGCGAGGCTGACAGCCTCGGTTATCATGCCGTCTGGACCTCGGAAGCCTACGGCTCGGATTGCATTACGCCCCTAGCTTGGATCGGCGCCCTAACCAAGAACATCAAATTGGGCAGCGGCATCATGCAAATGCCCGCGCGCAGCCCGGCGATGACAGCAATGACCGCGATAACGCTGGATCAGCTCTCCGGCGGGCGCGTCTTGCTTGGGCTTGGGCTCTCGGGACCGCAAGTGGTGGAAGGCTGGCATGGGCGCCCCTATGGCAAGCCACTGGCGAAAACGCGCGAATATGTGGCGATCCTGCGCCAGATCCTCCAGCGAGAGGCGCCGCTTTACCATCAAGGCGAGCACTATCAGATTCCTTACGCTGGGGACGATGCGACCGGCTTGGGCAAGCCGCTGAAGAGCATCATCCACGGCCGCGCTGATATGCCAATCTACCTTGCCTCAATCGGGCCAAAAAATGTCGCACTCACGGCCGAAATCGCTGATGGCTGGCTGCCGATGCTGTTCTCGCCGGCGCATTATCATGAGACTTACGCGGCGGCTGTCGATGCCGGGCTCGCCAAAGGGGACGAGAAGCGCCAAAGCAATTTCGACATCGCGCCAACAGCCACGGTTGTGATCGCCGACGAACTGGAGCGAGCCTGCAATCAGATCAAGCCGGCGCTTGCGCTTTATATCGGGGGCATGGGCGCCAAAGGCAGGAATTTCTACTATGACCTGGCTTGCCGTTACGGCTTCGAAGCGGCGGCTGATACTATTCAGAGCCATTACTTGCAGGGGCGCCAGAGAGAAGCGATCAGGGCAGTACCGGATGCCTTGGTGGACGCGGTCGCCTTGGTTGGCTCGAAGGCGCGAATACGCGACCGGCTGCAGCTCTGGCGTGATTCGCCAATCACATCGCTGAATGTCACTGTCTCATCGCGCGACGCGCTGCGCTTTCTGGCCGAAGAAGCGCTTTAGCCCAGGTATCAAGAATTTGACCTGAACTACAAAGGGTCTGGCAGCAAGCTGCTGCCCAGAAGGAAACAGCCATGACTTATCTAGTAACCGGCGGCGCCGGCTTCATCGGGGGACATGTAGCCGAAGCGCTGCTCAAGCGTGGCGATCGCGCCGTCGTCTTGGATAACTTCAACAGCTATTATGACCCGGGCATCAAACGTCGGAATGCCGAGCGCCTGAGCCGCTACGACAACTGCATCATCATCGAAGGCGATATCCGCGACGCCGCGCTGGTTTCTCACATCTTTCTTAAGCACAACATCAGCCACGTCGCGCACCTGGCGGCGATGGCTGGCGTACGCGAAAGCGTCCGGCGCGCCCCGCTTTACCTAGCGGTCAATGTCATTGGCACGATGAATCTGCTGGAGGCGAGCAAAGCGGCGCCAATCGAGCAATTTGTTCTCGCCTCAACTTCGTCCGTTTACGGCAAAACGCCGATTCTGCCATTCATCGAAAGCGACGCCGCCGACCGCCCGCTTGCCGCCTACCCCGCCAGCAAACGGGCGGCCGAATTGATCGCCCACAGCTACCACAGCCTAGCCGACATGCAGGTGACGGCGCTGCGCTTCTTCAACGTGTATGGGCCCGCCGGGCGCCCTGACATGATGCCTTGGCGTCTGATGGAAGCAACACAGACGGGAAAAGAAATCGAGCTATTCAACGGCGGCGATATCCACCGCGATTGGACTTATATCGACGATACGGTACAGGGCGTGCTGGCAGCGCTCGACAAAGCGCTCGGTTACGAGATCATCAATTTGGGCTGCGGCGCGCCAATATCTCTCAGCGACTTCGTTGAGATCATTGAAGCCTATGCCGGCAAATCTATCAATACTGTGTCTGTACCCACCCCGCTGAGTGACCCGCCAATCACCTTCTGCGACAATAGCAAGGCGCGCGATCTGCTAGGCTTCGCGCCCTCGATTTCCATCCGCGAGGGCTTAGGGCAGACCTGGGACTGGTATCGAGAGTATCGCTGTCTTTAGCCATCGCTAGCTTCTTGCGCCAGCCACATCGAAATGATGCAGGCCAAACGCGCCCGCTGGCTGGACGAGATGGGCGGGCCCGAAGCATAGGCCGCGCCGCGAAGACGACTCTAATCGCAGGCGGGGCGGCAGCCAGCCAAGAGCCTAGCGACGCGGCAAGGAATTATCAGCATATCACATTGCCTGGCGCTGATGTATACTGCGCGCCTGTTCGCTCACCTACGCGGGGACACCTGTTTTGAATATCGCTGCCCTACCTTATGTCGCTTTGCTCGCTTTCTTTTTCGGCTCGTCAATGGTAGTTTCCCGCTTCAGCTTGGGCCAATTCGAAGCGACGACCTACATCGGCATTCGTATGATCATATCCAGCGGAATGGCGCTTTTGGTCTATGCCATCGTCACGGGCCGCCGCCTGCCGCGCGATCCTGAGGTCTGGAAGCGCGCCGGTCTGCTCGGCGTATTTGGTACAGCTGTGCCTATGGTCTGTGTGATTAGCGCGCTGCAGTATCAGTCAAGCGGGGTCACCTCTTTGCTGCTATCGACAGGTCCCGCGCTGACGGTCTGCTTGGCACATTTCCTTCTGCCGGATGAGCTGTTAAATCGGCGCAAGGCAATCGGCGTGACGCTGGCGCTGGGCGGGGCGCTGCTGCTAGCCCTGAGCGGCGAGGATGGCTTGCCAGAAGCGACCACTGCCCTGCCCACCGGCTATCTGCTCGTCACCGTTGCGATGGTCTTCAGCGCGGTGATGATTATCTATGCCCGCAAATATCTGCGCGGCTACGACGCTTACGATGTCGGCTGCATCCGCATCTTTACGACAGCGCTGGCAGTGACGCCATATTCGCTGTTGACAGTTGGCTTTGACGTCAGCGCGGTTGACGGGGCTGGCGTCTTGGCTCTGGTCTATTCGGCGGTCGTCGGCACTTTTCTCGGCTTGCTGCTGTCCTTCTACAATATCAAGCGTTTCGGCGCCACGCCGGCGGTGATGGCCACTTACATCATCCCGATTGTAGCGGGAATTGGCGGGGTCATTCTCTTGGACGAGGAGATAACCAGCACGATGATGCTTGGCATGGTGGTCATCGTCGCCGGTATCGCCCTGCTGCAGCAATATCGCAAGCCGACGGGCCTGCTGCGCCGCTTCCCGCATCGGGGCTCGTACTGATCGCCAGCCGCCGCTAGCTCACATTACAGGCGTCGTATGCTTGTTGCAGCGCCACCTTCCAATCGCCAAGCGGCACAAACTCTTGCCCGACATAACCGGTGAAGCCAGTCTCGGCGATGGCGCGGCAGATGGCGGGATAGTACAATTCTTGGCTCTCGTCAATTTCATTCCGCCCGGGCACGCCGGCTGTGTGATAATGGGCGAACCACTGATGATAATCGCGGATCGTCTGAATGACATCGCCCTCCATCACCTGCATGTGATAGATGTCATATAGCAGGCGGGCATAGGGCGAACCCACCGCCGAGACCACTTGCACGCCCCAGGCGGTCCGATCGCACTGATAATCGGGGTGATTCACCTTGCTGTTGAGCAATTCGAGCAGCAATACGACGCCGGCGGATTCGGCATCGCGCGCCAGCCGCTCCAATTGTTTGCTGGCGTTTTCGGCGCCGCGCTCGTCATCGATGCCATCGCGGTTGCCGCTGAAAGCGATCAAGTAAGGGATCTCCCATTCTTGCGCCAGTTTGAGGCTGGCATCCGCCTGCCGTTTGATGTCGTCCCAATTGTTTGGGTCGTTGATGCCTAGCGGAATGGGACCATGCAGCTGATGCGTCGCGATGGTCAGCCCCTGATCTCGCGTCAATTGGAATTGTTCGACTGGTACCAGTTCCATCGCCGTATAGCCTATTGATTTGCAAGTCTGTAGCATATCAACTGGGTCAAGCCCATCCCGCGCAATACACCACCAAGATACTGATTGTTCGAAAGCCATAAGTCATTCCTGAATCTTCATCGTCAGCCAATAATTGCGGTAGGCGCGCGTCTCCCGCAGGAGCAGGCTTAAGCGCTTTTGCAGCGCTGTCAATTGTTCACTTTGCCTGGTCTTTGCCAGCTTGAACTGATATAAGCCGGCCGCCCCCACCTGGTAATCGAGTTTACCCATTGCGCGCAGCGCTTGCAATCCGACTTGGATGCTGCGCTCTCGCTCAGCCATTGCCGCCGCCAGCGCCTCAAGCGAGGCATTCCCAGCGCGCTGGTTGATGGCGTATTTGAGCAAAGCCGCCAGCCGCGCCAGAAAACCTGATACCACCTGCCTAGGCGGTCGCAAGCCGAGCAAGACCAGCCGTTCCGGGTTGACTGTTGCCAGCGCCGCCGACCAAATTTCGGCTGATGGCGGGCTATGACAAACAATCAGTGTTTCGCTCGCCGCTAGCCCGAGCCGATCGACAGCGCCAGCCACTTTTTCCAGCTCCGCCCAGAGCAAGGCGCCGGGGAAACGTTCCTTCGCGCGCGCCAATTCGGACCAGGGGTCCGCGCTCTGTCGCCTGTCGATAAGTTCATAAGCGGGCGCCACCGTCTCGAGAGTGACCGCTTCCGAGCTGAGCGGACGGCAATCCAGCCATTCGACCAGCGCTTCCGGCTCGCCCCGGTAGACGCTCGTGCGCAAGGTATACGCGAGGTCGAAACGCCCATTCGGCAAATCAGCGCTGGCGCCGCGCCACCAGATGACACGCTGCCGGCACCCTTGCCCATCTTCGACCTCCACTTGCAGGTGCTCTCCGCGCCGCCCCAGCCCTTTGCGGCTCGCCACTTGCAAGTTTCGCGTCGCCAGTGTCAGCGGTGGATTGCCGTTTCCAAATGGCGCCAGGCGCTCGATATCGGAACTTAGCGCCAAGGAAATGTCCGACAGCTCCAAATAACCATCAATCGTGAGCGCCGGGACGCTGGGCGCAGCGCCGACCATTTCGCGAACAGCAAGAGAGAGGGCGCGCCGAAATTGGAAGACCTTGTCGGCGGGCAGGCTGAGCCCAGCCGCCATGCTATGCCCGCCATAACGAATGAGCGAGGTCCTCACTCGGCCAAAAGCGGCATTAATATCCACCGCCGCGACTGACCGCGCCGAGCCGCGCCCAGTTTCATCAGGCGTCGCAATCAGCACAACCGGCAAGCCGAACTCTTCGACTAGGCGGCTGGCCACAATGCCAATTACGCCACTGTGCCAATCATCATGGCTCAGCACAAGCGCAGCGTAATCCAAAAGCCAAGGCGCCGCTTCGATCTGAGCGAGCGCTGATTCATACACCTGATTCGACAGGAATTTGCGCCGCGCGTTGAAAGCCTCAAGCGAATTGGCTAAGATGCGAGCCTGCCCCCAATCGTCAGTGGTCAGCAGCTCAACGGCGGGATTCGCGTCATCGAGCCGCCCCAGCGCATTCAAGCGGGGCGCAATCGCAAAACCGATATGCCCCTCGTTGAGCTGGTCGGCCGAGATCTGCGCGCGCTCCAGAATCGCCCGCAAGCCCAGCCGCTGGTTCTCTCGCAGTTTTTCCAAACCTCGCTGCGCCAGATAGCGCGTGTCGTCCACCTGCACCATGACATCGGCAACGATGCCCAGCGCCACCAGGTCGAGGCAGGAATCGGCGGCGGCACCAGGGTCAAGCGCTTCGATGAGCTTATAGGCGACGCCAACGCCAGGCAGCTCTAGCAGTGGATGCCCAGCCCGCAAGCGGCGTGGGTTAAGGACGGCGACGGCGGCCGGCAAAGCCTCCGGCAAGGCATGATGATCGGTGATGATGGTATCGACCCCACAACTGGAGGCGTAGTCGATGGCGTCGTGGGCGCTGATGCCCGTGTCGCAAGTCAGGAGTAGATTAAAGCCGCCGGCGAGGTAGCGTTTCAAGGTCGGCAGGTGAATGCCATGCCCTTCGCTGAAGCGATTTGGCACATGGTAGCCTACTTGCGCGCCACGCCGCCTCAGCGCTGAATACAGCAACGCGGTCGAGGTCTGCCCGTCTACATCAAAGTCACCCCAGACGAGGATGCGTTCCCGCTCGCGGAGGGCGCGCTGCAGCCTATCGACAGCGAGGTCGATATCTGGCAGCTCCGCGGGGGAGGCGGGGCTGTATGTCTCCGGCGACAAAAAGCGCTGGGCGTCGGCAAGCGATGTGATGCCCTTTCGCGCCAGATGCTGCGCAACCAGCCTATGCCCGCCGACGAGAGCAGCCAGCGGTGCTGGCACCGTTACCGCCGCCGCGTCTTGCCATTTCCTTCGTGGGCGCGCCATCAGCCGGTCAGCGCCCGCTCCTCGAGCAAAGTCAAGCCATCTTCAGCCAGGTCCATATTCATGCCCGGCGTATTTGGAACTTCGATATGCCCATCAACCGGGTTCAGCTTATGCTGGTAAAAGACGTTGGGCATGCGCCCATGCTGGATGAGCCATTCCTGCATTGGGCAGGTTGTCAGGCTCTGCGAGGCGATGAGATGGGTCGAGGGCCAGCCGCCATGATGCGGGATTACCGGGATGTCATACGCCGAAGCTAAGGCGCAGATTTTTGTCATCTCGCTCAAGCCACCAGCCCAAGTTACATCGGCTTGCAAGACATCCACCGCGCGCGCATCCAGCAGCGCCTTGATGCCCCAGCGCGTGTATTCGTGCTCGCCGCCGGTGATGAAGACGCCGCGGGCTTCCTGGCGCAGCTCGGCATACTGCGGTATCAGATCGGCCAGCACCGGCTCTTCAAACCAGTAGGGGCGGTACTCGCGCGAAAGCTCGATCATACGCAGCGTATAGGGCACATTCCAACTGCTCCAGGCATCGAACATCAGGTCGACATCGGGTCCCGCCGCTTCTCGCGCGGCGCGGATGACCGCCAGATTCGCCCGAATGCCGGCTTCGCCATCCTTTGGCGCGCAGGGCAGGAACCACTTAAAGGCGGTGAAACCCTGCGCCAGAAAATGCCGCGTTCGCTCAACTACCTTGATTGGCTCGACAGAGTAACCCAGCATCGAGGCATAAGCGCGGATTTTCCGCCGGCTGGGTCCGCCTAGCAGTTGATGGACCGGCGCGTTTAGCAGCTTGCCCTTAAGATCCCAAAGTGCCAGATCGACCTTGCTCTGCGCCATCATTGGGCTGCCTTTGCGGCCGTGGATCGAATGGCGGTACATCTTGTCCCAGATGCGTTCGATTGCCTGCGGGTCTTCGCCGATGAGGATATCGACGAAATAGCGATTGATGATGGCGATGTCTTCGTCGCCGACGGGACCGCAGATGCCGGTCGCGCCTTGGTCGGTATCGATGAGCAGGAAGTGCGCGTCAACGGCGTAGGGGGGCCCGCTCGAAACATCTTTGAGGGGCCAACTCGGGTCGGCTGCCAGTTCTGGATAGATGCTCTCGGGGCGGGACAGATGGGCTTCGCCGAGCGGCTCCTTGTAATCCCATTCAGCGCTGACATGCAAACTGCGGATGCGGTCGATTTTCATGTGTTTTCCTTTCTGCTAAAACTCAATCTCGGCAATTTGGTCAAAGTCTAGGGCAAAGTCGTCTTCGTCTTCCGCCGCGTATTCGTCAATGTCGAAGTCTTCCAGCCGCCCCGCCCCACCCCGGCCACAGAGCGAGCGGTAACTGCAATAGCGGCAGCGCCTCTCCTCATCGGTTAGCGGGAAGGCATCGGCGCGGTCAATCGCTGTGATCATCCGCGCAAGCAGCCTTTCATCCTCGCCCAGCTGCGCCGCCGAGTATTGGAAGCTGAGGCGCTCGCCACCCTGGGCCACAAAGACGTAATCCATGCGGATCTGCTCGGGCGGAATCGCCTCGCCCGCATACAGGTGGGCGCCGGCTTGCGCCAAGACATAGCGATAGACGATGGTCTGCAGCCGGCGGCGCAAATGGGCTTGCGTTGGCAGGCGTGGTCCCGTCTTCCAGTCGACGATCGCCGCGGGACCGCCGGGCGCCAGCGCCAGCAAATCATATTTCGCCACCAGCCGCCGGCCAGCCAACTGCGTCTGCAGCGTAATTTCGCTGTAGCGCCGCGCCGGCAAGCCAGCCAAGCCCCGCGCCAGATAATTCTGCCACCAGAGAGCCAGCTCCTCGTCATCAGCCAGCGACGCCGTCAGCGCATCAGCTGGCAAGCCCAGCAGATGCTGCTGGACCAGCTTGTGGAAACGCGCGCCCCGTCGCGTCCGCTCTTCGAATTGCAGCGGCTCCTGCACTTCCAAGGCTGGGTAACGCATACGCCGGATAAAGCGCAGCTCGAAGCGGCGGGCGCAATCGGCGTAATCACCCAGGCTGCCCTGCGTGAAAGCGAAATCAGCGCTGAGGCTCACGCGCTATCCCCTTCATCTGCTCGCCTTCCCACCAGGTGCGCAGCGCCAGCAGCGGCGTCGCCTCTGTCGCCGTCCCGCGGCCCGTGTTCCAGGTGATGGTCAGCGCTTTGCGGGCGCGCGTGATGCCGACATAAAGCAGGCGCAGGCGCTCGGCGGCGTAATCGATGCGGGCATTGAGACTGGCCAGCCCTTCCTCATACCTATCCCCCGCTTGCAGCGCCACCAACTGCGCCAGCGCTTCGGCTGTCAGGTTGAGGTCATCGCGGATGAACCACTTCTCGCCGATGAAGCTGTCGTTGGCGTCGGCTGAGGGGAAGTCGTAGTTGTTGACCGATACCAAATAAACGCGGTCCCATTCCAGCCCTTTGGCTTTGTGCAGGGTGGTCACGGTCACAAGCCCTTTGTGTGCATCAGGGTCGAATTGCCCTTCGTCATCGCCCAAGCCAGCGAAGCGGCGTTTGTTATTGGCGATATCGTACAACTCGGCGGCGAATTCTGGCAGGCGCATCAGCGGGTGTGTATCAGCCAGGCGCGCCAGGTATAGCGCGACCATGTGCGCCGTCGCGATCTCAGCCACATCGCGAAATATGTCGCCCCCAATTGTGAGAATCAGTTGGTCGATAGGCATCTCGGCCGCGCGCAGCCAAACGCCGACCCGCTCGCGAAAAACTTGCAGGTCCTCGCTTTTTCCGCCATCAGCTTCCGCCTGGCTGGCGTCTTCCAGCCAATCGACCAGGCGCGGCGCGACCAAATCCTCAACCGTCTTGATTCGCTTGAGCGCCTCGCAAATTGCTTTGATTTCGATAGCCGCGGCCGGGTCGTCGCGATCGTCACGCCGCCACACGCGATAAACCTCAGCCAGCCGGCCCGCGCTTTTGGGATCAGCCAAATAGCCCAGCACGCGCGCCAAAGCGCCAAGCACCGCGCGCGTCGATGAGCTGCTGTTGAGATTCTCGACATAGGGCACACCAGCCTGACGCAGGAACTTGACGATCTCCGAGCCACGCGTGTTGCGCGCCACCAGAATCGCCGCCGTCGCCTCGGGGTTCGCAGCCAGCCAGCGCCGGCAGGATTCGGTCACGATCATGCCTTCTTTGGTTGCGCTCCAGGCTTCCGCATACAAGACTACCGCTGCGGGATCGTCGGCTGGATTGGGCTGCGGGTCGCCCGCTGGCGTCGGCTGAATATACGGTTTGCTCAGGGGGGCGCGCTCGCGGATCGATTGATGCGGGTGTTCAAGCGACCAGGCGATCAAGCGATTTGCCAGCTTCTGAATGCTGCGGCTGCTGCGCCCAGAATTGGGCAATTCTCGCCCATCGACCTCATCAGACGCGATAAAGTCGCGCAGATGCTTGGGGTCCGCGGTGGTAAAAGTCTCGAAGATGGCTTGATTGGGGTCGCCCATGCGCACCCAATTGCCGCCCTCGCCCGCCAGCGCGCGCAAGATCTCTTCTTGCAGCCGCGAGCTGTCCTGCGCCTCGTCCTCCAGGATGACGACCCATTTGCGCTGCAACGAGGCTCGATAGGCGCTCTCCTCCCGCAGCACCTTCAGCGCCAGGCGGATCAGATCTTGAAAGTCGACCGCCCCGCGATATGCCAGAGCGCGGTCGTAATCGTCGTATATCTCGGCGCAGATTTCAGCCAGCGGCAGCGCGCCCGGGTAAGCGGCGAGCAATGAGCCGATATCCCGCGGCATCAGCAAATCGTCCTTCGCCTGTTTGATGAAATTGCGCGCGGTCTCGGTCAATATCTCCGCCCACTTCTGGGTACGATAATGGCTCTTGTCCACCTGCTCGGGGGCGAGATAGGCAGCGGGCGCTTCGGGATAGCGGCGCGCCCAGGCATCAACCGCCTCAAGCAAGATGGCATTGCTCTCGCGTTCATCTAGGATGGTAAACTGATCGTCGAGGCCCGCCGCCGTTGGCTTGCCGCGGACGATATCATTCGCCAAGCCATGCAGGGTGCGGACGCGATAGCCGTAGCCGGGCAGCAGCCCATCAGCCTTGACATACTCGTTAATTTGCCGCGCGAAGTTCGTCACGGCCGAGTTGACCAGCGTGACTATCAGGATTTCTTGCCCTTCCGCCAGTTCCATCTCCGCTAATAGCTGCGCCGCCAGGTAGGAGAGCGTCGCCGTCTTGCCACTGCCTGGCACCGCCGCCACGCCCATATAACCGCCCCGATAGGCCAGTACTTCCGCTTGTTTGGGTCTCGGCTTAAACATGCTGCCCCGCCCGCATGTGCCGCCGCAGCAGGCTTTGAATCGTCTCCAGCAGCAGCCCGCGCTGCTCGTGGCCGGTTTCGCTCAGCTCGCTGTAACCCAGGTAGACCCCCTTGCGGCAGCGGCGCGTCAATGCCAGCAGCAGCCGCCCGAGTGTTTCGCGGCTCTGGTTCTGTTCGTCCGCCTCGGTCCAGACAGCGTCGGGGCGCCAGCCGCGGCTCAAAACGTAGGGGTGGGTCAATGGCTGATACAATCGCCGTGACCAGCCGTCGCTGCCGATATTGAGCCAGAACTGATAATCTACCGGGCGATTGTTCAGCAGGAAAGTAAATGCCGGCGCGATTAAGACGCCCTCTTCCGCATCGGCGATCCAATCGCGCAGGTAGAAGTTGGCGATGACGCCGCGGTCCACCATTTTGACATAATCCAGCCCCAGATCGATGTCTGCGTCATAGCGGCGCATAAAATCGAGCGCCCAGCGGAAACCGCGGGCGGAATCAACAAGATTCATGCTGATATTGCTGGCATCGACATCATCGTGAAAGCCGAAGCCAGCGCGCGACAGCAAAGCGCCGAAGAGACGGCGGAAGAAAATGTCAATTGCCTCATCCCGCTCGCCGTCGATGTAGCGCCGCAGCCAAGCAGCCAGGCGGTCATATCGTTCGCCCAGGTCAAAGGTGATGCGCTCTTGCATCGCCGGCGAGCGAACCTCGGCAAAGGGCAGCAGCCGACCATTCCGATACAGCATCTCTGTCAGCAGCTTGGCGCGCAGCAAATCCAGGTCTTTGATCGCCGTCATCAAGGCGAAGACGATATCAAAATCTGTCGGCGGCATGCCCCAGTGCGGGTGCGCCAGCCGCGCCAAGGTGAGCAAGGTGCGCGCGGCCCCCTCATCCCGCAGCGCCCGCGAGGGCCGATGCGATCGCAATGGGATGCCGCGTTGCGCCAAGCCATCTGCTAAGCCGAAGCGAAGCGCGTCAGACAAGAAGGGCGCCAGTATGACGATATCATTGGGCGACACATCCCGCTCGCGCACGAGCATGTCAACCTGCCGCGCCACCCAAGCCAGCATTTCCGGATGATAGCGGTGCGCTTCGGTGATCAGCGCGGGACGCGGATCGCCAGCACCCGCCCCACTGAGAGCCACGCCCAACTGCGCCGCCAGCTCACAGCCCAGGGCCTTCACCGCCGCCCCCATCACAAAGGTCTCGTCCAGCGTCGCCGTCTGCTCGCAGCGCTGGCGCAAGTACCGCGCGCTGCCCGGGTCCGCGCCCAGAAATCGGCGGAAGCCGGCGTCCCGGTCGTAGATGATAAGCGCCGATTCACAGCTCTCCAGCAGGTCGCTCAAGAAAGCGTGAGACGCATGATTGTCTTCTTCCACGCCGTCGACAATCAGATGCCTTGAGCGCCCGCGCAGATATGCCCTCGCTTCCGGCGTCGCCCAAACATGGTGGCGGAATACCTCCAACTGCAAAGAAAAATCGAGCAGATTATGCTCCAGGCAATATTGGCGGAATGCCAGGGCGCAAGTCTGCGCGTCATCAAAGATATGCGCCTGCTCCACGCCGCCCGCCAGTGCTGATTTCAGCCGAGAACTGATCTCGCTAATCGGGAAACCAACCAGCGCCGCCTTATTCATATTGTCGACAATCTGACTGTAGAGACGCGGGCGGTCGATCCGCACACTGCTGAAGTAATCGCGCTCATCGACCAGCGGTTCAATCGAACGAGTCATGAAATACTGCAGCAATTCCAGGCTGAGGAAATTCGGCAGTTGGCTCGGCTGCTTGAAGCCGGCCTCAGCCGCGACCAGGAACCAAAACAGCTCCACCAGCTGCCGGGACAAACTGCCGATTGTCTGCAGCGAAACCTGCCCGCCACGATATGCCTTCTGCCCGCGCAAAGCCGCGATATAAGGCTGCGCCAATGACCGCTGCGGCACAAATATCAGAATTGAATCAGCCGGCGCCCCGCAGCCCAGCAAATGCAAAACACGAGCCGCGCCGACACTCGTTTTTCCGCTGCCCGCGCTGCCCTCGAGCCAGATTTTGCTATTGAGCGACGCTCGCGCCAGGGCGGACTGCGCCGGGCTAAGTGAAATACTGGCACTGCCAGACAAGATATGCGCACCCCTAGCAACTCAATCTTGCCAACGATTATATGGCGTATCAGCATCGTCTGCGATATTCTTCAGCGGAGCGAGACTGCCGAAAACTCAGCTTTGAGCACCGCGGTAGCAAGTGGCGCAATTATTTTAAGGCGCAGGCGCTGACCTAAGCCCGAACAAGACTCATTTAATAATAGCACATTTGTTCTATCTCGCAACCAGGACAGGCTGCCTCGCCCCAAAGGCTGGGCTGTATTCTGCGCCCAGCCAGATTTCAGCAGTTTGCGTCCTGGCTCTTGCGCTAGCCTTGGAAAGGCGCTATAGTTATATTGTATCTATACTGTCCAATGGCGGAGCCGATTAGCTTATGTCCCAAGACCACCGTCCGCGTTCCGAAACCCGGCAATTGATGATCGAGATCGTCAAGCGTAGCGACCGTCCGCTTACGCGCACTGAGATCGTCAATCGGCTCAACCGGAAGAAGACGCCGCACCTCATCAATATGATGGACAAATTGGTGGAGGAAGGCGAATTCCGGCGCAGCATCGTCACCTTCAATAACGGCGTAACCGGCTACGTTTACTCGGTAGCGCGGTCCCGCGCGCGAGAATAGGTAAAGCGTCATGAAAATTATCACACTCCTGAATGAAAAAGGCGGGGTTGGCAAGACGACCCTGGCGACACATCTAGCCGCCGGCTTAGCCATTCGCGGCAAGCGGGTCATCTTAGTCGATGCCGATCCCCAAGGGCATGCCACCATCGCCTTCGGTTTAGCGAAAGAACCTGGCTTCTATGATCTCATCGTGCGCAATGCGCCCTTCCAGAAGGTACTGCGCCCGGTGCCGCCGGAGCGTTTTAATGTGCCGGGCGACGCCAATAACACAAGCGGGCAGCTACTGGTCGTGCCTTCGAATATTGAGACGCGCAGCATCGCCGGGAACATCTCTGATGCTTTCACCGTTTTGAAACGATTTAATCAATTGCGCAATGCAATTGATTTTGTGTTTTTTGATACTTCCCCAACCCCGTCTCTGCTGCATTCCTCAATTTATATGGCAACTGACGGGATTATATATCCAACAAAATGCGAGGCGTGGAGCTTTGATGGCTTGCGTGAAAGCTTGACGCATAAAGATCAATTCAGCCCGATTCGCAAGCAGTACGATTTGAATGACATCAAAGTCCTCGGCGTTGTGCCGACGATGTACCGCGGCCGGACCCTTGAACATCAGGACAACTTGCGCCGCCTGAAAGACACCTTTGGCAGCTTGGTGTGGAAGCCGCTGCCGGTGCGCACGATCTGGACCGAAGTCGCCAGCGCGCGCCGCACGGTCTTCTCTCTGGCACCCGGAAGCGGCACAGCCGACGATGCCTGGCACTTGGTTGAACAGTTGGAGGAGCGCATGTATGAGCAGTCGTGAACGCCGCAGAAAAATTCAGGACGAAGAAAATCTGCTCTTCGCTAATCCCAACAGCTTGGACCCGAAAACCGCCGATGCGATCGGCTTTGGCTTGGGGGAATTAGCGCTCGATATCGCCGCCGCTGATAGTGAGTTTCAGCCGATTGAAGCGGTCAGCATTCATGACATCCAGCCGAATTCCATTCAACCGCGCAACAGCATTCCGCATGATATAAGGGATATCTTTGCCCTTCAGCCGCAGAATATCGCCGACATATTCGAGCGCTGGATCGTCGAAGTGCAGATTGAGAAGGGGCAGAAGGATTTCGACATCGTCAACTTCCTTTTGGGTGCGGCGACCGACCGCGGCGAACGCGCCGAAAAACAAGACGGGGAAAATGCGGTGGCGGGGCAATTGGCTGCGCCCAAAGAACTAGCGCTGATGAAGCTCATCGACTTGGCCGCCAGCATCCGCCGCGACGGTTTGTCGAATCCGATCAGCCTCGTGCAGCAGGACCGCCATTATGAGATTGAGACCGGCGAACGGCGCTGGCTCGCCTATCACGTGCTCTATTGGAAGTTCGGCGACGGCGATAAGCGGCCCGATGGCACTGTCGTCAACTGGTCCCGCATTCCTGCCCGCATCGTGACACAGGTCGATGTGTGGCGGCAAGCGAGCGAAAACAACGCGCGTGATAACCTCAACGCGATCAGCCGCGCGCGACAATTGGCGCTCCTATTGATGGACTTGCATGGCTGGGGCAATTTCAGCAAGTTGGAGGCTTGTGGCAGCGAGCAGGGCTTTTACGCGCAAGTTGCCGATGGCGCCGCCTGGCGCATTCCGCGCGGCCAAGGCGAGCGGCTGCTCAACGCCATGGGCATGTCCGATGCCAGCCAACTGCGTCAGTATCGCGCGCTCTTGCGCCTGCCCGCTGAGTTGTGGCGAAAGGGTGACGCCGAAGACCTGAGCGAAGGCGAGCTGCGCAAGATGCGGGCGGCTCTTGATAACGTTACACGTGTAACGGTTGCCCGAGGCAAGCGCAAGAAGGACTCCATCTCGCGTCTCGCCGCCGACGCAAGCCAATGGCGCAACAAACTCCGCAAAGAGATCAACTCGGTCGATATCGACAACCGGCCCAAACTGCGCAAGCTGATAGAAGCTGAGATTAGGCAGCTCCTGCGTCTGATGGCTGATATAGACGAAGCGGACAGCTGACACCACGGCACCTCACCGCCGCTCGAGATCATTTAAAATAAAAGGCAAAATAAAAAGCGCATCGGCCGATGCGCTTCCTCGAATAACCGCCCAACCGTTACAGATGTAACGGTAAGGATCAGCCGCGCCCGGCACAGCCTCACCCTAAAGCCTGCGCCACAAAGTCTAAGCCCTGCTCCGCATCGCCGGCACGCAAGGCATGACGCGCCAATGAAGAAAGAGCGTCTCTATATGCGCTGCGCAGCGCCAAGTAAACATTGCCGTTGCCAAATTCCTTTAGCATCCGGAAGGCAATACCCCTTCGAGCCGGCCGCCGAACTTCCCTTCCGCTTTCGTCATGCGCCAACAAATAGCCAGTAATCGTCTCTGCTACCTTGTCCTCCGCGATACGTGCATCGACACTATCGAAGTAAAGCCGCATCTTTTCGTATCGGATCGCCGCCGCCCGTTTGCGAACCGACTCAACCGCCTGACTCAAGCGCGACATCAGTCCGCCCGTCGCCGGCGACTCGCCTCGCATTACAAGCAAGCGGGCAACTTGACGGGGGGACAGGCTCTCAAACAGCACTGCTGACCGCCCCTTATGCCCCACCCTATAGACAGAAGCCTGCCTTACACAAAACCGAACTGGACCCGCAACAGTCTTTAAGAGTTTGGCGCCGATATGTCGCCATGCCGGAAAGCGCCTGCCGTCAGCCAGCTCCAGCCAGAAGCCCTTGGTGGTATTACTACGGGCGCGCCAAACGCGCTTGGGCAAACAGGCCAAGCCTGCCCGCGTCAGATTCATACGCCCAACACAAGCTGTCAGATTCACCGCTAAGGCGCGATTGTATCGGCGTACGGTGCGCTCGTTTAAACCTAAGCGCCCCGCTAAAGCAGCTAAAGACGATCGCGGCGATAACCTGCGAATGTATTCTCGATGCAGCGCCATGCGATACGATTTTGCCGAGCGGACATCATCAACTTCTATCCGGTCGCAGGGCGACCGTCCCACATTCAGCACACTCAGAAGGCGCCCAATCGATGGGACCTGGAAAGCCAACTCAACGGGCCGACCGCGTTTTTTTCCATTTAGTCCCTTAATGTCCAGGTATTCTACATATCTTCTACTGATAATATGCCGGCCGTCGTAGCTACTATAATCACCGGTCAGAACTTGCATCACACTTTTTCTATTCAAGCCAAACCTTGTTCCCAATTCGACCGCGTTGCTCAAGGTGAAAAAGCTTTCCGCCTCCCAACCGGCTAGCAGAAAAATATCAAGCAAGCGCGCTACCACGGTCGACCGCTGCGTCCTGAGCAGGGTCTCTCGTATCGAGTTTGGCAGCCTGCCCCTGCCACTTGCATGTTCAGCAGAATTGCCGTAAGCGCTACTTATTGTGCCTAAGCCCTCTCGCCAGCGATCGGCAAAAGACTCTATCTTATGGTCGGGGTGCCCGGCAGCCAGCGCGTGTAATTCCAGCAGCTGCTTCTCTGACTCAGACTTGCTTATGCCAGAATCTCTAGCAATCGATGCCACCCGATACAGCGCGTTATTTCTGCCCATTCTCGCTGCAAGCCGTCGGTATAATCGACCGATGTCCAGGTCTGAACTTGATCTGATTGGCTTCCCGGCTATTTTATGGACTGCTTCATTCACATGGAAATATTTCATCAATTGATCAACATCAGCCTTATCAAGTTCCCGCCGCGGCTTCGCCTTGATGCAGCGATAAACAAAGGAGCCGATCTGGGATGGTGGCGCAAGGACATAAGATCGCTCGGCTTTGATATCGCCGCCATCGAACTGGTGGCTGGGTACCTTTTCGTCTGTACGAAAATACAGATGAAACCCGCGCCTTGTCTTCACGGTATAGGTCTCCGCGAATTGGGGCAGATGTCGACAAAACCGCTCGTAGCGCAGCACATCGTCAAAGTCGATCACGATGAGTTTTGATACTCGACCACAGACAATGCCAAGCCCAGTCACTTTCTCCTTGAAAGCTCCTTCAATCTCTGAGTCAGAAGCGATGCGATTTTGATACACTCGCCAACTGAGAGCGGGCCGCTTTGGTTCGCTTGGCGCGTTGTTGCCCTGAACCGGAATAGGTGAGTAGCCTGCTCGCGCTAAGCTTTTTGCTCGTTCAATCAATTTCTGTTGCAAATGATTTCTCGGCTTTACGGTCACTTTTCACCACCGATTTCCCTTAATAGTTGTCTAGCAGGCGCCACAATTTATTGCTGAACACAAAGTAAACTGCGCCAATTCCTGGGCTGACGCAGCTATCCGCGCGAACGGATGGGGGACAGCCGTAAGCCGCCCCCTTTGTGAGCGCAACGATCTTAGCTAGATTGGGAGTGGGGCTCGGTGCCCCTGGTTTTCGATGAGGACTGTCGGCGAAGAGCTACTAATCGGCTTCTAATCTGGCAGAAAACTGAGGCACTTTCGCAGCCAAATCTCGCATGACAACCCGGTAAATTTGTGCTAGAATAGCTTCAAGATTCAAACGATCTTGACTTCCCTTCTGGCGCAGGGAAATCGATCTAAAGCGAGCTTCCAGCTCGTTTTTTGTTGCGCTCCCTATATCTATACAGTATACACGCCTTAAGTCCAGATCGCAAGGAACTCGGGAAAATATCCTGCTGGACAAGTACTGAGCAGATTTAGAAAATATGTTCTAGCAAGGGTTGTGCTAGAATTGCTCTAGTTCGCATGTCTTGTATCTTGACGCTTGAGCGCGAAACTTAGTCCATGTGTAGGCCGCCGTCTACTGTTACTGAGGCGCCGGTCATGAAATCTGATTCATCGGAAGCAAGAAAAGCGGCGACCTTGGCGATGTCATCTTGTTCTGTCATTCTTCCTAGTGGGATGTTGTTGACGGCTGCGGCGATCATTTCTTGGCGATGTTGGGCTGGGTCCACACCTGGTGGGGCGAGGGCGAGTGCCATATCGTCAATGCGCTCGGTAGCGACTAAGCCGGGGCATATGGCGTAGACGGTAATGCCGTGGGGACCAAGTTCTCGCGCTAGGGCTTGGGTGAAGCCTCGCACGGCGAATTTAGACGCGCAATAAGCGGCAAAGCGAGGAACGCCGACCTTGCCCGAAGTTGAGGACATGTTGATTATGGTGCCGCCGCCGCGTTTATGCATATGACGCGCGACTTCTCGGCAGCAAAGAAATGTGCCTTTCACGTTGACGCGCTGTACAAGATCGAAAGCGTCTTCTTCCAGCTCGATTACTGGAACGCGATCCCGCCCAGCTGGGGCACCGGCGTTGTTAACAAGAATGTCTATTCGGCCAAAATGATCCAGTGCCTGGCGGACCATCCGCTTGACCTGGTCCGCCTGTGCGACATCGGCATAGACTGCCAGGGCGCGTTGACCTAAATCTTCGATCTCGCGCGCTACCGTGGGCAAGCCGGATCGGACGTTGTCGTCTTCAGTGAGATCGTTGATGACCAGGTCGGCGCCTTCTTTCGCCAGCCGCAAGGCTATCGCGCGCCCTAAACCAGCCGCGCCGGCTGCGCCCGTAACCAGCGCAACTTTTCCCTTTAAGTTGTACATTGCTTGCTCCGATCGTTTTTCTAGCGCAGGATACGCTGGTCGCTGATGTCTTTGCCGCCGACGGTTTTGGTCAAGCTGGCGCCGCGATACTCTAATATGTCTAGATCGGCGAAGGCATTGACGATATTATATTGCGTCGGCAGATCTTCCCAGCGCGCTTGGTGAAACTGGATGCGCCCTTTGCCCACATGTTGTTCGAGGATGCGCTGGTTGGAGTTGGCTGCTGGCGTCAAGACTGGGTAAGCAATATCGGCTTTACCCCACTCGCCAGTGCGCGGCATGTATTTGTAGTGCAAGGTGCCGTCGCCGGTCGGATTGGCTTGCCGCTTCTCAATGTCCTCGGCTGAGAGTTCCTGCAAATCAGACAAATGGATGTCGAGGAATTTGAAGCCCAGCCAACTGGCGATGAGGTGGTATTCGCCGCGCAAGACGGTTGGTGGCGGCAGCTCGCAGTAAATCTTTGAGAAACCGATCTCTTCACGGCCTGTGAGAATCGGATCGGTTAAATTCTCCCACAGCACGGTGAGAAAGCTGCCCCGCGCTTGGTCCTGCTCGCCATCAAAGCGCGCGGGAAAACTGACGCCCAGCACGTTATATCCGCGGCCCGCCAGCCACTCGATCTCAGTCATGTGATTGGAAAAGACGCTGACCACCGGCTCGCCGTCGAGGGAAAAACCCGGCGGCAGAAAAGTTTCTAACTGCTTGGCATTCGTCAAGAAGCTGACGCTGTAGGCGATTCCATAGGGATTGTCGATGCATTCAAATTTGCGACCGTCTGGACCCTGCCTGGGTCCTGTGCGCGGCCCGAAGTGGGTTGGCATGTAATACATCTTGTTGGGGTCGAGGGGGTAGGGCATTAGATTGTCCTTTGCGGTAAAGTTCCGTCAATTATCCTTGTTTGTTTCGCCAGTTGTTGGCATCGGCGCGCTTAGGTGAATAAGCAGATAGCCTAGCAAACCGTATATGGCGGCGGCAACGATCTGAAAGCCATGCAATAGGAAACCGGCCGCGGTGGCATCGGCATCGGACATGTCGGCAAACTGCATCAAACCAAAACGCCAGGCGGCTTCGACTACGCCAAATCCACTGACCGTAAATGGGAAAGCGGATGCGAACATGCCGAGGCTGATGATAGCGATGAACACAGGCAAATCGACATCGACGCCCAAGGCGCGCAGCAAAATATAATTGGTCAAGAATGAAGATGTGTAGGTGAAGCAAGTGGTGAAGAGCGCGGTGAAGAAAAGACGTGGCTGGCGGATGCGGTCCATTTCTTCTGTCAAATGCTGCAGGCGCTGGTTTGCACTGCTGGCGAAGCCTGGCCGCCGTCTCTCGGCAAAAGTCAATACGGGCTGGGCGGCTTTTTGAGCGAAACGGATAATGTTGCCGCCGAAGTAGAGCCCGATGACACTGAGGGCGAAGGTGATGGCGATGGCGAACAAAAGCTCATCGCGCTGCGCTGCTAGCTGTTCGGCGCTGGCTGGAATGCTGGCGGCAAAAACCATGACGATGATCAGAAGTTCCAAGACACGTGCGCCGAAGAGGCTGCTAAGCCCTTCTTCCATCGAGTAATTCAAGCGCGAGCGGAGCAAGACGATATATGAAAGCTCGCCTAGCTTAAAAGGCAGCGCCCGCACCAGAAAATTGTGATACAGTGTGATCGGTATCAGCAGGCGCCAGGGCGATTCGCGCCTGTCTAACAAGATGCGAAAGCGCAGCGCCCGGAACAGGTTCAGTGTGAGGTAGGCGAGTAGCGCGCCTAGCCAGCTCGTCGTGGCGATGCGCCCAAGCAATTGGTCGAATTCAGCCCAGTTGACGCGCCCGACTAGATCCGCCAGCAGCAGGGCCGTGACGGCTATGCTGACCGCGCGGATGAAGAACTGACGGCGCGAAGGACTGCTGTCCTCAGCATCTTTGCTTGGGCGGGTCTTGTCTGCCATGGAGCCGCTCAGCTTATCCGATACCAGTGGGACAGATCTCGATCTAGCAGGCTGCTCAAGGCGTCGATCTCATCTTTCAGCTCTGCCGCCAGGCGCTTGCGCAATGCTGTCGTTAGCGGGGAGCGTTTTTCATATTTGGTATAGACGGCGATGACACCTTTCACCGCGCGCGTCCGATAGGAGTAGGGCACAAGGGAATGCGTGGTTGCTAGATAGGTCAGCTGGTCCTTCAGCAGCATAAGTGAAAAGCCACTGTCGACGATGAGCCTTTGCAGCCATTCCAGGCGTACTTCCTTATTGGGATTGCGTATGTCGAAACTGACATTGTGCTTGCTGTCCAGGTCGAGGAAGTTGAGCACTGCGCGAAATGTAGCCGGCGTATCGGAGCGGAAATCATCGAAGATGATGACTTGAACATTCTCGCGCCCGAAGCGCTCAAAATAGCGTGGCACCTGCTCCGCGAAGTGTGCCATTTCCCGATAACGTAAGCCTGTGATGCAATGCGCGGCGCGGCGGATGCGTCTTCCCGCTTGGCGATCTGCCTCGGCCGCCAGCGCCTCTTCGAAGGACCCTATCTGCTCGTTGCCACTGTAGCGAAATTGTGACCACATCGAATACATCATGTCGATTGGGTTGCGCAGCATGATGATAATCTTTGCCGCTGGGTCGTAGGCGTATATCTCGTCGGCCGCGCGCTGGCTAACCAGATACCAGGGCGACGACTCGCCGATGCGCTTTTCGCCACGGGCATCGCGAAAGAGCTTCAGGTAGCGCGCCGGCTTGTTGCGAAATTGACGAAAGCGAGAGCCCTCCAGGTCGGAACCAAAAAAATGAGGCTCTTTAAAGAAAGGCATGAAGACATCGGGATGCCGCTGCAGATACTCGTGCAGAGAGGTCGTGCCGCATTTTGGCGCGCCTACAATGAAGAAGTTCGGCTTAGCTTTGCCCGCGAGAGCGCTGGAGCGGAGCGCGCTTTCTGGAAGCGCCATAAGCGGTTGCGATATCTCCCAATTTGGTATCAGTGGATTATAGTACAAAACAGTTGCGTCGATAGCCCGCTGGAACAATCGAAAGAGCGATTGAAGGAAGGACTGAAAGAAGGACTGAAAGAACGATTGAAACTAAGCCCTCAATATCGGCTCGTGACAGGCGCCAGTATCTGATTTTGAAGGCGAAATTTGTTAAACTATGAGGCGCATTGGTAGCGCGCAAGTGTCAGGAGCGTCTTATGTCAAAGAAGAAAGTATCGAAAGCGGGTCGGCCGCCGCGGCTCAACCGAAAATACTATGAAAAGGAATTGTCTCGATTGCAATTTGAGCTGGTGAAATGGCAATACTGGATCAAGTACAACGACATGCGGGTCATGATCACCTTTGACGGGCGCGACGCGGCGGGCAAGGGTGGCACCATCAAACGCATCATGGCGCCGCTGCAGCCGCGTGATATCCGCTTGGTGGCGCTTGGCAAGCCATCGGATCGCGAGCTGACGCAATGGTACTTCCAGCGCTATGTTACGCATTTGCCAGCGGCTGGCGAGATCGTGATGTTCGATCGCAGCTGGTATAACCGCGCCACCGTGGAGCGGGTGATGGGATTTTGCAGCGATCGGCAATATTGGGATTTCCTTCGCGATGCGCCGAACTTCGAGCGCTTGCTGGTCAATGATGGCATCATCTTGCTCAAGTATTGGCTCTCGGTGGATGACGACGAGCAGGAGCGCCGCTTTCAGGCGCGGGCGGCCAACCCGGCGCGCCGCTGGAAGCTCAGCCCGATCGATATCGAGGGGCGAAACCGCTTTGTCGAATACTCACGAGCAAAAGACGCCATGATCGAGCACACCGATATCCCGGAGTGTCGTTGGCGTCAGGTCAATTCCAATGACAAGCGGCGCCTCCGCCTGAACGTCATCCGCGATATCCTGGACGCGATTCCTTACAAGAATGTGATCCCGAGCCCGATGAAACTGCCCGAGGTGCCGTCGCAGTACGAATATATGTCGCGGCCCCCGCGCGACACCCATTACCTAGTTAATGATTACTATGCCGATATGGTGAAGGGTTAAGCTATTTTCGGCCGGTGTCCAGCTTGCGGCGCGTTTCGCGGACGGCGATGGCGGGCAGGGCAGATGCTTCCGCTTCGAGATAGGCGGCGATCGCTTCGCGGTGCTGCTTGATGCCCTTGCGCAATAGCCAAGAAATGGCTTTTGTGATGCGCCCATCCTTTTCCCCCTTGAGGCGGTCAATCAACTCGAAGGATAGATCGAGAATTCGCTCGTCGTCTGATTGTGTGATGGGCGCCGTCAGCAGGACGAGGGCGGCGCGGCGCTTATTGACATTCTCGTCACGGGCGAGGGAGTTGAGCAAGGCGGACCAACCACCCCAACCCTCCCAACGAGCCAGGAGCTCTTTGTCGTTGAAGACGGTCTGGCAGGTGCTATCGACCTCTGCCCAGCCGTTCAAACAGCCGAGCCAAGCATCCAGTTGGGCGAGCGGCAGTTGGCGGCGGTAGCGTGGGAACTTGCGGAAAAGCGTTCGCGGGGCGCAGCGTTCTTCATAAGAGTCGCCGTGGTAAAGGGCGTCAATTAGCGCCAGCCAATCTGAGTAGCTGAGGTCTTTGTGGGTGGTGATGAAGTCCTGCACGATGGCGCGGTTCTGCGCGTTCTTGAGGCCATACCACTTGCGCGTGGTGCCCAGGTGTTCGGGGCGCTGTGTCGTTTTGCCGCGGCCCGGGATAGCGGTTTGGAATCCCCGCAGGATGATTTGCTGGTGGCTGTTCATGAGTCAAGCGAAGAGGCGCGGCGGCGCTGCACGTCGCCCGCCAAGCTCAAATCTTATCTAGCCGCTTGAGACTGAGGCCTAGAGAAGCTGCTTGAGCGGGATATTGCGGCGCTTCAAGAATTCCATGAAGCCGATCTTGTCAATGGTTCTGATTTCTTTGGCTGTGATCTTGACCCGCACCCAGCGGTCAAGCTCGGGCACGTAGATGCGTTTGTTCTGCAGGTTCGGCTTGAATTGGCGCTTAACCGTGTTGAAGGCTTTACTGCGCGATTGGCCGAAGAGCGGCTTGGTACCGGTGATTTTGCGTTTGCCGGGCATCGTATTGCTCCCGTTTATCATTATGAGCCTGGCATTATACAGGGCCGGTCTCAAATGTCGAGGGCTATTTGATTTCAGTAAGACAGCGCCCGATGTCTGTCTATTCTAACTCTCGAATGGCATGGGCTGGGGCGGCGCCGGTTTCGCCGGGATTTCGGGGCGCCAAGCGCTCGATTGAACCTTCTGGCGCGGCAATGGCTCTTTTGAGTATCCGCAAAGAGAAAGGAACGCGTATGGAAGATTTGAGCGGGCTGATTCAAGTGGCGCGAAAAGGCGATAGCGACGCCTTTGAAGAAGTTGTGCGCCGCTTCCAGGATATGGCGGTCGGCTATGCCTATGCCATGCTTGGCGATTGGCAAGAAGCGGAGGATGTGGCGCAGGAGGCGTTCATCGCCGCTTGGTATGGCTTGGTCAACCTGCGCGACGCGGCGGCCTTTCCCGGTTGGTTTCGGCGCATTGTCTATACGCAGGCGCATCGGCGAATACGCGTCAAAGAACCACTGCTCATCTCACTCGAGCAGGTCCCCGAAATTGCCGTCCCCGATCGAGCAAGCAGCTTGGAGCGGACCGCGGTAAGCGACGCGCTTACCGCCGCGCTGGAGGCATTGCCCGAAGCGCAGCGCGCCGTTGCCCTGCTGCACTACATGAATGATTTTCGGCAGCATGAAATTGCGGCATTTCTGGAAATACCGCTCGGTACAGTCAAATCGCGGTTGTATCACGCACGTAAAACGATGAAGGAAAGGATGATGAACTTGGGCGACTTATCAACCCAGCGCCCCTCGCGGGATAGTCAATTCACAGAGAATGTCATGCGGCTTTTTGAGGCGGCCAAAGCCGGCGATGGCGAATGTGTCAAGCGCATGCTCCTCGAAGACAGCCGTTTGGCGAACGCTAGCGGATATGTTCGCAGCTCGCTTTGGGGCTCGGATGCGCTGGCGCTGCACGTGGCGGTGATGCACGGAAGAAAAGATATCGCCGATCTGCTGCTGGCGCACGGCGCTGATATCAACGCGCGCGATGAGAAGTACCGCTTCAACGCTTTGATACATGCCATCGACCTGGCAGATTTCATGCCAGAATACGCCGCGCTAGGCATGGTTGATTTTCTGCTGCAGCGGGGCGCCGAGCGCGATGTCTGGGCTTGCGCCTGGCTGGGTGATATGGAAGGGGTTACGCGGCGGCTGGACGACGAACCAGCGCTGGTGAACGAGATTGGGCCCGGCCCCAGTACGCTGCTCTCCTTCTGCCGCGATGTGGAGACGATACAGTTCTACTTGGACCGCGGCGCTGACCCGCTGCGCGTTTATGAGCGAGCGGGCAAATACGGTCCTACAACGCCGCTGCGCGATATCGCTTATCGCCGCAACTATGAGGCGACGCGCCACCTGCTGAATCATCTCGGCTGGTCCCCCGATATTTTCTTTGCCAGCATCATGGGCGACTTGCCGCATATGCGGGCGCTGCTGGCTGACGATAAGGGGCTGGCGCGGTCTGCCACGCCGCCCGAGCATGTCTTGGGCGCTGGCTTAAGCCCGCTGCATCTGGCCGGGCAGGGTGGTCATTTCGAGGCGATGAAGCTGCTGCTGGCGCATGGCGCTGCTGTGAACGCGCGCGATGCGGCGGGAATGACGCCACTGCATTTTGTCATCTGTTTTGGTCCAAGGGCATTCATCGATCCACTGCCGGGTTTGACCGAGGCGGCGCAGGACATTGGCGTTTACCATCTGCTGGCGGAAATACCGCGATTTCTGCTGGCGCAGGGCGCCGATTTGAACGCGCGCGAGTCGGCGCGGAATCGCAGCCCATTGGAATTGGCGCGGTCGCCCTTTGAAGACGAGACCGATCGCAGCGAAGTCATTGCTCTGCTTGAGGCGGCGGAAGCGCGCGAAAACGAGCGCGGCGCGTCGGCTTCCGGCTGAAGCGTAGAACCATAGCCCGATTGACCAAGAAAATTGAGCGCCCCGACCGGGCAGGCAAGGGCGATAGATGGTCCCTCCGCGAGTGTGTGTATCTTTTTGTGCTGGCTCTAGAGCGCTGGCTTGAGCTTGCGCTTTGGTTTGCTTATCAGAACGTAGAGCCAGAAGAGGGCGGTGCCGATGAAGGAAATGAGCGCGCCCAAGAGGAATAGATCGCGGAAGGCAAAGGCGGATAAGATGAAGCCGCCGCCAAGCGCCATCATGGCGAAGCTCATGCCGGCGGCCGCTTCGCCCGCGCCGGCCATCAGCGCCTGCCAGGAGCGTGGCACCAGGTCGAGGATATAGACGATGAAAGCGGTGAAG
This sequence comes from Phototrophicaceae bacterium, assembly GCA_965214105.1. Taxonomy (GTDB): domain Bacteria; phylum Chloroflexota; class Anaerolineae; order Aggregatilineales; family Phototrophicaceae; genus UBA6055. Next base: position 944,234 of record OZ243933.1, read on the forward strand.
CGCACGGACATCATGCTAATCGCGCCGATATAGCCGAAGGAAGCGGCCAGCCAATGTTCCACCAGCGCCATCGGAATCAGGCAGAGCGTCGCCACCATCGATGAGGCGATGACAACCCGGATATTGCCCCAGCGCTTCACGAGGGCGGGCGTTAGCAGCGCCGTCGGTACGCCAGTCAAGCGGCCGATGGCAGCCATCGTGCCGATCAGCGCCGTCGACACCGCCAGCTGCTGATCCATATAAACATTGAAGTAGACCATCGCCGTCGCCGAGCCGGCGACCTGCAAGAGACGAATGACGGTCATGATGACGATAAGCATCAGGATTGATCCCACCCAAGCATTGCCGGGGGCGTCTTGGCTGGGCGGCGGCGCGTCTCTCGGCTTTAGGGGGTGCAGGCGAAAGGCGAGCAATGCCGATAGCGCCAGGACGACCGTCGCCAGGGCAAAAGTGACGCGATACGGTTCGGGGTCGGCCATGGTCCAGCCATACATGGCGGCGATTGCGCCCGGCAGAAGCCCGCCGACCAAGCTGCCAGCGAAACCGGCTAAAGACCAATGCGCCGCTTTAAGGGCGAAAGCCTGATGCTTATACGCCTCATCGACCACGTTGATCAAAAATGGCGCGCCATTGACGAAGAAGAAAGCGAAGCCACCAAACATCAGGGCGGGCGGTACAACTAGCCCAAGCTCGCGCCAGCCCGGCGGCAGCCACTCAGCCATCGGCAGCAGAATACCGCCGCCCAGGCACAGAATTGTGCCGAACTTCATCAGCGCGGTGGTAGACATGCGCGAACCGAGGATGCCAGCCGGCAAAGCGGCGCAGCCGAAGGTCAGCAAACCGACCGCGTTAACCAAGCCAATGAACTCGGTGCCATAATCCAGGCGCAGCAGATAGAGATTGAGCAGCACCGACACCAAGCCATCGGCGACGAAGGTCAAGCCGATGATGACGGCGAAGAAAAGGCGCGCCTGCGAGTTGAAGGCGCGAAGCGGGCTGAGGATGCGTCCGAGCAAAGGCTTTTCACCCCCTGCCTAATTCCCTCTGCTAAGGTCGATGGCGCCCTGACCCGAAGCATCCGTGAGGGATTTCGCCGCGGAACCGCCACTAATGGGACGATTGATTAGTTGATGCTGGCGCTATGCAGTACCAAGGAGCTTAGTCCAGGGCTTCGAACATCGCTTCAATTTCGACGGCGAATCCATTGGGCAGGGAAGCGAAACCGAGGGCGCTGCGGGCGTGCAGCTCGCCGTCGTATAGCTCCCAAAATAGCTCGGACGCGCCGTTGATAACCAGATGCTGATCGGTGAATTCAGGCATGGAATTGACAGCGCCCAGCAGCTTGCGCAGGCGCAGCTTATCGACCGAGCCGGTGATGGTGTAAGCGGCTTTGAGCAGGTCGATGGCGCAGACGCGGGCGGCTTGCTTGCCTGCTTCGACATCCAGGTCGCGCCCGAGCTTGCCGACGTAGCCGGTGGAAACATGCCCGGAAACGTAGATGGTGTTGCCGATGCGGGTGGCTGCCGCCAAGGTGGCTGATGGACTGAAGTCCTCAATATCGATGCCCATCGCTTTGACTTTGTCGTCGAGTGACATGTGCAGTCTCCTTGGAAACTGATTTTCGGCTTGTGCAATCTGCGGATTATAGGCGCGATACGGGCTTGCGCCATACCCAAATCCTCGATTGCCCGGGGCGCTTTGGGAAATTTTTGCGAAATCGGAGCGGGGCTAATATACTCGTGTTAATATTGGCAGATGGTAAAATTGTGTTTATTTGACAGGCTTAGCATTGAGGGGGAGGGGCGGAACCGGCATTTGGCAGGGTAAAAGGTAGGTATCGTTAGCAAGTTTTCTGAGGAGATTTGAACATGAAGAGATTATTAAGCAGACGCGACTTCCTGAAAGCCTCCGGCGGCCTGGCGGCCGGCGGGTTGCTGGCTGCTGGCTTGCCCGCCTTCGCCCAGGATGGCGTCACCATCCGTTCCCATACCCGCACCGGACGGCAAGCGGATGAGCAAAAGTACTGGGCGGAGCGCTTCAATGAAGACAACGCTGGCGAAATTAATGTCGTCATCGAAGACTTCCCGGGTTCGGAGTATTTCCAGAAGATCAACACCTTGGCGGCTGGCGGCACGATTGGCGATGTCTTCTGGATTTCGTCGATTGAAGGCTACTTCCGGCTGGCGGCGACCGGCGTCGCTCGTCCGATTGATGACCTGATCGAAGAATCCGGCTATGCCTTGAGCGAGCACTACGAGACGACCACGTCCGCCGCGCGCTTGAATGGCCAGTTGTATGGAATTCCCATCCTGGCACACCCCGGGCGCGTTGGCTTGTACTACAACAAGACGCTCTTTGATGATGCCGGTGTGGATTACCCGGATGACACCTGGACAATGGATGACTTCCTGGCGGCTGCTATTGAGTTGAATGATCCCGATCGACGCATTTGGGGCTTCATGGATCCGGAAGGCTCCTACTTCACTTCGATCGTCTTCATCCGCGCTTTTGGCGGGGATACGCTGAATGCCGACGGCACGGAATCGCTGTTGAATTCCGATGAAGCCAAAGCCGCGCTGGCTTTCCAGAGCTCGCTCTATAACGAGCATAAGGTAGCGCCCTCGCCCGGCACCACGGGGCAAGGCGCGAACCAGCTCTTCGCCGCCAATCAACTGGCTATGTTCCAGTCTGGCTTCTGGGGCAGCAATGTTGTGCAGCTGCTGGAAGACCCGGATGTGCTCGGCGTCGCGCCGATGCCGATTGGTCCCTCGGGCGGCCGCGGCAGCATGTTCGAGTTTGACCCGCTTTGCGTTTCCGGCTCGAGCGAGAACCCGGCGGAAGCCTTCAAATTTGTTGACCGCATGACCAATTTCGAGGCGCAACTGCAAGCGACCCTCAGCTATAACGTCACGGCGAGCCGACCAGCTGTGATGACGCATGAAGAAGTGCAGGGTATGAACGATACCTTGAGGGTCTTCAGCGGCATCATGGAGGACGCTTTGCCGCTGGTTTTGCCGGCGAACTTCCGCGAGACCGAGCACTTCAAGTTTGTTGGCGATAACTTGCAGGCGCTCTGGCTGGGCTTGGCCAGCGTTGACGACATCATCGAGGATCTCAACGGCGGCGCCCAAGCCATTCTGGACAAACCCGCGCTAGGGTAATTCACATTCGCAGGTGTGGCGATCCTGCGCGACCGCCGCGCCTGCCCGCATTGCTGCTGTCCGCCTATACACTGACACGGGTGCAGGATGACGACGCTCGTAAAACGCCGCCTTGGATTGAGCGACCCGTTGACGCTGGCGCAAAAGGAAGCGCTGCAGGGCTTCCTTTATATCTCGCCTTGGATACTCGGTTTCCTGATTTTTACGGTCGGTCCCATGATCGCTTCGGGTTACCTGAGCCTCACCGAGTACAACATCGTCTCTGCGCCCCGCTTCATCGGTTTGGACAACTACACCGGTTTGGGCGACGATCGGCTGTTCTGGAAGTCGATCGAGAATACGCTGTATTACACGGTGATATTTGTTCCTATCAGCATTGTCTGCTCATTGGCGCTGGCGATGCTGCTCAACCAAAACATTCGTGGTCGAATCGCGCTGCGGACGCTGTATTTCCTCCCGTCAGTGACGCCGGTGGTGGCGACGGCTTTCTTGTGGGTTTGGATCTTTCAGCCACAGATCGGCTTGGCGAACACCTTGATCTCTCATTTAGGGCTTGGCAACGGTCCCGGCTGGCTGACGCATCCCGGCTCTTCTAAGCCAGCTTTGATCATTATGAGCTTGTGGGGCGCTGTCGGCGGCAACACGATGCTGATCTTCTTGGCCGGCTTGCAGGGCATCCCCAAAGAGCTTTACGAATCAGCGGAGATTGATGGGGCGGGCGGGTGGTCGAAGTTTCGCTTCATCACAGTGCCAAGCATATCGCCGGTGATCCTGTTCAATACTGTGCTTGGCGTGATCGTCGCCCTGCAAATGTTCACGCTGGTCTATGTCGCGACGACGGGCATTCAGCAGCAGTTTTCACCCGGTGGACCACTCTATTCGACTTTGTTCTATGTGCTGCATCTTTACAACAGCGCCTTCGATTATTGGCAGATGGGTTATGCCTCGGCGCTGGCTTGGATATTCTTCGTGATTGTGCTGGCGATAACTGGCGGGCAAATGTGGCTCTCGCGCCGCTGGGTCTATTACGAAGGGGAATAGGCATGTACCCAGCGAAAGAATGGAAGGCTCAAAGGGAGCTAGACAAGTGATTAGCGGAGCCTTGCCGGCCTGGCGCGTCAAGAAAATAATCCGAATCGTGCTGCTGTATGGGGTGGCTTATGGGCTGACGATGTTATTTGCGCTGCCGTTTTTGTGGGCGCTGTCGTCGTCCTTGAAGCCGGTGAACGAGCTTTTCCTCTGGCCCCCGCAATTCGTACCCAAGACATGGCAATGGGAAAATTATATTGAGATATGGCAGTTTGCGCCGCTAGCGCGCTTCTTCCTCAATACGGTATTCGTAACCGTGTTCACGGTCATCGGCCGGGTAGGCTCTGCGGCTTTGGTGGCTTATGGCTTTGCCCGCTTCCGCTTTCCCTACCGGAATCTTCTTTTCATTCTGGTGTTGAGCACGCTGATGCTGCCCTATCAGGTCACCATTATCCCGACTTTCTTGCTCTTCAAGACGCTCGGCTGGCTCGATACCTACAATCCGCTAATCGTTCCTCATTGGCTGGGCGGCGGCGCCTTCGCCATATTTCTGTTCCGGCAGTTCTTCATGACGATTCCCAAAGACCTGGACGAAGCGGCGAAGATCGACGGCGCGAATACGCTCTGGATTTTCCTGCGCATTATCGTCCCCCTTTCCAAGCCTGTGCTCATCACCATGGTCCTCATCGCTTTCCTGGATACCTGGAACGATTTCTTCGGACCGCTGATTTATCTCAATTCGCCTGACAAGTATACCTTGTCGTTGGGCTTGGCGAATTTCAAACGGGTGGCGACGGCCGGCGGCCGGGCGACCGAGCATCTGCTCATGGCGGCGTCCATGGTTATGACTCTGCCCAGTATTCTGATCTTCGTACTCTTGCAGCGCTGGTATATTCAAGGCGTCGTCTTTTCATCTGGCAGCAAATGAGCGCGGTCAGTCTGGGTCGAGCGATTGAGGCGCCAGGCGCGCAGAGGAATCTTCACCCCAATGGAAAATCTGAGCGTTCTCTTCACTGGTCCCGATCATATTGATGTGCAGCGGATCGACGATGACATCGGGCAGCTCCGCGCTCGTGACGTTCTCGTTAAGACCCGCTACTCGCTGATTAGCGCGGCCACCGAGCTGGCTTGTTTATCCGGCAGCCAGCGCTGGTTTCCCTTTCCGGGCACGCCCGGTTACGCAGCTGTTGGCGAAGTGCTTGCTGTAGGCGAAGGCATTTCAGCTGTCGCGCCGGGCGACACCGTGCACTTTTGGGGTGGGCACAAGCAGTACAATTTGATCGATACGACGCGTCCCCAGCATATCTGTCTCAAGGTCCCCGCCGGGCTGCCGCTGCCGCTGGCGCCCTTTACCCGCCTGGCCATCATCGCGATGACCTCACTGCGCATCTCGAACATTGAGCTGGGCGACAGGGTTGGCGTGCTCGGCTTGGGCACGGTTGGCAATTTCGCCGCGCAGTTGGCCGGTTTGCAGGGCGCGACGGTGATCGGGCTCGATCTGAGCGAGGGACGGGTACGGCGAGCGCGTGACTGTGGCATTGCCTGCCCGATACAGGTCGAGCCGGCGACGATGGTCGAGGCAGTGCGCGAGATCACAGGCAGGGAGAGCCTGTCAACGCTGATTGAAGCGACCGGCGTACCGTCGGCGCTGCCGCCGGCCTTGCCGCTGCTGGGGCGCTATGGCGAAGTGATCCTGCTAGGTACGCCGCGCGGCGTCTACGAGACCGACTTAACCAGCAGCCTGCTCGACTATATTCATTTGCATGGCCAGGGCAATATCACTTTCAAAGGCGCGCATGAGTGGCGCTACCCGGTGGCGCGGGATCCCTATGTCAAGCATTCGATGGAGCGCAACTCAGAAATCGCGCTGAATTTGATCAAATCCGGCGCGCTCAAGGTCGCGCCCCTGCATACACACACGCTGCCCCCAGCCGAGGCGCCAAGCGCCTACCAAGGGCTAAAGAAGGCCAAGGATGAATATGTCGGCGTCGTCTTTGATTGGGCGGGGCTGTAAACTGGCGCCCGCTACTCCCCCCGCAGGCGCGGGTCGAGGATATCGCGCAAACCATCGCCGATGAAATTGAAAGCCATCACCAGGCTGGCGATCGCCAAGCCCGGGAAGAGCCACATCCACCACTGATCGAAGAAGTCAATGCCGATGCTGACCATGCGCCCCCATTCGGGCGAGGACGGCTCCGGCCCCAAGCCTATAAAGCTCAAGGCGGCGAAACTGATCACAGCCGTGCCGATATCGAGGGTGGCCAGGATGACCGCGGGCGCGATGCAATTAGGCAAGATGGTACGGAACAAGACATAGAACCCGCCGGCGCCAGCGCTATGAGCCGCTTCGACATATTCCTGCGATTTGACCTCCAACACCAGCCCACGCAGGATACGGGCATAGCGGGGCCACCAAACCGCGCTCAGCGCCAACACGGCATTGCGAATATCGGGGCCCAGAGCCGCGGTGACCGCCATCGCCAGGATGATGAAGGGGAAAGCCATAAATAATTCGGTGAGGCGCATGAGCAGCTCGTCGACAATTCCGCCGGCGTAACCAGCGACCGCGCCAATGATGACGCCTAGGCTGCTGCCGATGATGATGACGGCCAAGCCGGCTGGAATGGTAATGCGCGAGCCCCATAGCACGCGGCTGAAAATGTCTCGTCCCAGCTCGTCCGTGCCCATGGAAAACATCTCGCCCGGCGGTGCCAGGCGGTTGACCAGGTCTTGCTTCAAGGGCGGAAAGGGGGCGACCTGCGGCGCGATGAAAGCAATCACGAGCCAAGCGATCGCGGTAACCAGCCCGAGTGTAACCAGCGGGTTGCGGCGCAGATGATAGCGCGCCTGCTGCCCCCGGCTAGGCGACTCGAATTCGCGGGTCGAGGAAGAAGTAGAGGATATCGACGACAAAATTGACTCCGACATAAATGAAGGCGAAGAGCAGGCTGACGCCCATAATCGCCGGGAAGTCCTGCGATGTGCTGGCGCGGAACATATAAAAGCCGATGCCCGGATAAGCGAAGATCGACTCGATCAGAATTGACCCGACCAGCAGGTTGCCATAAGACAAGCCGATGACCGTCACCACTGGAATCAGCGAGTTTCTCATGCCATGAAAGCCGATGACATAACGCTCTCGCAAGCCCTTGGCGCGGGCAGTGCGCATATAATCCTGGTTCAGCACTTCCAACAGCGAAGAACGGGTAATGCGGGAAATAATGCCGCTGATGTACAGCGCTAGCGTCAACGCCGGCAGGATAAGATGCGAAAGGGCATTGCTGAAAGTCTCCCAATCGCCATTGAGCAGGGCGTCTACTGTGTACATGCCAGTCACCGTTGGGGGCGGGCGCATACGAATAGGCAGCCTGCCAGCGCCAGCGGCGATACCCAACTGGGCATAGAACACGTTAAGCAATATCAGCGCAATCAGAAAAACGGGGAAGCTCACGCCGATCAAGGCGATGACGCGCGCGATATAATCAGCCCAGGTGTCCTTCCAGATGGCTGAGACCAGCCCCAGCCCTACACCTAGCACAATGCCATACAAGATGCCCAGCGTCGCCAACTCAATGGTGGCGGGCAAGCGCTTGGCGATGTCTTCGGAGACGGGCTTGCGCCACTTGATGGAGATGCCCATATCACCCTGCAGCAGATTGCCGAGGTAGGTCAGGTATTGTTCGTGCAGCGGCTTATCCAAGCCCCATTTCTTGCGGAAGGCGGCGATGGTGTCTTCGTCGTTGAGGGCGTTTGGCGGCAGGTTGGCGTTGATGGGGTCGGCTGGGATGGCGTTGGCGATAATGAATGCCACCACAGTGATGCCCAGCAGAATCGGTATCACCAGAAGGGCGCGGCGGATGAAATAGCGAAAGAAACTCATGAGCAGCCAGTATGTTAGGGTGGTGTAGCGCCTAGTTTAACACATCAACCGGCGCTGCTGAAACAGCGCGCGCGGTTTCGATAAATTGTGGCTGCTGCAAAAAAAGGGGCGAGCCAATGAGCCCGCCCCCTTATAGAGCCGCTGATGTTTTGGCTGCTTACATCATAGCGCGGCTCAAGATCGAAACATCCAGCAGCCAGTGCGGGTGCCAGATATAGCCCATTAGGTCGGAGCGGTAAGCAGTCGCTACCTCCGGTACATTGAAGGGCGCGAAGGGACCATTCTGCATGGTGAATTCTTGCAGCGCGCTGAAGAGCGCCATGCGTTCGTCCGGGTCGCTGGCGACTTTAGCGGCAGCGATCATATCCTGGATCTCTTGCGGCACATCTTCCAGATGCCAGTTATTGCGCTCGGTCGCGACTTTGCCGCCGGGCATAAAGCTGAGGAAGTCTAGCGGATCGAGAATGTCTGGACCCCAGAGCCAGTAGCCGATGCCGTGCTCGCCGCTGCGGTACTTCTCCAGCGCGACTTGAATCTCGCCCGGCTGCAGCGTGACGTTGATGCCAACTTCAGCCAGATCCGCCTGGATCTTCTGGGCGTTGGTGTTGAAGCTGACGCCGCCATAAACCATGTCGGGATATTCCAGCGTCATGTCCAGCCCGTCTGGGTAACCGGCTTCCGCCAGCAATTCATGCGCTTTGTCCAGATCGCGCGAGAAGGCGGCCTCTTCACCGAGGTTGCCAAAGAAGCCGGCGGTCATGTTCGTGGCTGGCGTAACACCGCCCCAAAGCGTCTTGTAACCGTCGTAATCCAGCGCGTGGCGCACCGCCAGCTGAACCATCGGGTTGGCGAAGGGACCGCTCTTCTCTTCGTCCGCATTCATAATGACGAAGTGCGTCAAGGTGCTGATTCCGCGATAGATTTCGATATCCGCGTTGCCTTCCAAAGCGGTGATTTGGTCCGGCTGCAGGTCGAATGCCAGATCAATATCGCCGGCTTCCAGCGCGACCTTCTGGGTGGCGCTTTCCGGCATGTGGATAAAGATCACGCGGTCGAAGTAGGGCGCGTCGCCCCAGTAGTTCTCATTGCGAACCAGCTCGGTGCGGTTCTGCGGCTCCCACATATCCAGCACATAAGAGCCAGAGCCAGCCGAGGCGCTATCCAGGTAGGCGCCGGCGGTATCGGTTTCGGCGGCGTCTTCGGCATCGGTGCCGCCATTCGCCATCACGACATCGGCGTTGGTAACGCTGAAGACAGCGCTGGTAATCTCAGACAGGAACGAGGGGCGCGGCGCCGGCAACGTGAAGGCGACCGTGTCGTCGTCTATTGCCTCTACCGCGTCAATGCCATCCGCCAGGAAGGACGGGTTGCCCTTGTAATTCTGCAGCCGCTGGATGGAAAAGACGACATCATCGGCGGTGATGTCATCGCCATTGGCAAATGTCGCATCCTGCCGCAGCGAGAAGGTGTAAACCGTCCCGTCTTCAGAAATCTCCCAACTTTCGGCGAGCGATGGCAGGATCCGGCTGGCGTCTTCATCGGGGAAGGTGACCAACTGGCTATAGGTAACGTGGTTGACGATATGCGTCGAATGGGTGAAGCCGTTGGCTGGGTCGTAGGCGTCTGTGTTCTCCGACCAGCCAATCACCAACACTTTTTCATCCTGCGCCAAGCCGGTGAAGGCGCCGAGCAACAGCGCTATCAGCGCCAGCAGCGCGAGGAAATACTTAAAGCGATTCATTTTCTTGCTCCTTCAGAACACTCAGAACGGGGATTTTGTAACAATGAGAGTATAACGAAAAGCCAGCTATGGCGCAATCAGTGGGGGAGTGGTGATTATTGATATGCAGGCCGGTATTCTGTATTTGCATAACCTAGATCTAGGGGCGTCTGGCGGTCAGTGTCGGCGGGACAGACGCCCCTACATTTTGTAATTTTTCGCAGCGAACGACGCAAAATGATTTTGAAGCGATTGCCCTGCCCGACATTAAAATGATGTCGCATTTCGTTACGGCACTTGTTATACTAAAGTGCGCTTTGATGCAAAATCGCGATAAGCGGCGGTAATGGCGCGTAATTTGTTCGATTGAGTTGCACGGATAGGAGTGTTCCATGAGAGTCAAAGCAGGAATTCTTATTTCAATACTGGTCTTGCTTACTGGCGTATTTGGCGTTGCGGCGCAGGATACTTTCTTCGGCAAGACGGCGGAAGATCTCTTTCCGATTCCCGAAGTCGCCGAGACTGAGTTGGAGCAGACCCTCGCTTTCGAGGCGCTGCTGAATGCGAACATCCCCGATGGCCAAGCCCTCGGCGAAGGCAAGACGATTACCTTTGGTGTGCTGGGTCAGGGTTCGCGCGGTGGCATCTCGGGCACGATTTACTTCTGGCGCAACGCTTTTGAAGCGGCCACCGGCGCCGAGCTGGAAATCGTAGAGATCCCATACAATCAATTAGGCACGACGATTCCAGCCGATTTCTTAACCGGGCAATATACCTACGATGTCTTCATCGGCGCGGCATGGCAATATGGCGATTGGATTAGCAATGGCTGGATCCAGCCAATCGATCAATGGGTCGGCGATGAGCGTTTCGCCCACTGGTCGCCGGAAGATACGGCGCCCGCTTTCCGCGCCCTGCTCCAATGGGGCGGCGAGACCTACGGCACCCAGATGGACGGCGATGCGCAGCTTCTCTACTATCGCCATGACATTCTTTCCGACCCCGAATGGCAAGCCGCCTACGAAGCCGAGCTTGGCGAGCCGATGCCCTACCCCATCGTCACCTGGCAGGATCTGCTGGCCATCACCAGCTTCTTCAACGGCAAGGATTGGAACGGCGATGGCGACTCCGATGACGGCATCAGCCTCCACCTGGCGCCGGGCGGGCAGGGTCACTTCCACTTCGCCACACTGGCCGCTTCTTTCGCTGTAACCCCCGCCGATGGCGATGACGCGCGCGCCGTCACCAAGTACGACAATGTATTCTGGTTCGATCCGGATGATATGACGCCGCTGATCAACGAGCCGGGCCACGTCCGCGCCTTGGAATTCCTGCAAGAATTGGCCGCGACGGGCCAGGAAGCCCAATTCGGCTGGCAGCTGGGCGAGGCATGGGACAATTTCCTCACCGGCAACGCAATCGCCACCTTCAGCTGGGGCGATGTCGGCTCGCTGTCGCAAAACGAAGAGCGCTCCGCCATTAAAGGCAACCTGGGCGCCGATGTCATCCCTTGCTCCAGTGAATGGTACGACCGCGAAACCGGCGAATTCGTGACTGATACCGAGAACCCCAACTGCGTCGGCAACACCACCGGCGGCTCCTGGCATCCGACCATGTCCACGTTCACCGAGAATCCGGAGCTGACCTACTTCTACATGTCGCTCATCGCCAACTCGTCGATCAACTTCTACAACGCCACCACGGGCTGGCAAGGCGTCGACCCCTGCTGCACGTACCAGCTCTACGCGCCGCGCGGCACCGCCGTTTCCGAGGATTACACCGCCGTTGGCTTCAACGCTGATGATATGGAGCGCTACATCAACGCCTACGGCTCCAACGCTTATGACAAACCGACTTCGGTAACCTACCTGCGGATTCCAGGTACGCTGGAATACATTCAGGAGACGCTTGATATCCGCTTGTCTGAAGCGATGACGGGCCAGGCCAGCGCCCAGGAAGCGCTTGATAACACAGCCGAGGATTGGGAAGAAATCACCGACGACCTTGATGTCGATAGCCAGTTGGAAATCTACCAGCAATCTATCGGCTACAGCGGAATGTAGCGTCGGCTAAGCGACAGAATTGTAGGGGCAGCCGACCCGGTTGCCCGTCGGCTGGCGGGCGATTTGGCGAAATTGCCCCTACATTGACGGTACATTGACGGCGCAGTCCATGGCTTAAACCATGACCAACAATAGGGCAAAATACTTATTCTTGATGCCGGGCGTCTGCTGGATCCTAGCTTTCACGCTGTTTCCGCTGCTGTATTCCTTCGGCTTGAGCCTGACCAATTATCGGCTGGGCAAGAACCCCAAGTACATCGGCTTTGAGAATTACGCCGAAATCTTGGGCGTCGGCGATGAGAAAGTCGACAAGAAGGCGGTGAGCACAGCCAGCTTCAGCGCCTTTCTCTTCCTCGGCAGCACCGCGGCAACGCTGATCTTTGGCACCTTTGTCGCTTGGGTCTTCAATCACAATCTGCCATTTTTACGGCAAATGCGGGCGATCATTACGATGCCATTATTCGCCGCGCCTATCGCCCTGGGCTGGCTGGGCGTGGTGCTGTTTAACGAGCAATCAGGACCGATCAATAATGTTCTAGAGGGCTTGGGTTTGGGGCGCGTGAATTGGTTCATCGAGCCGATGCCGGCGCGCTTTGCGGTGATGTTCACCGATGTCTGGCAGTGGACGCCTTTTGTCTTCATCGTTGTGCTGGCCGCGATGCAATCCGTCCCAGATGATTTGTACGAGTCGGCGCGGCTGGATACCAAATCGAACTGGGTGCTGTTTCGTTGGATCACCTTCCCGATGATCGCGCCCGCCCTGGGCACAGTGATGCTGCTGCGCATGGTTGAGTCGCTGAAGATAATCGATATCCCCTTCAGCCTGACGCGCGGCGGTCCCGGCTCTGTAACGCAGACTTATGTCTATTACGCTTACGAGAAGGGGCTAATCGGCAGCTTCCAGTTGGGGGAAGCGGCCGCCTTGGCTTATTTGCTGGTGGTGGTAGCGATAGTCGTTTCATCAATTTATTTCTATCGCGTACGCGAGCGCTTCGAATAAGGGGCGATGACTGGCATGACGGCAAAACAGACGACCTCCGCGGGAACAGTCCTGCCTTCACGTGCCTCCTTTGGCGACCGTCTCATCATCGCACTGGCGATCATTTGCACCTTCATCGCGTTCTCGCCCTTTGGTTACGCCGTTTTGACCTCGCTCAAATCGCAGTGGAAAGATGGCTCGATCATCCCCTTCGTGCAATTCGAGCCGAGCCTGCAAAATTGGCAGACGGAGTTTGGCGCCGGCGGACCAGAAACATTTAAGGCGCTGCGCAACAGCACGCTGATATCACTAGGCGCGACGCTGGTGGCGACCACGCTGGGCACGCTGGCTGGCTACGGATTGGCACGCTTCAAGTATGGCATCGGCAATCGCAATCTGGTCTCGTGGTTTCTATCGCAGCGCTTCTTGCCGCCAGTGGCGACGCTGATCCCCTTCGTGTTGATGTTCCGCGATTTGAAGCTGCTTGATACTTTGCCCGGTATGGTCATCGTCAATGCGACATTTACGCTGCCCTTCGCTGTGTTGATCATGCGCGATTACTTCGCCGATTTGCCGCCGGAAATGCGCGAAGCAGCGCTGGTGGATGGCGCCAGCGAATTCACGACCTTCTTGCGCATCGCTCTACCCTTGGCGCGGCCCGCGCTGGTGGCGTCGACTTTGATCTGTTTCGCTTTCGCCTGGAACGAATTCCTCTTCGCCAGCGTGCTCGCCAATCGCAATTGGAAGCCTTACCCGATGTTGGTGGCTGGGTCGGATACAGTGCGCGGCATCGACTTTGGCTTTGTCACCACACGGATGCTGATCGCGGTGACAGTGCCGGTCTTGCTATCGCTGATGGTGCAGCGCTTTATCGTGCGCGGGCTGACCTTTGGCGCGGTGAAGGGCTAATTGTCGAAATCTACCCCACAATCGTATGCGACTGCTCGCGCATATATTGCTGAAGATAATACAAGCTGCCGGCGGCTTTGTTGCTGCCGGTGCTGCCTTTCCAGCCGCCGAATGACTGATAGCCGGGCCAGGCGCCGGTAGTCGCCCCGGTGGCGCGATTGACGTAGAGCACACCCGCTTCAATGTTATCGAGGAACCACTCAATCTCGGCCGGGTCTTCGCTGTAAAAGCCTGCCGTCAAGCCGAGGGCGACGCCATTCGCCAGCCGCATCGCCTCGCCCAGTCCTTCAACGCTGCGCACGACGACAATGGGCGCGAACATCTCGTGCTGCCAGAGGCGGTGCTTATCGGGCAGGTCGGTTACCACTGTTGGCGCGACGAAGTAACCATTGGAAGGGCGAGTATGGGCTGGCTGGTGTCTGCGCCCCCCGGTGCCACCGTCTAGCGTTTCGCCGCCGGCGACGATGTTTCCCGCGCCCAGCTCGTCGATGTAGCGCTGGTAGGCGGCATAGGCGGTTTCGCTGATGATTGGTCCCATAAAGGTATCAGCCTCGGTGGGATCGCCGACTTTGACTTCCGCTGCCAGGTCGACCAGTTTGCCCAAGAATTCATCTTTGACGGCGGCATCGACATAGACCCGCGAACAGGCAGAGCACTTCTGGCCCGTCAAACCGAAAGCCGAGCGCATAACGCCGAGCGCCGCTTTATCGAGATCGGCATTGGCGGTGATGATGGTCGGGTTCTTGCCGCCCATCTCGGCGATCACAGGGCGGAAATAGCCGGCGGCGGTGCTGAATGTCTTGATGATGCCCATGCCGACTTCGTGGCTGCCGGTGAAGGTCAAGCCGGCGAGCTCGGGATTGGCTGTCAGCGCCATGCCGGGTTCGTCGCCGCCGAGCACCATGTTGAAGACGCCGGCTGGTAAGCCTGCGTCCACGATGCATTGGGCGATCAGGCAAGCGGTGAGCGAGCCCTCGGCGGCCGGCTTCAGCACCACGGTATTGCCGGCGATGAGGGCGGCGCCGGTTGGTCCCCCAGTTAGGGCGGCTGGGAAATTGAAGGGACCGATGACGCCCCATACGCCATAGGGCTTGAGCACGCTGCGGTTAAAGTGCTGGTCAGATTCGCTCAGCAATTGGCGATCGAAACCAGCATTCTCCTTCATCGCCTCCACACAATAGCGGATGAGGTCGGCTGTTTCTTCGACATCGCCGATGGCTTCCAGCCGATTCTTGCCGATTTCCATGCTGACAGCGGCCGAGATTTCAAATAGGCGCTCGCTGATCAAGTCGGCGACGCGATTGAGCAATGCGCAGCGTTCGCCCCAGGGTGTATCGCGCCAGGCGGGGAAGGCTTTTTTTGCAGCGGCGACCGCGCTAGCCACATCTTGGCCCGATGCGCGCGCGAAGATGCCCAGCAGCCAATCAGTATTGATCGGCGAGCGATTCTCGAAGCGGCTGTCGCCATCGACCCATTCGCCATCGATCAACATCTGATAGCTTTTGCCCAGGCTGTTTTTCCGCTCGGCGATATCTTCTTCAAAGTATTCGTGCAGCAGGGGGTCCGGGCTGCCCAGCGTGGAGTATGTGACCTTGATGTGTTTGCGTTTCTTAGTCATGCTTGCCTCTTCTGAGATCTCATAACGATGAGCCTTCGCTTAATTCTACTCGATTGCGGCTGGCAGTTTGAAGCGGGCTCGCAAACTGCGCGCGCTGTCTCAAGTCAGCTCGTCGCTGTCCATCGTGCGCTTGGCAATGCGTTCAATGCGCATGATGAGGCGTTCGTCGACATCGGGGCAGGCGGCGACAGTATCGCGGGTCATCCAGTCGTTTTCGCTGAGTTCGCGCTGTTTTGCCGCGAGCAAGGGCAACACAGCTGATAGCGCGTAGATGCAGAAGTGCTTGCCAGCCGGGATGCGCAGTTTGGCGCTTTCGGTCAATTCAAAGTAATCGCCGACTTGCAAGCCGCAGACAGAAGTTCCTTCAATGCGCTCGACGGTGACGCGCAGGTCGTAGAGTTGGAATGGTCGATTCATGGCGCCCTTAGCAGCTTAAGGCAGGCATCGCGGACGATGAGTTCTTCGCCGGGGTTCAGCGTCATCGGATTGAGAAAGAAGCTGGCATCGCTATCGGGCGCGACGGCGATGGCCGGGTCCTGCTCGAGAAAGGCGCTAACGAGATCAGCGGCTGATTGACCAAGTTCTGCCGCATCGACAATAACGCGGCAGCGAGGCAGGGGCTGGCCCGCTTCGTTAGGAAAGGCGCGTTCGGCCTGGATGCCGGGTAGCGGATTCAGCGCGGCGCAAAACATCCGCACGGCGTCGTCGCAGTATCGCTCGCGGGCCGCGTGATCGAGCGCGAGGTAGCGTTCAACCGCGGCCAGCAAGCCCATCATCTCTTCTTTGCCGACTTTCATGGGACGCCCTAAGCCGTGATTGGGATTGCTAATTGGGCGTATCGAATCGAGCAGGTCACGGCGGCCCAGCATAAGTCCCGTGGTCTGCGGTCCGCGCAGGTCTTTGCCACCGCTGAACAGAGCGAGGGCGGCGCCCATCTCGGTGAAGCGCCACAGGTTCTCGACTGGCGGGAGCTGCGCGGCGGCGTCCACGATGACGGGGATGTCCTGTTCGGCGGCGATGGCGGTCAATTCGCCTAGCGGCAGATCATCGGCTTGGACGAGCGGTCCCTGAAACCAGAATACGCAGGCGGTCCGTTCGGTGATGGCGGCGCGCAGGGCGGCGCGCGAGGCTTCGATTTCGATGTATTTCAACCCAGCCTGCTGGATGGCGTAGTCATAGGCATTGCGCTGCGCCCCTATGATAATCGCTTCGTGATTGAAGGCGGCGATAGCTGGGAAGCATTTGAGCGCATCCGGGCATTTGTAAAGGACGGCCGCGGCTGAAGCCAGCATAATACCGGCGGCGGCGCCCGAGGTGACGTAAGCGGCTTCGTTGCCCGTGAGCTCGGCGATGCGTTCGCCGACGCGGCGCTGCAAGAGCTGAAGATCGACGAAGGAGCGGGCGGCTTCGTTCATCGCCGTGAGCACTTCGGGCGGCATGAGGGAGCCGCCGTACTTGGTCATGGTGGCGTAGGCATTGATCAGCGGGCGGAGGCCCAGCGACTGATAGTCTGTCATGGTTCGATGGCTCCTGTTGGGTAACGGATCTGCCAGTATCCCGGCGGCGCGTCTTCCCAAAACGGGCTCGAGCGGCCGTTGAGATCGTAGACGATTTCGCCAGCGCGGATTGTCATTTCGCAGGATAGCTTGCGATCGCCATCCAGGCGGGCGTAGCCGCAATCGACATAACCGAATTTGCCCCGCTCTTGGCGAAGAATGGCGATATCGGCTTCGGCGCCGACGCTCAGTGTGCCCAGCTCGGGGTGGCCGATCTCCTGCGCCGGCGCGATGGTGGAGCGGCGGATGACATCCCGCAGCGGCATGCCCATGCAAAGCAGCTTCGACATCGTGTTGAGCATATCGTGCACGACGCCGTTGACGTTGCCGATGTGTAAGTCGGTGCTGATGGAATCGGGTGGGAAGCCACCCTCAAAAGCGGGAATCGCCTGGCGGAACCAGAAGCTGCCGGCGCCGTGCCCAAGGTCAAAGATGATGCCTCGTTCGCGCGCTTCAAACAGGAAGTCGGCTGGTTTATTGTCCTCGTCTAGGAGGGGGAATTGCTGGGCGTAAACATGGGTGTGGATGTCGCCAGGCTGCATCTTCCGCAGCAGTTCCTGGTAGCTGCGCCCCTCGCGATGCCAAAAATCGACCATGAGCGGTTTCTTACAAATGTCAGCTGCTTCCAGCGCGCGATCGACCGCTGCCCAGGGTGGGTGCGCCTCATCGAATGGCGCTGACACCCAGTAGTGGGCGGTCTTGATGCCGACGCAGGCTTCGGGGTAGGCGAGCGCGATAGAAGCGGCGAGTTCGGGGTCCATCTCATGCACATCTTGCTCAAAGCTACCGAGCATGCCCGATTTGACGATGTTGACGAAGGCGAAGATGCGGGTCTTCCAGCGGTCGATGACGGTGCGCTTGAAGTGCAGAAAATGCTTGGCGCCGGCGGTGCCGGTATCGACCACAGTGGTGACGCCGGAGCGAAACGTGTGATGATCGGCGATGATGCTCAAAGTCTCCGGCTCCCGTGTGTGATAGACGTGTACGTGGATATCGATTAGCCCAGGTGTGACGTTTAAGCCAGCCACGTCAATTGTCTGTTCGGCTTGGGCGGAGGGGATATCGGGCGCGACCTTTGCGATCGCCGTGCCCTTGACCGCCACATCCATCGGCGCGTCGATGTTATTGGCTGGGTCGATGACCTGGCCCCCTTTGAGTAGAAAATCATATTGGCGCATGGATGCTCCTTTTCAATAATGCCGCCAGCTTCACCTGCCGAATGAGTTACAGACATAGATATTGTAACCACTCAGGCGCACTTGGGCACAGAAGTTCAGCCGGGAGTTGCAAGCGAGAGGAGATCTTGAAGTATGATACGCTCTATGTATAGCAGAAGGTAGGGAGACGGGTCATGGCACAATTTAGCGAACAAGTAGCGATTATCACGGGCGCGTCCGGCTTGCTGGCTTCGGGCGTGATTCCCATTTTCAGAGCCGGTGGCGCAAAGCTAGCGCTGACCTGTGGCGATGACCGGCTTTACAAGCGGATGCCCGAATTGCGCGGCGACCCTAATCACTTGTGCCTGCAAAGCGCCGATCTTTCGGACCCGACCGTTGTTGACGACTTGGTAAGCCGCGTCTTGGAGGAGTATGGGCGGGTTGACATCTTAGTCAATATCGTCGGCGGCTGGGACGCGGGCAAGCCGGTGCATGAAATGACGGTCGATACCTGGCAGACGATGATTCGGCTGAATGCCACCGTTACCTTCTTGATGTGCCGGGCGGTGATTCCGGCGATGCTCGCAGGCGGGGCTGGGGCAATCGTCAATATTGGCGCCCGCCCGGGTCTGCGCTCAAGCGGCAACGATGCCGCCTACGCGGCCTCCAAAGCGGCGGTGCTGCGCTTGACGGAGAGCCTGTCCGAAGAATACAAGCGGCGCGGCATCCGCGTTAATGCCGTCTTGCCATCCGCCATTGTGCCGCCTGAACTGGCGGCGGAGGAGCCTCATGCCGGTGTGAGTCCGGCGCAGTTGGGTTCTGTGATTGCCTTCCTCTGTTCGGATGCGGGGGCGATTGTGCAGGGGGCGCTGATCCCGGCATATGGGACAAAATTTTAGATCATCTGTCACCGAGGCGCAGAACTTATTTTGCAAATCACATGCCATTCAGCGGCGGATCATGATCTCGGCGAGCCGCTTCTTGCTGATGGCCGGCACGGCGGCTTTCTCCGCCGGGTAGCCGACTGGTATCAGGACGAAGGCGCGCTCATTGGCTGGGCGCTCGAGAATCTCGCTCAAGAACTTCATCGGGCTGGGTGTGTGGGTCAAGGTGGCTAAGCCAGCGATGTGCAGCGCAGCCAGCAGGAAACCAACCGCGATGCCGACCGACTCTTCGCTGTAATAATGAAGAACGCGTGATTTCTCGCCCGTCTCGGAATCGATGCCAATGCCATAAGCCTGGCGGAAGACGACGATGACGGCAGGCGCCTCCTCGATATGCGGTTTGCGCCAGTCGGTGCCTAAGGGCGCCAAGGCATCCAGCCACTCCTGGCTCATGCGCCGCTCGTAGCTTTCCTTCTCTTCCGCTTCGGCCGCGCTGCGAATCTTCCTTTTCAGCTCGGGTTCGCTGATTACGACGAAGGTCCAGGGCTGCTGGTTGGCGCCCGATGGCGCGGTGCCGGCGGCTTTGATGGCGTTCTCAATCAGCGCCATTGGCACGGGCTCGCGCGAGAAATGGCGGACGCTGCGCCGCCTGCTCATACATTGGAGGAAATCATTTGAGCGCTGAAGCTGCTCCGCCTCGCTGAGGCGCTCAAAATCTAGTGGCTCGAATATGGCTGCGGCGGGCATCGCCCTTCCTTTGCTATCGCTAAAGATTGCTATCGCTAAAGATTGAATAGGTCCAGGTCCTCTGTGCTGATGACCAAGCCGTCGTAGCCGCGCTGCACTTCGGCGACCAGCTCTTCAGGCTTGAGGCGCCAGAAGAGCTGATGATAGAGCAGCAGGCGGCGGGGGCGCACTTCCCGCGCCAAGGCGGCGAGCTCGCTGGTCGAGGTGTGCACGCGGGCATGATAGCGCTGCCAGGCTGGCGGTCGCTCGGCGAACTGAGACGACGAATAAACCTCGTGAATCAGCAGATCGCAGCCATACGCCCAGGCGGCGAAACCGGGCACGGGCTTGGTATCGCCCGAGATGACGACCGTGCCCGCGGCGGTGATGACTTTGTAACTGAGGGCAGCCAAATCGCCGTGATTGGCTGGCAGCGCCTGGACTTCAACGCGCGCGTCCCGGTAGCATAAGCCCCCGCCTACTTCGTGCGCATCGATTTGATAGCCCATTTCGCTGCAGGGGTGGGCGGCGCGATGTTCGCGGATATTCTCCCCGTAGGCGAGTAGGATGTGGCGCGCCATATCGCCCAGCCCAGCGGGACCGTAGGCGATGAGCTTGTCTTCACGCCCGTGGATCCAAGGGCTGAAGAGCAGGTCGGGCAAGCCAACGGTGTGATCGGCGTGCAAATGCGTGACGAAGAGACGCGTCAGATCTCTTGTGTCCCAGTTGATCAATCCTGCCTCATGCGCCTGTACGACGCGCTGGACGATGCCGTGGCCACAGTCGAAGAGATAGGGCTGCTCATCGACTGCGACAGCAATGCCGGCGCTGGCGCGGTTCGCTTCGGCGTTGGGCGTGCCGCTGCCGAGGATGATGACCTGCGCTTGGCTCATTCCAGCCAGAGCCGCCGCAAATAGCGGATCTTCTCCACTTTGTGTTGGAAGCCGCCGCCTTCGTGATTATTGAAATAGTATTCCATGATTGCCTTTTCGCTGTTCACGTGATTGTAGGAGGCGTAGACAGTGGAGGGCGGGCAAGTCGTATCCATGATGCCCACGGAGAAAAGCGCCTGTGCCCTCATGCGCGCGGCGAAGTTCATGCCATCACAATAACTCAGGGTCCGCAGCGCGGCGTCGATCTTGTCGCGATGGACTTGAAGGAAACGGGCGATTTCAGGATAGGGGTCGCTGGGGCTTATCTCGATGGCGCGGCGGAAATGCTGCAAGAAGGGCACATCAGCCAGGCAAACTTTGATATCGGGCAGCAGCCCGGCGACGGCGATAGACAAGCCCCCGCCCTGGCTCTGGCCGTTTACCGCGATGCGCGCCGCATCGACTTCAGCCCGGGTGCAGATCGCCTCGACCGCGCGCGCGGCATCGGTGTATAGGCGGCGATAATAATAAGTCTGTGGGCTGAGGATGCCCTGCGTCATGAAGCCGGGTGCCGATGGGTGGGCGCCGCTGCCGCTATCGGGCGTATCGCCGCGGCTCCAGACGCTGCCCTGGCCCCGCGTATCCATCACGAGATAAGCGAAGCCGGCTGATGGGAAGGGCAGCCATTCGATTGGAAATGCGCGGCCCCCGCCATAGCCGATGTATTCGACAACAGCCGGCAGCGGACCCGCCTGCCCGCGCGGGCGCATGTACCAGCCTTTGATACGGTCGCCATTGAAGCCGGAAAAGGTCACATCATAGACGTCCAGCGTAGCCAAGCCAAAGTCGGCAAGCTCGAAGACAGCGTTCAAGTCATGGGCGCGGGCTTCCGCCAAGGTGTCGGACCAGAAAGCGTCGAAGTCCGGCGGTTCATCGCGCGGCGGCTTATAGGCGCGCATTTCTTCCAGAGGCATATCAAACAAAGGCATGGCGCTTATCCTTCCGGCTGGTTGCTGATGCAAGCGATTATAACGCGAATTGCCCTGTATCGGCGCGGGCAGAGTGTTGGAAGCGGCGCCCCTTGCGGGTATGATGGCTGCGGCGCATACCGATCATGAGACCAAAATGGATTGGCGCGAATATTATCTGCGCGAGGTACAGCCAAGGCTTGACCAGCCCTTGGTGGAGAAGTATCCGCTTGTGAGCCTGGCTGGGGGTGAAGGCTGGCGCCCGCTAGGCAATCAGGCGCTGCTGATGCTGGTCGCCTTGACGGGCACAGGCAAATCAAGCACCTTGGAGATCCTGCGCCCTTGCCTAGGCAATGCCGCCGCAATCCCATCGCGCAGAGAAGTGGCGGATTGGATTGCGATCCCGACGGCGCTGGCGCTGGCGGCTGAGCCGCTTGAGCCAATACTGGACCGCGAACGGCGCTTCGCTTGCACAGGAAAATTCGCCGAGCATGTGCCGGGCGGGATGGCGGCCGCCTTTTCCTGGCTGTACCTCGCGGATGACTGCGATGAGCGCCTGCTTGCCGAGGGCATCCGCGGCCCGAACGAGATTCGCTACGCGCTGGAGAACTTCCCACGCTGGCAAATCGTCGAGCTGACGTTGAATCCCTTAACGCGCTTGCGCCGTCTAAGCGGCCGGCGTGAGCACTTTGACCGCGTGGGCGGCAGGGCCGATGTTTCCTTCTTGCCGCGCCGATGGCAGGCGGAGGCGAAGGCGCTCGTCAAAGCAGGAGCGATAACGCGGGAAGCGCTGGCGATCGTCAAAGCGGAAGCAGCCAATTACGGCTTCGAACCCTTTGCCGGCGGGCAGGCATATCCCAATTATCACCGCCTCGATATCGAGGGCTGCAGCCCGGCCGAAGTGGCTCAAGCTGTAATGCGCATCGTTGAGGAGCGAGGCTGAAATGCCAGCGATAACCCGCATTGACGCGGCGCCCTACAACATTCCGCTGAAGGGCAGCTTGACCTGGGGCAGCGGGCATGAGCTGCGCGGTTTGACGCATGTGCTGGTTCGCGTCGAGCTGGCTGATGGCGCCTTTGGCATCGCTGAGGCGCCGCCGCGGCCCAGCATCTACGGCGAGACCCAAGCCTCCATCCTGCATATTATCGAGCGGCATTTAGCGCCGCTGCTGCTGGGCGCCGCTGTGGAGAGTTGGTCTTCAGTTTCAATGCTTGCGGCGCGTATGAGGACGGTGAAGAATAATAATACAGCCAAGGGCGCGCTGGATATGGCGCTGCATCAGGCGCTGTCGATGAGCCAGGGGCGGGGTCTGGCATCGCTTCTTGACGCGAGGCGAGAGCGGATTCTGCTCAGTACGATTGTCAGTACGGGCCCGCCGGCGGCGGTCTTCGCCGAGGTAAGCGGCGCCTACGATGCCGGCTTGCGTGTATTCAAGGTCAAGATCGGCCGCGATATTGCCACTGAGATTGAGACGATTCAGCGATTAATCGAGGCATACCCGGCGGCGCAATTTTATGTCGATGCCAACGAGACGCTGGCGCTTGAAAAGGCAGCGCCAGTATTGAATCAGCTGCGAGAGATGGGCGTGATACATTGCGAGGAGGCGCTGCCGGTTCATCTGCTGCGAGAGCGGCGTCAGCTAAGACGCGACTGCCTCATGCCAATTATCGCCGATGACTCGGCATTTACGCTTGAGAATCTCCAGCGGGAAATCGCCTTCGATACATTCGACATTCTCAATATCAAGACGGCGCGCACCGGATTCTCTGAGTCGATGCAGATGCTGGGACGGTGCGTCGAAGCGGGCAAAGCGGTGATGGTCGGCTCCCAGGCTAGCTCGCTGTTAGGCTGTTTGCAGGCAGCGGTCTTCGCTGGGCGCGCGGCGGTGACATGCGCTAGTGAATGCAGTTTCTATCTAAAGACAGAAGCCGACCTGAGTTTGGCGCCGCCAATTGTCGATGGCTGGCTGGCGCTGGCTGACGTGGAGCGCTCGCTGGGTCAAGCGCAGGTCGCGCTGGCTGACTTCGTATAGTCAATTCGCACAGTCAAACAGAAGCGAGCCAAGCCAGCACATAGGCGCAAGCCACTGTGTCAAGCGGAAAATGATACAATCGCGCTACCGAGCTGAATGCGGATGTTGGAAAGGATGCGCAATGAAAGTCTTGATTATGGCGGATATGGAAGGCGTGAGCGGCATCGTGACTTGGGGGCAGGTGACTGGCGGCGCGCCGATGTATGAAGAGGGGCGCAGGCTCTACACTGAGGAGATTAACGCGGCTGTTCGTGGCGCAAAACGCGCCGGCGCTGATGAGATTGTGGTGGTCGATTGTCACGGCGCTGGCGGCGATTGGACCTTTAACTCCTTCGTGCCGGAACTGCTCGCTGACGATTGTACTTGGGTCGCCCATCATCCTTGGGCGCGCTATACCGAGCTGCTGGAGCAGGGCGCGGAGGCCTGCCTGTTGGTCGGCATGCACGCGCGCAACAATACCGATGACGGCGTGCTGTCTCATACCATCTCTACCGTGAAGTGGCACAACCTCTGGTTTAATGATGATTTGGTGGGCGAGTCGGGTGTGAATGCGGCGCTTTGCGGGCATTATGGCTGCCCGGTGCTGCTGGTTACGGGCGACGAGGCGGTCTGCCGCGAAGTGACGGCGCTGCTGGGCGCTGGGCTGAGCACCGTGCCAGTCAAGCGCGGCTTGACGCGCTACTCCGCTCGTCAGATTCCACCGCGGCGGGCGCGCAAAATGATTGAAGCGGGCGCCTTCCAAGCTCTGCAAGACTTGAAAGCGGTCTCGCCTTATGTGCCGTCTTCGCCGGTGACGATCACGATCGAAGTCGATAAAGTGGAGAAGATGGACGACTTTCGCGGGCGGGCGGGCGTTGAACTGGATCGGGCGGCGCAGAAGGTGTACAGCCGCGCCGACGACTGGATGACCGCCTGGAATCAGATCTGGCATTGGACGGTGTGATTAATCTTCGTATTGCCGCTGTAGATTGGCGATCTGCTTCTCGGTCTGGTCGAGTAATTGGCGCGTGATTTTGAGGCGCCCTTGCGTATCGCCTTCTTGCATGGCGGCTAGTTTCAGCTGCAGTTTTCCCGCCACGCTTTGAAGGGACCGCAGTTTTTCGGTCGCTTCCGGCGGCAGGTCGCTCAGCTTGGTTGCATCCGCCGGTGCCCCGTCAGAACGCGCTGGCTTTTCGCTCAGCCAGGGATTGCGCTTTTCGCGCTTGATATTCGAGCTTTTTGGTGGAGACGCGCGTCGAGAGGATCGTGATGCCTTCAAGCTGCCCATCGTATACCGCGCTGCCTTAGCCACTCATCCCTAGGCAGCGCTGATAATAGTCTTGGCATTTCAGGCGGCTGGCAAGACGAGCGAAAGGGACCAGCCCAGCACCAGCAGCAGGCCAACCTGGCCGTGCAGTTTGGCTGTGCGCCCTTGGGCTTGGTGCATCAGCGGGACGGTGCGGCTGGTGTTGAATATGCGGATTAGGC
This sequence comes from Phototrophicaceae bacterium, assembly GCA_965214105.1. Classification (GTDB taxonomy): domain Bacteria; phylum Chloroflexota; class Anaerolineae; order Aggregatilineales; family Phototrophicaceae; genus UBA6055. The sequence continues at coordinate 969,256 of OZ243933.1, forward strand.
GCAGCGCCTCGGGCAAGGTGATCAGCGTCAGCAGCGTCAAGGGTGGGATGAGGTTCCCCGCAATGACGACAGCTTGCGAGATATAAGCGCCGAGCACTAGAAAAATGTATTCAGCGCGGGCGAAACGGATGCCGAAGATGACTGCCAAGGTACGTTTGTTGACGGCGCGGTCGGCTTCCATATCGCGGATGTTGTTGGCATGCAAAATGGCGGAGACCATAAAGGCGACTGGCAGCGAAATCAGGCAAAGCTCAGCGATGCGCGCGCTGGTGACCGTGGGCGACATCACGTAGTAAGTGCCAACAACAATGGCTGGACCCATAAATATGGCGACCGCGATTTCGCCCAGCCCGTTGTAAGCGAGCGGGAATGGACCGGCCGTATAGGTGATAGCGACAAGCACGCCGCCGATGCCGATCAGCCAGAGCAGCGGTCCGCTATGCGCCAGCAGATAAAGCCCGATCAAAGAGCCGGCCACAGTCGTCAGGATAGCGCCGGCGCAGACGATCGCCGGTTCGAGGATCTTGTGCTTGATGATCATGCCTTGCCCGGCTTGCTTGAGGTGGTCGGCGCCGCGGCGATAATCGGCGTATTCGTTGATCAGGTTGGCGGCGCTTTGCAGGAAGAGCGTCCCGATCAGCGCCAGCAAGAAAGCGCCCGCTTCAAAGACGCCGTCATCGAGGGCGACGATGCCAGCCAAGCCCACCGGCACGTAGGTTGCGGTGAAGACGCGCGGACGCAGCGCTTGATACCAGGCGCGTATCTTGGATTGGGGCGGGCTGGCAGCCAAAAGAGGAGACCTCTTTCTGGGCAAATGTTCATTCTCCCAATGAATATACCAGATTTAAGCGACTGCGGCTGACGCTGAAAGCGGCTCTGCCTGTGTATAATCGCAGATAGCGTTTGTAAAGAGGGCGGCTTTGGTGAAAGTGCTTCACGTTTCAATCGGCGATGGTGGTGGCGGCGCAGCGATGGGCGCCTATCGCCTGCACCGCGGCTTGCTGCAGGCTGGCTGGCAGAGCGAGATGCTGGTGCTGCGCAAGGTTACGGATGACCCTAGCGTACATCGGCTGTCGGACGCGCTCAAGCGCTGGCAGCGGGCGCGGCGGCGCTTGGCGCAGCGGCGGCATCAGCGGCGCCTCAGCGGCAATCCTAGGCTGGCGGGGAACGGGCACTGGAGCTTGAACCAATTCGATTATCCGATTGCATCCGCCATCAATTCATTCGCCGCCGATATTGTGCAGCTGCACTGGGTCGGCGATAACTTTTTACCGATAGGCCAGCTGCGAGCGATCGCTGCGCCGCTGGTTTGGACGCTGCGCGATATGTGGGCTTTCAGCGGTGGCTGCCATTATGCGGGCGACTGTCTCAAGTATCGCGCGAGCTGCGGCGATTGCCCCCAGCTGAGCCGTGGCGCGGCGAATGACATCAGCTCAGGGCTTCATGCGGACAAGCGGGGCGCGTGGTCAAAGCTGCCGCTGACCATCGTAACGCTTAGCCAATGGCTGGCGGAATGCGCGCGGGAGAGCTCCATCCTGGGCGACTGCCGGATCGAAGTCATCGGCAATCCGATTGATCCCCGCGTATTTAAGCCGCTGGATCGTGCCGCGTCCCGAGCGGCTTTTAACCTGCCCTTGGGCAAGCCACTGATTCTCTTCGGCGCCATCGGCGGCGCCAGTGACCCGCGTAAGGGTTTCAAGTACCTGGCAGAAGCGCTGGGAAAGCTGGCGGATGATGGCCGTGCCGAGTTGGTCGTCTTTGGTTCGCAGCGCCATGAAGCGCTTGATGTGAGCCGTCCGGTTCATCAGATGGGGCGCTTGCACGATGGGGTCAGTTTGAGCGCGCTGTATTCGGCTTGCGATGTCTATGTGCTGCCTGCGATCCAGGAAGCGCTGGGCAAGACCCTAATGGAGGCGCTGGCTTGTGGCACACCTTGCATCGCTTTTGAGGGCACGGGTCCAAATGATTTGCTGGCGCATCGGCTGGATGGATACCTGGCGCGCATGAAAGACAGCGCGGATTTGGCCGCCGGCATCGAGTGGGCGCTGGCGCAAGCGTGGTCGCGGGAAGCCTTGCAGAGCCGAATTGTGGAGCGTTTCGGCGTCGAGCGCATCAGCCAGCGTTATATTCGGCTTTATGAATCGCTGGTCGGGGGCTGAGATGGCGAATGCCTTGAAAATTAAGCACCGCGATACCGAGGATAGCATAAGATGAATTCTCTTATCCTATGTTGGATGTGCTAGTGGCTGGCCGATGAAGTTTAGCTTGAGACTCTGCGCCCTCGGTGGTGAAAATATAATCGGAACGATTGGCCTGCGCTAATCCGTATTTCAGTCGAAAAACCGCTGATATTGCGTTATGCTAGCATTCTGCCCCTTAACATGGAGAAGAGCTGAAAAACATGATCGCAAATGATTACGCCACGCTGGTCCAGCAGGACGAGCGGCAGCTGCACCCGATGTATCATCCTTCGCGCACGGAAAACGCCGTCATGGTGGAGAAGGGCGACGGCGTTTGGCTGTACACATCCGACGGGCGCAAAATCCTCGATTCGATGGCTAGCTTGTGGAATGTGAATATCGGTTATGGCAACCGCGAGCTGGCGCAGGTCGCTTATGAGCAGATGCTGGATATTGCCTACAGCTCGGGATTCGCGGGCATGACTAACCCCCCTTCGGCGCAATTGGCTGACAAGCTGGCTGGTTTCTTCCGCCCGAATATGAACTTCACCAACTTCACCTCGGGCGGCTCCGAATCCAGCGATACCTCATTCAAGACGGCGCGCTTTTATTGGTATCAGCTGGGCAAGGTGAAGAAGACCAAGATCATTTCGCGCTTGACCGGCTATCACGGGATGACGCTGGCGGCGACGAGCGCCACTGGCATGAGCAAATTTCACACGATGTTTGGCGGCGTTCTGGATGGCTTCGTCCATGTGGCGAATCCAAACCCCTATCGCTATGAGGGCGAGCTGCGCACTGGCGAAACTGTGGCGCAGGCGGCGGCGCGTGAATTGGAAGAGACGATCTTGCGCGAAGGACCGGAGACGGTGGCGGCCTTCATTTCGGAGCCGATTCAGGGCGCGGGCGGCGTCATGATGGCCGATGAGGGCTACTTCGAGCTGGTGGGGGCGATATGCAAAAAGTACGAGGTCCTATTTATCGCCGATGAGGTGATCTGCGGCTTTGGGCGCACCGGCAATTGGTTCGGCTGCGACGCCTTCGGCATCAACCCCGATATTATGCAATTCGCCAAAGGGGTGACCAGCGGCTATATGCCCCTGGGCGGCATTCAGGTGACCGATGAAATTCGCGATGTGATCAATAGTGCGCCGGCCGACCAAAGCTGGATGCACGGCTACACGTATTCTGGGCATGCGGCGGCTTGTGCGGTGGGCATCGCCAATATCGACATCATCGAGCGCGACGGCTTGCTGCAGAACAGCCAAGCGATGGGCGAGCGGCTCTTGACCGGGCTGCAGGCGCTGGTTGATGAGTTCCCCAATATCGACAACGCGCGTGGCTTGGGCTTGATGGCGGCGATCAATGTGGTCAAGAACAAGGACAGCCGCGAAGGCGATGCGGCAACGGCGGAGAAGATCAGCGACGCTGCGCTGGAGATGGGCTTGCGTGCTCGCCCAATTGGCGAGGCGATTGCCTTTGCGCCGCCGCTCTGCATCACTGCCGACGAGGTCGATATCATCATCAATACGATGGGTGATGCGGTCACGCGGGCGAGTGGTTGAGCAGCCACCGCTACCGTTTGGCACGTGCAAATGCCATTTGGCGATACAGTACGCCATCTATAAATCGCGATACTCTCTGATATAATGCGTTCGCCTGTGGCGTATTGGCTGTGATTCGGTGTATCAACTACAAGGCCGATTGCGAAGGCGCCGCGCGGCGGGTTGCCTCTGTCGTGGTGGCGCGAGGGTGGAGAATCCTGCCCCCATAGTGCTTCCTTTTGCTCATTGGAAGCAGCACCATTATAATCCGATACTGTACACATACACGATTGTAGGATAGGTCATTATCAGCGTCAGAAGCGTGACGACGATGATGACATGGCGATGCTTTCTCAAGAGCTTGACCATGCACGATCCTTATAGTGTGACTATAGCCCCATTAGATTCACGAGCGCGGGCTTCGCCTTGTTAGGTACTGTGCGAGCCGCATTGATGCGCCATCAATCGGATTCCTTCCGGCCACATCTCTCAGCAATTCGTATTCGCGTTGAACAAGCTGATCCAGCGAATAATGCGCAAGTGCATATTGCCGGGCTTTGGCTCCCATCTTTTCCATAAGAGCCGGCGCAGACAGGGCGCTTTCAATGGCGGCGGCGATACTGGCAGCGTCGGTTTTGCAGAGATAGCCAGTTCGCTCGTGCTCTATCATGTTGCTTATCCCGAAGACATCGCTTGCGATGATCGGCATACCGCATGCCATTGCCTCAACCAAGGCTCTGGAATGCCCTTCTATAAGCGAGCACAAAACGAAGGCGCGCGCTTGATTCATGTAGGTGGGCAATTCTTCATTCTTTATGCGTCCGAGCCAATGTATGCGTCCATTGAGATCGCCAAAACGATCCTTGATCTCCGCAAAGTAACGCTTGTCGTCGTCATTTTCCCGAACATAGTCGGAAATGCTACCAATCATAGCGATCGTCAGCCCAAGTTGATCAACCGCCTGCAATAGTGCTATCAGGTTCTTATGCCTATTCATGCGGCCGACATATACCAGGTCGAAGTGTTTGTCCGCGGGAATGGGTCGAAATAGTTCTTCATCCACATAATTTGGAATCAGGGTCAGCTTTGTCGCTGCCGCTGGATCTTTGGCGATCAAGGCATCAGCGATATCTTGTGTAGCCGTAATTATGTGGCTGGCGCTTGCCGCGGCCGCTCGCTCCAGCTCGTCCACTCGCTTGGCCAGTGGCGTATTTCCGGGTTGTTTTACACGGGCGGATTCTGACCAGTTAAAGCTCAGGCGTACAATAAGCGGCACTTGCCAAGCCCAGTGAGCGCGGAGTGCCGAAATGAGCGCAGTCGTCACATGCGATTTTAGAATTTGACTTTTTAGCAAATCCAGCCCATGCACCTGATGTACGCGACGAAGATAGGTCTTGGCGGGCAAGCCGAATTGGTTGCAGAGGATTTTGATGCCCGGCATCCGCGCTGAATATTGGAGTTCCTCGCGCCCGCCGTAGGTTACCAAGCTCACGTTGACGTTTCTGGCTCGCAGGCGAAGATATGGTTTAAGCTCGCGGTCCAATACACCGGCTCTTTCCCAAGTGCCAAGAGTGGTTTCGTGTTTGACAAACACTGTTAACTTCAGCGGCTCAGGCATGCTTGCTTTTCCAATACAGCGCTGGGTGTCACAAGGTCCGTTCAAGGTGGCTTCTTCCGCAACAGTATTGCGCATCTCGTTTCTAAGCGCCATTGACATCGGGGAGGAAGTGTATCGAATTGGGTGGGAATTCAGTTACCGGCTTTCATTTTCACCACAGGTTGCATAGGGCGCTTATTTTACTCGGTGTACTCGGTGGTAAAGATTTTCTTTTCCACCGACTTCGAAACTGGCTCATTAGTAGCTCGGCTGAAATACCTCAAGCCCCCGATACGCGCGGCATCCAAAGCGGCTCCAAGCCCCAACGGCTGAAGAGCAGGGCGCGCGACAGCTCGGCGCGGCGCTCGCGATGAGTGGGGTCATCCCATAAATTCTGGCTTCGCTCGGGGTCGGCGACTAAATCAAAGAGCTCGTAACGGTTCGCTTGCGGGTCGAAGTGGATCTGCATACCCCGCTGGTTGCAGCTCTTGAGGTACATCGCGGCTGACTTGTGCGGCCGGCTCAGGCTTGGGCGGTCGCCGGGTCTGTGCCCAGGCGAGCCGACGTGCCACTCGTCTGTGAGCGGCTCCTCTTTCAGCATCTCGGCGCGCAGGAAGGCTTCGATGAGTCGGGCGCGCAGCTCCACATCCGCGGCGGGGTTGTGACTACGCGTCCCCCACAAGTTGCTGAGCTCGCCAGGGTCCTCCCGCAGGTCATATATTTCCCCGTAGTCTCGATTGTAATAGAGCGTAATCTTGTAGCGATCATTGATGAAAGTCTTGAGGTGCAGGGTCGTTGGTTGATGGCGATTCTCCACGATGACATGGTCCCGGGCACTGGCTTCGTCGCGCCCCCAGACCGCTTCTTGGCTGATACCGGTCATGTCGGCGGGTATATCGAGGCCGCAAAAATCGAGGAATGTGGGGGCGAAATCCACCAGCGATTGCAGGCTATGGGAAACGCAGCCCGCGGGGATGCGCCCAGGCAAGCGCGCGATCATGGGTACGCGCAAGCCATCTTCGTAATGGAATGCGCCCTTGGCGATTAAACCATGCTGGCCGAAGTAGTGGCCGTGATCGCTAGTGAATACGACCAGCGTATTCTCTGCCAATCCCAGTTTGTCCAGGTGGTCGATGATCTGCCCGATGTATTTGTCCATGCAGCTGACCATGCCGTAATAGCAGGCGATGTCTTTTGCCAGTTCATCACGGTCCTGCAGATGCGAGTGGAAGCCGTGGCAGCCGCTGCCGTTGGGTTCTTGCCAGGCAGAGTAATCAGGATTCGCCGTCTGCGTCAATTGCAGATGCGGCGGAGAATGCTCGTGCTCGCCCGGTGTGGCGCTTGGCACGGTGAGCTCCGCCGGGTCGTACATCCTGTCCCAGGGTTCGGGCGCGAGATACTTGGGATGCGGGTCGAAGAAGCTCGCCCAGAGGAAGAAGGGTTCTGCGGCATCGTGATATTGCGAGATCAGCGCATTGCTGCGCTCGGCGATCCAGGCATTGTAATGAAATTGCTCGGGAATCTGCCACTTGTGGCGCTGCGCCACAACATTGCCGGTCGGCTGCAAGAAATAATCGCGCCAATTTGCCAGCCCTTTTTCCTCCATCCAGTGGGCATAATGCTGGCCCACGTGCGCTTCGTCGGTGTGATTACGCGCCAGCTCAATGTGATCGAACCCATAGAAAGGCTCATCAAAGTCCTGCCAGAATTCGAGGTCTTGCAGGGTTGGGTAGGCTTCCAGCGACGGGTATTCCTCGGTGGATTGCAGCGGCTGGAAGTGGGCTTTGCCGACGAGCGCGGTGCGATAACCGGCGGCAGTCAAGCGCTGGCCGATAGTTGCCTCAGCCTCTGGCAGTTTTGTGCCAAGCGAGTAAGCGCCGTGTTGAGACGGGTACTTGCCGGTGATCAGGCTGCTTCGCGTCGGTGTGCAAGTGGGGTTGGGGCAATACGCGCGGGCGAAGGTCCTGCCTTGGGATGCCAGTTTATCGAGAGCCGGCGTCTGAATCTCGGGGTTGAATTGCCCGAGGGTATTCCAGTGCTGCTGATCCGATGTGATGAGCAAGATATTGAGATTTGACATGGCATAGGCTTTCTTCGGCGGCGGATTTTGCCTCAGCTCTTGACGGCGCCGGCGATACCTTCGATGAAGTATCGCTGCATGGCCAAGAATACCAAGATAATCGGGATGATGGAGATGGTAGCGGCGGCGGCCATGCCGCTCCAATCTATAAAATACTCGCCTCTAAAGGCATACATGCCGACGGACAAGGTGCGAAGCTCCGGCGTCGGCAGAGTGAGCACCAGCGGAAGCAGAAAGTCGTTCCAACTGGCGATGAGCTGCATGATGACGACGGTGGCGATGACCGGCTTTGCCAGCGGCAGCATAATCTGCAGGAAGACGCGCAGGAAGCCGGCGCCATCGACGATCGCCGCTTCTTCTAATTCTTTGGGCAATTGCCCGAAGTAGCCGGCAAACAAAAGGATAAAGATGACGTGGGCGCCGCCACTCTGCGCCAGGATGACACCAGTCAATGTGCCGTTGAGACCGAGGCTGTGGATCAAGTCAAAGATGGGGATGATGGTGTATCCCTTGGGCAAGAAGACTGTCGCCACAAACATGCCAACCACCCAGCGCCGCCCGGGAAAGCGATAGCGCCCCAAGACATAACCCATCATCGAGGTAGTCGCCAGCACGACCAAGACGGAACCAGCAGCGATGATAACGGTGTTGATGAAGTATTGGCCGATATTCGCCTGCACCCAGGCGCGTTCGAAGTTCTCCACTGCCAGCGATTTGGGCAAGAGATTGGTGCCAGACCTGAAGATTTCGTCGTTGGTTTTCAGCGCAGCGCTGACCATCCACAGAAACGGATAGACCCATATCAGGGCAAAGGGCGCTACGATGATGCTGGTGACGATTTCGCGTATGCGAGTCGCCTTAATTCTCATGCGCTGATTATGTTCAAGCGCGGTCCGTTTCGCTTTCGCCCCCTCTGTCATCATTCCTCTCCCAAGCTCGTTTCAGCCGCAGCGATGCCAGCTCGCTCGCGGTTTGCCCAGCGCGCGGCGAAAATCTGAATAGTGGCGAGGAACATCACCGATACGCCAAAGAAAGCGGCTGCGGCTGAGGCATATCCCAAGCGGGGCAGCGTCATGCTGTTGGCCGCGCCGAATGCCGTGCGATAGATATAAACCTCCATCACTTCGCTGGAAAAGAAGGGTCCGCCCTGGGTCATAGTCTGGACTAGGGCAAAGACGTTGAGCGTGCCGACAGCGGTGATAAGCACAATGACGACGGCGAAGGGTTTGAGCAGCGGCATGGTGATGAAGAAGAGCTTCCGCCACCAGTTGGCGCCATCTACTTCGGCCGCTTCGTACAGCGAGGCGGGGATCGTCTGCAGCGCGGCCAGCCAATAGATCATCGGGTTACCTAACCACTTCCAGATTTCGACGCCGACGACAGAAAATAAGGAGATTTTCGGGTTGCCGAGGAAATCAATCGGCCGCGCGATCAGCCCCAGATCAAGCAGGATCGTGTTGATAGGTCCATTGAATGGGCTCATGATAAAGGTCATGACGATGCCGACGATGGCGGTGGTGGTGACGACCGGCACAAAAAACATGGTGCGGAAGATAGGCGCCAGGCGCAGGGCGCGGTCATTCAGCACGATGGCGATTACCAGCGCCAGCGACAGTTTGATTGGGACGCTGCTCAACATGAAGACGAATGAATTCTTGAAGGCGTTCCAAAACTGCTTGTCTACCACCACTTCTTCGTAATTTTGCAGGCCGATATAGAAGGCGTCGCTGGTGAAACCCGACCACTGAAATAGGGAATAATAGAAAGAGGCGAAAATGGGGTAGAGGGTGAACAGCACCGTTAGTATCAGCGAGGGCAGCATGAAGAGATAGACCCATCGATGCTGGATGATTCGCTGCAACAAAGTACGCTCGTGACCGCGCGACTGTCGCATCGCTGCCAAAGACACAGATTCACCTCGTCAAGATGTTACAGGTGTGAGAAAACTTGCCCGACGAGGACAGCCTCGCCGGGCAAGAGGCGACACTAGAGTTCGGCGTATTTTTCTTCGCCGTAGTCGACGTTGGCATCCCAATTCGGGAAGACATAATCATCGCGCGAAACAGCGGCGCCCTTGTCTTGGGCGGCGGCGATGGCGCGATCGAGCTCGGCGTTGGCGCGGTCGGCCAAGTCTTGCAGCGCTCCTTCAATATCCGCGATTTGCTCGGTATAGATGCCCTGCACCGTTTCGGCGAGATTTGGCGTAATCGGGCGCAGCTCCAGGTTGACATCGGCGGTGGCGGGGTTGCGAACGATTGGGCTGGGTCCCACGCGAACCTGCTCATTGAACATGAGCAAGGCGGCGCGCTCCAGCGGCTGCATATTGGCTTCGCCAATGGCTTCGGCGAAGATGGCCGGGTCGGCGGCGCCCACCAAGGTCGCCCAGGCAACCTGCCCATCGAAGGTGCCAAGGTAATGGAAGACATCACCGGCGATTTGCTTATTGGCGTCGCTGGCTCCGGCATAGACATGAATCTCGTTGGAGCCGCCAGGACCAACCGTGATTGGAACCAAAGTCGGCGGATCAAGCAGCGGCTGACCAGCGATATTGAAGTTGAAATCCGGGTTCTCGCGCAGCCAAATCGGGATATTCCAGGGACCTTGCAGGATCATGCCGGCCGCGCCCTGTGGCATACGAGCGCGAGCTTCCGGCGCGTTCATGGACAGAGTGCCAGGGAAGACGCTGCCGTCATCGCGCAGGCGCCGCAGCACGTCAATCGCTTCCATATACAGCGGGTCGGTGTACGGGATTTCGCCCGTGCTCATATCGACATCAAAGTTGCCGACTGGCATGCTGATCGCGCCTGCCATGCGGGAGAATTCGCGCACGATCGCGCCCCAGCGATTGACCTGGTTGCCGCCCATGATGAAACCAAAATAGCGCCCAGCACCGTTTTCTGTGACTTTCTTGGCGGTTGCGACAAATTCATCAGCCGACATAGGACCAGCTTGAGGATCGACGCCCGCTTCTTCGAGGTATTCAACGTTATAGAGCAAGTGGGTGCCATAACGCTTGTTGGACGTGGCGGGGAAGGAATACGTTTTGCCGTTAAAGCCAGTGATGCCTTCGACAAAGACGCCGCCGGGGAAGTTGGCTTTCCATTCTTCAAAGTTGGGGATGATGTCATCAAGCGCGGCAACCCAACCTTCGCTGACCGCCTGCGCCAAGCTGACCGCCAGCGGACGCTGAAAGACATCGTGGGCGGTGCCGTTGCGGACGCCAAGCGGCACGACCTGCGCAATCTCGTTCCAGGGCAGGGCATCGTATTGAATGGTGACGTTGGGATACGCCTCCATGTATTTATCGAAAAAAGCATTCCAGAAGACAGCTTTCTGATCGCCGCTATCGACCCAGCGGAAGGTGCTTGGTTCGCTGGTGATCATGGCGCCGGAATCAACGATGTTGATGATGCTTGAATCCTGCGCCGCCAAGGGTAGACCGTTGGAAGCCAGCAAAAGCCCCAGGCTGCCGGCCGCCGAATGCCTCAAGAAATCACGCCGTGAAATCTTTTTCTTCGCGCTCATTTCATTCCTCCAAAGAGCTATTGGTCAAAATATGCTGCGAACTGGTAATAATGTGGAGGCAAGAAATTGTTGCTTGGCGACTGGTAATTTACTTGGCACAGTGTATCAAGAATTATCAAATTGTTCAATGAAATATCAGGTGGCGGGGCAAAGCCTTATCTAATCGCGGCGATAATAACGCTTGCCCTTGATCGCTTCTGGCAACATGCTCTCCGATGTATACGCGCGATAACCTTCCCCATAGCCCAATTCGCGCATGAGCTGGGTGGGGGCGTTGCGGATATGCAGCGGGATGGGCAGGTTGCCAAGCGCTTTCACATCATCCAGCGCGCGAAAATAGGCATCACCGGCGTCGCGGTTCTTGGGCGCGGTCGCCAAATAAGCGACGCCCTGCGCCAAGTTGAATTGGCATTCGGGCAGCCCAATAGTCTCGACGGCGCGGAAAACATCGTTGGCGATTGCCAGCGCGTCTGAATCGGCGATGCCAATATCTTCACTGGCGAAGATGACCATCCGGCGGGCGACGAATTTCGGGTCTTCGCCGCTATCGATCATGCGGGCGCAATAATAGAGGGCGGCATCCACATCACTGGCGCGCATGCTCTTGATGAAGGCGCTGATGGTGTTGTAGTGCTCCTCGCCGGTTTTGTCATAGCGCAGGTGTTTGGATTGCAAGGTCTCGCGCAGGTGATTGACGCTGATGGTTGTGGCGCGGTAGAGGCGGCTGGCGTTCTCCAGCAAATTGAGGGCGGCGCGCGCATCGCCATTGGCGTAATTGGCGAGGAATTTGCTTGCGTCTTCCTCGATGTCAATTGCTAAGGCGGCGGTGCCACGGGCAATAATTTCGTTGATCTCTGCAATCGTCAGCGGATTAAGCGTGAATACTTGCATGCGCGAGAGCAGCGCCGCGATAACTTCGAAGCTGGGATTCTCGGTGGTGGCGCCGATGAGGGTGATGACGCCGTCTTCGACGTAGGGCAGCAAAAAGTCTTGCTGCGCTTTGTTGAAGCGGTGGATCTCATCGAGGAATAAGATGACGCCAGCGGGCGCTGCTTTGGCTTCGGGCGCGCCAAAGAGGCCCAGCTGGCTGTTGATGAGGCTCGCCGATTGATTGACCGATTTGACAATCTGGCGCAGCTCCGCTTTGCCAGCCGAGACAGCTGAAAGATTATAGAAGGGCTTGTCGGTAACTTCGGCGATCATGCGCGCCAGGGTCGTCTTGCCGACGCCGGGCGGTCCCCAGAAGATCATGCTGGGCACGGTCCCTTGTTGCAGGGCGCGGTTTAGCGGCTTGCCTTCGCCGACAAGGTGCGATTGGCCGATGAATCCTTCCAGGTCGCGCGGGCGGATGCGTTCGGCCAGGGGTTGGGGCGGCTGCATGGCTTGGCTTTCCGGCTGGGTCGGCGATGAGGGTATTATAGCAGGTGCTTCGTTCAGGCTCGCGCAATTCGCTATATCCGCCCACAAGGATTGAGGCGGCGAGTGCTGACATGTCCGCTGGCAGCGCTCTCTCTGCTACGTGGTCGCGCAAGCACAGACCCGCCGCAGAGGTGGGCACGATGAAGAAGCGCAAACTTGTCGGCGAGACTGCGTCGGGACGCGAAGCCCGTCTACTGCCGGATAATCTTCACAATCTGATGCAAATGATCATTGTCGTGGTAGGCGCTTAGAATAAGCTGGTCATTCAGCGTGAAGCCTCCGCCCTCAGCCGGGCGCCCCGGGCGCTCCCAGAGTGCCTCATCCGCTTCGGGCAGGGAAGCCATAAACTCGTGATAGGGACGGCGCGCCTGCTTCCAGCGCTCGAGCAGGTCCAGCGCATCTTGCTCGGCGTAGCCAGCGTCTTTGACCAGCTCGTCTTGAGTGCGGCCCGACGATTGCGGCGGCTCTTTACCCTCAGCGAGTGCCTGAGCCCGCGCCAGGAAAGCGCTGTCGACATCGACGAGATGGCCCAGAATTTCCGAAATAGTCCAGCCATCACCCCCATCGCGCCGGTCGAATGCGGACGGGTCCGTGATTGTGCTGACGATGTGCTCGATAGTCAGCATATTCTTTTCCAGCGCCCATAGTTGCCAGCGCCGGTATCGCGGCATCTCAGACATCAGTCGCTCCTTCGTTTGGGATATGGCGCGAATTATAGCATATCGCTCGGGCGCGGTCTGCCGCTTATCCGCCGCGGGCGTCTTCAAGGATTTGCAAAGCTTTGCGCGCGATGGCTTCGGTGGGGTTGGCGCTGGTGCCCGGCGCCCGCTCGACCAGGACCTCGAGGAAGAATTCATCAATGGCAAATAGGGCGACTGACCCGTAAAGCCCCCGGCCCAGTACATGCGGCTGCGGGAAATCCTCAATCGTGTTTTCGGTCTCGATGCCCTCGCGAATGCCTTTGATCTTTTCATAATGCGCCATCGCGTCGGCGGCAGAATCGAATTGTCCAAAGGTCATGTTGAAGACGTTGGCCGCCTGGTCTTTATAGAAGACGCGCAGGGCATCGCCATTGAGCACGTTTTTCGGGATTTGAACGCCATCAAAACGCGAGAAATCCCGCCGCCACTGCGTATTGGTGATGATTTGATTTGGCAAGCTGTCGAGGACAGCCGGCAAAATATCTCTTCAGCCGTCGTCCATCTCCGAGCTGCTGGCAGCCGCTTCAAAGGCGTCGCGATTGCTTTCGAAGAAGCGAATGGTCTGGCGCGAAAGTGGCTCCAGGGGGCTGCCGCGCGTGAAGAGCTCGATGAAGACTTCAATGAAATAATTGTCGATCTGGAAGATGGCAACGGAGCCATACAAGCCGGCGCCGAAGACGTTTGGCTGCGGGAAATCTTCATTAGGCTTGCCGTTTTCTAGCACGGAGCGAATGCCTAGGATCCGCTCAAAATTGGCAGCCGCTTCTTCTGGACTGTCAAAGACGGCGAAATCAAGATTAATCAAGCCGCCTTCTTGCGATCGATAATAGACTCTCGTCGCTTCGGCGCTGCCGCGAACGCCGCGGACTCGGCCGATGCCTTCATCCCCACGGGAGTAATCCCACTTCCATTCTTCTTCGCCAGCCGGCATCGATTGCGGCAGCAATTCGACCAAGGCGGCGATAATCAGCTCGTTCGGGTTGACTGCCTCCACGAACCCTGCCGGCAGCGGCGTGGGACTGGGCGTGGCGGTCGGTACCGGCGTGGGCGTCGGCGACGGCGTGATATCCAGCGTGTCCTCGGGCCGGCAGGCGCTGAATATGAGCATGGCGACCAGGGCAAGAATCAACAACTGTCTCTGACGAAGTGCAGTCCCTGTCATGCTACATCTCCGTTATCTTCGTTATAGAGACGCAAGCGTTCAGGTATTTGCCCGGTGACGATCATATCAGCGACTTCGTTTTCGCTCACTTCGCTTTTGTGGAAATCGCCAAGTTTATGCCCGCGCTCAATAATGGTGAAGCGGTCGGCCACCTCGTATACGTGGCGGATATTGTGGGTGATGAATATAACGCTCATGCCTTTTTCTTTGGCGGCTATCGTATAATCGAGCACTTTCTGTGTCTCGCCGACTGAAAGTGCCGACGTCGGTTCGTCAAGTATCAAGAGCTTTTTTCCGAAGTAAACGGCACGGCCAATGGCGACTGACTGCCGCTCGCCGCCAGACATATTGCCGACAGTCTCTTCGGAATCGCGGATATGGATGCCGACATCAGCCAAGGCGCGGATTGATTCGCTGGCCATCTTTTTCTTGTCCAGGAAGCGGAAGGGACCGACTTCGTAAGTGGGTTCCTGCCCGAGCCAGAAGTTGCGGGCAATGCTCATCAGCGGGACGAGCGCCAGATCTTGGTGCACCGTTTCGATGCCTAATTCGCGCGCATCGTGAGGCGAATTAATTCTCACCGCCTCATCGTCGAAGAAGATCTGCCCGCGCGTCAAGGAGTGATAGCCGGTCAGAACCTTGATCAGGGTTGATTTGCCGGCGCCATTATCGCCGAGCAAGCCCACGATCTCTTGCCGATCGACATGAAAGTCGATCCCGCGTAGGACTTGGACGCTGCCAAAGTACTTGTGGATATCGATCATATCCACCAGGGCATTATCATTTTTCTGCTTATATTGCATGATTGACGCTTTCTAAGCCAATAAACGCTTCTTAGCTGGCAAGCTACCAGTTCCGCCGCATTGCCTTGCTGCCGCTGAGCTGCTAATTCTGCCGCGCGCCGCGCACCAAGGTGTTGAGAACAACCGCCGCGATGATGATTACGCCGATGGTGCCGGAGAACAGCCGCGATTCGATGCCGACCAAAACCAGACCGGTCTGCAGCATGCCAAATATCAGCGCGCCAAGCAGCGAGCCAACCACGCTGCCATAGCCGCCGGTCAGCAAGGCGCCGCCGATTACCGTCATGGCGATAACTTCTAGCTCCCAACCCGTGCCTTTGAGCGGGTCGACGCCCGGGTTTCGCGCGGTTTCATAGATAGCGGCGATTCCAGTCAAGAGAGCGACGATGACAAAATTCTGCAGCTTGACGCGATCGACATTGACGCCTTGCGCGCGCGCCGCGCCTTCATTGCCGCCGGTGGCAAAAATGCTGTTGCCAAATGAAGTGCTGGTCAAGACAACATGGAAGATGGCGACGAATATGAACCACCAGACGATAGCCAGGCGAACATTGGCGTTGCGCGGAATCTGCATATGGAAGAAGTCGCCTTCTTCACCGATTGCAAGCACACGCCCATTGAACAGGTCGAAGTAGCCAACTTTGACGATTTCGCCGCCGCTGGCGCTGCCGTGGTATGAGAGAACAGCCGCCAGCCAGACAACGATTGCCAGCAGAAGCAGCAAAACCAGCGCCAAAACAAGGATCCGCACGATTGCGCCGCTGGTGCCGAAGTCGCCGTTGTCCGCGCGGATGGACCAAGCCTGCCTCGCCCCGTGGTACAAGACCGGCAATACGCGATAGGCGGTGAAGGCGACAATGGCGAGGCCAATCACCGCCAGCACCATGAAGACGATGTTGCTGATGCCGATTACCGGCAGAGATTCATGATGGTCGCTGTAGCGCAGAATACGGCCGCCAGCGATGGCGACCAGGGTAATCGCCCGAAAGGCGAGCATCGTGCCCAATGTGACGATAAACGACGGTATTCGCGTTGATATCAGCAGGACGCCGTTAATCGCGCCAAGAATGAAAGCGATGAATATGGCAAGCAAGGCCGCTGGAATCGGGCCCACCACCCCGAATACCGGCGCGCCGTGCGTCATGAAATTCATGAACGATAGCGCGGTAACACCGAGGATCGAGCCCACCGATAGATCAAACTCGCCCGATATCATGAGATACGTGACGCCGATGGCGATAACGCCCTTGGTCGCTACATTGCTGAGGAAAGACGCAACCGAGCTTGGCTCGAGGAAGAGATCGGTCGCCATGGTGAAGCCCATCAATATGGCGATGAAACCGATGATCGCGCCGGCGCTGGGCGATTTCGCCAATTCAGAGCGGATAAACTTGCCTGGGGTCAAAGCGAGGGCGCGCCGTAATTCGTCCGATTGTTCTTCCACTTGTCGGACGACGCGGTAGCCAAATAAAGCAGGCAAGAAAAATAGCAAGCCAGCCAGCAGACGATGATTTTCCGCATCGCGAATCGTCGTCTGGCCCGGGTAATCTGGCACGACCGCTGCGCCGGCGACCAGGAAGCAAACCACGCCGACCCCTAGCACAAGCAGAATAGCCTGAATTAACTTGCGCGGCGGCGATACGATCATCTGAATCCCTGGCCGATCACGCAAAAATTCGAGGGGCGGGATCAGGAAAACCAGCAGCGCCAAAAGCGCCAAAAGCGCGATAGCGAAGAGACTGACACTTATTAATCCTTCGCCAATCATCAAGGCGACGGCAGCCAAGCCGCCGGCTTCTTCGTTGATCAGGAGGCGCAGGTCGCTCACTTGGCCCAGCAAGAGGGAAAACTTCAGCCCGACCGGAATCGCCACACTAAGCAGTATTGCGCCGCCAATCATCACTGAAACGAACATCATCCACTGGGACCAGCGGAGGCTCGCCCGCTCGCGCGAATAAAGCCCGATGGCGGTGCGCAAACAGCAAGCCGCGTAAACGAGGCTAGCAACCGCCATGACGATTTCGAGCGCGTTGAGATTGCTGCGGAGAACCTGCGCCCGCTCGCCTAAGGGCACCCAGCCAAAGAACAGGCCAAAGGCAACGGCGAAACCAAGAATTGCAAAGCTAAATGCCAAGAAAGTGACGAGCGTGCCAATATTTGAAGCTTCGCGCTTGCCTTCCAAATATGCTTGCATCATAAGCAATCACTCGACTATATCTAATTGGAAATCAGGACAATATCAAGCTTCTATTACTAAACCAACGGCGGTCTCTGCGGCAACACAGGCTGCAAAATCGAAAGTGGGTGGGGAGAGAGCTCCCCACCCACTGCGATTGCCGATTTCGGCTTAACGATAACCTTGAGCGGTCAGCTCGATGATGGCATCAACGTTGCTGCCATCAATAACGCCAGGACCGGTCAAAATATCGCCGCCCGGCGCCATCTTGAACTGGCTGTTCAGGTAGAGCCACATGATCGTCTCGAAACCTTGCAGGTAAGGCTGCTGGTCGATCGCTTGGATCAGGTAGCCATTCTGGATCATTTCGTAGATCTCAGCGCTGGTATCGTGGGTGGTGGCGAAGATATCGCCAGCCATGACACCGGATTCCTGAATGTACAGGTTCAGCGAGCTCGCCGGGTTGGGACCCAGGCTGAATACCGCGTTGGTATCCGGGTTGGCGCTGAAGTAGTCGGCAAAGGTACCGGCGGAGGCTGTCACATCGTTGTTGATGGTCAGCTGATTCAGCGGGATGCCAGCTTCTTCAAATACCGAGCGGACGCCCGCGCAGCGCGCTTCCAAGCCACTGTGTCCAACTTCCTGGATCGGGCAAACGCCGCTGGCGATTTCGACACCGGCGGCGTCGGCTGCGTCAAGCACAGCGTTGGCGTTGGAGCGGCCACCGAGGAATTCGTTGGCGCCGATGTAGAACAGGGTCGGCAGCGCGTCCATCGTGCCGGCGTTGGGGTCGGCAGTGTTGAAGACGATGACGGGAATACCGGCTTCAGCAGCGCGGTTGACGCCGTCGCGGATTACTTCCGGGTTGGGGACGGTGGTGCCGATGCCGTCGTTGTTGCGCGCCAAGGCGGCGTCCCAATAACCGGCCATATCGTCAATGTTATCAACGGGGTCCGACAGCCAGGCGCAGTCCGCGTCTAGCAGGGCGCAGGCATCTTCCATACCTTTGATAACCACGACCCAAAACGGATTGCCAATGCCGCCGTGGCTGACCATGCTGAAGGTCAGCTGGTCTTGCGCGCCAACGCCGCCGATACCGGCGATCATGATACCCAATGCCAAAAGCAGCACCGGGATTGTACGAAGCAACTTTCTCATCTCGTAACTCCTTCAAGGATTACATTGTATACAGATGTCTCAGGCGATGCGCCTGTTGAGACCGGTTTCTAAAGGCGGGGACACAAAACCAAGACGGCAAGCCCCGCCAAGTGCAGGGCATTATAACGCAAACTGAAGAATTATCAAACGCCGATTTGGCATGACCGCGCGCCAATGCTAAGGACTTGGCGCGAATCGAGTGTAAAAGACTTTCTATTCGCTTTGTGGTTTTAGCTCCAATTGGAGGGAATACCGTGAAGAATTTGCCGCTAGTTTTGATTGCACTCGCAGTCTCAAAGCGAATGTAAGCGCGCGTTACACGGTTCGCTATTGGACCTTAGGCTTCTTCAAAGACGAGACCGATGTGTGCCCAGGCGCTTACAATCTATAGGAGAAACCGTCAATGGGCTCGGTACTGGATAATCTAGGCACGCCGCCTGAAATCACCGCGCTTTGGATAGCGGCGACTATCTGCCTTTCCTTGTTGGCATTTGTCTTGGTATGGAGAATGATAGAGGATGGGAGGACTCGAATCATCTGGTTCGCCCTGCTTATCTTCCTGCCGATTCTGTCGCCGCTTGTCGTGATTCTGTATGCCTCGCTCTTGCGGCTAAAACAGCGAAACCGGAAACGGAAAGGCTGAGTGCAAACATGGGCGAATCTGATATGCTAGTGTGGGTCAATCCAGCCGAACTTGCCGAATGGTTTCTGGCTCATGCTGCATTGTTCCTGTTCCTATGCTTATTAGTCGCGCTTCTGCGCCGCCTGTGGCGAATGCCTGAAGACAAAGCCAAAACCAAACGCGACTGATTTCGGCTAGCTCTATCCAGACAAGCTCATCTCAGCGGATCTCCTCCACCGCCCAGTGATCGCCCATAGCGCGGCGGCCGCCAGCCAGCCCGCCGCCCTTGCTGACTTCGCGAATGAGGTCAGCCCGCTCCAGCGCCGACTCCCGCAGCTCGACGCCCAAGCCCGCTCCAGCGGGGATACCCAAGTTTCCCCCGGCGACAGTGGGCGACAAATCGCTAAGGACGGGGAAATAGTCGCGGCAAAAGGCGCGCACCGATTCGACATAGAAGAGGTTGGGGATATGGGCGGCGAGGTGCATGCAGGCGGCATGGCAGATGGGACCGGCGACATTGTGCAGCACGAGCGGTATGCCGAAAGTCTCCGCCAGCGCCGCGATCTTGCGCGTTTCAGCGATGCCGCCATTCCAGACTGGGTCGGTCATGACGATTTGCGACACGTGCTTCTCTAGCCATTCGCGCAGCTGCCAGCGGGTCATCAACAGCTCGGAGCCGACGATGGGGATGCTGGTGCGGTCCGCGAGTGCTTTAATCTCGTCCGGGTAGACGGCGGGCATCACATCTTCCAGGAAGAGGATGTCAAAGGGCTCGAGGGCGCGGGCGATGCGCTCCATCGCGACGCGATTCCAGCGAAAGTGGCATTCGATGCCAATTTCCATTTGATCGCCGACGGCGTCGCGAATCTGCTTGATTGGGGTCAACCCTTTGTCGACCTCGCCCCGCGTAATGCGCTGGCCGAAGCTGCGCTCGCTGAATTTATCGAAGGGCCAGATTTTCAGCGCGTAGATTTCATCAGCGATCAGGCTGCGCGCGAGGGCGCCCGCGTCACTCTGCCAGGCTTGGTAATCGTGGATTGCGCCAAAGCTGAGGCAAGTATTGTAGGTGGGGATTTCGTCACGGGTTTTGCCGCCCAGCAGGTGAAAGAGCGGGGCGTCGTAGCGCTTGCCCATGATGTCCCACAGGGCGATCTCAAAGGCGGAGAGGGCGCGCGTCTCGGCGCCAGCGTAGCCATGGTACATGATGTTATCCATGACGAAGCGCCAGAGCCCCTCGATATCGAGCGGGTCTTGACCGAGGACCAGGGGCGCGACCGTGCCGTGAAGCGCTGCTTTGGCGCCGGGTATCTTGTCTACCGTCTCGCCCAAGCCGATAAGCCCGCTATCGGTGTGCACGCGAACCGTGAGCAGGCGCGGATAGGCTTTCCATTGCAGGGTTTCGATGCGAGTGATTCTCATTGAGCTTGTTCCTGCGGCTTGTATTCCACGCGAATGATATGAACGGGCCGAGTACACAGAGGACACAGCCTTGTCTCGAAAACCTCGGTGTGCTCGGGGTAAAAAAGAAAAGGACCAGCTAACCAACCACCCGCATCGCCAGTTGTGGCGAGAGCCAGAAAGGCGGCAGGTAAGCGGGCAGGTTGGAGAAGGGCAGCACCTCTGGCTTGAGCGTAATGCCGAGCTGGTTGCGCATGAAGGCGCGGCGCTGCTGGATGCGATTCCAGGCGGCTGGATACTTGCGCCAGAATGCTTTGCGCAAGGGTTCGTCGGCGAGGGCGATGCCGTCTTCGATATTGGTCGTGTGGTAAGGCGAGTGCGTCGCCGGGATGACATCGACTTGGATCGCCATGCCGGAACGCAGCGCTATGTCGGAACCGGCGTATATCGGCGAATGAAGCCATTCGTCCAGGTGGATCAGATGGCCCGGGTTCAAGCCGATGCCGTAAAAAGGATCGCCGAGATGCGCCTCGATGATGGCTTGCAGCTCGCCGCCGGTCACGCCGATGCCGATCGCTTTGTACCAGGCGACGATGGCGCGGAAATATGGCGCGACTAACTTCTCAACATAATCCTGCACATCAAGGGGCAGGTCATCACGGTCACGCGCTAACCAGCCGCCGCGCGCATTGAGGGCGCCCCAGATACCGTACGCCAGAAAGACAGGCTCGCCCATAGCCAGGCGGCGCAGCGAGGGGCTGGCCAAGCCGAGGCTCGCGCGGTGACCGCTGGAAAACATCAAGTGGCAAGACTGCGGCAGCCCAGTCATTTGCATCAAGCCAACCGCTTCAAACTCGCTCATGCCCGCTTCGACGCCGAATATGAGATTGCGCAGCGCTTGCGAGGTGAAGCTGGCGGCGAACTCGAAATAAGCGAGTTGATCGACATCGTTGATGGCGCGCAAGCCGTCGGCCGGGTGCATGAAGATGTCGTTCGCATTGTGAAGCAGGCTCCGCGTGCCAAGGACATTGCTGAGCGCATCGACGATGAAAGCGGGGATCTCTAAGGTGAGCTTGGGGTCGCTTGCCTCGCGCGAATCAAATGACTTCCAGCCGACGATGCCAAGGCGCTGGCCAGCCCCTAAGCCGGCCGCAGTGAGGATGTCCCGCAGCAGGGGGCTGTCGCCGCGCGGCTGCCCCAAGAGGCTGAAGGTCTGATATAGTACGCGCCTGAGCGGGACGGGTGAGACGCCGCTGTAAGCCATGCCCTCATTGCCCAGCAAAAGGCTAGGCTTGTTGCCAGGTATCAGGATCAAGAGCGCCTCTTCAAAGCGCGGGTCGTATCCCGTCAAATAAGCCAGATTGGCGGCGTGTTCGCGGTCGCCGTAGACGATCAAGGCGTCGTAGCCGGCGTCGACTGCGCGCGTCAGAGCAGCCTCGATGCGCGCCTCATAAGTCTCCTGCGTGATGACAGGCTCGACGGTGGGCAGCCCAAATTCCGGCAGTTTGAGTTCCGCTAGTTCGACGCGGTCCGCCATCACTGTCGCCTTAGACCTCGATGACGCTGTTCTGCAGGGTGCCGATGCCGTCAATGGTGATGACGACGACATCATCAGCCTGCAACGTGAAGTCGGCCGGCGGCACGATGGCAGTGCCAGTCAGCAGCATGACGCCGCTGGGGTAGGTATTGCTGCGCCCGAGATAATCGATCAGCTCCGGTATCCTGCGCTTGATTTGCTTGGTTGAGACCTCGCCGCTGAATACGACGGATCCCCTCCCTGCTTGTTGGGGAGGGGTGGCGCGGCTGATGACGAGATGAATCCTTGTATCCAGCCATTCAGTCGACGGCGCGAGCAAGATGCCAGGACCGATGGCGCAAGAGGCGGTATAAACTTTCGCCTGCGGCAGGTAGAGCGGGTTCTCGCCTTCGATATCGCGGCTGCTCATGTCGTTGCCGATGGTGAAGCCGAGCATCTCCAGCGCCGGATTGACAACCAGCCCCAGTTCCGGCTCGGGCACATTCCAGCGCGAATCGGCGCGGAAGCCAGCCGCCCCAAGGTGACCGACGGTGTTCTTCGCTGAGGCTTTATAGAAGATCTCGGGCCGTTCAGCCGTGTAGACGCGGGCGTAGACATCGCCGCCGTCGGTCGCTTCTTCCTGGCGCGCTTTGCGGCTGTCCAGGTAAGTGACGCCGGCCGCCCAGACTTCCTGCTCATCCAAAGGCGGCAGCCAGTGCGGGACGCCGGCTGCGGGCGCGTTATCGAGGTCTTCAGCCGGGAATCGGCGCGGCGACGCATCAGCCGCAGCCACCAGCGCGGCGATGGCGCTGTCGACGGCGCCGCAGGAATTGCGGAAGAACTCTGCCAGCGAGGGGAAAGCGTGGCTGATGTCATGCACCGTGCCGCCGCGCAGGAGGCCCAGGTGCGCTCCCTCGCCCGGCAGAGAATAGCGAATAAGCATTGGCGCGTCTGTCATGTCTGTCTTCCTATCGTCCCTTGTGGCGCGGACCCGGCAAGGACTTCAACCCTGATTAGCCAGGCTCCATGAACATCCGTTACCATACCGAATAAGAGGTGGATTGCGCTAGTATTGACGGTGGCAATTTCTAATCGGGTGAAATAAGGTCCGGCCGGCTAAGCCACACCGGTCGGGATTTTTTGGGGCGGCAAGCCTAAAATCAATCTAAGTGCCAGTTCCCCAGGATTCACGACTTGCAATCCCGCAGTCGACGGGTTATCTGTAAGGCACGGACGATGAACAGTCAAGGAGGCGATTCATGCTCACAGAGGAAGCGATTCGGGCCAAGCGGGAGCAGATGCTGCGCGACGGCTACACGCTGATTGAAAATATCCTGCCGGCCGACTTTCTCGCTGAATTGCGCGCGGAAACCGAAAGGCTGATAGCAGCGCATGAAGAAGCGCCGGAATATCGCTTTCAGGGCCAGCACATCAAGGTGGCCGCGAAAGACAATGCCATCATCAAGAAACTGCTGACCTGGTCCCCCGCCTACCAAGCGCTCGCCGACTTGGGTTTCGGTGATTTCAAGCCCGACCGCGACCGGCCCGCCGAAGTCATCATTCTCACCAAAGAGCCCGGTGGTCCCCCGCTATATTGGCATCAAGATTGGATGTGGTGGAATGACCCGCTGAGCCTGACGCCCTGGCCCGAATTCATGTCGCTAAGCTATTATTTGACCGATACGACGGTGGAGAACGGTTGCCTGAAAGTGATCCCCGGCAGCCATCGCAAGCGCTTCCCGCTTCACGATGAGCTGATCCCGGCGCATGAACAGGGCGCGCGTTTCGTAGCGGATGACGACCCGGTCATGTTCCGCGATGTGCCGGAGCAGGCGCAGGTCGAGGTCAAGGCAGGCGACCTCGCTTTGATGGACGCCCGCATCCTGCATGCCGCTGGCAAAAACTTCACCGATCAACGGCGCACGCTGGCGCTCAGTTGGCATCGACGCCCCACAGGCAAGGCGCCCGAGTTTTGGCAAGGCGCGATTCCTCAAGCGATCATCGAGCGCGATCCAAACGCGGAATACGAGGTGTCGCGGGTTCCCGGCCAGTACCTGAAGCCTTAGGCTGGCGCCAAGCGCAAGCGGCGAATACAAAGTTTCGCGATACAAGCGCGCGCTTCAGCCCTGAATTACCGGCGCGCTGCTTGCATTCGCTGGCGGCAATCTGGCGCTGGCTAGCTTTCAGCGACGATCGGGTTGCTCAATATCCCTAGTTTTTCGATTTCGATATGGACCGTTTCCCCCGCGCGCAGGAAGCGCTGGGGCTGCCGCGCCGCGCCGACGCCCGGCGGCGTCCCGCTTGATACGATATCGCCCGGTTCCAGCGTCATGACTTCGCTGATGGCGGCTACCAACTGGGGCACGCCGAAGATCAGCTGACTGGTATTGGAATCTTGCAGCGTGTCATCGCCGATCCAGAGACGAATAGCGAGGTTATGCGGGTCGCCGACTTCGTCAGACGTTACCAGCGCGGGTCCCATCGGGGCGAAGCTATCGAAGGATTTGCCCATCGTCCATTGGCTGACGCGCTCTTGGTAATCGCGGGCGCTGACGTCATTGATCGGCAGGTAGCCCGCGACATAATCTAAGGCGTCGGCTTCGCTGATGTGGCGGCCCCGCTTGCCGATGACAAAGCCGAGCTCGGCTTCATAATCGACCATGTCGGTCACTTTGGGCAGGATGATGGCGTCGCCGCTGCCGATGACCGTATTGCTGTATTTGCTGAACACGATTGGGAATTCCGGCAAAGGCTGCCCCGATTCGGCGGCGTGATCGGCATAATTCAAACCAATGCAAAGGATCTTGCCCGGGTTCGGGATGGGCGCAGCCAGCTTGACCGAAGTGGCGTCCAGCGCATCGCCCGCGGAATTGGCCGCCTGAGCCGCTTTCTCTAGCATGGCGGGTCCGCCTTCTAGGATACCGCGTATGCTGCCAGGCAAGCTGGCATCCGCCTTCTGCAAATCGACGATGACGTCGCCTCCAGCGCGGGCGATCAAAACACCGGGCTGGAAAGCGCCGCCTTGCTCAAATGTCACTAACTTCACGATTCACTCCTCGCGTTTCAATTGACCAACCATAGATAGGGCTTTTCTGCGTATTGCTTCACCCGTTGCAAGAAGCGGGCGGCGGGCGCGCCATCGACAAGGCGATGATCAAAGGTCAAGCTGAGGGACATCATATGCCGGATAGCGAGGCGCTGCGCCTCCGCATCGAGCACAACCTGGCGCGGCAGCACCCGGCCAAGACCCAAAATGGCGCATTGAGGCAGGTTGATGATCGGCGTGAAAACGTCAATCTCGTACATGCCCAAATTACTGATGGTGAACGTCCCAGCTTGCAGCTCTTCAGCGGTGATCCTGCTGTCCCGCGTCCGCTTGACCAAATCGGCGCTGACCGCAGCCAATTCCAGCGGTGACAGGCGGTCCGCATTGCGAATGACAGGGACGAGCAGCCCTCGCTCGGTATCGACGGCGATGCCGATATGGATAGCGCTGTGCAATATAATTTCATTATTGTCTATGGACGCGTTGAGCGCCGGATGTTCGGCGAGGGCAGCCGCAACTAATTTCGCCAGCAGGTCGGTGTAGCTAGGCACGATCTCGCTGCCGTCGGCTCGCAAATTGCGCCGCAACTGATGCAGCTCGGTCACGTCGGCTTCGCTTGTCAAGGTGACTGGCGCCGTGCTGCGCGCGCTTTGAGCCATATGGTCGCGGGTCAATTGCCGGATTCGCGAAAGCGATTGGCGCGCTGGCGCGGCCTCTGACGCTGGCGCGGCCGCCCCGCGAATGTCGCGTTCGATAATCCGCCCGCTGCTGCCGCTGCCGGTCAAGCTGGCCCAATCTACATCCAAGTCCTGCGCCACCCGTTTCGCCCGCGGGCTGATTGCCGGTCGGTTTTCGCCTGGGCGCGCCTCTTTTGTTCTGGCCGGCGGCGATATGCTTGCGCTGGCTGAAGCGTCAGTCGCTGAATCACGCGCCCCGCCAGCGTCATCCGCCCTCGCTGCTTCAAAGGGCGGGTCTTCGCCCGGCGCCACTAGATAAGCGAGTAATTCGCCGATCTTCACCGTCGCGCCGACTGGTGGCGCGTCCGGTGAAATGCGCAGGATGCCGCTGTCAAATGCCTCTATCTCTTGCAGCGCCTTATCGCTCTCGATGATGAAGAGGATATCACCAGGCTGGACTTCGTCGCCGTCCTGCTTGATCCACTCATCGAGAATGCCCTCCTCCATCGCCAAGCCGAGCTTGGGCATCACAATTTCAATCGCCATAGTCCATCTTCCTGTGCTGCCTGCTGCTGCCCCGAGCGATGGTAGGACAATACACATGACGTCCCTGAATGTCAAACTCCTCGCGCATCGGCTTGCCTTTTGACAAATCGACAAAGCGCATTAAAATCTGCCGGCAGGTTCCCACTGATGGCGCAGGCTGCCGTCGATTCGAACCATGCGCTCGGTCGAAGCGCGTCCGCCGCGGCAATCGGCGCAGCGTAGTCATCGAATAGGTAGCTTTGCTGTGAGGAACATAAATGAAGTTGCGTATTTCAAAGTGCATACTTTGGCTGCTCACTGTATTATTGATGTCCTTGCTTGGCAGTGTTTCTGCCCAAGCTGCCGTGACCTTGCGTATGACTGTGCCAGCCGGCGTAGTCGCTACCGCCTTGCAGGCGGTTCTGCCGAGCTGGAATGATAATAACCCCGCTATCCAGGTCGAGTTGGACGTTCAGGCAGACGAAGCAAATTGGCAGGCGACGGCGCCCGCTACCATGTTCGCTGACCCGAATGGTCCTGATCTATCCTGGTGGCGGTGCTCGCCATCATTCCAATATGATGACATGATTGAAGCCGACTTGCTGGCGCCGCTGGACCGCCTGTATGAGAGCGAAGGCTGGGCCGACGCCTTTCCCCAAAGCACCCTTGACTATTATACCGAGCCAAACGGCAGCATTTACGGCGTCAACATTGATGTGGTTTGGACGCCCTATATCTACTACAACAAGGATATCTTCGCCGAAGTGGGCGCCGAGGCGCCGACGACCTGGGAAGAGCTATACGAAGTAGCGGACAAGGCGCGCCTAGGCGGCTACCAGCCGATGGTCAACCTCTACGACTGGGGCTTGGTCAACCATTTGCCGGACGCGCTGATGATGCGCTCTTGGACCGAGGACGACTATCGCGCTTTCATGCTCAACGCCAAGCCCGGCTCGCCAGATTGGGCGAATGAGCGCAAGTGGACGGATCCGCGCGGGGTGCGCATCTTTGCGACGATGAAGGAGATGGTCGACCGTGGGCTGCTGGCTGCGGGCTTCGCCGGGCACCGGGAATACAGCCAGGGGCAAGGGCTCTTCACCGGTGGCAGCGCCGCCATGTGGCAGATGGGCTCCTGGGCGGCCGGCAGCTTGAGCAACGCAGTCGATTTCGAGTGGGGTTATTTTTATTATCCGCCTTTCGATGACGATATGATCGAGCCTTACGGGCTCGTCGGCAGTTGGATTCCAAATTGCTTCATCGTCTTCAACCGCGGCAATCAAGAAGCGGCGCTCCAGGCGCTGGCTTATCTGGCGTCGGCGGAAGGCATCGAAGCGTATTCGCGGGCATCGGGTCTGGCGCCGGGAAGAACCGATATCTCACAGGCGGCTGTGGCTGAGATTTTGACACCGCAAGCGGCGCAGCAGGCGGCTGATGTAGCGGCGATGGGCGCGCCCTCGCTCTATGAGGCGAACGTGCCGCCCGCTGTGCTATCGGCGCTGAAGCAGGCAGCGGATCTGGTGCTGAAGGCTGTGATCACGCCGGAAGAAGCGGCTGAGATGCTACAAGAAGCGACCGAAAACGCGCGCGAAGGATGATAATTCAGGCTGCTGCCAGACAAGGTTCTATAGGCCGACTGGCTAAGAGCGCTTCCCGCCCATTGCTTCGATAGCGGCGCGCGCTTCCGGCGAAGCAAAGGTCCCGCGCCCATCCGGCGCCCACGCAATCGCATCGACCAATTCCATCTCATCGAGGCCAACCAATTCAAAACCGCGGGACTGCAAACCATCGACGATGGCGGGCAATGCTTGGATCATCGGCAGCGGGCTTGCCAGGCGCCTGGCGTCATCGTCGAATTCTCGGCCGTCGTGCAGGTCGATGATAGAGCCGCCGGCCAAAGATGGGTCTGAAAGGGTGGCGTCGATGATCGCTTCTGGCTCCGGCTTGGCATAATCGGCCGGGTTGACATCGGCATCGACGATCTTCATACCCGGCGCCAGCGCCACCGGCGAGTGCAGGCAAGTGAAAAAGTTGAAGTAATGAGCGCGCAGGAAACCGGTGGGGCGGCCCAGCAGATTGCCAATTGCCGCTTCGGCGCGGTCGAAATCGCCGAGCTGAGCCTGATGCAGATGACTATGATTGCCGACGCAATGCCCGTTGTCGACGATGCGCTGGAAAGCCTGTGGAAAACGCTCCACCCACTTGCCCAATACGAAGAACGTGCCGCGCGCGCCTCGGCGCTGCAGAATCTCCATCACTTGGTCGGTGCGTGGCGGGTTCGGTCCGTCGTCGAAAGTCAGCGCTACTTTCATCTGGTCGCGGCGGCCATGCCTGTAATATCTTAGCGACATCTTTAGCCCTCACT
The DNA here is from genome assembly GCA_965214105.1 of Phototrophicaceae bacterium. Lineage (GTDB taxonomy): Bacteria > Chloroflexota > Anaerolineae > Aggregatilineales > Phototrophicaceae > UBA6055. The sequence continues at coordinate 997,747 of OZ243933.1, forward strand.
TGCCAGGCGGCACCGCGCCCAAGGTTTCAAAGCTGGTATTCCAGCGCGCGCTTTCAGCATCCCATGCCTGCCGATAGATACCCCAACTGCGCCCGTCGGACCAGAAGACCTGGAAGGGTTCCTTGTCGGGCAGAAGTTCGGCAGCAGGCGCGAAAGTGGTTTCGCCAGTGAGCGCGTCGATTTGCATGCCGCTCAATGCCAGCAGCAGCGCCCAGCTCGCCATGCTGCGGGCGTAGTGATTGCCGCATTCGACTTCGTTCCAGGGGTTGCGCCGCAGGCCGTCATGACGCTCGCGCAGCGCTTGTACCAGCTCCAAGCCTTCAGCAAGCCAGCCCTCAAGAATCAAGTGCGCGGCGACTTGATACTCGATGCCGGTCCAGACCTCGTCGGCGTAGGGGAAGGGCAGGCGTGGGCGTCCGCCCTGGGGCCAGGAACAAAGCAGCAGCCCGGCTTCGTCGTTCAGCGCGTATACCCGCTGGCAATTGGCGTGCTCGCTGAAATCGCGCTTGAAATTCTGCTCGTGAATTGATTTCAGCGCCGTCTTTACGTGATCGGCCGGTAGCAAATCCCCAAGACCGAGCAGGCTGGCGTGCAGCTGGCCCAGCAATTGGTCGGACAGGCAGCCGTCGCCATGCTGATAGCGCTGGGCGTTCACATCATCGAGCTTCTGGATGTAGTAGCCGCCATTCCATAACATGGCGTCCAGGTTGGCGCTGCCCATCTCGAATGCGGCGCGGCAGCGCGCGCTCAAGTCGCCTTCGCCCAGGGCGCGCGCCATTTCTTCCACCGCCCGCAGTGCCGCCAGATAATAGATGCCGCATAGTGGATTGGGACCATGAAACTCGATGTCGTAGGTATTGTGCTGCACCGCGTCCAGGACCTGGTCTTTGTCGGTATCCCAATAACTGCTGGCGAAGCCGATAGCGCGTTTGACGCCGTCCCAAATCTCGGCGAGGAAGTCATCATCGCGGCTCAACTGCCATTCGCGGTAGGCGCGCAGGATTGAGCCCATCTGGCCATCGACCGCCGCGTCTGTTCGCCCGCCCCAGAGGAAGTCGTCATGAAAGGTGCCGAAGGAGCGGAAGCGCATGAAACCATCGGCGCTGGTTTCCAGGTTGAATTCGATTTGGCGCATCTCCCGCTCCAGCGATGGGAAGAGATACGCGCCGGTGTAGGCATAGCTCCAAACATGAGTGCAGCTGCCCGGGCAGCAGCCATAGTCATCGTTGCAGCCTTCCCAGCCATAGAAACGGCCGTCCTCGAGCCAGAAGCAGGTGGTGCTGCGCAGGGGCACGATGTTGGCTGAGATGGCATCGAGGACGACAGCCGGCAAGCTGCTTTCAAAGAGCGCGTCGTGGAACTGTCTCGTTGTCGCTTCCAAGCGAGCCAGATTACGCTTGGTGTAATCGGCAACGTCCCAGGCGTCGTCAAAGCGGGTGGCATAGTGGTTGCGCGCGATGCCTACGTCAGCTTCAGCAACACCCAGCATCGGCAGGGTGCGCGCGTCCCAGGTGTTGAGGCGGTTGGGTATGTGCCAACTCAGGATAAAACGGAAATCTTTGCTTTCGCCCGGTCCGAGCGTATCATGCAAGCCCAGCGACGCGGTTGGCAGGCGCTCGCCGGGCTGGTCGTCGGCTGGGTCGCGCAGGCTGCCTTCCGCCAGCAGCTCATCCCAGAATTCCTGCAAGTAATCCCACCACAAGCCGCGCATCCAGTACCGTTTCATCGTGACAGAATCGTGATCGGTGCTTAGCGCCACGCTGCCGAAGTTGGTATCGCCCGCGGGAATCTGGTCATTGCTCAGGTATAAACCGCGCAGGTTTGCCTCATCGCGGCAGCGGTTCACTGCCCGCCCCATATCGACCGTTGCCTTGTTCATATCGGGGTCGAAGCGATTGCCGCCGATGGGATTGCTAAGCGTGCCAACAAGAGTGACATCGACTGGATCGGCAGTTGTATTCCTAACCGAATAGGTCAGTATCGCGCAGGGGATGCCCGAATCTTCCGGATTTAAGGGCAGCAGCGGCGTGTAAGCTTCCAGCTGTAGCGAGACCGGCAGCCTATCGTCTTCAAACTCGATGGCGGCGAAGGGATATTGCCCCTGAAAAGTTGTGCCTTGGAAGCGGGGCAGCCCGGCACTGGTCATCGGATGAAAGCCGTGTGAGAGATCGAAGGGTGGCTGCAGCGGTCCCTCGAGCACGCGCGCCTGCGGGTCTTGCTTCGCTTGTTGGCAGCGCAGCGCGAAGAAGGTCAGCGGAAGGGCCGCGCCTTTTGCCGGGCTGTTGAAGATTTCCCAATCGCGCAAATCGCCGCGCGCGCCGAGCGAGACGTTGCCAGTGCCGATGCCGCCGAGTGGGAAAGCCAGGGCGGCGGCTGTATGGTCATAACTTCGGATTCCAGCATGATGTTTCATCTCTATATCCTCTGTCCTGCGTCTCAGATAATGGGTATAGCTGAATTGCTTAAAATCGCTCAATGTCAAGAATTTTACGTATTATCGCCAGCGAGGAAAGGAAGTTGCCCTAAGTTAGTCATAAGAATTCCTAGGGGCGGCCCTCGATGGTAAAGATTGTACTGTTTTGATAAGTGGAAAAAGATCCAAGTTTTCACCGCTCCCATGAAACAGCCCGCTGATAGCTACCAGGATTGTAACCAATTTGCTGTCATTCAGCCCGCATAAGGTGTGTGCTGGAATTGGGGGCGTCGGGTATCATCGTGCCAAAGCGCTATCGCTAATGACCAGCGTGCGCAATGCTGAATCTCTTCCGCGCCCAAGTAAGGAATGGAGTGGCCCGATGCCAATGGTGAAAGTAGAACAGCTCCGGGAGCTGGGTGCGTCGATGCTGGATGCGCTCGGTTCGCCGCCTGAGCGTTCAGCCTGGGTGGTGGAGACCCTGCTGCGCGCGAACTTGGCTGGGCATGATTCCCACGGTTTCATGCGCCTGCTGCAATATGTCGAGTTCGCCCGCGCTGGCTATATCGATATGGCAGCCGATGTGGTGACGCTGCGCGAGACGGGGGCGACTGCCTTGCTGGACGCCCAGCGAACCTGGGGGCAGGTTGCCGCCAAGATTGCTATGGAGCGGGCAATAGCGATAGCGGCGCGGCAGGGCATCAGCATGGTGGCGCTGGTGAACTGCCCGCATATCGGGCGGCTGGGCGAATATGTCATCATGGCGGCGCAGCGCGACATGATCGGCACGGCTTATGTGAATTCTCAGACTGGCGGAAACGGATCCGTCGTGCCCTGGGGCGGGGTCGAGGGACGTTTTACGCCGACGCCGCTTGCCTTCGCCGCGCCGAGCGGCTTGGCATGGCCCGTGCTGGTGGATATTACGGCGTCGGTCATGCCGGAGGGCAAAGTCCGCGATCACTTATTTCGCGGCGCTCAATTGCCGGAGCATGTGATCATCGACGCCGATGGCAATCCATCGCGCGCGCCAGCCGACTTTTATGGTCCGCCCGCAGGCGGGCTCTTGCCCCTTGGGGGACCCGTCGGGCACAAAGGCTACGCGCTGGGCGTCATGATCGAAATGCTGGCTGGCGGCTTGAGCGGCGCTGGCTACGTCAGCGAAGCGGCGCAGACGCACGGCAATGGCGTTTTGTTTCAGGTCATGAACATCGCTGCCTTTGAAGACATCGACGATTTTAAGCGGCGTACGCGTGAACTCATCGCCCATGCCAAATCATCGAAGGCGGGCGCTGGCATTGACGAGGTGCTCTTCCCGGGGGAGCCTGAATATCGCAAGGCGCGGCAGCGTTCGCGCGACGGCATCGAGCTGCCCGAGCGGCTGTGGCGCGCCTTTAATGAGCTGGCGGTGGAAATTGGCCTAAATCTGCAAGGCGATGCCAGCCTGGATTAAGCGGCAAGGTGAGCGCATGACAAACGGAGTGGATAAAGAGCAGGACCGCGCATCGCAAGGCGTATATACCGAGATGCGCAATACAGCCGAGCGCCTCGCCTGGTATCAGGATATGGCGCTGGGCATGTATCTTTATTGGACGGTGGACGCGCCTTTGGGTATGGTGAATGCGCATTCGGTGATCGGCGCCTCGGCCGATTATCTGCGCCGATATTTCAAGCAATTGCCAACTTATTTCAACCCGCGTGAGTTCGACGCCGGCTGGTACGCGCGGCTGGCGACGCTCTGCAGCTTCGATTATGTGACAGTCACGGCGAAGAATCACAACGGCTTTTGCATGTGGGATACGGCAACGACCGATTTCAATGTGATGAACAGTCCCTATGGACGGGACATTCTAGGCGAATATGTGGCTGCCTTGCGTGAAAATAAGCTGCCGGTGGGCATGTACTTCTCGCCTGATGACGCGCATTTTCAGTGGCGGCGGGGCCAGGTGCCAGCGCGCGCTCACAGCTATGCCAATCCCGAGACTAACGCCGAGCTGCTTGCCTACGACAAGGCGCAGATCCGCGAATTGATCGAGCGCTACCAACCCGATATTCTGTGCTTTGATGGCTACCGCGATGCCACGCGCTCGCTGGTCGAATACACTTGGCGTTTAAACCGCGATATCATGATCACGCGGGGCGGCATCATCACGCCGGAACAAGAACGCCGGGGCGAGACGCACGGTCCTTTTGAAGCGCATTACACCATCGGCACACAATGGCAATACAAAGCGGGCAACGACGCGCTCAAGAGCGGGCGCGAATTGATCGAGCTGCTGATCGACATCCGCTCGCGCGGGGGTGCCCTGCTGCTGGCTGTCGGCGGACCCGACGCCGATGGCAAGCTGCCGCGCAATATGGACGATCGCGTCCGCGAGATTGGCCTGTGGAACTTCGTAAATGGGGAAGCGACGCGCTCTGTGCGCCCCTGGCTGGTGAGCCGCGAAGGCGCTGCCTACTTCACTTGGCGCGCCGATGAGGGAACAGTCTATGTCTTCGATACCGCGCCCCCGCTTGATATGGGCGCTTGGCGGACGATCAGCCTGAAGTCGGTGCGCGCCACTGCGGCCACCGAGATCGAAGTGTTGGGGCAATCGGGGCAGGTGCTCGAGTATCAGCCGGAGGTTGACCCCAAAACGCGCTGGCAGCAAGCTGGCGGCCAACTGCGCATTTCCTTCTGTCGGGCGCAGCGGCTATACAACAATCGGAAGTGGCTCAATCCGCTCGTGTTGAAGATCAGCAATGCGGTGGCTGTCTAGCTAGCTGATTTTACCGCCGGCGCATTCCAGGCGCTGACGACCAGCCCCTCAGTTTCGCTGACTTCGAGGGTCCTGCTCTCGCCCGCCTCAAGCCAGAAGTAATTGTCCGAGACTGTGAAGCTGTCGAGGAACCCGGGTCGCGAGACATCAACCGCCGCCGCGGGCAAGTTACCCGTATTGCGCACGATGACAGAGTTGCCCCGCAATTCGAAAGCCAGCCTTGTATTTGGCAAAGTGAAGAGGCTGCCTTTGACTGGCTCGAAGTTTACGAAGTAGAAGCTGCGCTGGGCGAGCTCGCCAGCGCGCCAGACTTCCGTCACTACAAAGAGCGGGACGGTATTGGTCTCTTCAAACGTGAGCGTGAATTCGCCCAGCTTGTGCGGATTGGTCACGCTGCCTTCACCCGCGAAGTCTTCGCGCTTGATTAACTGCAGCTCGCCGCTGTAGGCGCGGGCGCTCACCTGCCAGCTGCTATCCGCCAGCGCGCCGGCGTCATCGAGCAAATAGACGGGCAGGCTTATCGGTATGCCGACAGTGTTTGTGCTGCTGAAGAGCGCGGGGGCATGCAGTGGCGCGAAAGCGTCCTGGAAGAAGTAGTGGCCCATCTTGGGCGCGCCGTACCAATCGATGCAAGCCCAGGAGGCCGCCGGATAATTGTCGGTCATCTTGTAGTATAAGGCGCCGGTGCTATGGGGCCAGCGGCAGCGCGCCCGCTCCAGCGTATGGCGGATGCCGACCACCTGCGAAAGCTGCGAGCCAATCGTGAATTGCTCGAAGGTGCAATCCTGCGGCACAAAGTAGCCAGCGTTCTGCTTCAAGCGAGAGACATCTTCGTAGGTATCGAATATCGGGGTGTGATAAGCGAATGCCCCGCCCTCAAGCGGGGGCCAGACATCTTTCTCTTCGGCGGGCAAGTAACGCAGCGCCGACTCATAAACCGGGCTGCAAGCCAAGCCAAACTCGCCCCAGAATACCGACGTCATGTTCAGGCTGTAATCGAGGTTCTGGCGCCCCCAGTAGGTGCCGTAATCGTGCGTGCTCCCGCCGAATGGTTCGCCCCGATGGAAAACGCGCGTGTCGTCCAGCTCGATGCTGAGCCGTCCCATCATGTCGATGGCTGGCCCAAAGGGCTCGCTCGATTCGTTGCCGCCGCCGTACATCGCCAGCGACGGATGATTGCGCAGGCGCAGCGTATTGCGCCGCACGGTTTCTTCCAGCATATCGTAGGGCTGCGTTACATGGCTGTTCCAGGCGGTGGGCCACTCCTGCATTACCAGAATGCCGTAGCGGTCGCAGAGATCGTAGAAGTCATCGGTTTCGGGCAGGCCACCGCCCCAGGGGCGGAACATCTGCACATGCTGCATCGCCGCTAATTGTATGAAGCGCTCGTAGCGTTCACGCCGGAAATCGAGCAGCGCGTCCAGCGTGCACCAATTGGTGCCTTTGATGAACATAGGCTGCCCGTTTATGACGAAGGTCCAGTTATAGCGGTCGGAGCGCGGCCCGCCGGGCAGAGGCGCCATTTCGATAGTGCGCAGCCCAAAGGTAAAGCGGTGGACATCAGCGGCGCTGCCATCAGCCGGCGTGAAAGACAGCGTGACCTGATACAAGGGCTGCTCGCCCATATCGAGGGGCCACCAAACGCGGGCGTCCGGGATTTGAAAGCGTAGATTGCAGGACTGATTTGCCGTATCCGACTGTAGGCGCTTCGAGAAAGAATAAGGCGCGCCATCGAAGTTTTCCGGCGCGATTGTCAGCCGCAGCGTACCGCCAAAGCCGCGTGCGTCGCCCGCGAACTGCAGCGCCAGTTCCGCGATGCCGTCGGCCGCGTCTCGCGTGCGCATGAATGGATGGACCAGCGCGACAGTTGGACAATCGCATATTTCGACCGAGCGCCAAATGCCGAGCGATTGCAAATTGGCATAATGCCAACCGTAGACATTGTTGAAGACGACCGTGTGTTTCCAACTGTCATTGCTATCGGGATTAAATGGGCGATGCACATCAATTTCGAAGGGCACTGGATCGAGCCGCAGAACCAGGGTATTGCGCTCGCGCAGCTTGCCGGCGATATCGAAATCGGGTCCGCCGAACATGCCTTCGTGGCTGCCCAGCATCTCTCCATTCAGCCAGACGGTACAGCGGTTGGCGACGCCGCCGAACAGGAGCTTTTCACCGACCATGTCTGCTGGTCGGCTAAAATCGCATCGCATCCACCAAGTCTTGAAGCTCTCTTGACGAGCGATTTCCTGGTTGCGCCCGAATGTTGTTTCTGGTATTCGCCCCGCGTCAACCAAGGCTGTGTGCACGCTGCCCGGCACTTGCGCCGCAATCGAGTCGTCCCAGGCACCCTGCAGTCTATCGGCGAACTTGCCGCCTTCAGCCAGCCGCCACTCGCCATCCAGCGAGAGCCGCCGCCTGCCTGCTGGATGCTTGGCTGGTTCTGCGCTGAGCGCGACATCCTCTGCCGCCAGGTCCCAGGGCGTGAAGCGGGGCGCGAAGGCTTCGCGGTCTAGGGCATTCATCGAAAGCGGCTCGCCGCCCTCAAGCCAGGCTGCTTCGGCGGGGCGGTTTATGTCGTGCAGCAGCGCCGGCAGCTTTTTGCGCCAGCGGTGAGGCAGGTCCTTCAGCGCTTGGCTCGGCTGTGGCAGCGCCGGCGAGCTTTCCAGCAGCTCGGGCAGATGTGCCGCCAGCGCCGCTCGTCCTTTGGCTGAGGCCAATATCTCGGCCAGGCTGGAGTTAGAGGTGAAAGCCATGTGAATTTATCCGAATAATTTCAGAAATTTTATGGGCAATAGACGCGCTAAGGCAGAGGCTGCGGAAAGCGGTATGGTGGGGGACTGCGCCATCGTTGTCAATTGCATTATTGCGCGACGCGCCTGCAAGCGTTTAGACGGGGGGCTGGAATTGCTCAGCCCCCCTGCCAAAGTTTGGCCTTTGCCAGACCGCGCTTAGCAATCCGGCTTGAAGTAGATCAGCTTATGGCTTGCCCATGAGCCATGATGGAAAGCGCCATCGGGCACATTGGCGATGCAATTCGACCACATGTGGACGATTCCCGGATTCTCGACATGGGTGAAGAAGGGCACATTGTCGTAGAGCCAGGCATCGCGGGCGGCCGATGCGGCGATGAAGCCCTCACTGCCCGGCGGGTGGCTGACCAAGTCTTCATGGATGGCGTAAAGCCCCATGATCCAATCCGGCGGCGCTTCGCCCATCTCGTTGTTGTCGTACCATTGGCTCCACAGGGGCGCCCAATTGCTGTTCGGGATGTAATCTGGGTAGGTGTGGGCGGCAAAGAGCGGCGCCGTGTTCCAATTGATGCCAGCTTGCATCTCGTTTGAGGCGCGGCGTTCGCCCAGCAAGGCGCTGTCGATATTGCGGAAGTCGGCATTGATGCCGACATCTTTCATGTAATCGACAAAGAACGGCGCCGGGTCTGAATAATCGCCGCCGCCCGCGCCAACTTCAAGCATGATCGAGAATGGCTCGCCGCTGGGCGACAGGCGATAGCCATCCGCATCGCGCTCTGTCATGCCCATCTCGTCCAGCAGCGCGTTCGCGGCTTCGACATCGTAATCGCTTGGCGCGATCGTCGGCAGGCTGGCTTGGCCAAAGTAAATGGCGTTTATCAAATCTTCGCTGTCAATCGCCAGCATCACCGCATTTCGGAAGCGCGCGTCCCAAGTGACTTCGCGCCAGGTCGGGTCATCATAGCTGAGGTTGATGTGGAACATGCGCGAATCTTTGTTGGGGTAGACGTAGGTACTGTAATTGCCATTCTCCTCGTTCTCGATGAATAGCGGCAAGTTTGCCAGGCTGGTCGTCCAGAAATAATGCACATCGCCGGCGAACATCATCAGCTCGGCCGTTTCCATGATCCCCCATTGGTTGATGACGGCGCGGCGTCTATCAAGATAGGGAAGCTGGTTGCCATCGGCATCGACGGCGAAGTAATAGGGATTGCGCTGTGTGACCACTTCTTCTTCCGGTCCGTCAACGCGGACCCATGGTCCTAATTGCGGGAAGCCAATCGCCTGCAGGCAGTTCTCGCACCAGCCGGATACGTCTTTCGCGTTGAAGAGTTCCACCCAGCTCTCCAAGCCCTCCGCTTCGACCGCGGACCCAATCTCATCCGCATCGCCGTAATCGGCATGGTATTGCGCCAGGTAGTGTTTCGGCTTGATGATGTCCAGGTAGCCGGTGCCCAGCGCCACCAAGCTAGCGGCGAAACCGGGATAGGCGCCCTCAAATGTGAATTTGAAGGTGGTCTCGTCGATAATTTCCAGCGTTGCCGGCGCGCCATCGGGCACATTGCCGGTTCGCAAATAAGTGGGGACCGAGGGCCGCAGCTCTGCATTGCTGATGACATCTTCGTAGGCGAAGCGCACATCCTCAGTGCTGAGTGGCGCGCCATCAGACCACTTATGCCCCGAACGCAGCTGGAAGGTGTATTCGCTGGCATCGTCGCTGATGGTGAATTCTTCGATGATATTGGGCGCCAGCGTGTTGTCGTCGCGGTTCTGCGTATTGAACAGCGTCTCCTTCATCACCACGTTATTCTGCCAGGTCATGAGCAGCTCGCCGCCATAGACGCCAATCGCGGGCGCGACGTATGACTCTGGCAGCAGAACGCCGCTGGAGAGTACGATCGGGTTATCTGGCAGGCGGTCGCAGACGCTCGGCAAATCCCCAGCGGCGACCATCTCCGCCAGCATCGGCGCTTCCTGGTACATGCAATCCTGCGCGGCGCCGAAGAGCGCGCCAGGACCAACAATCATGGTGGCGACAAGCAAGAAAAGGACTAGCTTGCGGTATGAAACGGACATTTTATTCTCCTTAAACAGATAATCTGCTTACTCTATTGAGGGATTCTGCAACCAACCCGCGAATGTGCCTTTGCGAATCAGATATGCTATTATCCTTAATCAAAGTAGCAAAGTCAAATATTGCGCGGCCGGTTGGCTCATCAAATTAGTCTTTACGCGAGCCATCAGCCGGGAGAACTAAATGCTTCGCATCATTGCGCGCCGGATTTTCATTCTTATCCCGATGCTGATACTGCTGTCGATGATCTCCTTTTTCATCATCCAGCTTCCGCCCGGCGATTACCTCAGTAGTTATGTAAACCGCTTGGAAAGCCAAGGCTTAAAAGTTGATCAAGCCGAAGTAGAACGCCTCGAACAGCGTTATGGCTTGGGCAAACCGCTCTACACGCAGTATTTTCGCTGGATGCGCAACTTCATCGTCCATGGTGATTTGGGGCGGTCTTTCGGCTCTTATGGCAGCAGCCATGATAACAAACCGGTTTCCGACATCATCAAGGAGCGCCTGCCGGCGACCATGATCATATCGATGGTCTCGACGATTGTCGTCTGGGTGATTGCCATTCCAATCGGCATTTATTCGGCGACGCACCAGTATTCGCTGATGGATTATCTTTCGATCTTTATTGGCTTCATCGGCTTGGCGATACCTAATTTTCTTTTCGCCATCATCATCATGTGGATCGTCTTTGCGCAGACGGGACATGCGGTCACCGGCTTGTTTTCGCTGGAATACAAACACGCGCCCTGGTCGATTGCGAAGGTGATTGACATGATGAAGAATGTCTGGGTGCCGGTCTTGGTCTTGGCTACCGCCGGCACAGCGGGCTTAATTCGTGTGATGCGCGCCAATCTGCTTGATGAGCTGAATAAGCAATATGTGGTTACGGCGCGGGCAAAGGGGCTGAGCGAAAGGCGGCTGCTGTGGAAGTACCCAGTGCGCATTGCCTTCAACCCCATCTTCAGCACAATCGGCTGGCTGCTGCCGGCGATGGTGGGCGGCGAAGCGCTGGTGTCCATCATCCTCAACTTGCAGACGATTGGACCCGTACTTTTGACTGCCGTCCTGCGCCAAGATATGTATCTAGCGGGCAGCATCATCATGATCCTAAGCGCCTTGACGCTCATCGGCACCTTGATTTCTGATATTGCGCTAGTCTGGCTGGATCCGCGGATTCGGTATGACTGATCAAGGGCGGAATTATCGGCAAAGGCGAGTTTTGGAATAGTTGAGAGTTTTGGAATAATTGATGGAAGCGCAGGAAAACATCGCTGCTGCCCTGCCAGTTGCTTCGGACGATTCAATCGAGTATTTGTCGCGCGGCAAGCTGATTCGGCGGCGTTTCTGGCGCCATCGGCTCGCGCGTTTAGGTTTGCCCGTTCTGGTCGCTCTGTATTTGATGGCGATATGTGCCGATTTCATCGCGCCATATCCAGCTCATTACCGCTTGAAGGGCTATAAGGACGCGCCGCCGAGCGTCATCCATTTTGGCCTGGGGGACAACTTGCTCCAACCCTATGTCTACGCGCGGGAACGCAGCTTCCACTCCCGGACCTTTCGCGAGATATATACGGAGCAGGAAGACAAAAAATACCCCATTCACTTCTTCGTCCGCGGCGAGCCTTATGAGATTCTGGGTTTGTTCCAGCTTGATATCCACCTTTTCGGCGTCGATGGAGACACAAACATCACGCTGTTCGGCACCGATTCGGTGAGCCGAGACTTATTCTCGCGCACGGTCATCGCGGCTCGCGTTTCGCTATTCGTCGGTTTGGGCGGCGTCTCGATTAGTTTCGTCCTCGGCTGCTTGATTGGCGGCATCTCCGGCTATGTTGGCGGCATGGTTGACGAAGCGATTCAGCGCATCATCGACCTGCTCATTGCCATCCCGACCTTGCCGCTCTGGATGGTGCTTTCAGCCGCCATCCCGCGCAACTGGCCCGTCTCCCACACGTATTTCGCCATCACCATCGTATTGTCGATTGTGGGCTGGACGGGTTTGGCGCGCGTCGTGCGGGGCAAGCTACTGTCGCTGCGCGATCTGGATTTCGTCACCGCGTCCAAGCTCAGCGGCGGCTCCGATCTGTATATCATCACGCGTCACCTGCTGCCCAACTTCGCCAGTCATTTGATCGTAACTTTGACGCTGTCGATCCCGGTTATGATTCTGGGCGAGACCGCGCTGAGCTTTATCGGCTTGGGCATGCAGGAACCCGGCGTCAGCTGGGGCGTGCTGCTGCAAGACACGATGAACTTCGGCGCGCTGGTGCATCAACCCTGGAAGCTCATACCCGGCGTCTTCATCATCGTAACTGTATTGATGTTTAACTTCGTCGGCGATGGCCTGCGCGACGCCGCCGATCCTTATTCGCTTTGATAAAAGGCCGCCTTATGACAGAAGCAAAAAGCTTAGACCAAATCGACCGAGAATCCTTCGCGCCTGGCCCAAGCCCCATGGCTGGCGCTGCAACAAGAATTCTAAGGCTGAGCGGGGGCCGGGCCGCGCACCCGGCGGGACCGCTGCGGGTCTCGCTGGATGAGGGCTGGCAAATGGCTGAGGGCGGCGCAGCAAGCGAACGGCTGAACGGCGCATGGACCGATGCAATTCCCGCTGTTGTGCCCGGCAGCATACAGACCGCCTTGCTTCAAGCTGGGCGAATACCCGATCCCTACGTTGGCCGCAATGATGAGATTGCCCGCGCGGAGAGCTTCAAGACTTGGTGGCTGAAACAAACATTCGAGCGTCCCTCGGCTGGTGGTGGGCTGCGGCTGGTCTTCGGCGGCATCTGTGATTCTTGCGCCATCTGGCTGAACGGGGAGAAGCTGGGCGAGCATATTGGCATGTTCGCTGAACTGGCTTACGATGTCACTTCCCTATTGCGCGAGGGCGAAAACACGCTGATCGTCCGGCTTGACCCAGCGCCGCAGCGCATCGGCAGTGGCGAGCCAAACGACTTCTTCATCGGCATGAATGTCGGCTGGCTCAATACTGCCGTCATCAACAATATCTACGGCTGGCATTACATCAATTTACCCACGCTCGGCATTTGGCGTCCCGTTTCACTGAAGGCGTCGCCGGCCGTTGAGATTGTCGATCCCTTCGTCACCACGCTGGATGCGCAGTCCGGCTTGCTGCGCCTGCGCCTGTCGCTGAAGGGGCAAGCCACCGGCTGGCGCGGCCGCTTAGTTGGCAGCGTCGAGCCGGAAAATTTTGCGGGGCAAGCCTGGCATTTCGCCTGCGATGTGGAAGCGAAGCAAAGCGAAATATCGGAACTGCTCGAATTCACCCTGCCCGAGGCGCAGCTCTGGTGGCCCGTCGATTATGGCAAGCCCAACCTGTATCGCATGACGCTGTCCTTCTTGCCGGGCGCGGGCGCCCCCGATTACAGCACTTTCACCTTCGGGCTTCGCACGATAGAAATGCGCCCAGCGCCTGACGGACCCGACCCCGAGCTTTATAACTGGACCTTCGTTATCAACGGCAAGCCGATCTTCGTCAAGGGGGCGAATTGGTGCACAGTGGACGCGCTGCTGCGCTTTGAGCCGGAACGCTACGATCGCTTTCTGCAGCTGGCGGAAGATTCGCATATGCAATTGTTGCGCGCCTGGGGCAGTGGCATGCCGGAGACTGACGAATTCTACGACTTGGCGGACCGGCGCGGCATCATGGTCATGCAAGAGTGGCCCACCGCCTGGAATAGCCATCGCATCCAGCCCTACGACATTCTCGAAGAGACCGTGCGCCATAATACGATTCGCCTGCGCAACCACCCGTCGCTGGTGATGTGGGGCGGCGGCAACGAATCGGGCGAGCCCTTCGGCGAGGCAATCGATATGATGGGGCGCTACAGCTACGAGCTAGATGGCACCCGCCCCTTCCACCGCGGCGAACCCTGGGGCGGCAGCATCCATAGCTACCACGTCTTTTGGCAGCACCATCCGCTCGATTACAACTTGTCGCTTAGCGCCACTTTCATCGGCGAATTCGGCCTGGCATCCCTGCCCAATTACGAGACGGTCGAACGCTATTTGCCGCCCGAGGAAATCGACGCCTGGCCCCCCGCGGGCGAGAGCAGCTTCACCCACCATATGCCGGTCTTCAATCTCAAAGCCGAGCAGGGCATCATGGCGCAGTATGTCGCCGATTTCCTGCCAGCCGACTCGTTGAAGAACTTCATCCTCGGCATGCAGATGGCACAGGCGACCGGCATGCGGCACACGCTTGAGCTGGCGCGCGCCCGCTGGCCCCAAGCCACCGGCGTCTGCTATTACAAGCTGACTGACAATAACCCGGCCGCTTCCTGGGCGACGGTGGATTGGCACGGCGCGCCGAAGCTAGCTTACCATATCTTGCGCGCCGCCTATCGACCGCTGAAAGTCTGTGTCCTGTTTAAGCGATTGTCCTGCGTCGGCGTAGCGACCAGCTTTCCGGTTTATCTCTTGGACGACCGAGGCCAGCTGGATAAGCAGGCTTGGACGATCGATGTCTGCGCGTATGGCAGTGATTTGCAGTTTCTTGGTCAAGTGAGAACTGGCGGCATCGGCTCGCCTGGCAGGGTCCATCGCCTGCAGGACTTCCACCTGGGTTTGGATCAAACCTGGAACTGCCCTTTGTTTATCGTCGCGGAAATTGATGTTTCGGGCTATGGGGTGGTGGAACGCGTCTTTTATTGGCTGAATTACGCGGCGATTCAAGGCTGCCTTTTCAACTTGCCGCGGACGCAGCTTGCGATTGAAGCCATCGGCGCGGATGCCGTCTTAGTTAGCAACATTGGTGATTTGCCCGCCGTCGCGGTTCACTTCGATTGCCCAGATATTTCCCACCACTTCTCTTGCTCCGATAGCTATTTCTGGCTGGAGCCGGGCGAGCAGCGCCAGGTCACGGTGAGCCAGGTGGAGGGCATTGGCGTCTCCGCTTGGAATGCCGATGTCGTGGGGTGCTAAAGCAATGAACGAGGCGCGGCAGCGGGATCAATTTGGGCTTAGGCGCGCGGCGCCCGTCATTGAGGTCGAGGATTTGGGTGTGCATTTCGCGGTTGATGAAGGCACGCTCAAGGCGGTCGACGGCGTCAGCTTCGCCATTGAAGAGCGGCAAGTCTTTGGGCTAATTGGGGAGAGCGGCTGCGGCAAAACGGTGACGGCGCAGTCTTTGATGCGCCTGGTGCCAAAGCCGGGGCGCATCGTGAATGGCGGCATCAATTATCGGACTGAATTAGGCGGCTTGATTGACCTGGCGCAGGTGGACCCGGCCGGGGCGGCGATTCGCAGCGTTCGCGGCAATGAAATCGCGATGATCTTCCAAGAGCCAATGTCGAGCCTGTCGCCAATCCACAGCATCGGCAACCAGCTGATGGAAGCGGTTCGGCTGCACGTCACATCAAAGAAACGGGAAGCCTACAAAATCGCGCTTGAAATGCTAGATCTGGTGGGCATATCCAATCCCGTTCAACGCATGGAAGAGTATCCGCATCACTTCTCCGGCGGGATGCGTCAGCGTGTCATGATCGCGATGGCGCTGGCTTGCCGGCCGCGGCTGCTGATCGCCGATGAGCCGACAACCGCGCTGGATGTGACGGTGCAGGCGCAGATATTGGATCTCATCGCGCGGACGCAAGCGCAATTCGACATGGCTGTGCTTTATATCACGCATGATTTGGGCATCATCGCAGAGATTTGCGATAAAGTCGCGGTGATGTATTTGGGGAAGATTGTTGAACAAGGCTCGGTGCGTGATATATTCAACAATCCTTTGCACCCCTATACGCGCCGGCTCTTGGCTTCAACACCGCGTATCGGGCAGCGCAGCGAGCGCCTGCAGGCGATTGAGGGCACCGTTCCCATCCCCATCGGCATGCCACATGCCTGCGGATTCTGTTCACGCTGCGCCGATGTAATCGCGGGCCGCTGCAATACGGCGCTGCCCGCTTTGGTAGAAATGGAAGACGAGCACTACGCGCGCTGTTTCCTGCATGACGAGCGGGAAGAATTGGCAATATGAACGAGCAGCCGCTGTTGAAAGTAAGGGGCTTGAAGAAATATTTCCCAGTGGAAAAGGGTTTCCTGCGGCGGGTGGTCGGGCAGGTCAAGGCGGTTGATGACGTCAGCCTAGAGATTCGGGCGGGCGAAACGCTGGGCTTGGTCGGCGAATCGGGCTCGGGCAAAACGACTGTGGGGCGCTGCATATTGCGCGCGCTTGACCCGACTGCGGGGACGATTCATTTCCAAGTTGATGACGATACGACGATCGATATGGCCGCCATCAGCCAGCGGGAACTGCGCGACCTTCGGCGCCATGCCAATATGATCTTTCAAGACCCCTTTTATTCGCTTGACCCGCGTTGGACGATACTCGATATTGTTGGCGAGCCGCTGAAACTGGCGAAGCTGGCACAGGGGAAAGAGCTGGAGAAGCGCGTCTCGCATTTGATGGATGTCGTCGGCTTGGAAGCCAAACATCTGCGGCGCTACCCGCATGCTTTCAGCGGCGGCCAACGTCAGCGAATTGGCGTGGCGCGCGCGCTGGCGACTAATCCGCGGCTGATCGTGGCTGACGAGCCGGTATCGGCGCTGGATGTCTCGACCCAGGCGCAGATCTTAAATCTGCTCAATGACCTGCAGAGCGAATTCGGCCTGTCTTATCTGTTCATCGCCCATGATTTGAGCGTGGTCGAGCATATTTCGGACCGCGTTGCCGTGATGTATGTCGGCAAGCTGGTTGAGGTGGCGCCGAAGGAGCAGCTTTTCTTCTTCCCCAAGCATCCCTACACCGAAGCCTTGCTTTCGGCAGTGCCGACGCCCAACCCCGATGTTGATAGAAATCGGATTATCCTGCCGGGCGAAATCGCCAACCCGGCCGACCCGCCAGTGGGCTGCTATTTTCATCCGCGCTGCCAATACGCCCAAGCCCGTTGCCAGGAGGAAGAACCAGCGCTTAGAGAAATTAGCCCTGGTCAATGGGCAGCCTGTCACTTCGTGGAGGAGCTGGACCTGGTCGGCGCGCCTCAGTAGCAGGCTCAGCCTTGCTATGTCGCCCGCTATGACACAACAATGTATAGAATGGCAGGGGCGCCGCTGGCGTCTATGCGAGTCCTTCGCCGCGGCAAATAACTGCCCTGTCTTGAGAGAGTTGGAAATCAATGTATGAGCTTATTTGTATGACCTGTGGCCAGATCTGCGCCGATATGAGCGCCGCAGCCTGCCCGCGCGATGGCGGTTTCCTCGATGTCCGATATGATTCGGCAGCGATCCCGCTTAATGACGAGCGGCCCGGCATTTGGCGCTTTGCCGCGCAGCTGCCCTTGGCTGACCCGGCGCATATCGTCAGCCTAGGCGAAGGCGATACCCCGCTGCTGCAATCGGCGCGGCTTGGGGTGGCGCGGGACCTGCCGCGGCTCTACTTCAAGAATGAGGGGTTGAACCCAACTGGCTCCTATAAGGACCGTATCGCTTCGGTGGGCATTTCTTATTTGCGGCAATTGGGCTTGGGGGCTTGGGCGACTGTCTCGTCGGGCAATGCCGGCGCCGCGCTCTCGGCTTATGGGGCGTGTGCCGGGGCGGATGGCTATGTCTTCACGCTAGAACGAGCGCCGCGGGCAAAGATCGCCCAAATCATCGCCTATGGACCGCAGATCATGTCTGTGCGTGGCATGGGTTATGACCCGGCAATTGACGCCGAGACCTGGAGCAATGCCCGCAAGATATGTGAACTCAACAAGTGGCTGATGTTGATCACCGCCCGCCGCTACAGCCCGCAATCGATGGAAGGGGCCAAGACCATCGCCTACGAAATCTGCCAGCAGCTGAAGGGTGATGCGCCTGATGTGGTGTATGTGCCGGTCGGTGGCGGCGGCTTGCTTAGCAGCATCTGGAAAGGCTTCCGCGAGTGGCACGCCGCTGGTTATATTGATCGCTTGCCGCGCCTGGTGGCGATTCAACCGGAGGGCTGCGACCCCTTGTCGCAAGCCTGGCGCGATGACCGCGCGATTGAAGCGCTTGACGACTGTACCAGCGCCGTCTCTGGCATCATATTGACTGCGCCGCCAGATGGCGACCTGGTATTGAAGGACTTGCGGGAATCGCAGGGCTGGGCGGTCTCCATCGCCGATGAGCATACCTACCAAGCCCAGGCGGAATTGGCCCGGCGCGAAGGGCTGTTTGTGGAGCCGGCGGCAGCGATCACGTGGGCGGCGGTCAAAGCCGATCTGGCAGCGAGCCGCTTAAAGGGGCATGAGAACGTCGTCTGTGTGTTGACTGGCATCGGCTTCAAGGACAGCAAAGCGATACAGCGAATGACCGATGGCAGATCCGTGCCCCTGGTCGAAGTGGCTGACATTATGCAACTTGAGCCTTAAGGGCGAGGAATTGAATCCATGAGCGGGCGACTCGATGGCAAAGTAGTCATCATCACTGGCGGCGCGACCGGTATCGGCTGGGGCATCGCGCAGTGCTGCGCGCGTGAAGGCGCGGCCCTGGCATTGGCGCAGCGCCCAGCCGACATCAAGCTCGCCGAAGAAAAAGCGACGCTCTTGAATGCGGCGGGGCATAGCGCCATCGCGGTCGGCTGCGACATTACACAGCGAGAGTTGGCGCAAGACATGATCGCGCGGACTGTATCCGCCTTCGGTCGCCTTGATGTCATGGTCAACAATGCGGCTTTAACCGGCGCTTCGGCTGACGTCCGCCCCTTTCTTGAAGAGACCGATGAGCATTGGCGGGAGACGATCGATGTCAATCTGACCGGTGCCTTCATCTGTACGCAAGAATCGGCTTTTCAGATGATCGAGCAAGGCGAAGGCGGCAGCATCATCAGCATCTCTTCGGTGGCGCAATTTGCTGCCCAAGAGAATGCGACGCCCTATGGCGCGGCGAAAGCCGGCTTGGATGGCTTGTGCAAAGGGGCGGCCATCGAATTGGCACCGCATAATATCCGCGTCAATCTGGTGGCGCCTGGCGAAGTCGCTACCGAATCCAGCGCCGATTTCAGCGATACAGTCACTGAGGCGGGCGGCACTGGCAAATACCTCCGCCATACACCCTTGGGGCGCCACGGGAATGTGAGCGAGATCGGCGCTGTCGTGGCTTTTCTCGCCAGCGATGAAGCGAGTTTTGTAACTGGCGCAACCTGGCGCGTCGATGGCGGATTTCTGAGTTATTGAGCCGGTTTTGCTTCTGCTCTAGCTCAGTTCCACGCGCGGGTTTAGCAGGGCGTATGCAACATCGGCAAACAGGTTGGCGAAGAGAATGACAGTAACGGTGACCATGGCGATGGCTTGCACCAGCAGCAGGTCGCGCCGCTCGATCGCCGCGATTAGCAAGCTACCGAGCCCGGGGAAGCCAAAGACGTATTCGATCACAACCAAGCCGCTGACCAGCCAGCTGATGCTGAGGGCGATGACGGTGATGGTGGGGAGCAGGGCGTTGCGCAAGACATGCCGCCAGATGACCGTGCGCCAGGGGATGCCTTTCAGGGCGGCTGTGCGCACATAATCACGCTTGAGTTCTTCTATCACGCCCGCGCGCGTCAAGCGGGAGATATAGGCGAGCATCACCAGCGTGGCCGCGAAAGCGGGCAGCCAGAGCGCTGGCAGCATCTCGGCGAAGGAAGCGTTGGCGGGTACCGCCGAGCTGGAAGGGAACC